>JANQNR010000002.1 GCA_028279475.1 Rickettsiales bacterium | reverse complement strand
CACTACCGCATCGAACACAATCCATAAAACACTCCTATCATTTACGACAGAAGAACAGCAACATATAATAATGAAATATATCTTAATGTAACAATGCCGCGGAATGAAGATGAGGACGCCATACATCCCCATAATGGCTACTACTGCCATTAACTGAAAAATTCGCCTTTTACTCATAGTAAAAGCCTATATCAGAACTAACTGCACTTTACATTAGTGTAGATACTACGGCTAGTGAAAAATTATTAAATCGCCGGATCCATACCGTAAGCTTTAAAGATACGATGGGCGGCATCGGTATTCAGATAGGTCAGAAACTCGCGCCCCAACTCCATATTTTCCCCGGCAACCACAGCGCCTTGATACAGAATCGGACGATGCGCATCAGGGCGGAAGGCGCTGATTTCCCGAATGTTGGGGAAGAGTAGCGCGTCGGAGCGGAACACGATGCCCATGGCGCGGTACCGGTGAATCGTGTCGATCAATTGATACATGTTGCGGAAGAAGCTGTAATGCGGTTCCAGTGTCATCTCCAATGTCAGCTGATCCAGTGCGTCAATGGCATAGCTGCCCTCGGAGGTGAAGGCCGGGTTGCCCATAGCCAGCATAAATTCCTTCGGTTCATCGGTAAAGGCAGCGATGTTCGGCGCAGTATCCAGGTTGACCTGCCGCACTTCAAACTGCGACCCGGCCAGCACCAGCCGGTTACGGGCGATATTGGTGCGGGAATAAACATCGATCAATCCTTTCTGCTGAAGCTTGTCGATCCAGCTGGTGTTGGCGGCGATGATGACGGTGGCTTCCTCGCCGCGTTCAATGTCGCGCAATTGAGTGCGGGTGGAGGAAAACACGGTGGTGATGGAGATATTGTGCTTCAGGGAATACTCACGGGCAATCAAGTTAAGTGGTACGGTCAGGCTGGGATCAGCCATCACGGTGAAGCTGGCCATATTCCCGGCCGCAACCACTGGGCGAACGCTAAGGGCGCCCAAGACACAGAGACAGGAAAAGATGAAGAATCGCAATAATCGGTGCATATGGCCGCTATCATAGCATTGCCGTGCGTCGATGCCAGTACCATTGCGGGTAAATGTACGGCAACGGTTGAAAAAATACGCCACTGGTTTATCGTAGCCGCATATGGATATTACCCCCGAGATTGCCGATACTGTTTTGACCATCGCTCGCTATGGACGGGATGGGGTGGTGATTGACGGGGTCAGTCATACGGAACCGCTGGCACTGTTTGCGCAGCGGGTGGAGCCGTTGCCGTCGCTAACGCCGGAGGCGCTCACGCAGCCGGACATGTATGCGATGTTTGCAGGAGAAGCGGAGATCGTACTGGTCGGGGCGGGGGAGCGCGGCTGTTTCCTGCCGCCATCCCTGCGGGAGACAGTCAAGGCGCAGTATGGGCTGGTGCTGGATGCGATGGATACCGGGGCAGCGTGCCGCACCTATAATGTGCTGATTGCCGAATCCCGACCCGTTGCCGCGCTGCTCATGCCGCTTGGGTGAGCGTTTGCATTACCTAAAGGAAGCTTTACATGATTCCGTGCATGGAATATAAGAGAAGCAATTGTTTTTATTAAGGAACGATGAGTTCTACCAATTGTTTGATTGTTTCCTACCCTAGAGAGTTGGAAGCACGCCTTCCTGTTACGGAAGGAGAGATTTGGGATAAAATAAAAGAGCTAGGTGGACAACTTTCTTATTACTCGGCAGAGTTGCCTGGCATTGGAAGGGATCGTGCGCTTATCAAAGTAAGTAAGCTTTCTGAGAAACAAATTGCTCAGCTGAAGTTTCAACTGGACATGGACCTAAAAATCGTTGAGGTTACAGCAACGGAGCGTGAACCACGCACCTAAGCTTAGCCTCGTTTTTTTGGCATGTTACACTAAGCGAACTATGCATAAGATTGAATATGAAACCGTCACTGACGCCGAAGGTGCTGATGCCTAGTGATGTCCTGAAAATTTCATATTTCTTATCAGAAAGTTATGGTATCATGGAAGGGTCTGATACCTGTTTTTCAATTTCAAACAGTCTTTTGACCGTCATGGTCAGTCATTTCCGCGCGTATCTCTAAGATACAGGGCGCGGCTGGTCATGATGGTCTCTTACGTTAGTTGTGAGGACGCTATCATGAAATTTTCTGGGAAGTTTGTGTTTTTTTTAACTGCTTCTATGCTAGGCGTAAGCCTGTGTATTGCGGTGATCCGCAAACCCAACACTCCCGTCCTGACTCAGTACGAGCCAGAACCCAACAGGGTTATAAAAAGTATTGCTGTTTGCGAAAACAGTAGGGTGGTGCGGCATAGTTCCGCAGCAGTCTCATGCCAACCCTACGGCACTCGTGTGCCTGGGGAGCTGGAGCCAGCCCAATAAATAAAAACACATTTCATGATATTTTCCCATCGCACGCCTTCGGGTGGTGATGGGATTTTTTTTATGTGGAATGACTACAACTAATAACCTTACTGCTTTGTCGCTTCTTTCCGCGCCGGTTTTATGTAATACTGGGGAGTGTTAGCACGAATAACCCTGTATGCGTAATTTATCTCTATCCCTGCTATCCCTTGGCCTGCTGCTGCTCACTGCCATTCCGGCGGCGGCGGAGATGCTGCGTAGTGACCTGGTGCCGAACGACTATTCGACCGCCCGGCTGATCGCTGACCGTCAGGCCTACACGCCCGGCGATCCGTTCTGGGTGGCGTTGCATCTGGAACTAAAAGATGGCTGGCATACCTATTGGAAAAACCCGGGTGATTCCGGCTATGAAACGCGCGTCACACTGACACTGCCTGACGGCTTCACCGCCAGTGACATTCATTGGCCGGTGCCGATCCGCTACGAAATGGCGGGCATCGTCAATTACGGCTACAAGGATGAGGCATGGCATTATGTACAGATTACGCCCCCTGCCGATGCCCGTTATAATCTGCCGATCACAGCGGAGGCCGAATGGCTGGTGTGCGAAGAAATCTGCGTACCCGAATCGGCGACATTGACGTTAGACCTGCCCAGCGCGCTTATCCCCGCCTCTGCCAGCGCGGCGTTTCATCAGGGGCTGGCCACCGTACCCGAAGCGTCTACCATGACCTTGCCGTTTAAGCAGGCCGGAGATCAGGTCTATGTCCGCCTGCCCGACAATATGCAGGCACAGGAGGTGCAGCTATTTCCACTCGACAATAATCGTGTCAGCAATGCCACACTTCCTGCTGCAATGGAGGCAGATGGCGCACAATGGTTGGTATTTGCCGAGGGGACATTGGTGGCACAAACGTCCTGGCGTGCCGTGCTGCAGGATGACAGCTCCGGGTCGGCCAAAGACGTGGCGTTGATTTATGATACAACGTTGTCGCTCCCCATGACACCGGCGTTGGCAGCGTCTGCCGATGCGTTCCTGTCATTGCCGCTAGCACTACTTTTTGCCTTTATCGGTGGGGTAATCCTCAACCTGATGCCCTGTGTGTTGCCGGTTTTATCGTTGAAGGTACTGGGGTTGGTGAAACATGCCGGTGACGACCCGACAACCATCCGTCGGCACGGGTTGGCATATACCTGTGGGGTGTTGCTCAGTTTCGCAGCCATTGCCGGTATTTTAATGGTGTTGCAATATGGCGGAGCGCAGATCGGCTGGGGATTCCAGTTGCAATCCCCGCTATTTGTCGCCGGACTGGCGCTGGTGATGCTGGCGGTCGGGCTGAATCTTTCTGGTGTGTATGAGTTACCGTCCCGGTGCGGGAATCTCGGCCATGGCGTTGCGTCGCAATCCTCCCCTTCCGGTAGTTTCTTTACTGGGATGCTTGCCGTATTGGTAGCGACACCCTGTACCGCACCCCTGATGGCGCCTGCGCTGGGATTCGCCCTGACACAACCGCCATTGCTGTCCTTGTTGATCTTTGTCGTATTGGGGTTAGGGCTGGCCGCTCCGTTTCTGCTGGTCAGCCTGTGGCCGAAATTGGCGGAATTTCTGCCGAAACCAGGCGCATGGATGCTACGATTCAAGCAATTTCTTGCCTTTCCCATGTATGCAACGGCGGCATGGTTGCTGTGGGTGTTGACTCGGCAGGAAGGAACGGAAGCGCTCGCTATCATGTTCGCGCTAGGGCTGGGGGTGGCGCTGTTATTGTGGGGAATCGGCGTGACTGCCAGCACCATGCGCAAACGGTTGTTGTTGATCGTGCTAGCTCTTGGTGTCGTATCCGGGCTAGACAGTCTGTCGCGCCTGCAGGCCGTGACGTTACTGGATACCCATACCCGCGTTTACGCGCCGGAGACGCTGGAGGAGTTGCGGGCTAATCAGGTGCCGGTCTTTGTCTATGCGACGGCGGACTGGTGCATTACCTGCAAGGTCAATGAGCGCATTGCCCTCTACACCGAGACGGTGGCGGCACATTTTGAACAGACCGGCATGGCGGTATTAAAGGCGGACTGGACGGATTACGATGACACCATCACTGCATTTCTGAAACGCCATGATCGCGCCGGGGTGCCGCTCTATGTCTATTATCCGCCGGGCGGTGACCCGCAACTGCTACCACAATTGCTTACACCGTCACTGGTAGTGGACGCGACGACGCTGTAACAGTGGTAAGAAGACAACAATCCCACCCGGAAGAAAATATGTGACAGGGGCAGGAAAGCCGCCTACCATCACTGGTATAGCGCGTTCGGATGATTTTCATACAATCTGTATGAAAGATCATTCCGAAGGTCGCGCTATAACTCTAAGATATATAGCACTTTCTTAACTTTATGATTGATTGAAATCTTCTGAAAAAAGAATAAGGTATCATCATTTCAAACGATCATTTTATAGCTATAGTACTTCCTTAAAAATTCTGTTGCACGACATGAGCCATGGAATTTTTAAAGTGCTATATGTATAATAATAAAGTTAAAGTGTTATAATGGAATGGACATGGTATAATCTGGAAGACCGGTTATTTCTGCTGGTGCTGGCCGGGTATCTGGCCTTGCTGACCGGCGGACCGCGATGGCTGCATACCTTGTTGCTGTATGATCTTCCGGCGCGTGGCTGGCGCCGAATTGTGATTGGGTTGGAGGGACGCCTTAATCGTCAGCATCGCCCGGTGCGTGATCGCCGGATGCGCGGACGGTTGGTTGTACTGGTGCTGACCGGCATCGCGTTGCTAGTCGCCGCCTGTATCTCGCTGGCAACTGCCTTAACCGGCTGGGGCTGGTATGTGGAGCTGGCCGCTTTGACGTACTTATTACCCCTGCGCGTCGCTGCTTTACCGGCACTGGATATCCATCGTGCTATTCGCCACAAACGGTTACAGGAGGTTGAAACATTGTTGCAGCCTCATACCGATGCCGATCTGGAGGTTGCCGATGGTCATATGCAATTGCGTCTGACGGTGGCCTATGTGGCGCGATGCTTCCCACGTTATATCATTGCACCGGCTTGCTGGTACCTGTTGCTGGGACTGCCGGGACTGATGCTGTGTCGTTTGTTTTCGCTGTTGGTCGACCTGTGGCCAATGAGTCATATGCGCTACCGCGCGTTTGCCTCCGTAGCACATTTCTGGGATCGGCTGGTGCAGGCAGTGCCGGTGCGACTGGCGCTGCTGATGCAGTGGCCGGCGCTGTTATTCGTTCCCAAGGCACGTCTCTCCGGTGGAACACAGGCCTTGTCACGCAAACCCGGTGAGCCGCCTGTGACAACCCGAACCCTGCCATTACGCCTGGTTGCTTATGGGCTGGGGCTGAGTCTCGGCGGCTCTTATATTGCCGATGGCAGGAAGCGCCCTGAACCGTGGATTGGTGACGGTCGCGCCCGGCTGGAAAATACGGATCTCTCGCGTGCGTTAATTTGGTATGCCTGTTGCGTCGGATTGTGGTTGGTGTTTATTACCGGTGTGTATCTGCTCTATAGTCGGTGAAGGCGACAACGCATTCCCGGGAGAGTCTTCTATTGTCATTCCACTGAAACGGTTATACGCTAGAGGTATGAATAAACAGAACGCTAATATTATTGCTTTTATGGGCGTTGCCGGGGCGAATGCCGACTTGGCCTGTCGTCAAAAAGAACCCTATAAGGATACGCTCGGATTGCCGAGTTTTGAGGATGTCTTTGACGCGGTACATGAAGGTAAGGCCGCGTTGGGTATGATTCCGATTGAAAACTCCCAGGCCGGGCGCGTGGCTGAAATTCATAACATTTTGCCGAAAACGGAGCTACATATTGTCGGTGAGCATATCCAGCGTATTGAGCATCATTTGCTGGCGCCGAAGGGAGCAACGACGAAGACCATCAAGGATGTGTATTCCCATCCGCAGGCTTTGCTGCAATGCCGGGCACATCTGCGTGACGGAGGGTACACGTTGCATCCGCATTCCAATACGGCCGTTGCAGCAGCCGATATTGCCGAATGGAAGGATACATCGAAAGCGGCGGTTGCTTCTGAACTGGCAGCAGAATTGTATGGGCTGGATATCGTCGAGCGTAACATTGAGGATGCAGATGACAATGTGACCGTCTTTGTGGTCATTTCCAAGGAGCCAACTGACCCGGAACCGGGAGATGGGGCAACGCTGACATCCCTGTTGTTCGAATTGCGCAACATTCCTTCCGCCTTGTATAAAGCGATTGGTGGGTTTGCGACCAATGGCGTCAATCTGGTCAAGCTGGAAAGTTATATTCGGGGAGGTGGTTCAACGGAATCGCAGTTTTTTGTTACCTTTGAAGGGCATCCGTCCGATCCGGCCGTGCAACGTTCGCTGGAAGAGCTTGGATTTTACTCCAGCCGCGTGAAGGTACTTGGCGTCTACCTCGCCGATCCGTCAAGGTGTCTATAGTTTAAAACCCTCGAAACCCGTCGCGAGAGCCAATGGTCAGGTCATGGAATACCAGCAGTCCATTTCCGATACCTTCCCGCTCAAACGGTTGTACCGATGCAGTTATGGCAGTTTTGGTTGCTTCCGGGAGACGGCGATAACTACGATCATCCTCATTACGTCGATCACCGGCAAAATACAGGGTGGTCACTAACGGGCGCTTCAGGCTAGGATGTGAAACGCGAATATTGATATGTGGTGCCTGGTTGGCGGAAGGGGGCGCCGGAAACAGAGTTTCAAAGACATAGTCGCCACGATTGTCGGTCAGTACCTGTCCGGCACCGGTGAACACCGGATATGGATTAGAAAGATCGCCGGCGTCAGCGTAGAAATGTTTTCCGTCTTTATCCGCATGCCAGATTTCTACCCGTGCATTTTTCAGTGGAATGCAGGCCTGGTCGAAGACACGCCCCCGCACATAGAGTAACTGCCCATCTGGAAACAGTGCTTTGCCGTCGGGGCGCGCCAGTGTGTTGGTTTTCGGGATATAGGCACCACCGGGATAGGGATGCCGCGTCAGAGAAGGGGTGGGAGTACAGGTCTTGGCGTAACGGTCGCCACCAGAAGGCAGGGATACATCCTCGGCAGGCGCTGCATGCGCAGACGCGCTATACATACCGATCAGGCATGAAAGCAGGGCAAGAAATCGTGTGTAGGGCATTAAGCGGCCTCCTGTTTATTACATTGAATAGCGCGTTCACTTTATGATTACGTGTTTGGATGGCATAATCATAAAGTGAAGGTCGCGCTATAACTTTAAAGATATAGCAGTTCCTTGACTTTGTGAATAGGTGAAGTTTCGGACACACGTACAAAACAACATGCAATCACAAAGTCAAACTGCTATACCATGGTGATAACAGCGTCAATGACCCGATCAATACCAGCGGCCACATCCGCGATGCCTGCATCGTCACGCATATAGGCGGAGCAACTGGCTACGCGGTGCGGTTCATCGATAATGGCGGCATCGGTATTGCAATGCTGGTGCTGATGGCCGAATCCGGTGATGATCTGCGCACATCCGGCATCATCGCCGATGGTCAGGGTCAGACCTTCTCCTTTCAATGCAGCGGCAACAATCACCGGCGCGATGCAGATAGCGCCGATGGGTTTTTTTGCCTGGTAAAACGCCTGAATAATAGCCGAGAAAGTGGGGTCGACGGTCATTGCCGCACCGCTCATTGCGAAATCCGACAGGTTCTTGGCCACGCCGAAGCCTCCCGGAATGACCAGCGCATCGTAATCCCCCTCCTGTAAGGTCTCTAAAGGGGCGATGTCGCCACGGGCGATGCGCGCCGCTTCTTCAAGGACATTCCGGGATGCGCTTGTGGCTTCACCGCTTAAGTGATTGACGACATGATGCTGGGCTGCATCCGGAGCGAACATGCTGACCTTGGCTCCATGCCGATCCAGCGCCAGCAGTGTCAGCACTGATTCCCGTATTTCCGCTCCGTCCAGATAGCCGCATCCGGAGAGTATGAGTGCAATATTCATAGCGGTCAGTCCCTCTAACGCAATTAATAACCGCAGTATACCATGCTGTCGGGCGGGTGCAATGGCTATCCAGGCAGTAGACCTCTCGCCTAAAACCGGTTAGGTGAACGGTCTGTCAGTAACAAGCGCAGCGGCAACAACGGCAGGCGTGGTGGCAGCGATCCTTTTTTACCGTCCGCGCGCCGTATCTGACGTTCCCATAGCCGGTTCAGGCAGCATAATGCCGTGAGAAACCGGCTGGCACGTGGTGGTAGGGTGAAGGGCGGTATCTCTTCCAGTGCGGCATGCAGGTCAACACTAGTGATCGCAGAAGTATCGTACCGGGTACGGATTGCAGCAAGCATGCCATAGGTACGTCCCATGTCTGCATAGAGCTCTGACTGCGATTGTTCTCCGGAAACGCATCCCAGCAGGCGGTAGGTTTCTGTCATGGTTGCGGCCACCGTATGCGGAAATGGCGGTGCATCAGTCATTTGGGTGGCAATGCAGTCACAAAGCGTCTGGCATGTGGTCAACGGAATGGCATCTGTTTGCAGAAAGGGTGCAAGGGTGGTAAGCACGGGATGTTCGGAGGACATATGAGCCGGGCTGGCATGCTGTTCAAGTTGTTCCTGCCACCATTTTAGACGCACCAGCCCTGCCATGGGCTCTGTGGCCAGCGTGGGGATGCGCAATAATTCATGGGTTAACGCTAGCGCCGCCCAGAGCGCCGTGCGGTGAAGTGCAGGAGCGAACAAGCTACAAAGATAATGCTCGTAATCCTGATCTCTTACCAGTTTGCGAAGAACGCTAAGCTCTTGCGGAGTCATCCCTGCGCTCAGGCAGCGGTTTTCTTGACTGCTTCCTCACCAATGACTTTCAGGAAGGCCTGTTCCAGTGAGATGTCGCGATAGCGATCCGTAAAGTCAGCCGTGGTACCGAAATAACAGAATCGTGTGTCGTGCAAAATTGCAATGCGATCGCAAATTTCTTCAATATCCGCTAGAATATGCGAACTGAAAAACAGTGTTTTTCCCTCGGACTTTGCCTGATTCAGTCGTGCTTTCAGTTGGATACGCGCCATGGGGTCCAGTCCGCTCATCGGTTCATCCAGGATAATCAACGGCGTGTCGACCATCAGTGTGGCAATCAGGCCGGTTTTTTGTCCCATGCCTTTAGAATAAGAAGAGACACGACGGGTGAGTGCGTCTGGATCCAGTCCCAGCGCCTCTGCTTCCGCGCGAGCCTTGGCGTGATCGTAACGTTTATTATAGTAGGAATGTGCCAGTTCGATACATTCTTTGCCGGTCAGGTAGCGGGATGGCTGGAATTTTTCCGGCAGGTAGGAAAGATGGCGTTTGGCGGCAATAGTCTTCCAGTTATCTCCATAAATACTGACGGTTCCAGTGTCTTCTTTGAGTAGTCCAAGGATAATTTTGATCAGCGTGGTCTTGCCGATCCCGTTTAGGCCAATCAGGCCGAAAATTTCGCCTGGTTTCAGGTCAAATGAAATATCGCCAAGTACGTTCCTTCCACTAAAGGATTTAGAGAGATGCTGTACAGATAACGGTGTGCTCATGGCAAATACCATAAGGAATAGTGAAAGCCGATTCAACAGTAAGTCCCGCGCCGTAGAGCGATGGATAAAATTTAGTCTTTAATTAAGGAATTTGTGTGACAGTTCGCTCATAGCAGTGCAATACAAGTGTTTCTCATCCAGGGAAATGCTTCATTTGAGAAACTGCTATAGTGTAAAAGGTATACTCGATCGTTCGCTTAAATATTCATGAAGAATTTTAATGTGAAACGAGTATGAACGCAGAAATATTAACGTTGGATGATGCATTTGCAAGACGATCGTTACACAGAACAGACGCATGAAGGGCACGCATCAGAGCACTATCCCGAACAGGGAGAGGTAGGTGCGTTGTCCGATTATGAGGCGTTTCTTCAGCAGCAGGAATCTGTAGAGGCCGAGGCGCCTGTGACGGAAACCGGGAGCGATAATGTGCCGGTGCCGGAATCACCACATACTGCGGCGAGTGAGAGTCTCATGACGGCACCGCCACCGCCTTATCACGACGTGAGCCGTCCGGCACCGATGCCGGATATGCAGGCACAGGCGGAGACAAATGGTACACCCAGTCCGTTTGAAGGTAGTAGCGTCTCTCCGATTGAGCAGGCACCGTCACCTGATGCGGCGTTGCCGCCGGCGGAACCACCTCAACCCACAGCGCCGGTTGACGCATCACAAGATGTGGTAAACGAGGTAGATTCCTCGGAAGCAGTCAGCCCGTTCAGTGGTATCAGTACATCTCCTATTGAAAGTGAAGCACGTCAGGAACCGGACGAATTACCAGCCGTCGCTGATTTGCACCAACAGGATAATATGGCATCTGTGCCCGATGAACCACATGAAATGGTATCTGTTCCCTCCGATATAGAGGAACAGGCGACCGGATCTAGCCCTAGCCCGTTTGAAGGGACACAGGTCAGTGAGATTGAAGCAAATGAGTCTACTGGTACGTTGGCTGAGCCGGAAGCAACCACCGAAGAAGGAGAGGAAATGCTGGCAGCGCTGCCGGATTATGTGGATGCATCACTACATTCCGGGCTGTTGACAGGAGAGCATGATAGTCTGATACCGCTTGATCCGGGGAAAGCGCCGGATGCCAGACCAGCAAAAATGCGCATCGGAGAAAAGCTGATCAGTATGGGGCTGATTTCCAAGGACCAGCTGGATGTGGCATTGCAGGAACAAAAACGTACCAAAGCATTGCTGGGTCAGATTCTGGTTGATTTCGGGTTTATCACTGAGAGTGCATTAACCGAAATATTAGCGGAATCATCAGGAACAGAGCGCTTTGATGCAAAGTCAATGATGCTGGATCCCAGCATTATCAGCATGATTCCCAAAGAGGTGGCGGCGCGCCATAAAGTCGTCCCGCTTTCGCTGGAATATAATGAGTTAAAACTGGCCATGCTGGATGTCTATGACGTGCTGGCAATGGATGCGGTGCGCCGCCATATGCCGAAGGGTGTGAATTTAAAGCCAGTTTATTCCACAGAAACGGAAATTCAGGATCTGGTTAACCGGTATTATGACTATGAAATCTCCATTGATGGGATTTTGAAGGAAATTGAGACCGGTATTCGTGAAAATGACATCAGCGTATTGGACGGTAATCAGGACGGATATGTGAATCCAACCGTGCGTCTGGTGAATGCATTATTGATTGATGCGGTGAAGCAGGGTGCATCGGATTTACACTTTGAACCGGAAGGTACATTTCTACGTTTACGTTATCGTGTGGATGGGCAATTACTGCAAATCCGAACATTTCACCGCGATTACTGGTCGGCCATTGCAGTGCGGATCAAGATTATGTCGGGGATGAATATTGCCGAGACACGACTACCGCAGGATGGTCGTATTACCTTTAATGCACTGGGTCGTGAGGTTGATTTCCGGGTGGCGACCCAACCCACAGTGTTTGGAGAAAACATTGTGATGCGTCTACTGGATAAATCAAAGTCCATCGTACCGCTCGAATATCTGGGATTCAGTGAACATAACATGACGCTGATCAAAAAACTGCTCAAACGCCCCGAGGGCATTATTATTGTGACGGGGCCGACCGGTAGCGGTAAAACTACAACGCTTTATTCGGTATTGAACTATATTAACTCTATTGATGTGAACATCATGACACTGGAAGACCCGGTGGAATATGAATTGCCGCTCATTCGCCAGACGAACGTGAAAGACGGGGTAATCGGTTTTTCCAGTGGTATTAAGTCACTGATGCGCCAGGATCCCGATATCATCTTTATCGGGGAGGTGCGTGATGAGGAGACGGCGCTGAATGCCGTGCGTGCGGCGCTGACCGGTCACCAGGTCTATACCACGCTGCATACGAATGATGCGCTGGGGATTATTCCACGTCTCAATGATATTGGCGTCCCGTCGCATATGTTGGCAGGGTCACTGATTTGTGGAGTGGCGCAGCGTCTGGCACGTAAATTGTGTAACGAATGTAAAAAACCACGCGTAGCAACGCCGGAAGAATGTCGCATTCTCGGGAAATCCCCGTCAAACCCGCCGGAGGTGTATGATGCGGTTGGTTGCAAAGCCTGTGGCAATAAAGGGTATAAAGGCCGGACCGCGATGGTGGAGATTATGCCGATCGACAAGGGAATGGACGAACTCATTACTATCGGTGCCACCCGAAATCAAATGATGGAATATCTGCTCAACAAAGGATTTATTCCGATGATTGATGATGGCATCAGTAAGGTACTCAACGGAGAAATCGACGTGAAAGAATTGGTGGCACGGGTGGATGTCACGGAACGTCTGTAGCTGAAAAGGGAATCCTATGCATACATATAATTACCGGGCAATTAATGAAACGGGTCGTGCTATTAAGGGTGAATTGATGGCGGATAACGAACTGGATCTGGAAACCAAGCTGAAAGAGCTTGGGCTGGATATGATCGATTGCAAAGAAGTCAAGGCACGTAAGGCCGGCATGTTGTCTAAAGTGAAGTTAAAAGACATGATTGTCTTTTGCTTGCATATGGAACAATTGGACAGAGCCGGAGTGCCGTTGCATGAGGCACTAGCTGATGCGCGGGATGCAACCGATTCGGCAAAACTGCATAACGTGCTGGCCAGCGTGTTTGAATCCATCAAGGCCGGTGAGACATTTTCAGAAGCGTTGGCAAAGCACCCGTCTGTGTTTAATGAGGTATTTGTCGGGTTGATCGCTGCCGGAGAGAAGACGGGAAATTTGCAGGAATCGTTTCTCAATTTGAGTGAACACATGAAATGGACGGATGAATTGCGGCGGAAAGTCCGCAAAGCGCTGACCTATCCGTTGATTCTCGGGGTCATTCTGATGGGGGTGATTTCGGTCATGATGCTCTTTGTGGTACCGCAGTTGATCGACTTTATTGTGTCTCAGGGGTTTGACATTCCACCACATACGGAAGCATTGATTGCCGTTTCCCATTTTTTTGGGGATTACTGGTATGTGGTATTCCTGACACCGATTGTGCTGACAATGATTATCTTTGCGTTGTACCGCGCCTCCTATGGTTTTGCTTATCGATTTGACGCTATGGTATTGAAAATGCCGGTGATTGGTAATGTAGTGAACAAAATCAATATGGCGCGGTTTACCCACTTTTTCGCGGTCATGTTTAATAGTGGGATTGATATTCTTGACTCGTTGATGGCCGGCAAAGACGTCGTGAAGAACCGCGTGCTCAGGGAATCGATTGACCTGGTGCATCGCAGTGTGATGGAAGGGAACCGTCTGACGGATTCTGTACGGATGTCCAGTCAGTTTCCCAACCTGGTGATCCGGATGTTTAAGATCGGTGAAGAAAGCGGGAATCTGACCGAATCGCTCGAAAACATCAATTATTTCTACAAACGTGAGGTAAATGATGCCGTAGAAGGGATGATAAGCCTCATTCAACCGACAATGACCGTCATTTTAGGTGGAATTATCTTCTGGGTGATTGCCGCCGTCTTCGGACCGTTGTATGATTCATTCAGCAAGATAGATTTCTAATGGTCAAAATGGTCTGATGGTCAAGTGGAAAAAGCCGGGTAACGATACTATAAAACGCCGTGTCAAAGGGAACTTTGTCCTGTTTGTCGGGGATGAAGGTGCTGTATTGCTGTATCTTGAGGGAGATAAAGTACTGCGCCGCCTGTTTTCAACAGACCCGGAAGCGAAAACCAGCGAGACGTTCTCAGAACTATTGCTCGAACATTCGGATGCGCCGGTGTATATGTTGGTGGATCTGGTCGATCAGTCGTATATCAAGCACACCTTGCCGCCGGTCACCCCACTTGGCGTCAATAAGATCGTACAACGGCGGCTGGATCGGGATTTTTCCGCCGATGACCTGAAAGGAGCCATTTCGCTGGGGCGAGAGAAATCTGGGCGTAAGGATTGGAACTTTTTGCTCGTTTCCGTATCCTACGCCGGGAAGATCAAGGGCTGGTGTGAGTTGCTCTATGCCCGCGCCAACCGTTTTCTTGGCATTTATCTGACGCCTGTAGAATCGGAGCACATCATGACCCGGTTGCAGCAAGCCATTGATATAGATCAAGCTTCAGGCACCGCTAATGCCAAATCAACGGGTAAATTATCGCAATTAAAGAGTAAGGTAGCGAAAAAGAAAAAACCAGGTGGGGGCACAGCTGACGGTGAAACGGCGCGTTGGGATATCCTTGTTTTGCATAATAAGACCGGTGGATTTCGGCAGGTCGTGTTGAAGGATGGAAAGTTGGTCTTTACCCGGATGGCAGAGGCATTGGCGAATGAGAAGGCAACGGTATTGGCTGGGAATATTGAGCAGGAAATTCGCAATACCATTGAGTATCTGAAACGCTTGTCTTACCGTGATGATGCGTTTCTTAATATTATGATGGTGGTAGGAGAAGATATTAAGCTTAACCTGTCGACGGAAACCTTTGGTGCCAATACGACGCAGCTATTGACGCCACATGAAGCGGCATCGCTACTTGGGTTGCAAAACGCCGTACTTTCCGGTGACCGGTTTTCCGATATCTTTATTGCTTGTGCCTTTCTTCAATCCAAAAAGCGTGGATTAAGGTTGCTGCCAAATTATGTGAAGCAGACCGAGAATCTGTTTAAAGTCCTGACAGGGACACGTGCCGTTGCAGCACTTGGTTCGGTTGGGTTAATCGGCATGATTGGCATGGGGTTATATGACGGGGTTATGGCGTCCAGCCAGTTAGTTGACCTGGAAGCGGAGAACAAACAACTACAAAAACGCGTTGATGAGTTTGAGGCGAAGGCGGCAGAATTCGAAGTTGACCCGTTCAGGGTCGATAGCTTGATGAAAATCAATGATTCTCTTTCCAAGGAATTCCCTAATCATACGTTGATTGTAGCGGCAGTGGCAGGGCAGGTAAGTCAGGAAATGCGAGTCTTGCGGTTCAATTGGGAGAGAAAAGAGGAGGCGTCGACAAATAATCATAATGCTTCACAAAACAGCACCGTCTCGGAGGAACAGAATATCAGCGCTTCGGTGGAATTCAGCTTTGATGTGCGTCGCGGTAAGGAAGAAGTGGCGGCAGCATTGTGGGATAAAACGTTTAATGCACTCCAGGCTCAATTGCCGGATTATGCGTTGGAACACGACCCGATTGAGGAGTTAAACAATACCGGGCGTGGCTTAAATATCAATTTCGGTGATCGCGGGCAGGCTGACGCTGGCCAGGAAGTGAGAAACGTTGTTACGTCAGTAAGAATTGAACCTTCATCGGAGGCGGCGAAGAGGTAGCCATGGCGGATGAAAAACAGTCTCGAAAGCTTTCGTTTTTAAAGCGCCGTGTCGTTAAAAATGCTGGTGTGGCATTTGCCATTCTAGCGGTGCTGGGGGTGGCTATGTACCTTGCGGACGGGTTTGCCGGCGATCAGCAGAAGCAATCCCGTGCCATTGAAAATGACATGCGTCAGAAACGCACCCGGCTTGCGGATCTGGAGAATAAATTCAATATTTATGAGGGAGCGTTTTTTTCCTACAAAGAACTCTATGAACGCCTCACTCGCGGATATTATACGCTTGATGTCAACCGTGCCAGGGTCGCACTGGATGTACTGAGAAAGCGACACCGTGTAATGGATATGAGTGTGAGTATCTCATCACAGAACATGTTTGGAAAGGAAACCCAGAAATATGTAGGATTTGAGCCGATTTATCGCGAAGTAACGCTTGGTTTTTCTGCGCTGACGGACGCACATGTTTATGCATTAATTAGAAGCATAGAGGATAATTTTCCCGGATTTATTCGTTTGAAGATGCTTGAATTACGTAAGGCCGATGATTATTCAGCGACCCTTAGGGAGGCCGTACGTGCCGGAGAAACACCGTCATTGGTGCGTGCAAATGTTGTCTTCCTGTGGATTGGGATTGAAGAGGTAGAGACACAGGAGAGCGGCCGTGTCTCATAATATGTGGAAACAGCGGTTGCGGATACGCAAGATTGCCTGGATAGCCGGCGGTTGCATCTGTGCTCTGGTTATGCCTGGCATCGGTTCGGCGCAGCAGGAGGTGAATGTTGCAGAAGATCCGGCGGCATTAGCCGCCATTGCGCCACCGAATGGCGAATCGGCCACATCGGATCGCGGATTTGTTCCGTCGTACGGTGACCAATCTGTCTCACTTTTCCTAACGCCGGAGCAGTTGCGGGAATATCTGGCAGTGATTCGTCAAGTGGAAGAACGCCTGTTTTACGGTCGCGATACGGCGGAGGAGTCCATTGAAAAGATTTTTGATACCGAAACGGATGTAGCCATTGAGGGAGAGGAAACGCCTCTAGTCTATCCGTATTACCATCTGAGTTCGGTCATCTATAATAATCAGGATCAATGGATGGTGCGTGTGAACGGGATTACCCTGACGCATGCGCAGAATACACCGGATAGCGAGCTTTACGTAACAGCCATTAGTCCGCAGCTAGTATCATTCGTCTGGAAGCCGCAGGAAGAACGTTTATTTCAGGATCTGATATTGCGCCTGAACGGAGAGAGTCAGGGATTGGAAGAAGATGCATGGCGCGAGCGCATCGATCATCGGCGCATTACGCGCCAGACCGGCATTCCGCTTCTGTCGGAAGAGGAGCGACACATCACGTTTTCATTAGAGCCGAATCAGCTCTTCTACAGTGAGTATTTCACCATTTATGAAGGTGGCGCGAAAGAGATTGTACCGCCACCACCTCCTCCGCCTCCGTCCGAAGATGGGTCGATGGCAGACGGTGGAACAGGCGATCTGTCGATAGAAGAGCAATTGCTGGAAAGAAATATGTCCCGTTTCGGGCGTACGCTGCGGGAAACACCGCAACCATAGCTGAAGAGCCAGATATTTTGCGGTTGACATGCGTGGGCGAACCACTATTTTGCCACACTGGCCTGATCCCTTAGCTCAGCTGGTAGAGCGACTGACTTTTAATCAGTAGGTCGCAGGTTCGAACCCTGCAGGGATCACCAGATTTTCAGGAAAGTCACAGGCGGTTGTGCAGTCTGATGCTCCCGCTGTCATCAACTCTTCATGTAATGGGGGTTGCGTGGGCGGCGAGGATGCGGTTTAATTAAGCAAGTTCTTATATATTGGAGAGCAGAAAATGTCCGAACTGGATCTTTTTCGGCTCTGGGCTGTTAGTTCAATAATCCCAATGGGGTTACTGCTGCTTGCAGCAATTGTTACATTGAGAAAGAGAGGTCGGGATATTTACCGCCTCTCTCATCAGAAGTTTAGATATCCTCCCCCCGATTGACCATCCGGTTGCGGGGGAATTTTTTATGCCGGGGATGGGCGGCAACCCGTTAAGTGTTTTTTAAGAGTAAGTCTCTAAAATGTGGTTGTTATGAATGCAAGAATCGCGGCCTTTTCTCTTGTAGAACTTTCCATTGTGCTGGTGATCCTCGGTTTGCTGACCGGCGGTATCTTAACCGGACAGGAATTGATCCGCGCTTCGGAGCTGCGTGCCGTTACGACGGAATTTTCCAGTTACCAGACTGCCGTCAACACCTTTAAAAACAAGTATTTCGGACTGCCGGGCGATATTAATAATGCGGAAGATTTCTGGGGCACCATGACCAATTGCGGCGCTGCCAGCCCAAGCGGGACAGGCACACAGACCTGTAACGGCGACAGAGACAATGATATTGATGAGAATGCCGCCAGTCAGACAGCAGAAATCTATATGTTCTGGCAGCATTTATCCAATGCCGGACTGATTGAAGGCACCTATACCGGCATTACCAGCAGTGGCGGCGTATTTGATGCTGAAATAGACATTAATGTTCCCTCCTCAAAGATCAGCGGGACGGGCTGGAGCACGTTTGATAGCTATACGGCTTCAGGCGATGCCAATTATACCGATAATGTATATAATAAAGTGCTGTCATTTGGCGCGGATACCGCCAACGAAGATACATATGGCCCGGCATTGACCCCGGAAGAGGCGTGGAATATCGATACGAAGTTAGATGATGGACTCCCACAGCGAGGGAAGATATGGGCAGTGAACTGGGATACCTGTACCAATGCAGCCAATGCTGCGGCAACTAATGGTACGTATCTGCTAACGGATAGTTCCGTTCAATGTGCACTGGCATTTGTTGAAAGCTATTAGCGTTTATTAGTTAGGCTCAGGACTCATAAAATCACTCTCTCGTCATTCCGGAATGCGAGCAAGGAGGCGAGCATATCCGGAATCCAGAATAAGTCTATTGTCAGGAGGACAATAGACGTCAGAAAACATCACTCGATGTTTTCTTTTACTGGACTCCGGCCTTCCGCCGTCGCTGTGCTTTGGCGAGACAAGTCGCCGGAGTGACGACAGAGCAATGGATTCCAAGTCAAGCCCGGAATGATGGAACTTTATAATGAGTCCTGAGCCTAGTTACTACTCTGATTATACTCCTCCAGCCATGCCCATTCGGTGCCGCTCATCAGGGAGCGATCGGCAAGACGGGTGTCGATCGGTACGCGGGTGAGCGTTTCAAAGCCGAAGAAGCGCGTCCCGTCCACCACCATCTTTTCCACCACCAGCACCAGTGACTCAATGCGGATGCCATACTTCCCTTCCGCATAGTAGCCTGGCTCATTCGAGCAGATCATCCCCGGCATCAGTGCCACGCCATTAGCGCGCGTCGAAATGCTCTGCGGTCCTTCATGAACACAGAGGAAATGTCCAACGCCATGGCCGGTGCCGTGCTGGTAGTCTAGTCCTTCCGCCCAGAGAAACTGCCGTGCCAATGCATCAAGCTGGTGGCCAGTAGTGCCTTCCGGGAAAATAGCGGTCGCCAGAGCGATATGTCCCTTCAATACTAGGGTATAATGCCTGCGATAAGCGGCGGAAGGTTCCCCCCGGACAAAGCAGCGGGTGATGTCGGTGGTGCCGTAAGCGTACTGACCGCCGGAGTCGATCAGCAGTGACTCACCTGCCGCAATCTCCCGGTCGGTTGCCTCACTGGCGCGGTAGTGGACAATGGCGCCATGTTCCGCCGCACCGGCAATGGTAGCGAAGCTTGGCTGTATGTAATCGGGATGGCGCCGCCGAAAGGCCTCCAATGTTTCAATCACATCTAGTTCAGTGATGTCCGTATCATCAGACAACCCATCGAACCAATCGGTAAACGCTTTGAATGCAGTGCCATCGACGTGATGTGCTGCGCGCATCCCGTCAATTTCTACCACATTCTTGATGGCCTTAAGTAGGGTTATCGGATTTTCCGCCTCGACGACCTCCACTCCGGCTTGTTTAAAGGCTTGCGCAAACCAGATAGGACAGCGTGCCGGGTCAATTTGCATTTGTGAGAGGGTGCATGCACGCATCCAATCGTCGATCCGGCGGTCATCCACTGGCATAACCTGTGTATCCAATAGGTCGTCCGGGACTTTTTCCGGGTGGATGAGCAGTTCTACCTGTCCGTTCTTATGCAGCACGGCATAACATAGGGGCAGGGGGTTATAGGGGATGTCCGATCCACGAATATTGAGCAGCCAGCAGATAGTATCGGGTTCGGTGAGTAATAAGGCATCTGCCGCCATACGCGCCGTAACCTGTGTAATTTTTTCGGTACTGGTACACCCGGCGAGGCTGTCGTCATGTCGGATAAGCGGTTCCATGGGGCGTGGTGGCTGATCGTGCCAGAGCGCATCCACCGGGTTGGAGTTAAGAGGTGTCAGGGTACAGGGTGCCTGCTGTGACAACGTCTGGATCTGGTGTACCGTATGCAGCCATGGGTCGTAGGCAATGGTAGTCGACGCTTTCGTATGAGCACTCAGATACTGCGCTGTGGTCACGTCGGCGCTATTATGTATGTCGAATAGGTTCGTATTCACTTCCTGTGCCGCCTGTAGCGTATAGCGTCCATCCACCAATAGGACAGCCTGCTCCGGCAGTACCACAATCATGCCTGCGGAGCCGTCGAATCCGCTCAGCCAGGTGACACGCCGTGCATAATCGGCCGAATATTCGCCTTGATATTCGTCGGTAACCGGCAACAAAAATCCATCATAGCCTGCGGTAGCAAGGTATTCCCTTAACTCGCGTATGTTTTGTGTGGTGGTTTCGGTCATTTTTGTGTATAAGTTATTTATTATGTGTTTTGCTTACCATCATAGCACAGGTTTTTTGAGGCGTCTTGTAGCTTCTTTTGTAATATTATCGCTCTTATTTTGCGCTGCAATATCGCAGGCGGCAGCGCCACTGAGCGAGGCGGAATTCCGTCCTGCGATCATCTATGAATTCAGCGGTAAGAAAGGGGACAAAGGGTTCATTGATCTGGTGCGTAAAGGGGCACAGCAGGCGCGCCAGGAGGTCGGTATTGACTATGATGAGTACCGTATTGAACCAAATCAGGATCGTGTGGCTGAGTTTCGCCGAATTGTGAACGACGGCTATACCCATATTATTGCGGTCGGTTTTCAGAACATGGTGCCAGTGCTGACCATTGCCAATGATTATCCGGAAGTGAAATTCACGGTGATTGATGGAATTATTCCTCCGATATACAAAAATGTGCAGTCCGTCAGTTTCAAGGATCATGAGGGAGCATTTCTGGTTGGCATTATTGGTGCTGCACTCTCTCCGGGCAACAAGGTCGGTTTTATCGGTGGAATGGACGTGCCACTGATTAACAATTTTGCGCTCGGGTTTTACCAGGGGGCAAAATATTATAACCCGGATGCCGAATTGGTGCGCGACATTATTGGTAATGATCCCAAGGCATGGAACAACCCGGAGCGTGCTAAGACACTAGCGAAAAAGCAATATAATGAGGGGGTGAGCGTCATTTTTGCGGCGGCGGGTGGTTCCGGAATCGGTGTGTTGGAAGCAGCAGAAGAGATGGGGCGCTATGCGATCGGGGTGGATACCAACCAGAACAGCCTGTTTCCAGGGACGGTCGTGACGTCGATGATCAAGCGGGTCGACAAGGCGGTGTATGAGACGATCACCAGCACCTATAGCGGGCGCTGGAAGCCGGGAATCAAATATCTGGGGCTGAAGGAAGGGGCGCTCGATTACGCCGTCGATGTCCATAACAAGAATATCGTGACGTTGGACATGATCGAACAGGTGGAGGAAGCGCGCGATAAGATTATGCGTGGGCTGTTACAGGTGGAAGTCTACACGCCGTATTGATGCGTGGTTTTTCCCCCATGGGAACATGTTGAAAATGTAGCGTCAGTCATTGCCTCCCCTGCTTGCGGGGGAGGAACTGCGCCGGAGTGATAATACAGAAGGCAAAAAAAAGAGCCTTACCTGAGTTAGGAAAGGCTATATATGAATAGGTTTATCGGTTGCCAACATTATGATGCGCACTCCCCCGTTCTGCATGCTGTGAATAAGCATACCATTGCATATCATAATAAAATCACCCTGTAAAATACACCAGCTATTGCTGGTGTCCTTAACGACAATGGAGCCGTTATCGGCATTCAGAGTAATGGGATCAGTAGGTGCAAGGCTAATAATACATCGTTCTGTCTGTTTTGGTTGGCTCTGATGATCAATGAAGATTTCAAAAAACACCCGCATTTGAAAGAAGTCTTCAATTGCACCGATTATAGATTGCGCTGTCTCTTCTGTAAGTTCCATAAAAACTCCGAAATATCGACAACAAACACCGGCGATGCAGTTTTTCGCATAAGCAAAAATCACGTCACCAGTAATTTTAATGAAGGTAAATTACTGTTTCTATTGGGCGGTGTCAATGATTTACAGTTTCGGAATACGCACACCCAAACATTGTGCCAGATGCTCCAGCTCGCCGTAATAGGCGGCGCGGCGGACGAAGCGGGGCATGATGCCGCTCCATTTGAACTCGCCGTCCAGCTTACCGTCTTTTCCTTCCCCCTTGGCATTAAAAGCAAACAGATCCTGCATGGTAATAGTGTCCCCCTCCATCCCGATAATCTCGGTGACATAAGTCAGGCGGCGATGGCCATCACGCATCCGGCTGATTTGCACGATGATATTAATGGCGGAGGAAATCTGCTGGCGGATCGAGCGCATTGGCAGTCCCAGATTGGCCATCCCCATCATGTTTTCCAACCTGGCCAGACAGTCGCGTGGGTGGTTGGCGTGGATGGTCGTCAGTGATCCTTCATGGCCGGTATTCATCGCCTGCATCATGTCAAACGCTTCCGGGCCGCGTACCTCTCCGACGATAATACGGTCGGGGCGCATCCGTAGTGCGTTCTTCACCAGGTCGCGCATGCTGACCTCTTCCTCGCGCCGTCCGTCACTGAAGGATACCGGCTTGGTTTCCAAGCGGACGATATGAGGTTGTTGTAGTTTCAATTCTGCTGCATCCTCGATCGTGACCACGCGTTCTTCATCTTCAATAAAGTTAGATACCGCGTTAAGCAGCGTCGTTTTACCGGAGCCGGTTCCACCGGAGATGATGACGTTCATGCGGCATTTTCCGATAATCTTTAGGAATTCGGCGATTTGTTGCGACACGTTGTCCTGCTCGGCCATCATGTCCAGTGTGATGCTGCGCTTGGAGAATTTACGAATGGAGATCGAGGTGCCATCGACGGCCAATGGCGGTGCGATGATATTTACCCGCGAGCCGTCCAGCAGGCGGGCATCGACCAGTGGGCGGGATGGGGTGAGGTGGCGTCCGACAGCTTTGACGATCCGATGCGCTAATTCCATGATCTGTGAGTCCTGCGGGAAGATGACGCTGGTGCGCTCCAATTTTCCGTATCGCTCGACATAAACGGAATCGGTGCCGTTGATGAGAATATCGTTGACAGATTCGTCGTCTAGTAATGGCTGGATCGGTCCCATATCGGAGAGTTCCTGTACCAGCTGTTCGGTTAGTTCTTCTGCAACCGGGTTATGGGGTACTGGTGGAACGGGTTCCTGTGCAGTGATATGATGCTGCATGTTGTTGAAGCGGTAATCCTGTTCCTGTTTGAGCAGGTTCAGTTCTTCTTCAAGACGCCGTACATGCTGCAATAGTAGTGCGTTATTTTCTTCAGACATAGTAGTATCCTCTAGAGATTCATTTTTAAGACGCCGCCGTCGCGCAGCAGCTGATTCAGCTTATTGTGGCGTGGGAATACGCCACTCCAGACATGCTCCGCGTGAGTGGAACCGTCCGGCTGCTGCTTTTGTCGGTAGGTGAACAAATCCTGCATGGTAATAATGTCGCCTTCCACGCCAACGACTTCGGAGATGGTGGAGATATGACGATGACCGTTGGAGCCGCGTTCCACTTGCACCACAAAATGGATGGCGGAAGCAATCTGTTTGCGAATGGCCACGGTCGGCAGGTTGACGCCGGCCATACCAATCATGTTTTCAATCCGGGCGATGCCGTCGCGCGGTGTGTTGGCATGCACGGTAGTCAGTGAGCCGTCATGGCCGGTATTCATCGCCTGAATCATATCAAACGCTTCAGCGCCGCGTGACTCACCAACGATGATCCGGTTCGGGCGCATCCGTAGCGCGTTACGTACCAGGTCACGGATGGTGACGACACGTCCGCCATTACTGTCATGGTCAATCGATTCCAGACGCACGACATGGGGGATCGGTAATTGCAGTTCGGCAGAATCCTCAATAGTAATGACCCGCTCCGTTTCCGGGATATGTTTGCAAATAGCATTGAGTAGGGTGGTTTTCCCGGAGCCGGTTCCACCGGAAATCACCATATTGGCATTGGCTTTGGCACAGCAGCGCAGAAATTCGGCCATCTCCAGACTCATGCAGCCGCTTTCCGCCATATTGGTCAGGTTCAGTGACGCGCCGCCGAATTTACGAATGGAGATGCTGACCCCATCGATGGAAACGGGCGGCATAACAATATTGACCCGTGAGCCGTCGGGCAGACGGGCATCGACATAAGGGTGTTTCAGGTCAATCACCCGGCCGCAGGAATGAGCGATGCCAAAGGCCAGTTCGGCAAGCTCTTCCTCAGAATCAAACTGTAGATCGACTTTTTCCAGTACCCCGCCGCGTTCAACGTAAATATCGTGAATGCCATTAATCAGAATGTCGCAGTTGCCAGCATCGTCAAGTAAAGGTTGGAGCCTTCCCAAGTTGAGATGTTCGACGGCAGCGGCCATAAGCGCCTGTTCACCGCCATGACCGGCCACGGTTGCATCCAGCGCGTGGCAGCGCTGCTCCAGCCGGGCAGCTAATTGTTCAAACAGAGATAGCGTGTGGTAGACGTGGTCAGTTACGTCACGCAAGGCGTTTCCTTCATAGGGTTCCTGGGGGTGGGCGGCGTCCTGATGCATAAGCGTAAGTCCTTGAATTTTCCCCAACCATAGCGTGGAACCGTTAAAGGAGATTTAAGAGGGTGTCGCTATTTCTACTTCTGCTTGCCGCAAATGACAGTTTTCCTGCGCTTCCTCGCTCATGTATGTCCAATACACTTCGCTTTGGGTCTCGCAAAACTGCCATTTTCGCCGACGCATAAGCGAAATAGCGACACCCTCTAAGAGCCTATAATACTACAATGTTATCGTCATTACTCAAAATAATATGAACGTGTCATATGATTTTGAAATGACTATATGAAGATTTTGCTTATATGTTCGGTACATCGCGCCGGAGGATAATCATCACCAGACCGGCCAGTTGCAGCACCAGCGCCAGTGCGCCATATTGTTGTTGCCGGTGGGTAGCATGCATCATTGCTTCTTCTGCATTCAGCTTTTCTTCATAGAGGCGGTTGATGGCATCCAGTCGTGCCTGCCGCTCCGAGGCCGCCAGTACCATCACGTTATCCACTGTCCATAGGCCATCCTTCTTCGCATCGGAAAAACGAGCAACGAAGTAAGCCACCATGTCAGCGTTCTCTGGCTGTTGTGAGGCAAACCACAACGCCATGTCGGCACGGCTATCGATGTGTGCCACATCCTGCCAGAGGGTGGTAATTTGGCGTTCCTGTGTGGCCGATAGCTGCCGATAGTGTTCAAGTTCGCGGCCGGCCTGCTGTACCTGTAGGAAACTGATGAGCGCGGAAGCAACCAGGCAAGTAATGCCAAGCGTTACCAGTAATCTGGTAGTCAGCAGGGGGCGCATCACAGCATTTCCAGAAAGTTCTTCAGCAGGGCATGACCATGCTCGGAGGCAATACTTTCCGGATGGAACTGGACACCGTGAACCGGGTGTTCCTTGTGCGTGATGCCCATGATGACGCCGTCGTTGGTGTGGGCGGTGACTTCCAGACAGTCTGGCAGGGAGGTCGGGTCAATCACCAGCGAGTGGTAGCGTGTAGCGGTGAAGGGGGAGGGGAGGCTAGCAAAGACGCTTTTGCTGCCATGTACAACGTCGCTGGTTTTGCCGTGCATAGGGGGATGTCGTACGATGCTCCCGCCATAGACTTCGCCGATGGCCTGGTGGCCCAGGCAGACGCCCAGTATAGGGGTGGTGGCGCCTAATGCCTGAATGACCTCAAGGCAGATGCCACTATCTTTCGGTGCACCCGGTCCAGGTGAGATAACGATCCCTGCGGGTGAGCGCGCTGCTACCTCGGCGACGCTCAGCGCATCATTGCGCACCACCTCCACCTCCGCCCCTAGTTCTGCAAAATAATGCAGCAGGTTGTAAGTAAAGCTGTCGTAATTATCGAGGAGGAGGAGATTGGTCACGGTATTTCTCTTACTGCTTCCAGAATGACAATTACACATATATGCATCATTCTGCCACTCCCATCAATCCCATCGCCAGTTCGGCGGCGCTCATAATGGCTTTGGCCTTGTTGCAGGATTCTTCATATTCCGCCTGTGGGTCACTGTCGGCAACTACGCCGCCGCCTGCCTGCACATAGAGCTGTCCGTCCTTCACCAGCGCGGTGCGCAGGGTGATGCACGTATCCATCCATCCGCTGGACGAGAAATATCCCACCCCGCCGGCATAGAAACTGCGGGTGACCGGTTCCAGCTCATCGATGATTTCCATCGCCCGGATTTTCGGTGCGCCGCTGACCGTCCCTGCCGGGAAGCCGCTCATCAGGCAGTCAATGGCGCTGGCATCCGGACGGCGAGTACCTTCAACATTGGAGACGATATGCATCACATGGGAATAGCGCTCGACGATCATTTGTTCGGTAACGTGCACACTACCATCTTGTGTGCAGCGTCCTACATCGTTGCGTCCCAAATCAAGCAACATCAGATGTTCAGCGATTTCCTTAGGGTCGGCAAGCAAATCTTGCTCCAGTGCCACATCCTCAGCCTCATCGGTGCCGCGTTTGCGTGTTCCGGCGATGGGGCGTACAGTCACCGTGTCATCACGCAGCCGTACCAGGATTTCTGGGCTAGAGCCAACCAGCGTAAACCCGCCCATATTCAGGTAGAACAGGAAGGGTGATGGATTACGATAGCGCAGTGCCCGGTAGAGATCAAACGGGTGCACCGGAAACGTGGTTTCAAAACGCTGTGACGGGACCACTTGGAAAATATCACCGGCACGGACATATTCTTTCGCGGCTTCGACCATGGCATGATAGGCTTCTGGCGTGGCGTTGGATGTAAACTCCAGCGGCGTACGATGCTCTGGATCGAAATAACTATCCTGTACTGGCGTGTTTTCCAGTGTTGCCAGTGAATCGCGGATCAGGTCGGCAGCAGTTTCGTATGCTGCATCGGCAGCAAGCGGTGTGTCTTTCCAGATGGGGGCACAGGCGAATAACACGCCATCGACATTATCAAAAATCAGCATCAGGCGCGGACGCATCAGGCAGGCATCGGGAATGCCGATTGGATCGGGATTGGCATGCGGCAGGCGTTCAAACTGCTTCACCATGTCATAGCCCAGATAACCGATCATGCCGGTGGCAATGCGCGGCAGCGTCTCCGGAATGTCCATGGCGATATGATCCAGCTCCTGTTGCAGTGAGCGCAGTGATGGTTCCGGCAGCGGTTCAAAGGTAGAGTTCTCATCTATCACCATGCAGGCTTCTGCCCTGGCACCATAACAGCGCCACAGCCGATCCGGGTAAAGACCCAGCAGAGAGTAGCGACCTCGCCTCTCGCCGCCATGAACCGATTCCAGCAGGAAGGAAGGCGTATCAGAATTGGAAGCCAGCTTCTGCATGGCGGAGACCGGCGTTTCCATATCAGTGACGATTCGGGTCCATAGCAGGGTGTTACGGCCTTCCTGTAGTGCCTGTGTAATGGCGGATTGCTCAGGAAAGACGGTGGCGGAGTGCATCAGAATTGCCGAATCACCCGATCGACAGCCAGTGAATCCTGACGTACCGGGAATCGCCGTTGTAACGCAGCCAGATATTGCTGGATGATTTCCTGCTCATACTGTTTTTCTAGCCGCCGGGCAACATCTTGCCGCCCGCTTTCCGCACCACCTTCAGGAAGGGATGATTCTCCGAGATAGATTCCGGCCAGTAATGCGTTGTCCCCGTATTCTGAAAAACCGATGATGGTATAGGGTTTTGTAGCAGTGAAGGCAGTCTCCACAAAATCGGTGCTGACTTGCTCATACCTAATAGTGCCCTTACCTTTATCCACTATGCCGCCGCGTTTCAGTGTAAGCATGTGAATTTTATCTATACCATAAGGTTTTAGCATTCGGGTGATAGAGGTTTTAGAGTCAAGTTGAGCGGAGTCCAACGCTTCCAGTATCTCCTGAGTATGATCTTTTAGCGCGTGCTTTCGTTCTTGCTCCATCCAATCACGTGACACCAGACCACGTACTTCCTCAAAGGTACGCTGTCTGCTAGGAGTGATTTGCACTGGACTCACCACGAAATACCCGCCACTTTCGATGCGTTGTACGTCGGAAATGTCGCCTTCTTCCATCAGGAAGGCATGGTTAATTAAGGCGCTATAGGTTTCAGGTTCTAACGCAATGGTATTATCGCCACGCTTCCCTTTAGCGTCAATTGGTACAGACTCCCGTAATGGGACATTAATTGTAGCGGCCACCTCCTCAATGGGTAGTCCGGCGGCGATAGTATCCTCAAGTTTTTCAACAAGTTGTGCCAATGTATGATTAGAGCGGTTTTGTATCAATTCTTTCCGCAACGTAGATTTCAGTGAGTCAAAAGACGGCATATAGGAAGTTGTAATGTCTCTGACGTAAAAAATATGCCAGCCAAACCCGGTTTGTATCGGAGCAGTGAATCCCCCCTTTTCCAGTGCAAAAACAGCATCTGCCGCATGGGGCAATTGTGCTTTCGTCAACTTACCTAGCTCAATATTGCCCTGATTTGTAGGAGTAGCCTGACGTGCTACCACCTGTATATCCGTATCGGATCTAAGTAATCCGTAGGCTTGTTCAGCGAGAGCCTTTTCTTCATACAGCAATTGAATTACATCACGCTTTTCTGGCGTCACCAACTCTTTCTGGCGTTCAAAATAGGCATCCCGGAGATCATCATCACTAATGAAAACAGCATCTGTGACGGCATCCCGATCCAGCAATATATATTGCAAGACTCGATATTCCGGTGCTTTGTAGTGTTCGCGATGCGCATCATAATAAGTGCGCAATGCATCATCGGTTGGGGACGCCAGATGCCGGGTGGGGAAATCACGAATCACAAAGGCCAGCACGTTGCGCCGCTCTTCCTGAATTTCATAGAGCAGGTTGGCCAGTGCTGGATCAGGCAGGCTTTGCGGCGTGATTGTCTGCTCCAGAATATAATCCACTGCGTGATAGTTGAGTTGTTCTAGGTATTGCTGCTCGCTGAGCTGCATCTGTCGGACATGCCGTTCAAACATATCGCGGTCAAATAACCCACTCTCATTGCGGAATCGGGAGTCTTCCCCGAGCATACGCTTGATTAAATCATCACCTGCCAGTAAGTGGAGTCGTTTTGCTTCCTGTGCAATGAGTTTTTCACTGATCAGGCCAGCTAATGTCACCTGGTACAGGCGGAGTGACTGAGCAATTTCGTCGGAAAAATACTCACCCAGATTGGCGCGTAGTCGTGCCAGTGAACGCCCATACTCTACATCTGTCACGATTTCTTCGCCCACGGTAGCGACGGCGACATTATCCTGGGAACTGACCATATCGCCAACGCCCCACAACGCGAAGCTGGCAATGAGCAACACTAGTAATATTTTAACAAAAAAACTGTCTGTACTGTGACGCAGCGTCGATAACATGATAAGTCTCTAAAGGGTTATTCTCTTTATCTATCGTCCGCCGCATAAAGATTCAAAGGTTTTCCTGCTAGAAAAGCCAGTAATCACGTGATAGAACCGCTAAAACCACCTGGAGCACACAGTTATGTACCTAATTGGTAATTGGAAAATGCACGGTAATCGTGCGTTTGTAAAAGAGCATTTAACGTCTGTGATAGAGGCAATGCAGGTAACAGATATTGGTGAACAGCATCAGGTGGTGCATTGTCTGCCTACACCTTACCTTTCAGAAGCGTTGATGCTGGTGTCTGACTCTGAACTGGCCATCGGTGCGCAGGACTGTCACCCGGAGGAGAAAGGTGCTTATACCGGCGATGTCAGCGCGGCCATGTTAAAAGATGTTGGCTGCGACTATGTGATTGTAGGGCATTCCGAGCGGCGCGCCGGGCATGGTGAATCGGATGTGCTGGTGGCAGCAAAAGTCAAAGCGGCACGTAATGCAGCATTAACGCCGGTCTTATGTGTTGGAGAGACGCAAGAACAGCGGGACAGTGGTGATTTTTTACGCATCATTTTGGCACAGCTGGATGCAGTATTGGCAGAAAACGCAGGTCTGGAATCGCTGATCGTAGCGTATGAGCCGGTTTGGGCAATCGGTACCGGGCGTACACCCACGATAGAAGAAATAACAGATGTCTGTGATGCCATCCACGCGCACATAGCAAAGCATCATATTAATGCTTCTGTCCTGTATGGTGGTTCGGTTAAGGCGGCGAACAGTGCAGACATCTTTTCCATTCCTTCGGTAGACGGTGCGTTGGTCGGTGGTGGCAGCATTGATGCGCAGGAGTGGACAGGGATCATGAACACTGTTAAATAGCGTCACTAGCGTAGCAGATACATAAGCAAGGGATAAAAGAGAAATGGAATTAATTCTCCTGATCGTACAATTGGTGCTAGCCATATTTTTGATTGGATCGGTGCTGATTCAGCGTAGTGATACCGATGGGTTCGGACTTGGATCCGGTGGTGGCGGCGGACTGCTCTCCAGCCGGGGGCAGGCCAACCTGATGACCCGTACCACGGCGGTACTGGCGACATTATTCATGGTCAACAGTCTGGTACTCAGCATTCTGACAACGCAGGGCAGTTCGCGTTCACTAGTCGATGAGGTGGTGGAACAGCAGCCATTCAGCGCACCGCGTGATGGGGCGGAACCAGTGGTTAATTCGGAAGCGGGTGAAACGGATGAGCAGGAACGTAGCGCTGGTGAAAACACGGAAAATCTATCGCCAGTGGAATCTCCTGATGATAAAGCAACAGACATTCCGGTGGAAACGGCGCCAGTAGACGCACTGCCGGAGAAAACAAAGCCGTTGGCAGCACCGGTGGCGGAATAACGGACAAGGAGGCACAGGGACGACATGGCACGGTTCATCTTCATTACGGGTGGGGTGGTGTCGTCGCTTGGCAAAGGGCTGGCTTCGGCGGCGCTGGCCTCGCTGTTGCAGTCGCGCGGATTCAAGGTGCGCTGCCGCAAGCTTGACCCGTATCTCAATGTCGACCCTGGCACGATGAGTCCGTTTCAGCATGGGGAAGTCTTCGTCACGGATGATGGGGCGGAAACCGATCTAGATTTAGGGCATTATGAGCGCTTTACCGGCGTGACGGCACGACGCAGTGATAACGTAACGACCGGTCAGATTTATTCCACCCTGCTGGCCAAGGAGCGGCGCGGCGATTATCTGGGCGGTACGGTGCAGGTCATTCCGCATGTGACTGATCTCATTAAGCAGTTTGTGATGAAGGATACGGAGTCGGATGATTTTGTGCTCTGTGAAATTGGCGGTACTGTGGGTGATATAGAAGGCTTGCCCTATCTAGAGGCCATACGGCAACTGGGTTATGAGCTGGGGCGGGAGCGTGTCCTGTTCATGCATGTGACATTGGTGCCGTGGATTCCGGCGGCCAAGGAACTAAAGACAAAACCAACGCAGCACTCCGCCAAGGAGTTGCGTTCGATCGGGATTGTACCGGATATTATCCTGTGTCGCGCTGATCGGGAAATTCCGGCGACGGAGCGCCGCAAGATTGCACTGTTCTGTAACCTTCAGGAAGAAAGCGTGATTCAGGGGCTGGATGTTTCTTCCATTTATCATGTGCCGCGCACCTATCACAAGGAAGGGCTGGATACACAGGTATTGCGCCATTTCGGCATTACGGATGCGCCGCATCCTGATTTGTCGGATTGGGAACAGATTGCGCAAGGCGAGGCCGGACGTAGTGGTGAGGTGACCATTGCCATCGTTGGTAAGTATACCGGGCTGGGCGATGCCTATAAATCACTGACCGAAGCCCTGCATCATGCCAGCATTGCCAATCATACGCATGTGAATATCCGTTGGGTGGATGCAAGGACGCTCGATCCGGAGGATCTGGGTGATGCGCTTTCAAACGTGCACGCCATTTTGGTGCCGGGCGGGTTCGGAGAACGTGGCATCCGCTCCAAGATTGCCGCTGTGCACTATGCGCGTGAGCACAGAATTCCCTATTTTGGCATTTGTCTTGGCATGCAGATGGCGGTGATTGAGTTTGCCCGCAATGTAGCGGGGATTGCTGAGGCCGGGTCGTCAGAATTCGGCATGTCGGGGACAGAAGACCCGCGTGGTCCATTGGTTGGATTGATGACGGAATGGATGCGTGACGGCGTGCTGGAAACCCGCTCTCAGGAAGATAATGTTGGCGGGACGATGCGCCTGGGCGCCTATGAGTGCGCTTTGAAAGAGGGGACACGGGCGCGATCGTTGTATGATGAGGCGTTAATTTCCGAACGCCACCGCCATCGTTACGAAGTCAATAGCGCCTATCAGGATGAGTTGGAAGCGGCGGGAATGGTGTTCTCCGGGACATCACCCAGCGGAAAATTACCGGAAATTGTCGAGTTGAAAGATCATCCCTGGTTTGTCGGCGTCCAGTTCCACCCGGAATTCACCTCGCGTCCGTTCGCGCCGCATCCATTATTTAAAGGGTTTGTTGAGGCAGCCATCGCACATGCGAAGTCATCGAAAAACTAACGCCAGCATTACCAAAATTACATCCATATTCGTTCCGAATGCGCTTGAAATACGCCTGATATCACCTGATATTAGGGGCAGTAGCGATGATACAGTCGCTGAATCACCGTATTAATTAATATTTGGAGTTTTTACATGAAAACATTCATGATATCTGCATTAACTACCGGCTTCCTTGCAAGTTCTGCACTGGCAGGATCGGCGATTACGAAAGACGAAGTGCTGGCCGCACAGAAAGCCTGGGCGGACGGCATTGTTGCCATCGGTACCGTCTATCAGGAAAAGGGCGATTATAAAGCCCGTGCCAGCGAGCATATTAAGGCGCTTTATGCCTATGACCAGGGGGAGGTGCTGTTTAAACCGACTCTGGCCTCAGCGGACCAATTCCGTGAGACTTTCGATCAGGCACTGTCCTATTTCGTTGGCGGTGATATTGCCGAGGATACGGGCTTTGCCATCAAGCCATGGAGCAAGGTGCGTTTCGGTGAGCAGGAAATCATCACCGATCAGGATTCGGCCACGGCCATGGGGAATTACTACTTTACTCCCGTGGGCAGTACGGAAGAAACCAAAGTGGAATACACGTTTGGTTACATGAAAGACAAGGAAGGCACGGTGCGCATCAATGTCCACCATTCATCCTTGCCGTATACCACACCATAATTTTCATCCACACTCACCAAGGACGCTGTGGCATACCGTCACAGCGTCCTTTTCTTTTTGCTTATGACACGTTTTTTTCTTTCCGGCATGATTGCCGTTTCCACTGTTTTGCTGGCTCATGCGGGACAGGCGGCATCCACCATCAGTCAGGTGGGTGGCGCATCCGTCACCGCAGGAAAGGCGGAGGTGCAATGGCGTGTCGGTTATACGGCGGATGCAGAAGATAGCGGGCAAGACCAGCGTTTTCGGATGCGCCAGCATGTCGATTACGGGTTTACCGACTGGTATGCCTTGCGGCTAGTGACGGCGCAGGATAAGCGTGATGGAGATAATCTGGAATTTGCCAGTGTGCGCATTGAAAATCGGTTTCAGTTGATTGAGCGCCGCGACTATGGATGGGACGGAGGGGTACGCCTGCTATATACGCACAGCGATGGTGATAAGACGCCACATGAGATAGAATTTCGGCTGATGGCGCAGGTGCCGGTCACTCCAAAACTGGAATGGCGACATAATACGATTTTTGAACAGGATATCGGGGAAGACGCTGACGATGGCATCAAGCTGGAATGGCGCAACCAGCTGGCCTGGTCACTGGAATCGCCCTTGCCGGAAGTAAAAAAGCTGGCAACCGGGATAGAGCTGTTCAACGATCTGGGGCGACTGAATCATCTGGATGGGCGTGAAGGGCAGGAGCACCAGTTGGGCATTATGGCCAAAGGTGCATTGCAGGGCAGTGCTACGTTTTATGCCGGTTATCGGTTCGGTGTGTTTGATGACGATCCCGATCACGGATTCTCTCTGGCGGTCGGGTATCGATTCTAGATCATGTAGACGCTATTGGGGGTTAATCTAACAATCGGTGTTCCGGGAAGCGTATAAAAATCCGATTCATCTCTCCCTTCGCCGTACCCGCCGACATTTCACCGTCGTAGAGCGAGATTAGCATCCGGGCAAGCGCAAAACAAGTCGTATCACTTTTAATGCGTGGCGATAAATCAGTGGATTCGGTAGAGGAAGTCGTTGGCGCATTCTCTTGCACAGGCAAATGAATATGCGTCAGATAATTCAGTTGAATCACCAAAACTCTTGCACCTTTCTCATCAGATTCGCATTGTGCCACCATATCAATTTGGGTGCCTTGCATCAGGCTGGCGACGGCACCGCACAGCAAATGTACCAAAATCTGAATAAACCGCTCTTCATCAATCAATAGGTTAGGCAGATTATCATGGATTTTTAACTTCACTTCGACATGCTGATATTGTTGAAAGGCATGAAATTTTCTCAGGGCTCGATGTAGTACAAAGGAGATATTCGTAGAAGATTCCCGGAGTGTCATGATATGAGACTCCATCTCACCGATTTCATACAGATCTTCCGCCATATTCTGTAATCGCATGAGATGTCCGGAAACCTCGACTGCATCGCTTGCATATTCCTGAGGAGAAATAGTGCCATGACGCTCATGGCGAATATTTTGTACATACTCAAGGGCGTAGTGGATGGGGCGCTGAATTTCGGAAGCCATTTGTGCTAAAAAGCCATTGCGCGCCTTGGTCAAGGTACTGGAGTTTTCCTGCAATTTAGTCAGAAACTGGTTCTTAAGCTTCAATTCCTGTTCAATACGATGTTGTTCGTTCAGGTAATCGGAGAGCCGACGAATCTGGTTCGCCAGGTTTTCGATCTCAATGGGGCCGCCTTTGGGCAACGGTTTATAGCGTTCACCAGCGCAAATCGCTGCCGTCATATCGGAAAGTTGTTCCACCGGGCGAATAATACGGGTGCGTACCATCCATAGCAGGGTCAGCAAAAAGACCGATACAATCAAAATTTGGCTGAGCCGTGCCTGCATAAGCGCAAAGATTTTGTCATCGCTTTTGATCTGGTTATAGGTAATTTCCACAATGTATGGATATTGAGTGGAGGCCTCATAATAGATAAACGGCCGGGATGGCTGGAAAAGCTGTGGTTTGGATAGCAAGCCCTTGCGCGAAGTATCAAAATCAATCTCGGCAAGCGACGAACGCCCGCTATCGACATATTCAAATGCCGTATAGTCAATCCGGCTATTAGCAATCAGGTTGAGTGTTTTCATATAGATGGAAAACTCCATGCCGGATTCTCTGGTAATCTGAGCCAGTTCTTTGGTAAGTTGCTCAATATCAAGGTTGAGTACAATCATACCGACAAATACCCCTTGGTAATCTGTGACGCCAAGACTAAGCGGTAGAATCCAGCGTTCCGTCACCCGACCTTTCACCGGTCGGCCCAGATGCACTTGCCACGGTGCCGCCAGCGATTTCTTCACATAATCACGATCGCTAAGATTAACGGGTTTCGGCAGAATGCCACTGCCACTGTTAATAATCACGTTTTGTTCAGCATTCATCCATGCAAATTCATCGTTTCGTTGACTGTTATCGTTGAAAGAGCGTAGCAGGCGCGCAATTTTTTGATGATCACCGGAGCCGATCTGCACGACTTGACGCGCCAGCGATTCCAGCAGATAAGAAGCACTTTTGATTTCCACGATCAGCGAGCGGTCGATACGGATAGCCTCACCTTCCATCTCAGCGATGACGCCATCGGCATAGTTTTCAAAGGTTTTATACGCAACCCATAACGCGACAATGGCAATAGTCACCATGATGACTGCAAATAACAGGATAAAGTCCCGTGATACCGATGATTTACGTTGCGAGTAGGGCATAGATGTCCGATAGGTTAACATAATAGTGGCACGAGTCTATCATAGAGGTGAGAGGCGACTATGACAATGCAGCATATCATGCTACCTATCCCTGACACGAAACCGTTGAGATATGCTTAATATGGATGAAACATCATGACAATTGCAGAACTGATAGGCGTGGCTGGGGTCGGTATGGTCGTCGTCGCTTATTTCATGGTTCAGTCCGGGCGATGGACACATGAGCGACTGGCGCTACCCGTCACTAATCTTGTTGGCGCGTTATGTATTATGGTATCGCTGATAGAAGCGCCGAATCTGCCCTCTATTTTAATCGAAATCATCTGGATCGCCATCAGCCTCTATGGCATCTGGCATGTGCTACGCCTGAGAAAAAATGGTGATTAAAACGTAACCGCGTCTATGTCGCCTGCCGACGCAGGAAGGCCGGAATATCGTAGTAATTCTCTTCTTCATGCTGGCTGTATTCGTCAAAAGATTCCGCCTCTTGTCCTCTGGCAGGTGCGGCATTAGTAGTTTCCGGTGCCACCTGTCTGGAGCGCACTTCGACGGCGCGAGGCTGCGTGCTCGGCGCCTCGGAGCGTGTATTCAGTGAACGCCCGACATCGGCAATCCGGCTGAGAATGCCGAATGATCCGCCTTGTTGGTGGTGTTCCGAGGTTTCAGGAGTGCGTGATGTTTCCGCGTCAAACTGCTGATAATTACGGCTAGCTGGCTGCCCGGCACTCGGGCTAACGAACAAAGGGCCGGCATCCTCCTCTCGCATGTCTTGCGAATATTCATTAGGTGATTTAGACGGAGCGGAGGGTTCTGGCATAGCCGACCGGTTTGCCGTGCTTTCGTATGATGCAGATGCAGCAGGAGCCGTACGATTGGTATCAATCGCCATATCATCCCTGACCTGTTCAGAAGTACTGGCAGCAGAGGCAGGCGCTTGAACTGCTGGTTTGCGGGCTGCAAAATAGGTCGGTGCCGGTTTGAAATTCTGTTTGGCTGCCGGTTTATGTTGATGGCGTACACTGCTTGTCGATTGTTGCAATTGCTCTGGATCAATATCAATACCGGTTGCCACGACGGAAACACGCATCGTTCCTTGCATGGATTCATGGAACGTCGAACCAAAGATAATATTTGCATCTGAATCGATTTCTTCACGAATACGATTGGCTGCTTCGTCGACTTCATACAGAGTCATGTCAGCGCCACCGGTAATGTTAATCAATGCCGCCCGCGCTCCACGCAGGGATACATCGTCCAATAGTGGGTTGGAGATAGCAGCTTCGGCGGCGTCGACCGCACGTTTCTCACCGGATGCCTCCCCGGTACCCATCATTGCTTTGCCCATTTCCTGCATGATGGTACGAATATCAGCGAAGTCGAGATTTACCAGCCCTGGCTTGACCATCAGGTCGGTGACACCACGTACACCGGAATGCAAGACCTCATCCGCCATGCGAAAGGCATCGGCAAAGGTGGTTTTCTCATTGGCGACACGAAACAGGTTCTGATTCGGAATAACGATCAGCGTGTCGACATATTTTTGTAATTCGGCAATGCCTTGTTCGGCAATGTGCATCCGCTTGCCGCCCTCGAACTGGAAGGGTTTGGTAATGACACCAACTGTCAGCATTCCCTGCTCTCGCGCCATGCGTGCTACCACGGGTGCTGCGCCGGTGCCAGTGCCACCACCCATCCCAGCGGTGATAAACACCATATGGCTGCCATCGATGCAATGCTGAATATCATCTGCCGCTTCTTCCGCCGCTGCTTGGCCGATTTCTGGCGTCGCACCGGCTCCTAGCCCTTGTGTGATATTGCGCCCCAGCTGAATCACCTGTTCGGTAAGCGCTCCCTCCAATGCCTGTGCATCCGTATTAGCAATAACGAATTGCACCCCTTCCAACTGTGCGGAAATCATGTTGTTAACAGCATTTCCCCCGGCACCTCCGACACCAACGACGGTAATGATCGGGCGCATGGTCTGTTGTTGTTGAGGTGGCAGTTGTAAGTTCAGTGACATAAGGTTCTCCTCTCATTAATCACAGGCATATGTTGCGTTGCACCCATTCATACACAGCATGACATTGCCGCAATGTCAAAGGAAGAAATGAACGAAAGGGGATAAAAATTTTCTGGACGCAGCAACGCGTTGATCTTGATGGAGTTTTAGTTTGAAAAGGAAGGAAACACGAAACCAAGTGTTTTTCGGTAATCACACGAGTATATAATGGAACGATGCCCAAATTATCACCACTGCACTGGTGGGAGTGAATCCAAAAAAAGTCAATGAATGGCGGAGAGAGACCTCTATCTACATATGAATCGGTTTGGCGAAGGTCGCCAGTGCCGCTTCTTTGACCGCTTCATTCAAGGTCGGGTGGGCATGGCAGGTACGGGCAATATCTTCAGAGGATGCACCGAATTCCAGCGCCAGCACCGCTTCGGCGATCATCGTGCCGGCATCGGCGCCGATAATATGGACGCCCAGAACCCGGTCGCTTTCCTTCTCTGCCAGAATCTTGACAAAGCCCTGCGTCTGGCCGCTTGCGCGCCCACGGCTATTGGCCAGGAACGGGAATTTACCCGCCTTGTACGCCACACCGGCGGCCTTCAGCTCTTCCTCGGTTTTTCCAACTGTCGCCACTTCCGGCCACGTATAGACCACACCCGGAATCGCATCGTAATTCACATGCGGCTTTTGCCCGGCGAGCATCTCGACGCAGGCCACGCCTTCTTCCTCGGCTTTGTGCGCCAACATCGGCCCGGCAATCACATCACCAATGGCATAAATCGACGGTACACTAGTCTGGAACTGGCCATTCACGGGGATTTGCCCCCGCTCACTGACCTGTATGCCAACGGTTTCCAGCCCCAGCCCGTCGGTGAACGGACGGCGGCCAATCGCCACCAGCACCACATCTGCGGCAATGGTTTCTGCTTTACCACCTTCCGCCGGCTCCACGGTGACATTGACCTTCTTGCCTTTACGCTCCACGCCGACCACCTTGGTTTTGAGGCGGAACGCCATGCCCTGCTTTTCCAGAATCTTCTGGAATTCCTTACGCACGTCGCCATCCATCGCCGGGACGATGCTATCAGCGAACTCGACAACTTCCACGGAAGCACCCAGCCGTCCCCAGACGGTGCCCATCTCCAGTCCGATATATCCGCCGCCAATGACGACCAGCTTGCCTGGCACCTCATTCAAGGTTAGCGCCCCCGTCGATGAGACAATCCGCTCTTCATCCATCTCCACTCCCGGCAATGGCATCACTTCGGAGCCGGTGGCAATTAAGATATGCTTGGCGCTGTATTCCTTACCATCCACCTGCACCGCATTCGGCCCGGCCAGTGTTGCTGCCCCTTTTAGCCAGGTCACCTTATTCTTAGCGAACAGGCCGGAAATGCCCTTAGTCAGTCCATCCACGACCTCATCCTTACGGGCGAGCATTTTTTTCACATCGACCTTGATCCGCCCGGCGCTAAACCCATGCGCATCGGCATGTTGCATTTCTTCATAGAGCTCAGAAGATTGCAGCAACGCTTTGGAGGGGATACAGCCGACATTCAGGCAGGTGCCGCCCAGCGTCCCACGCTTCTCAACGCAGGCTACCGACATGCCCAACTGCGCCGCCTTGATCGCTGCGACATATCCACCCGGCCCAGCGCCAATTACGATCAGATCAAATGCATCCATGCCATGTTCCCCCATAGGTAGTCATTCTCGACTTTCCGTAAAACACACTCATCCGGCTTTGTAAAGCGAGGCCAGAAAAGGGCATGTGATCGAAGATCACTCTTTAGTAAACCTGCGTACAGAAGCCACATGCGTTTACTATCAGTAAACCATTGACCTGCCCCCATCAATGCGGTTTAAGGCAGATAAATAGCAGCATATTGGGAAGGAGTTTCATCATGTCCGATCAGTTTATTTACTACATGCAGGGTCTGACCAAAACCTATCCTGGCGGGAAAACGGTGCTGAAGGATATTTTTCTGTCCTTTTATCCTGGTGCCAAAATTGGTGTGCTGGGTCATAACGGGGCGGGGAAGTCAACCTTGCTGAAGATCATGGCCGGACGTGACACGGAATTCAACGGAGAGGCCTGGGCAGCCAAGGGCACACGGGTCGGCTATCTGGAACAGGAGCCACAGTTGGATGAATCCAAAAACGTGTTTGACAATGTCATGGACGGGCTGAAGGAGAAGAAAGAGTTGCTCGACGCTTTTAACGACATTTCCATGCAGCTCTGTGAAGTCAATGACGACGATGCGATGATGAAACTGCTGGAGCAGCAGGGCGAGCTACAGGAGAAAATCGATGCCATGGATGCGTGGAACCTTGATAATGAAATTGAAATGGCAATGGAAGCGTTGCGTTGCCCGCCGGGTGACGCCGATGTGACCAAACTCTCCGGGGGTGAGCGTCGCCGGGTGGCGCTGGCGCGACTGCTACTGGAAAAACCCGATATGTTGCTACTTGACGAGCCAACCAACCATCTCGATGCCGAATCGGTCGCCTGGCTGCAACGCTTCCTGCGCGAATATAGTGGTACCGTGGTGATGGTCACCCACGACCGCTATTTCCTCGATCATGTCACCGGATGGATTCTGGAACTCGATCGTGGGCAAGGGATTCCCTATGAAGGCAATTATACTGCCTGGCTGGAGCAAAAGCAAAAGCGCCTGCAACAGGAGGAAAAAGAAGAGTCCTCCCGCCAGAAAGCGCTGGCGCAGGAGCTGGACTGGGTACGCGCTTCACCCAAGGCACGGCAGGCTAAATCCAAAGCACGGATCAAGGCATTTAATGAGCTGGTCAGTAAGCAGAATGAAAAACGCAGCGGCACCGCACAGATTATCATTCCGGCTGCGGAACGACTGGGGGATGTGGTGATTGAAGCCAGCCATTTAGGGAAAGGCTTTGGTGATAAATTACTAATTGATGACCTGACCTTCTCCCTGCCACCAGGCGGCATTGTCGGGGTGATCGGGCCGAATGGTGCTGGGAAGACCACGCTATTTCGTATGATTACCGGACAGGAAACACCGGATGATGGCACGTTTAAAGTGGGAAGCACCGTCCAGTTAGGCTATGTCGATCAGTCGCGTGACTCGCTGAACGATGCCAATACGGTCTGGCAGGAAATCTCCGGTGGAAACGAAGAGATCACGCTAGGTAAGAATATAGTCAAAAGCCGTGCCTATTGTTCCTCATTCAACTTTAAAGGTGCTGATCAGCAAAAGACCATCGGGATGCTCTCCGGTGGGGAGCGTAACCGGGTGCATCTGGCCAAGATGCTCAAAGAAGGCGCAAACGTGATCCTGCTCGATGAGCCGACCAATGATCTGGATGTGGAAACGTTGCGTGCGCTGGAAGACGCACTGCTCGACTTTGCCGGGTGCGCGGTGATTATTTCGCATGATCGCTGGTTCTTGGATCGCATCGCTACCCATATCCTGGCATTTGAGGGCGACAGCCATGTTGAGTGGTTTGAGGGGAACTATGAGGATTACGAGGAAGACCGCAAGCGCCGCCTCGGCGACTCCGCCCTCAATCCGACGCGTATCAAGTACAAGCCGGTGTCACGGGCGGCTTAAGCAACAGTAATGTTGCATGCCGTCCCGCATTGCGGTACAATGCAATCATGATCGTCAGCTTTGCATGCAAGGAGACAGAAAAATTATGGCGCGGGCAGCGTAGTCGGAAACTGCCTCCGGATATTCAACAGCGGGCACTGGATAAGCTGGCATATATCCATGCCGCAACACATGTTGAAGATTTACGCGCACCGCCTAGCAATCATCTGGAAAAGCTACGCGGCGACCGTGATGGACAATACAGCATTCGCATCAACAAACGCTGGCGTATCTGTTTCGATTGGCATGACATGCATGCAAACAATGTAGCAATCTGTGACTATCACTAGGAGGATCAATCTATGGCACAGCAAACATTACGATTAAAACATCCCGGCGAATTACTAAAACAGGATTTTCTGGATGAGTTGGACGTTAGCCAGTCACAACTGGCCAACGCCATCGGCGTACCACGCAGCCGCATATCGGCGATCTGCCGTGGTGAACGCCCAATCACTATGGACACTGCTATCCGGCTTGGCAAAGCACTTGGCACTTCCTCACAATTCTGGATGAACCTACAAAATGAATATGACCGACGTGAAGCAGAGCAGACCTATGATTACACAAATGTCAACGCACTGCTTCCTGATTCGTATTCAACACACACCCAGCTATAATTTAGCCACCCCCTGCACATAAGGAATAAGCGGCACATCCGCCGGCGGCATGGGCAGAGACGCGAGTGCATCCAGTGCAACCCATTGCCAGATTTGTGATTCTTGTGGCCTGATCTCGCCTTCCCACTGCGTACAGCGATAGAGCAATAATAACAGCATTGTATCTGCCGAGGCGGCGGAAGACCGTTCTTTTCCGTCGGGTTGTCCATTGGATGGGCTGAGCGGATGGGTGACAAAGCTGAGCGGTGTCAAGTGCGAGGGCATCACTTCAATGGCCAATTCTTCCCGTAATTCTCGCACCAGCGCCTGTTCTGGCGTTTCTCCCGCCTGCACCTTCCCACCGGGAAACTCCCACAATCCGTCCATCGGCTTGCCTTCCGGGCGCTGTTGCAGTAGCACGGTTCCATCCGGGTGGTACAGGGCAGCGGCAGTGACAAATATAGTCATTTATCTTTATGTCTGACCATGGCTGTAAATGTCTCCGCTTTTCGCTTCCGCTGCTCATGTACCTCTATGTACATTCCGCTGCGGTTCTCAAGCGAAATCATTTTCGCTCATGTTCAGACACAAATTTAAACAACTATAGCATGGGCGTATGGCGAATTATTGGATAAATATGTAGAAATATACACATTTTCCCGCCCTATAGTCATAAAAATGACATACAGCACAGGTAAACTAATAGAAAATACGGCAAGATTCTATGGTAGTAAGAGCAGCAATAAGTACAGTTCAAGCAATGATTGGGTTCGCAGCCCTCACTCCTTTGCTTGATGGTGGTTTCGAAGCCATTGGCCAAATGGCTGGAATGGAAGTCAACGGCGCTGACCAGCTAGTCTGGGGAGAAATGGTAAAACCGGAAGGTATCCAGGGAGCCATTGGTTCGGCTGCTGAATTTGGGCATAACTTCAACGAAGGTGCCATACAGGTCGCTACAGACATCAGTAACACCATTGGAATCGACAAGATTTCTGGACTGCCGGAGGGACAAAAACTCACCCCTGACCACTTTAAAAACGATTTCGGTATGATTCCTCGCGTTGGCGGCGCCGCATTGGAGGGGGTACAGGATGTTGATTTCTCAGAAATGGTCGATACCGTCTTTGATCCCAAAAACCGCACCACACTGATTACCGGTACTGCCATTGGTGGGGGCACGATCATCGCTGCCAATAGGCTTATACCTGATACATCCAATAACATTATTGATACGGGCATAGGCCTCGCCCGATCCGGCGCCAAAGTCGTCGGCGATTCGGTACATGCCGCCGGCAACCTGATGAAAGGCGGAGCAAAAGTTGTAGATGGTACGGTCAGGACTGCCGGACACGTCGCCACAAGCGCCGGCCACATGGTAAACGGAGCAACCAAGGGTCTCAATGACATCGTTTCGGCCTCTCAGTTGAAACCCAAGCCAACCGTAAATGCTGCCACGGCATCCCATCAGGGAAAAACTGCTCCCCATGTCTCCCAATTGGGTGTTGCTACGTAGCCTAGCGCAACGTCCCTGCCGCCACCCAATAGTCTGGCCACATATCCCGCAATTGCTTCGCAGCAGCGTCGGCTGCTTCTAAGGTCTGCGCAATCCCATAACAAGTCGCCCCGGAACCGCTCATGCCTGCATATTGTATCTGCGGCTGTTCCCTGATGGTTTCCAGTAGTGGGACTATATCTGGGCAAAGCGCCATCGCCGGTTCACATAAGTCATTCTGCGCTGCCGCTAACGCCGCAAACCAGTCATCCGGCGTATGAATCTCCGGCATTACGGGTAACTTCGTCGGCACTCCTAACTGTGCAAAGACCGATTTCGTCGCCACCGGGATCAGCGGATTCACCAGCACGGCATACAGCGATGGCAAAGGCGGAAGCAGCGTGATCTGCTCACCAATACCCGTCATCCGGCAGGCACGACCATGCAGACAGACCGGCACATCGGCACCCAACTCCGCGCCAAGCGCAGCCAATGTCGCATCCGACAGACCACACGCCCATAATTGGTTGAGCAATTGTAAAGCCAGCGCCGCATCGCCTGACCCGCCGCCAATGCCTGACGCTACCGGCAGCGCCTTGTGCAAATGCAGCACTGCACCTTGTTTTACCCCAGCATGCCTCTGAAGCAGCCGAGCAGCTTTCAGTACCAAATTCTCCTCTTGCTCTATATCCCCGGCAAACACACCATCTTGCATCCATGTGATACGCTCCGATGGCTGCACCGTGATCCGATCCCCCACCTCACAGAACGCTACCAGTGAATCCAGCGTGTGATACCCATCCGCCCGCCTACCTGTGACACGTAGCGACAGATTCAGCTTGGCGCAAGTAGTGCCGGTTAAATGTTCCTCTGCCATTATGTGTTCTCCACGGCATGCAATGCCTCTCTCGGCAGCGCATAACCCGTATCAATATCGGCAGCGCGGATGAAATCATTGCGCGCCAGCACCACCTCGCCGATCGCCCGATGCGCCAGCCCGCGATGGTAATAGTGCATCGCTGCATCACGATGATAGCGTTTATGGGACATATCCCGTGCCGTTAACGCTCGTTCAATATCTTGCAACGCTCCGCTGATATTCCCGGCATCGTAACGCACCAGACCCCGATGCAATAACCATAGATGATGTTCTATTGATTCTCCAATTAACGCATCCAGCATCGGCAACGCAGCGTCAGCATTACCGGTATCCATCCACACTTCCATCGCTTCGTCATGCGTACGCATGGTCGGCTGTTCCGCATCAGTATACAATATCGTAGCATCACTATGCACCGTTATTGGCAACGGTAAGCGCCGTAACTCCTGTAAACGATCCTCCATACGCACCACATGCCGTTCATAGGGCGGCAATGTTGCCAGCGCCTCTCTACCCATATCACGTAATAGCAATGCCGGCTCATTATTATGATCCTGAAAGATCGCCTGCTCGACGGCGTCTTCCGCCTTCTCGATTTCCCCCTGTCGATACCGGAGCAACGCCAGTTGCAACCATATCGCCGAATGCTCGAAATGTATCAGGGGATGATAGCGATGCGCCAGCATCACCGCATGGCCATAGGCGTCAATAGCTTCCTCGCTGCGTTGCTCATTCATGAGGCGATGTCCTAACGCATGCCAGCCATCGGTATACCATGGAGCCTGTGCCAGTAACGCTTGCAACACCTCCAGGTCCATTGTTGCCCATCTGTCCTGAAGCTGGTGATGCAGGGAAGGCGCCAACCTAGAGATCGGCAACACCGTGTCCGTCTGCCCCGACATCACCTGCTACCAATGCGGTGGATAGATCGGCTCAGGCTTTTCGGTGGCCCCACCTTCTTTGCGTTCCGTTTCAATGCGTTGTTGCTGTTGGCGAAGCAGTTCCTGAACCTCCTCCGCCCGCTCCATGCGCTCTTCCATGAAATAGCGAATATAGTTCAGTTCACCCTGATCCAGTTCCGTATCATCTTCCAGGATGTTCTTCATGATGATAAATGCGTCTTCAAACTCTCCCCGTTCTTCGTGTACAAAGGCAGGCATCTGCTGCGCCCAATAGGGAATGCCACGCACACCTTCCAGATGTTTGGCAATCTTCAATGCCAGATCTTTATCCTGTGCCTTATGCAAGGCCATATAAGTCGCATGCGCCAGCCACCACCATTTTTCCTGAGGGCGGTAATAGCTGTGTTCATACAAGTAATAAATCATGTGAATGACATCAGCTTCATTCTGTGTCTGGGCAAAATAATAGGAAGCCATGGCGGCCGGGTGGTTTGATGCGGCATCAAACTTGTCCAGCAGGGTGAACCAGTCATAGATTTTCTCCATGTCATAATCACCCAGGCGAGTAAAACGACCAAATGTATCACCGGTATTGTTCAACCGAAACGCCATGATGCGAAACAGTAATTGCTTATCCCCGAATGAAAGTAGATTTAATTCGTCTTCACTGGCCAGTTCCGGCACCACGCCCAAATCCGGCAGTCGCCCCTGACTCACCTGCCAGAAACCAGCCTGAATTATCAGCAAGAAAATGGCCAGTGCCGTATAATACCGAGTACGTGCCACAGGCGCTCCTAAAACTGCTTTCTACAAAAATCGATGATGGCGATAGCAAGAATGAAGGGAATAAAAATCAGGCTTTGCGCTGCAAAATATAGCACCTCCTGCCCATCCTTCAATCCATAGACCAACCAGGATGTATCGGCGAACATATCCAGCCTTGGCATGACGACTGATACCACTTCTACCGTGTTACGTAATATCATTGCTACCCACTCATTGCCGGCATTGATACGCGACTGTGCTGTCGCCACAAAAAACGCCATGAGTCGCCCCAGTGTGTAAAAAGTGAATGATACAAGCACCGATGTTACGGCGCTTTTGTTGGTGAGTGAAGCAAACAGCGCAATCGCCACCACTACCCAGCTTTCCAGCAGCAGACTTGCGCTCCAGATGGCCAAATCAGGCACGCTGTTCGGTTTGAGCACCAGCAGCATGAGTGTTAATGCCAGTACGAGCAGTGCCGCGACAATGGCAAATCCGAACCAGAAGGCAAACACCAGTTGAGGACGTGAGATCGGGCGAGACAACATCACGTCAATCTCCCGGTTTTCATAGAGTGCACGCACATGAAAACAGACAAAAATGGCAATCCCCATATTGAGGACAATCCGACCAATACCAGCACTCATGGCCAAGTGCAGCTCCGCTTCCTCTAGCATCACGGTTTCAGACAACGCCATGGTCACTCCTAGTAACGCTGCCATTAATATAATCAGTACCGGGAACAGACGGTCGCGAATGGCTGTCAGCAGAATAAAGCGTAATGTTGTTTGCATACAACCTCCCTGTGTTTCAACGATTCCTCACCGTATCTCAGAAAGCAATCGGGCGCGGATCACGGGTGAATTTCTCATAGATACGACGATCGGCATCATCATAATACCCTTGTGGCGAGACAATGGTTGCCCGAATAAAAATAATCAGTTCACGGTTGTTTTCTGCTTTATCCACGCCTTTAAACAGGTTGCCAAGGAAGGGCACACCACCTAGGAATGGTACGCCGGCATCTGTATTACCGGTCACAGATTCCATCAGACCACCGATAACCATCACTTCACCACTCTTCAGGCGCATGATGGAATCCAGTTCCCGCACTTCCACAATCGGCACCGTATTCGTAAAGCGATCCGCAGGGTTGGCAATCAATATCTGAGCGGCAAAAGCGGCACCCGGATCAATCACTTCATCCACCTGACGGGTCAGTGTCGGACGCACACTCAATGTCACTTCGTTTGAATCCAGATTGACCGATGGCAGGATAGTCAAAATGATCCCGATCGGAATGGAACGCCGCTCGGTATTGATCGTTAACTGTCCTTCCTGCCGTTGTCCTGTCGAATCCACTGTATCGGCTTCACTTTCCAACTCTACTTCAAAGAATACGCGATTTTCGGCAAAGGTTAGCACAGCTGGCTGATTGTTAATGGCATGCAGCCGAGGGTTGGACAATGTCCGCGTTGTACCGAAACGCTCGGTCAGATCCAACACTGTATTAATATTAGCAGTCGGATCATTGGGGTTCAGCGCAATACGAAACAGATTAGCGCTGTCTACTTCCGGTCCGAATGTTCCGCCAAAATCAAAATTGCCACTACCGCCAAATTCCTGTTGCAGAACTGTCCAGTCAATGCCGCTTTGGAATGTTTCGTTCAATTCCACTTCCACCACTTTCGCTTCAATCAACACCTGTGCCGTGGCATGACGTTTCAGATACTCCAGATAGTTTCGCACACTGTCATGCTGTTTTTCTGTCGCGGCGATTGAGAGAATACCGGCCTGACGGTTAATGACGAAAAACATATTGTTGCCGATCTGTTCACCCTGCTCCCCACCTGTGGCTGAAGCGGCCGTAGCAACTGCTGCTTCTGCCAGCGCCGTCTCTCCCAGACCATCATAGGAAGACATGAAGCGAGGTGACTCGTGTAACAGAATCGCACGAATATTGGTTTCCAGCGATTCCCAGAAATCATCGGCCGCCTCCGTATCAATGGTGGTGGTTGAACCTGTCGTGAGTCCGCCACCACTATCACCGCCGCCTTCACTTTCACCACCGCCGCCACTAGAGCCACCAGTTGCGGAACCGGCAATGGCCAATACATCCGTCGTAATGCTGACATTACTGGAGCTGGAGCGCACCAGATTCAGGAAGTCCAGCGGATAATTTTGAATATAGGGCAGATCACGCTCCACCCTCAGAATGCCGCCGGAATAACTATAGCGCAGCCCGGCCAGATCAGCGATGCGTTCGATTACTTCATTAAATGGACGATCCTTGGCGCGGAATGCGATACCACCCTGAATATTGGCATCCAATTCCAGGTCAACATTCGCCAGCTTGGCTAATTCGATCAGCACATCCTTAAGCGGCACATCATCGGTTACCGCGACTGATACCAGCTTTGTTTCACCAATCTTGGGCGGGCGTGGAGCAGCAAGCACAGAAGCGAGACTTGGCGCTTTACTGGCCGCTTGCCGACTAGCATAGGATTCGGTGATCGGGCGCTCTCCCAAATCATGCATATCGCGATAATCGGAACGTTTCAGTCCCAATCCGCGATCAATGGGATCGCCTTCAATAAACCGCTCGATGCCGGTTTGGTCACAAGCAGTGAGTCCCAACAACAATACAACACAGAAAAACGCATGAATACGTCCGGACGGCACAGCTACACGACTTCGGAAACCACCACATATACCCATTCGCTGCCATCCTGTCTGCTTCATATTGTACCTATTCCTCACATAAAATTAGGACAGGTAAAATGAGGCCGTCAAATAAATTACCCTGGTGGCGGATAATTTACCTATATTAGCCCCAGCGCTGTGACAATCCATACCGAAATGGTTTGAAACCACAAAGCCGATGCCGGATACATGACCAGCAAAAACAGGCTGAGCGCCAATGCCGGACCGAAGGGAAAACGCGGATCAGGGTGAATCATCCGCCAAAGCAGCGCACTTGCCACCCCAAGTACGCCGGAATAAAACAGAAATGTGACCAGAGGCGACAGGCCAAGCCAGATACCTGCCGCTGCCATAAATTTGACATCCCCGGTTCCCAGCCCATCTTTACCTGTCGCATAGCGAAATCCATATTGCAGTACCAGTCCGATCAGCGCTCCCACAAGCATTCCACCCAGCATTTCGGACAGGTGCATCGTCGTCATGACACCATAGGCAACCCCCGTTGCACCAATCGTGACTTGCAGCGCGTCCGGAATAATCCGATGTTCAAAGTCAATCACACAAAGCACCAGTAATTGTGACCCCAGCAGCGCAATCAACGCCCCTTCCGGTGTCAGGCCATGGAATCGCCATACCAGCAGAAACACTAGTGCTGTTACTAACTCCGTAACCGGATAGCGCCAATGCACCGCCGCATGGCAATGGCGGCACCGCCCCCGTGTTAGCAACCAGCTAAACAGCGGCAACAAATCTGCTGCACGCAGCGGTGTACGGCAGACCGGGCAGGCCGACCGCACCATGCCGACCGGCTTGCTGAGCGGTAACCGGTATATCAGCAGCGTATTCAGGCTGCCAAAACACAGCCCTACCACCACAACAATAAAAACTTCGATCCACATGCGCTCCATCATGCGCCAGGAGGGTTAAGAAAGTGTGTGGGAAAAAGCAACCAACGGCACCAGATGCCCTTCAGATGTACTCAGCCCCAGAATCCGCCACCTTTATTATCATCACCGCCACCATAGAAGCCGCCCATGCCGCCTTGCGGAGCACTGCCACCACCATAGAAACTACCCATGCCGGCATTAGGATCAGCGGTTGAATTTGGCCCATACATCGCATTGCTTGCCGGTGTGCCGTAACCGTTGGTTCCTCCCATGAACGACCCTTTATTCGGCCCATACTCACGGGCAATATACTGCGCAATTAGGTGGAAGGTGTAGGGAGATTTAGCATTATATTTACATATACGCATGCCGGAGCGACTCATCACTTTCCCGGTTTTTAAATTGACGGAAGCCACCCAGCGATTGTCCGGTCCGTAAATCCGACCTTTGGCATCGATCCGTCCACCCTGGATCCCGGTGAAATACTGCGCTTTGACCTTAATTTGCGCCCGTTCCTGATCCTTCTTCTTCTGCTCTTTCACCTTTTTCATCGCCATGCGACGCAGGAACGCTTCCATGGATTTGGACAATTCTTTCTCTTCGCCTTCCGCCTGTTCAGTGCCGGGCAGAGAAAATTTGTATTTGGAGCCACGTCCGCCGGTCAACGCCTGTTGACGAAGTTCTTCGAGCTTTTCATCGAAGATTTTCTTGTATTTTTCTTCTTCACTCATTTTTGCTTCGTCAATGCCGCGCATTTTATTGAGGAAGGTTTCCTTGGCGCTACGTTTCTTGTATTTGTCAAAAATAGGGTTGCTTGTGCCGCCGCCTGCACCATCACCCCGACTACCAGTAAACATTCGTGTCATAGAATAATCCTCTCTCCTATACTATAATAACATAATTGTATAAAAAACGATAACATTATGATGAAACTATTTCCTCGCGTTTTATTGCTACTATGCTTGTGCTTTCCGGAATGGGCGCTCAGCGCGACAGTAGAGATTCGTTCCGGCTCCAAAACTGTCCGTTTTCAGGTGGATGTGGCTGCATCAGAGGCAGCACGGCGGCAGGGATTGATGCACCGGAAAACGATTCCTGAGCATTACGGCATGTTGTTTGTCTATCCCAAAGAGCAACCGGTTTTTATGTGGATGAAAAACACGCCCGCACCACTCGATATGCTGTTTATTACGCAGGCAGGCAAGATTGTGCATATCAAACACAGCGCCAACCCGCATGATACCACCCCCATTTCCTCACGTTTTCCGGTGCGTTATGTGCTGGAAATCGCTGGTGGTAGTGCAAAAAGACATAGTATTTCCGTTGGCAATCACGTAAGCGTAAGAGGCTATGAATAAGTGGGTTTTACTTTCCATAATGATGGTGTCTATGACGGCGTTTAGCGTTGTTCATGCCAGCTCCGTCGTCTTCAGCCGGGATACGATCACGATTGCCTCTACAGTGGACATTCCGGTGACGAGTGCAGAAGCCACCGATGAAGAAGCGGCAGCCGACGGGGAAGAATCGTCCGAACCAGAGACGGTGACAACGACCCGTCAGCATCGTTTTTCCGTCAATATCGAACATACCGCCACCGGGCGTCCAGACTGGTTTCTTGACCGGGGCGCCATTTCCGGTACCTATGGTACGCTTTATATGCTGGAAACGGCGGCACCGACACAAATCACCACCGAGTCCGGCGAAGATCTGGTCGACATCTTCTTTATCGACAGCCACGGTTATATCCTGACCATCGCCAAATCCATTACGCCAAACCAGTTGGCTCAACCGATTACCGTCGACAAACCGGTCAAGGCATTGCTGTATCTGGCGGGTGGCACGGCGGAACGTTATGCCATTGCGCCGCAGGATCGCGTATTGCACACCCTCTTCCCCGATCGCCCGGTGTTGGAGGAGTAGACTTAAATCAGATTTGTTTGGGGAGTGCCAGACAACAGAATCCCCAATCTTTCCCCATCATAGGCAGGTTCCGGTAGTTTATCATATCCGCAAACAGGACACATATGTTTCATGGTTTTATCTCCTTATCGGTTAGGTGATCCAAACCTTTGTACCTGATTGAAGAAAACACTAATCAATAATTATTCCTATGTTTAGTAGTTGGTGCCTTGGGTTCCATCTAGCTGGTCGAGGTAGTTCACTCATTCCCCATGGCATCCCCTTGTTGATCCACTGCCGACGCCATTGGTCATGAAACTTCGCCGCATCCTTATATTCATAGCCTTTATCATGATACCCAAACTGAAAAACACATGAAGGACAATATTCAAACGAGGGCTCACCAAACTCATCATATGCCGGCTCCGGCAATTCGTCATAACCACATACAGGACACATATGTTTCATACTATATGCGAATGCCAATTCTGAGTAATTGAGCAAGTGGACTCCACGATTCGGGAGGCTGACGACTGGGTGACCACCATACCATGCCACCTTCAATCCATTGCTGGCGCCAGCGCTGATGAAAAATGGTAGAATCATCTACATCTTCTCCATTATCATGATAACCGAACTGAAACCCACAGCTTGGACAGAATTCATAAGATCCTCCCCCCTCATCATCATAAGCAGGCTCATGCAGATGGTCACAGCCACAGACCGGACATATATGTTTCATATTCCATTCTCCTCTTCATCTATTTGGTGGCCGAAATCTTCCACCGGGTAAGTCAGGACGTTCAAGAAATGGAGATGCTCCACCACTTCCGCCACCACCTGATCGTGGTAGTGGATTGATAACCTTGCCACGTTTTCCAACATACCGATTTTCCTGCTTTTTGTAATATTCTATCCCTTCCGGCGGTTTATAGAAAGTTCTTGTTGTACCATCTTTGCGGTATGAGCCAAAGGTATTGGTTTTTGGATCATAAATGCGCAAGTTACCGCTTTTATCGACATGCATAGGGAATTTATTGCGGATCGCACGTTCTCTGAATTGCTGGGCTTTGCGGGCGTATTCACTGGCTGATCGCGTGTTGAAATCTCTGCCATGATCTTTCACATGCTCTCCGAGTGTGCTTGGATCACCCCACTTATGTTGCCGGGAAATGTAATGGGGATCACTTGTCCAACGACCACCCTCCGGGCTTCCAGCGGGCACGCGCGGTTGGTTCGGGTCATACTTGATTTCATGCATGATCTGCATGAGTTCCTGCAACGCCAGCCCAAGATTGCGGAGCTTCCATGCCTCGACAAAGCGCTCTTCATCCAGTGCTCTCAGCCGATAAAGCTGTGACTCAATGTAGATGCGTTCAACCTCTTCTAAACTTTCCATTTCCATGCGAGGGAACATGGAAGGGATAAAGGATGTCTGGAAGGGTAAAATTCCAAAAAAGCGACCAGTTAATCACTAACTAACTAAATCAAATTCGTCTCGGGGGACGAGGCAGACCCGACCGCACGCTGCCGCATCCGCCCGGAACGGTACGCAATACGGCCACATTCCACTGCCATCTTCATCGCCTCCGCCATGGCCACCGGGTCACCCGCTTCAGCAATCGCGGTATTCATCAGCACCGCGTCGCAGCCCAACTCCATCGCGACCACCGCGTCGGAAGGCGTGCCGATCCCGGCGTCCAGTACCACAGGGATTGAGGATTGCTCGGCAATCATACGAATATTGTACGGGTTCTGAATCCCCAGCCCTGAACCAATCGGTGCACCAAGCGGCATGATGGCGACGCAGCCGATTTCCTCCAGCCGAGCGGCGATCAGCGGGTCTTCATTGGTATAGGCCATCACTTCAAACCCATCATCGACCAGAATTTCTGCTGCTTTCACCGTTTCCAGCACATCGGGATATAAAAACGTCTTATCGCCAATGACTTCCAGCTTGACCAGCCGGTAATCGCCCATTTCCCGCGCCAACCGTAGCGTACGCACGGCCTCATCGGCGGTATAGCAGCCGGCGGTATTGGGTAGGTAGGTATATTGATCTGGCGGTATAATATGGGTGATGGATCCCTCGCTCGTGTCGGCCAGATTCACTCGTCGCAGTGCCACGGTCACCATCTCCGCCCCGCTCGCGGCGATCGCACGGCTGGCGATGTCCGGGTCACCGTATTTCCCGGTGCCGACAATCAGGCGTGAATTGAAACGATAGCTACCGACGACCAGCGGGTCGTCACCTTGATCCTGTGTGATGTTCTGTACGGCCTGCGTCATTATCCCCCCCCGACAAATTCTACCAGTTCAATCGCATCCCCTGCTGCGACGCTCTCCTGTTCGTAGCGCGATTTCGGGATGATCTCCAGATTCTTTTCTACTGCCACCTGCGTCACATCTACGTTGAGGCGTTGCAACAATTCTGTGATACTCAGCCCGTCTGCATCAAGCGTATGCGGCTCTCCGTTAATCGTGATTTGCATTTTTCTCTCCGCCGTGGCATATCCTTGAGTCTATGGAAGCCGACATCCTACTCCTTAACGGACCGAACCTCAACCTGTTAGGCATGCGTGAGCCGGAAATTTATGGTTCGCACACGCTGGAGGCGATTGAAACCCAGTGCATTGCCCGCGCAACGGCGCATGAGCTGGCGCTGGAACCCTATCAGAGCAATCATGAAGGCGATTTGATCGATAAATTGCAGGAAGGGTTCGGCAAGGTGAAGGGCGTCATTATCAATCCCGGTGGGTTGACACACTCTTCAATTCCATTACGCGATGCACTGGCGATGATGCGCGTTCCAGTCATTGAGGTGCACCTCACCAATATCCACCAGCGTGAAAGTTTCCGGCAAGTCTCGTTCATCAGTGGCGTGGCGACCGGAGTGCTATGCGGCTTCGGCGCGATCGGCTACTTGTATGCCGTTGATGCCATCGCCAATCTGGTGAAGAATGAAGCCAGCACCGGTACCGCTTGACAGACACGCATAATTTTTTTAGTATTCCCCTTTACGTTGTATTTTTCCAGGGAGGTGGTTTCTTTGAAATGGCTTTGCCTCGGGTTTGTAATAGTAATTTTGTTGATAGTAATTTAAAGGGGGTGATTAAGTACATTTACACACCTAATGATTATCTCTTACTCATCTGTGGCGGAATTTGGCTGGCGATGTGGTTGAATAATCATTTTCCTCGTCGATAGGCGCCGTCGCCTATCACCACCGCCTGCCACTGCGCAGGCTTTTTTTTAGCCCGCCATATTCTTTTCTGCGACTGGTGACGTATAAACGAACCCCTGGCTCTCTGCTTCAGAAATGATCCTTTGTTGCTCGGCGATGACCTGCTGATTTTCTTTAAACTGGTCAAGAGCGTTTTTGGCTTTATCATATCCGATTTTTCCGGCCACCCCACCAAGACCAACCACAACGGCAGCAATGACACCCCTTACTACCTTGCTCTCAGGTCTTGGTAATTCACCCTCTACAAATAACATGGCTAAAGAAGTGGCTGCCATACCCTCTATTAATCCCTGATATATTGGAGGGCTGCCTCTGAATTCTTCTGCCTGTTCTGTCGTCTTTTTCATTAAGAATACTATAGCAGCATTGTATGAAAATATGATGACAGGGATAACACTCTCTCCTTATGCCACATCCGCCTGTGCGGCAAAGGTCAGAGCAATAGAAAGTCCCTGCGCGTCATCCTGTAACGTTACTGCCTCGCTCGGTGCATCGCCGGTGGTAAGCTCACTGATGGTTCCGGCAGCTTTGAGGTCGTCGGCAATGGCATCCAGTACATCCGCCTCCACACCGCTGACCACTGCTTGATCAATCGGGTATTTGATCGACACGCCTTTCTCTGATTTGGCCTTGCGCACCAGTTCCAGCAGCGCCACGGTGGTCACCCCCGCTGCTTCCGCCGCCTCATCGAGCGGGAATGCCTGCGCCTCCGGCCAGTTGCCACGCGCATGGATTGACCCGATGCGCGTCGCCTCCTCAGTGTAGATAATATGGTAAATCTCTTCAGTAATATGCGGCACGAACGGAGCGAAGAGTTTCAGGATGGCATGCAACGTATGCCAGATCGTGCACGCGGCAGAATGCTGCCCAGCCTCTCCCATATTACCGTAAGCGCGGGACTTGACCAGCTCCAGATAATTATCGCAGAAATCATTCCAGAACACATCTTCTACTGCCGCACGCGCTCCTGCATAATCATACTCCGCAAAACAGCGATCCGCTTCCGTGATGGCACGGTGAATGCGGCTGAGCATCCAACGATCGAGGGGAGCCTCGCCTCCTTCCGGGAGAGATTTCCCAAGCGGAGTGTCGCCCATAATCGTGGCCGCAAACTTCGACGCATTCCACAATTTGGTCACCAGCTTGTTACCGATTTTTAGTAAATCTTCGGAAAAGGCAGTATCTGTACCCAGCTTGGCCGTTGATGCCCAGTAGCGCACGGCGTCCGTGCCTTTCTCTTCCAACAGGGCGGTTGGGGTGACGACATTGCCCTTGGATTTCGACATTTTGGTTTTGTCCGAGGCCAGACACCAGCCGGAAATCATCAAATCATGCCATGGCACCGAGTCATGATGCAGGTGCGACTTGACCAGCGTGTAAAACGCCCAGCTACGGATGATCTCATGCGCCTGTGGACGCAGATCAGCAGGGAAGAGTTTCTGGCGTGGACAGCTCCCCCCTTGAGGGGGAGCAGCAGAGTCGAGGACAATGTCCGAAGACGATGCGTGGGGGGTAGATGGTTGTTGCCCCCCCACCGAATCGCGCGTTGCGCTCTTCGACTCCCCCTCAAGGGGGGAGTTAAACATCACATACGCACTGATTTGCGGCGACACCGAACTCGTCGCCCAGGTGTCCATGACGTCTTTATCAGCCGTGATTAGCACTTCTTCACCCGTTTCAGGGTGAATGCCAATCCAGTTGCCCGGTGCTTCCTTGGATAAAATCTTGATACCAGCAGGCGGTGAAGAAATGGGATTTACCGGAAGCTCATCTGGTTCCGCATAAAACATTCCACAACGCTCCCATTCTTCAATCGAACCCTCGCTAACGCCTTTGACTTCTCCCGTTCCTGACTTATGAGTAACCGCAACGGTTCTTTTTTCAGATTTTCTTTTAAAGATATACCATACCGGAAACGGCACGCCATAATAGCGCTGCCGTGAGATACACCAATCCCAGTTCAGCCCGTCAATCCATTGCTCCATGCGCTTTTGCATCCAGGCGGGTTTCCAGTTGCAAGACTGTGATTTGGCCTTCAACGCATCCTTATGTTCCAGCACTTTCACGAACCATTGCTCCGTCGGCATAATCTCCAGCGGCGCCCCGGAACGCTCGGCGCATTTGACCGCATGGGTGATGGGCTTGGATTCCACAAGGTCGCCGGAGTCACGGAGCAATGCAATGATATTCTCCCGCGCTACCGATGCTTTTTTTCCCTGAAGTGTTTCAAAGGATTCCAACCGCTCGTCTTGCAGTTTCCCATACTGATTCAGAATAATGCGCGTCTCCAACCCATGCTTGCGCCATTTCTCAATGTCGGCCTCATCACCAAAGGTACAACACATCATGATACCGGTGCCCTTGTCCGGCTCGACCGTGTCATCCTCTAAAATGGGCACTTCAACACCAAATAGCGGCGTGATTGCCATGCGTCCTTTCAGATGCTGATACCGCGCATCATCCGGGTGATAAAAGATCGCCACGCAGGCCGGGATCATCTCCGGGCGGGTGGTGCCGATGATGAAGGTTTCATCGGAATCCTTGATGCCAAACGTAATATCATTAAATGTGCCCGACAACTCCTTGTCTTCCACTTCCGCCTGGGCGATGGCGGTCTGATCGACCGGATCCCACAACATCGGCTGCAATTGGCGGTAGACCTGCCTTTTCTCGTATAAATCCAGAAACGATGCCTGCGACACGCGCCGCGCATGTTCACTGATCGTATGGTATTCCTGGTTCCAGTCCACTGACAATGCCGTCGTGGTGAACAGGTAACGGAACTCGCGCCGCGCTTCTTCCGATACACCTTCGCAGACCTTGATGAACTCTTCACGGGATAAATCTTTTGCGCGAATCTTCTTGGTCTTTTCCACCAGCCGCTCGGTGGGCAGGCCGTTATCGTCAAACCCCATCGGGTAGAACACATCCTTGCCCTTCATCCGCTGATAGCGCGCCACGAAATCGGCATGGGTGTAGCTGAAAATATGCCCCATATGCAGCAGGCCGGAGACGGTCGGCGGCGGAGTGTCAATCACATACGTGTTCTCGCGGGGCTGATCGCCACGCCAATGGTAGACGCCGTTCGCCTCCCATGTTTCCTGCCAGTGTTTCTCGCGTGCCTTATGATTGTATTTCTTCGGAAAGTCCATCTCCGCCTTGTAGCGCAGGCGGGGGGTGGGAGTAAAGGAACAAAAAAAGAGTTGCCGCACGAAGCAACAACTCTGACCAGTTTGCAGTGAAACTTTACGTTATCCTTTTTCAGTGTCCATCCATTGGCTAATGGCATTAAACAACTTAAGCAGCACTGGGGTCAGTACTAGACTAACTACAATGAATAACGGAATCCATATTGCAGACTCCAGAAAAGTTTCCGGCCGGAATAGACCGTAAAGCTTTTCGTAGTACCAGTCGACGCCACTACGCCCAAAAGGCGTTCCGTAGATCAGTGCTGCGGTGGCTATTGCAACGAAAATACCAAACCATGCAGCTTGGCTAATTGGGTGCTTACGAAAAAAATCAACGATTTTCATGAGCAAAAATAATTGTAGGTCTTTGCCAGTATAGCTAAACATCGCTTATTAATCAAGCTGCCAGCTCACCTTCCATCAGTCCGGCCAGTACGCCGGCGGCATGTTCGGCGGCTTCTTCATCGATAAAGCGCAGGCGCAAACGGCGTGCCAGCACATCGTCCAGCGTTTGTGCCATCTCGTAGCGCAGGGCATAGAGCGCCTCGGCAGCGATATAGGGGTGATGGTCGCACAGGCGCTGCATCAGCCGTTCATCCTCCCCAGCCAGCGCCAGCACAGCATGTGCCCGCCCGCCATACGTGTCAGCCAGATGAATTGCTACCTCGGCCTCCAGATCATGCTCCCGTGCCAACGTCTCCGACAGTGCCTCACTATAGCCCTCGCCGCCGATCAGCGTGGTGGTAGCCGTCTGACAAGGACTCGCGCTCAATCCAAACTGCTTCACCGCCGCATCGACCACGTCTTCGGCCATGTTGCGATAGGTCGTCCACTTACCGCCGGTAATTGTCATCAGCCCACTGTCCGAGGTATGGATCACATGGCTGCGCGACAAGCTGGCCGTCGATCCGCCCGGCGTCTTGCTGACCAGTGGGCGCAGCCCCGTCCACGCCGCCATCACATCCCGGCGTTTCAATTCCGTCTTGAAATAGCCATTCACCTGTTTGAGCAGAAACAGAATTTCCTCTTCCGTCGGCTGCGGATTATCCGTTAGCGGCGCATCATCATCCGTTGTGCCAATCAATGTCACCCCCTGCCATGGCAGCACAAAAATCACCCGCCCGTCACTGGTCTTCGGGATCAGCATGCCCAGATCATCGGGGCAGACCGTCCCTGGCACCATAATATGCGTCCCCGACGAGGTGCGTACCATCGGTTGCGCCTCCGAGTCATCCATGGTGCGAATGGTATCGGCAAACGGGCCAGTGGCGTTGATGACTCCCTTCGCCTGAATGGAAAAACTCTCTCCGCTGATGGTATCGGTCACCTGACAGCCATGCAGCGTACCATCCTGCTTTTCCAGCGTATCCACGCGCACATAGTTGGCCACGGCTGCGCCATGCTGCGTCGCCGTCATCACCAGTTCCACATTCATGCGCGCATCGTTGAACTGCCCGTCATAATAAACGATCCCCCCGGTCATGCCGTCCGTGTTCAGCGCCGGGAAACGCCGGTTGATCTTCTTGACGGAAAGGAAGTGTGAGCGGCCGATGCTGCGGAATCCGGCGAGCAAATCATAGAGCCACAGTCCGACGAAATAATAGGGAATCTGCCAGCGTTTGTAGAGCGGGATGAGGAGCGGCAGTGCACGGGTTAAATGCGGGGCGATGCTCAGTACTGTTTTACGCTCCGCCAGCGCTTCACGCACCAATGCCAGATGCTCCATATCGAAGGTTTTGAACGCCTGCTCCAGGTAACGCACCCCCCCATGCACCAGCTTGGTGCTTTTGGAGCTGGTGCCGGAGGCGAAATCGGCACGTTCAATGAGCGCGACCTTTAACCCGCGGCTGGCGGCATCCAACACGGCACCTGCACCTGTTGCTCCGCCACCGATGATCACGAGGTCAAATGTCTCGGTTTTCAGGCGTTCGATGTGTTCAGCGCGAGAAATCGTCACGCCGCCTCACTCCACAGTTCCGCTGCGGCTAGCGCCTTATTCCAGCGTGTGAGCAGTCGCTCGCACTCCGCGTTGTCCATGGACGGTTCAAACCGGTCATGCTCCTTCGGCAAGGCGCGCAATGCTTCCATGTCCGGCCATATTCCTACGGCTAAGCCAGCGAGGAATGCAACGCCCTGCGCTGTGGACTCCACCATGCGCGGACGCAGAATCGGAATCCCTAAAATATCGGCCTGGAATTGCAGCAACACATCGCTACGGCTCACGCCACCATCGACCATCAGTTCTTTCAGCGGCGCACCAATATCCTGTTCCATCGCACGCACCATGTCATGTACCTGAAACGCAATGCCTTCCAGCACGGCACGTGCCAGATGCGCCCGTGTCGTGGCACGAGTGATCCCCAGCCAGGTACCCTGTGCATATTGGTTCCAATGCGGAGCGCCCAGCCCGGCCAGCGCCGGAACGAAATACACGCCGCCATTATCCTCTGCCTCAGATGCTGTGCGGGTAATGTCGCGCCCAGACTTACCGATGCCCATCTGCTCCGCTGCCCAGTTAATTGCTGCCCCGGCGGTGAAGATACTCCCTTCTAACGCGTAGCTCACCTGTCCGTTACGTTGCCAGGCGACGGTGGAGAGCAATTTATGCGATGAAGCTGCCGGTGTGTCCCCTGTCGGACTGACCAGGAAACAGCCGGTGCCGTAGGTATTCTTGGCATAGCCCGGTTCGGTGCAAAGATGGCCAAACGTAGCCGCTTGCTGATCGCCGGCAATTCCGGCAATGGGAATGTCTTTGCCTGTGACACTAGCATCCGTATGGCCGATTATCGCACAGGAATCGACGATCTTCGGCAATAAAGCTTTCGGTACGTTGAACAATTCCAGCAGCCAGTCATCCCAGTCATTGTCATGAATATTATAGAGCAAAGTGCGTGAAGCATTGGTCGCATCAGTGACATGCAGTCGCCCACCCGTTAACTGCCAGATCAACCAGCTATCGACGGTACCGAATGCCAGTTCTCCGGCATCGGCTCGTGCGCGTGCGCCTTCGACATGATCGAGAATCCAGGCGATCTTGCTGGCGGAGAAATACGCATCCAGTACCAGTCCGCTGCGCTGCGTGGCTTCGGCTTCCAGCCCTTTGGCCTTGAGGGCATCAATGGCCTGTGCCGTGCGGCGATCCTGCCAGACAATGGCATTATGGATCGGCTGCCCAGTCGCTTTGTCCCAGATGATGGTGGTTTCACGTTGGTTGGTGATACCAATTGCCGCAACCTCTTCCGTTTTTAATACTTCGTCCAGGCATGTTTTTACGGACTGCCAAATGGCCATCGGGTCATGCTCCACCCAGCCTTGCTGCGGGAAGATTTGTGGAAACTCCTCCTGGTGTGATGCGACCATCTCGGCGCGGTCATTAAACAGCAATGCCCGGCTGCTGGTGGTGCCTTGGTCAATGGCAAGTAGATGCGATCCCATAGTCAATCCTTATCGTTAATCCCGTACCCGTACCAGCATCCTCTACGTATCTCAAGCATTAAGCAGGCGACTTTTTTAAAAATTACGTGACTTTGTTGAGGTTCATTAATATACTCATTTCCAGTCGTTGTTTTAAGCTAGTCATGGCTATTAATTTAAAACTCATTTCCTGGACTTCGTTTGAAAATAGTGGAGCGCGGGTGATTCTCGGAAGTTTGGTGGATGACACCACCTACATTTTTTTTACCGACAGCATGTGTAAACTAACCGAAGGTCATGTTTATACTGTCCGGTATGTAAAAGTGGTAAAATTTCCGGGTTCGGAAGGGAAAGATGACACGGGAGTGTTGATTGCCAGAATCGGCAATATGATACTCCGAAGTGACGAGAGTTACTTCAGGGTTCTCATGGTAGATTATTATTTAATTATACCATGGTATGTAAATCCGTGGCTCATATTCACCACGAACAGCGCTTAACACCTGCAACACGGTTTCTGACCTGAGCAGGTATTTTTTTTGCTCAACATATCAGCCACGCGCCTGTAACCGCATCCAGGTGACTAGCCATTTATGGTACTCGGAAAACACCAGGCGACGCGAATTTTGATGTTGCCACCAACGTTCGCGATGAAACTGGGGCGGATCGACCGGAGCATAGTCCAGCTGATACCCAGATAAATAATGTCCGAATAACAACATCACCCGCGGCATGTGGTAATTGGCGGTGACGATCAGGAGGCGTTGATGGGACGTGGTCTCCAGCCATTGTGCTGCCTCCTCAGCATTACCAACCGTGGAACGGGCGTGCTCACCATAATGAATGCGAGGTTTGAGCGAGGCGGGTATATCCCCTTGTAAATCCTCGAACCGGAACCCGTCCGCAACGCCGCTGATAAACAAGACCGGCGCCGTGTCACGGAGCAGTAAATCAATCGCATGGGAAAGCCGTTGTTCACCACCCGTCAGAGCAATAATGGCGTCATACTGACGCGTGGGTTCAGAAGCATCTGGCACATGCCGAACAAATAGCCATAACCCGGCCCCCCATATGCTCAGCAGTACCAAACTGCCAATCACCATCCATTTAGCTACCCATGCCATGGGGGAAGTCTACGATGATTTGACGCGCGGCGTCCAGTATATCCTCACAACACGTAACCGGTTTCACTTCCGGTGTCAGTTGTTCGCGTGTCACCGCCCCCTTGCCGGTCGCCACCAGATAACGCGGACATTCGGCGGAGGCGGCTGCCTGCAAATCACGCAATGCGTCACCAATCAGGGGAGTGTGGGATGGGTCGGCCTGAAAATCCCTCAATGCTTCACGCAGCATGCCGTCACCGGGTTTACGACGATGTGTCGGAGCATTGGGCGCATCCGGACAATAATAGATGCGGTCAATCCATGCCCCAGAAGCGGCCAGCTCGTCCTGCATACGCTGGTGAATGGCATGCAACCCCGCTTCGGTCAACAGCCCCTTGCCGATGGCGGATTGATTGGTAACCACGGCAATGTTCCAGCCTTTGTCACGTAACAGTCGGATGGCCGGCGCGGTATTCGGATACAGTACCAGCGCCTCCGGTGCAGTCACCCCATGAGGAGACAGGTCGTGATTCATCACGCCATCACGATCCAGCAATACCAGCTTTCCTGGCGTCATGTTCAGGAGGCGTCCGCCGTATGGGTCAATTCTTTCAATTTGGCAGCTAACTGTTTCAGGGTAAAAGGCTTGGAAAGAAAATTAAACTCACGCTCACCATCATAGCCATCGGCAAACGCTTCTTCCGTATAGCCGGACATAAAAATAACACGTACATTGCGCATGGAATCCGAAAATGTTTCATCCAGTGCATCAATCATCGCCGGACCGTTCATGCCGGGCATGACCACATCGGTAATAATTGCTTCAATACGCTGGTGGTTCGCTTCATAAACTTCAATACCGCTTTCGCCGCAATCTGCTTCCAGCACATGGTATCCTTTATTCTGCAATGCCCGAGCCGCGAAAATTCGAACCGGGGTTTCATCTTCCACCAGCAGGACAGTGGCTGCGCCGGTCAGATCCTGTGCATCCGGCTGTTCGCTACCTTCTTCCGGCGTATCGGTTGCGCTATCATGCAATCGGGGAATATACAGATGGAAACTGGTGCCCTTTCTCGGACTGGTTTTCAGATAGATATACCCGCCTGTCTGTTTGATGATACCATATACGGTCGATAATCCCAGACCTGTGCCGCTACCAACTTCCTTGGTGGAAAAGAACGGTTCGAAAATATTGTCAATGACATCTTCCGGAATGCCAGTGCCCGTATCATCAATCACCACTTCGACATAGTCACCGGGAGCAATCATGTCTTCCTGCGGGGGAACGCGTAACTGCTTATCGGGAATGCCGGTATTATCAATGGTGATATTGGCTGTGCGGATGTTAAGCTTCCCTCCCTCGGGCATAGCATCGCGGGCATTGACGGCCAGGTTGATAAGCACCTGTTCCAATTGCCCTTGATCGACCTTTACCGGCCATAATCCACGTTGATGGTCGATATGTAATTCGATATTCTCCCCAATCAGACGGCGCATCAGATTAGAGAGTTCGGACAATAAATCCATTAGATCAATACGCTTGGGCTGCAAGGTTTGACGGCGGGAAAACGCCAATAATTGCCGGACGAGATTTGCCGCACGATTAGCATTCTGCTTGATCTGCATAATATCGGCAAAGGAAGGATCGCCGGCAGGATGGCGCATCAATAGTAGGTCACAAAACCCAATCATGGCCGTAAGCAGATTATTGAAATCGTGTGCAACCCCACCGGCCAATTGTCCCACAGCCTGCATTTTCTGGGAATGAGCAAAACGCATCTCCAGATTCTTCTGCTCAGTCATATCACTCAAAAATGCATATAGCTGAATCGGGTCATCATCCATAGCACCGGGAACGGCTGTCAGACTGAGCGAAACCACCACATCCTTCTGCTCCGGGATGGTTAAGGTGTAGGTAGCCTCTACAGGCACCGGCTCACCGGATTGCACCGCCTGCACCAGCTTTATAAACCCGTCCCGTTCCGCTTCGGCAATCACATCGGAGAACAACATGCTGTGTTCCTGCGTGGATCGTAATATTTGGCGGCAGGGATGATTGGTACGCATAATACGTGCGTCTGCATCTAACTCAGCAATGGCGATCGGACATGCCGTAATAAAGTTTGATAACAGGTGGGAGGTATCTGCTGAGGAGCGCGTAAACCACTCAAACATTAGCGTACCACTACTTTCCCAACAGTCATCCACACCTGCTGCCCGCTTCCGCCAACCGGCGTATGCGTTACCTCCGCCAGCAGAATATCACCGGATTTTTTACGGAAACTCAGTTTCTGCCCTTCAAATGTCGTGCTGGCTAGTGCAGATGCATCTTTCTGTGGTGGGTTAAACAGATGATTTGTGACGAACGAACCGGCAATATCTGTCAGGCTTGTTTCTAACAGAGCCAAAAATGCAGGACTGGCTGTCATGATCTGGCCATTAGAATTCAAAATATAGATGGCGTCCTCGGCCTGTGTCACTAGCATATCCAGAACCGCTTCCAATTCTTGCGGCCGCGGCTCCTGATGCAAGGGCTCGTCCCGTGACGACCGATGCTCCACATAGCGTCGGGCACTGACGTAAAAATACCCGCGAGGACGTTGCAGGGGCGTCATCGTCAACCTGGCCTTCACACGGGATTGCTCGTGATTCACGTATATATCGAATGTGGCCTGCTCACGGCGCAGCAGGGCGTTTTGCAGCATCGCATTATTGTCAATCGGGTCGTCGGAATCCTGAATCAACTGATCCAGTATCTGCCCGTTTCCTTTAGCTAACGCCGGATAAAGCTTGCAAAAATCAGCATCTGCATAATACATCTGCTCATCGTTACTGACAATCAGCGAAAACAGCTTGCCCTCACGAAATGCAGAAGAAAACAGTGCGTTTTGAAATTCGATGGACGTGACAAGATCCAGATGACTCTGCATGGTAATCACCGAGTAGGTGGTCAACAGCCCTAACACCAACACAAGAACGAGTACAAACGGGATGTTCAACCCAAACCAGCCTTGCGTATAATAAAAGGCGATCACACACATCAGACCGGTTGCATAATAAAAAAGTGTTTTCAGCATGGAACGCTTATTTCGCTGGGTAAAATCCGTTTCCAGCATGTCTGGCGTTACTTTTGTTTCATAATAGCGTTTCATAAATATGTTCGGCTCAATTTCAGGTTGGTCATCATGTGGATGCAATACGCATAAAACCTCTAATATGAGCCTTAACAATGCGATAATTTATTTTCAACGTATATTTATGCTTCCGTTTGTCCGAAGAGTCGTGTAAGAGAAAAATCATGTCTTGGGGGAGACAATATGAATCAATGGATAATAAAATCGGTTGCCTGTATGGTGTTGATGGGGACGGTCGCGGCCTGCAATAGCAGTACCGGCAGCAACCGCGATTCCGTATGGTCAACGTATGACTATCGGCATGCACCGCCGGGCGCCGCGCCGGTTCAGCCAACCTATGATTACTACTATCAGGACAACGATGAATATTACACGCCGCCAAGCAGTTTTGGATGCAATCCTGACAATATTCATATGTGTGAATAAGGTGATTGCAGGCATTGCAAATACGCATACAGAATTAAGCGCTTGATTTTTTGCCTGGTTCGCCTATGAATGGCGCATAACGCTACATTCTGTGTGGCGGCGTCTTTTTGTCGCTCGTCACTAAAAGAAAGTGCGGTAAAAGGAGAGAAATACATTATTATGCAATTAGCAACACAAGCACAAGAAGACTTAACTGAAGATTTTGGCGCGCTGTTTGAAGCGTCGATTAGCGAATCTGACATTCGGGAAGGTGAAGTCGTCACCGGTACAATTTCCGGCATTTACAACGACATTGCGTGCATCGATGTCGGACTGAAATCAGAAGGGCGTGTGCCATTGAAAGAATTTCAGGAAAACGGACAACCGGCAGAACTAAACATCGGCGACCAGGTTGAGGTGTACGTCGAAAAACTTGAAAATCGACAGGGTGAAGTGGTGCTTAGCCGTGAACGAGCATTACGCGAATCTGCATGGTTTGACCTGGAGAAAGCGGCAGAAAGCGGCGAACACGTACCTGGTGTGATTTTCGGCAAAGTAAAAGGTGGTTTCACCGTGAATGTACAGGGAGCAGTAGCTTTCCTTCCAGGCAGTCAGGTCGATATCCGGCCGATCAAGGACATTACGCCGCTCATCGGTGTGGAACAACCTTTCGTTATCCTGAAAATGGATCGCAAGCGTGGTAATATCGTCGTATCTCGCCGGGCAATCATGGAAGAATCCCGTCAGGGGCAGCGTGAAGAAATCCTGGAAAATATCAAAGAAGGTGATCGCATGGAGGGGATTGTCAAGAACATCACCGATTACGGCGCCTTTATCGATCTTGGTGGCGTTGATGGATTGCTGCATGTGACCGATATTTCTTGGAAACGCATCAACCACCCATCGGAAGTCTTTTCTATCGGGGATACGGTACAAGTGATGGTCACCAAATACGATGCCGACACCAAGCGGGTATCGTTGGGAATGAAGCAGTTGGCGGAAAACCCATGGGATGGCGCCGATCATATCTACACTGCGGGCGCACGCTTTAAAGGAAAAGTCAGTAATGTAACAGACTACGGTGTATTCGTCGAGTTGGGCGATGGCATTGAAGGGCTGGTACATGTTTCAGAAATGAGCTGGACTAAGAAAAACGTACATCCGGGCAAACTGGTCAATGTTGGTGACGAGTTGGATGTCATGGTGCTGGAAGTCGAGCCGGCGAAACATCGCATCTCACTAGGTATGAAGCAATGCCATGAGAATCCATGGATAGAGTTCGCTAACCAGCATAAAGTCGGTGACATTATCGAGGCACCAATTACGAATATTACGGAGTTTGGTCTGTTCATCGCACTGGAAAATGAGATTGACGGGTTGGTACACCACTCTGACATTAGCTGGACTGTAGGCGGCGAGGATGCTGTGAAGGACTACAACAAAGATGATGTAGTAAAGGCAAAAATTCTGTTGATTGATGCTGAGAAAGAGCGCATTAGTCTTGGCATTAAGCAACTTGACGAAAGCGGTGCCGCCGATCAGGTGAAACGTGGCGAACAGTTGACCTGTGAAATCACTGCCATTGAAAAAGATGGTATTGTGGTCAAATTGAGCGACGGAGGAGAAGGGTTTATCAAGAAGATTGACCTTTCCAGTGAGCGCAAAGAGCAGCGGCCGGAGCGTTTTGCCGTGGGTGACCGCATTGACGCCAAAGTCATGTCAACGGATAAGGCGACAGGCCGGACACTTCTGTCGATCAAGCAGTTGGAAATCGAACAGCATAAAAAAGCAATCCGTGAATATGGCTCGTCCGATAGCGGTGCAACCCTGGGAGATATTTTGGGTGTGGCACTCAGTCAGGCCGAAACCGAACCGGATACTGATGCCGCGGCAGAGGAAGAAACGAAAGTCGATGCCAAAGCTGAGGAACAGTCTGAGAAAAAAGCCAAGGCAAAAGCCAAGAAATAATCACACGAGAATGCGATGCCTCTGACCAGCGATACGTTCATCGAGCGCAGCCTGCTAAAGCGACAGGTAACGTTCTGGCGGCTTGCAGCGGTCGGGGTCATGGTGTTCTTTCTGATTATACTGGTAGAGCGCAATGCCAAAATCCCGAAAGTCGCGGCAGCAAAAGATGCCTATATAGCCCGTGTTACAGTACAGGGAGTGGTTGGTGACGACCAAAAGCTGTACAAGTTGCTGGATGAAATTCGCGACAATAATGATATCAAGGCGGTGATTCTACATCTTGATACACAGGGAGGCGTTGCAGTTGGCGGCGAAACCATCTACCGCAAAATCAAGGAAATCACTGAAGTGAAGCCGGTAGTAGCTTCGATGCGCTCCATTTGTGCTTCCGCAGGCTATATGATTTCTCTGGCTGCTGACCATGTGCTGGCGATGCGTTCGACCATTACCGGTTCGATTGGCGTGATTATTCAGACGGCAGAACTGTCCGAACTGGCGGAAAAGCTAGGCATTACACCGATTACAGTCAAGTCCGGAGCGTATAAAGGCAGCCCGTCCATGACTGATCCAATCACCGAGGATGAGCGGATCGTAGTACAACAAATGATCGACGAGTTTCATACTGTATTTGTCGAGATGGTTGCTGAGGCACGCGAATTGCCGATTGAGGACGTGCGTAATATTGCCGATGGTCGAGTTTACAGTGCCATGCGTGCGTTAGAACTGGGGTTGATCGACGCGTTGGGCGGCGAAGCAGAGGCATTGGCCTGGCTGGAAGAACATAAAGACATCCCCGCTACCATGGAAGTCCGGGACATGCAGCTCAAATCCCGCTTTGATACGATCATGGATAGATTATCCCAGACCGCCGGTCTGGAACATCTGACAGGATCACATGGACTGCATCAGGGGCTGATGCTGATCTGGCAACCGGCATTATAATCACTAACGAGTCCAGGTGCTAACGCCCATTCAAATATTATAGAGAAAGAAGCAGCCCTACCATACATCGGTAAACAATGAATGACGCTGGCTTCTTATATGGTTTCTTCTATCATAACCGGATGTTGTTACCTCCACCCTCCGAATTATCTGCACTCGCTGTTGCTGTCTCCGGTGGCAGGGACTCGATGGCGCTGATGTTAATGCTGCGCGACTGGTGTGTTGAGCACCACCTATCCTTAACTGCCCTGCATGTTGATCATTGCCTGCGTCCTGAATCCACTGATGAAGCGCAGCAGGTGCAGCAATGGATGGAGATGCACGGCATTCCCTGTCATATTCTGACCATAACGGAATCGTTACGAGATACCGCTAATCTGCAAGCGGCAGCGCGTGATGCCCGCTATCGCCTGATGATTGACTGGTGCCATGCCCATGATGTGATGCATCTATGTGTGGCGCATCACGCCGAGGATCAGATGGAAACTTTCCTGATGCGATTGGGGCGGGGCAGCGGGGTGGACGGGTTGGCGGCCATGCGCCCCGTAAGTCAACGAGAAGGTGTGGCGCTGCTGCGCCCCGTGCTGCATATGCATCGTGCAGAGTTGGAAGATTATCTAAAACAGCAAGGGCAGGCATGGCTGGATGACCCAACCAATGATTCCCCTGCTTATACCCGCAATCGTGTCCGTCAGCTATTGCCTGCGTTAGAGGCAGAGGGCATTACAGTAGAACGTATCGGTAGCGTAACGGATCATCTGGCGCGGGCGGCGGACTGCCTGAACGGTTTGACACAGGACTGGATCAGCACACAGAGTTGTTTCCGCCATGAAGCATTTGCCATCGTGCCTACTGCCGCATTTCAGGCATTGCATGAAGAACTGGCGCTGCGGGTGTTGCGCCGCCTGTTGGAAACCTTGCGTCCAAACGCAAAGGCGCTGCGGTTTGAACGGTTATATCCCGTTATGCGGGCCATGCACAGCCCGGCATCATTTCGGCGTCGTACCCTGCATGGTTGCGTGGTCATCAAAAAGGCGGCGCACTATTATATCGCACGTGAACCGGCACGACTGCCGCCACCGGTCGCTATGCAGCAATACTGGGATGATCGGTTTAAGGCAGGGCATGACATACGGCATCAAAAATGCATGCTCGGTATGCTAGGTGCTGACGGAGTCCAACAATTACGGCAGGCATCAGTCGCGCTACCTGACTGGCCTGCAACGGTTTTCCATGGATTACCGGCGCTGTACCATCTTGACGCGCTGCTTGCCGTTCCCCATATTGACTACGTTTCACAAACATGGCACGAGTGGGGTGGTGGAGAACTGCCCCGGCTACATTGCCGCCACATTAATCATCAGGAGTACCTGCCAATATGCCCAATCTGACCCGCAATCTGTTTATTTGGCTGGGTATCTTTGTCGTCCTGCTGTTGATTTTTGACTCGCTGGGCAACGGCATGAGTACGGCTGGGTACCAGAAACCAAGCTTCTCCGAATTTTTAGAGCAGGTAGAAGCTGGGGAGATTGCCGATGTAACCATCAAGCAATCACCGGAGACTGGCACCAAGGTTTCCGGGCATTATGTCAGTGGCGAGCCGTTTGTGACCAACGCGCCGGAATATCCGGGGCTGGTTGACAAGCTGAAGGAAAACAATGTTGAAATTTCTGTGGCATCGAATGATTCTGAAATGAGCGGTATCTGGGGTGTGCTGCTGTCCTGGTTCCCGCTGCTGCTGTTTATTGGGGTCTATATTTTCTTTATGCGCCAGATGCAGGGCGGACGCGGCGGCGGAGCCATGGGGTTCGGCAAGTCCCGTGCCCGGCTGCTCAATGAAAAGACCGAACGCAAAACCTTTGAAGATGTCGCCGGGGTTGATGAAGCCAAGGAAGAATTGCAGGAAGTGGTGGATTTCCTGAAAGACCCCGCCAAGTTTCAAAAGCTTGGTGGAAAAATCCCCAAAGGGTGCTTGCTGGTAGGCCCTCCGGGTACCGGTAAAACCTTGCTGGCGCGTGCCATTGCCGGGGAGGCAGGGGTGCCGTTTTTCACCATTTCCGGGTCGGATTTTGTTGAAATGTTTGTCGGAGTCGGTGCCAGCCGGGTGCGCGACATGTTCGAGCAGGGCAAGAAGAATGCGCCTTGCATCATCTTTATTGACGAGATTGATGCGGTTGGGCGGAATCGTGGCATTGGCCTGGGCGGCGGTAATGACGAACGTGAGCAGACATTGAACCAGCTGCTGGTCGAGATGGACGGGTTTGAATCCAACGAAGGGGTGATCCTGATTGCCGCGACCAACCGGCCGGACGTGCTCGACCCGGCGCTATTGCGTCCCGGACGCTTTGATCGTCAGATTGTGGTGCCGAACCCCGACGTCAACGGTCGTGATGAAATTTTGCGGGTACATGCCGCCAAAACGCCGCTCTCGCCTGATGTCGATCTGAATATTATTGCCCGCGGTACACCTGGGTTTTCCGGCGCCGATCTGGCCAATCTGATCAACGAAGCGGCATTGCTGGCAGCGCGGCGGGACAAGAAGGTCGTGACCATGCGTGAGCTGGAAGAAGCCAAGGACAAGGTGATGATGGGCGTGGAGCGAAAATCCATGGTCATGAGCGAGGAAGAGAAGAAAATGACTGCCTACCATGAGGGTGGACACGCGATTGTGGCGCTGCATTGCCCGGCCTCCGACCCGATCCATAAGGCGACGATCATCCCGCGCGGACGGGCGCTGGGGATGGTGATGCGCTTGCCGGAGGCGGACAAGGTGTCCTATCATCGCGACAAGATGCATGACGATCTGGCGGTAGCGATGGGCGGACGTGTGGCAGAAGAGCTGATTTTTGGCTATGACAAGGTTTCCAGCGGTGCGTCGTCGGACATCAAATATGCGACGCAGCTGGCACGAGCCATGGTTGCCGAATGGGGCATGAGCGATGAATTGGGGCCGGTGCTCTACGGCTCAGATCAAGAGGATAATTATCTGGGCGGCAATGCCGGGGGTGCTAACATCGCCGGCACAACCCGCGCCAAGGTCGATGCCGAGGTCAAGCGGCTGGTCGACGAGGCGCATTCCCGTGCCCGCGCCTTGCTGGAAGAACATCATGATGAGCTGGAGCGGTTGGCGCAGGCACTGCTAGAGCATGAAACGCTGACCGGCGATGAGGTGAAGCTGGTCGCAGAAGGCAAACCGCTTACCCGCGAATCCACCAAGAAGAAAGCGCCGAAAAAGCTACGTTCGTCGTTACCAAAAGGTGGAAAGAAGCCGGAGGTGACAGAAGCTGCAGAAGGAGCGGACACTATGGCGGAAACAGACAACACCACGTCCGCTAAGGACGCGCCGGGTGAACAGGATACGCCGGATGATACACCGAAAGCATAAGCCAGCATCGTTTACACTGACACTTCCCCATCGTAACTCAATGCGCATTCCTTCCTGAGCGCAGAACAATCGCTACAGATATTTTGGCGCAACCGTTCCACCTGATGAATAGTGACCCGGTTTTCGTGTGTTTCAACCCCCATTGGTGCCAACTGGTTCAGGCAGCGCGAAAAGGTTTCCGGTGCCATGCCCAGTCTTCCTGCCGCTAGCGACTTTTCATAGGGGAAGAGCAAATGCACCTCCCCTTCCTTTTGTCCGTCGCACATTTTCAACAGAAAACATCCCACACGCTCTTTCGAGGTTTTTTTGCTAAGATGTTCCGCTTCCAGACAATATTGATCCGTCCTGCTGAATTCCGATTTCAGAAACTTGGTAAGAAAACTATCGTACGATGTATGGTCTTTTGCCATATGCAGCATAAACGCGGAAGGAACCTGTAGCAGGGTCGCGTTGCTTACGGCTTCAGCGCTATAGGCAAAGCGCGTACCTTTGACAATGGCATTGTTGCCGAACACGTCGTGATGGGATAACACCGATATAACGGTCTCGTGGCCTTCGGGTGTCTCGCGGAACAGTTTGATCCATCCACTGACGATGACGTAGAAAAATTCGGCCTCATCGCCGGTAAGAAACAACAGCGACTTATTCGGGTAGGTTCTGATCATGGATTTGCGCAGCACTTCATCAAGATCCTGACGTTCAAACTCGGAAAACAGCGATACGCTCCTCAGAAAATTGCTGTAGTGCTCATGCGCTATCCCTGTCGCGGACGTGGTTTTTTCCAATAGCTGTTCCATGATAATGCATCTCCACTTGATACCTGTCAAAGCAGGACAGGACATTTCACCTTTATATGATTATGTTTTTAAACACAATTTTTATTCTGCAACCAACACTAGACTAGGGAGACGATCTATGTATTGCACTGACGTATCAATGAAAAAAAACGGTAATCCCGGAATAGCAATCCTGCCGGTTCGAAAGGGAAAGCTCAAGAGTGCCACCTGTCATAAGATCAAGAAAATTGCCGGCACCCTTCTGGCGCCGGTTTTATTACCTAAAGAAGAACAATGCTGCAATACGGCAACGGATTAAGGAGGAGATGATGACTATAACAACCTGGGCAGAGAAAAAAATACGTCTATATCACTGGTATGATATTTCGCTCATCAAGCTGAGTACGGCGGCGTTCGTGCTGATGCTTGCCAAATTATGGCCGCCGTTGCTAAGTCTGGAATGGCACTGGTATGCACTGGTTGCTATTCTGGCCGCCCTGCCGCCCCTCAGGAAAGTCTTGTATGAATCATAGGCAGCGCACCGGATGCAGGTGCAGACACGAAGGGATATGATACCGAAAGCGTGAAGATACTTGACGGCCAGTATTGTACTAACTATAAGCACCTTACCAACCTTGTCTATATGGGGCGTATAGTAAGTTAAATTACTGTTTTACCTCATGTCAGTAGTTTAAGATATATCTTCGGATGTGTTGTTGGGAGGGAGCTTTGTGTTTTCGCTCCCGAATACGTGATTCAGATAAAGCCCTCCTGGCTCCGTGGAGGGCTTTCCTTTATGTGGCACAGGCTTTGTTACTGCCCTCTATTGCTACTCAAAAACATCCCACTGTACCCCCCTTAATTTTTTGTTGACAAGTAGGTAATTATTCTTTACCCATACGCCACTAACTTTGTTTATGGAAACCTGAATGATTGGGTTTTTACCATACTTGCACAGTCGTTTAGGCCATCTATAGGCAAAGTTGAAGTCAGCCCTCCTTGATGAGTACCCGGGTAAAGGTACTACAGGAGGGCTTTCCTATGTCCGCCTTTCATGAAATTCTCTGTTCAACGCCGTGACGTTCCGCTATAGGGACGCACATGTCCACTACACCTGCTCATCCTAACACCCGCATCAATCTAACCGACCTCTCGTGTGAACAACTCACTGGTGCGCTGGCGAGTTTCGGGTTAGAGCCGTTTCGTGCCAAGCAGCTCTTGCAATGGATATATGTGAAGGGCGTACGAGATTTTGACGCGATGAGCAATATCGCCAAACCAACCCGTCTCTTGTTGGCAGAGCAATGTTCGTTAGAGCGCCCGGCAGTGGATGAGGATCAAATCTCGGAAGACGGTACCCGAAAATGGCTGTTTCGCTTTACCGATGGGAATCAGGCCGAAACCGTCTTTATTCCGGAAGAAGATCGCGGCACCTTGTGCATTTCCTCACAGGTGGGCTGTACGCTGTCCTGCACTTTCTGCCATACGGGGACGCAGAAACTGGTGCGCAACCTTACGGCCGGGGAAATTGTCGGGCAGGTGCTGGCGGCACGTGATGCGCTTGAGGACTGGTCAGGCAAGCCCGATCAGCGCCGCATCACCAATATCGTGTTGATGGGGATGGGGGAGCCGCTGTTCAATTTCGACCACGTCACCCAGGCGATGCAACTACTGATGGACGCGGACGGGATGGCCTGGTCACGCAAGAAGATCACCCTTTCCACCTCCGGGCATGTGCCGCGCATCCGCGAATGCGCCGAGACGCTGGGCGTCAACCTAGCCATTTCCTTGCATGCTGTGAACGATACGCTGCGTAACGAACTGGTGCCGCTCAACAAGCGCTGGAACATTATTGAACTGCTGGAAGCGTGCTGCGACTATGCCAAGATCAACACCAACCAGCGCATCACTTTTGAATATGTGATGCTGGCCGGGGTAAATGATAGCGATGCGGAGGCGCGCAAGCTGGTGCAGTTATTGCGCGGAATTCCGGCGAAGGTGAACCTGATACCGTTTAATCCATGGCCGGGTTCCGCCTATGTCTGCTCCGACGCCAAGCGCATTCGCGCGTTCGCCTCTATCGTCCAGAAAGCCGGTTATGCCTCGCCGATACGAACGCCCAGAGGGCAGGATATTCTTGCGGCGTGCGGACAGTTAAAATCTGCGAGTGAGAAGCGCCGTAAACCTGCCATTCAAATATGACAATTTAAAGAACCGTTAACCACAGGCTGGACTTTACCGAAGCTTCACGCTATTGAAAACAGGTTAACCAGTGGTAATAGCGCATTTGCTGGCATCACATGATTATGATACTGGTAAAGGAACAAGAAAGAATCGCTCATGTCCGTCTCACATACAGGAAATTCTGCCCCGATCGTTCTGCCAAAGGTCAGTGCATTTCCATCGGATTTTGGCCGCATGCGGATGTCGAAATCACCGGCGACTCAGGGAGTAGAGGAAACGTCGACATCTACAAATCATCCCGTGCATGCCTATGCGGCGACACTGAAAGGGGAAGGTAAAACGGCACCTTCTATTCCTGCAGCCCGTTTGCGCTGGACGCCAGGATTTGCCGTCGCCTGCCTGGCCGTGTTTCTGATCGTCAACTTGTTGCTGATCGTAGCGTTTCGACCGGAATGGCTGGAGCGGCAATTACTGGACGAAGCAACGGTCGTGTTTGAACCATCACAATTGGGAACGCCACCATCACACGGCATTGCCGGTTTACCCTCACGGGATGGATTGATGGAATTTCCTGCCACGGAATTGCTGGGCACCTTGCCAGGACGTCGCGTGATTGTAATTACCGAAGATGATCGCGAAAATCTCTTGCAGCAACTGCGTGGCGGAGCACCGAATCTGTCACCGCCAAAAACTGCACAGGATGACGACTATGAGACCTATATTAACCCGGACGTACAACCTCCATCTATGGAACGTCCTGCACCCACTACCCAAGACGAATAAACCGAGGAGATGATGATGACACCCAAAAAAATCTGGCATTTTGCATGGCTATTAGTGCTGGCCGCCTGCGCCCATACGGCGATTGCCGCGGCACCGGTCAAACTGGTCACGGGACCGGAAACCGGTACCTATATCCAGTTCGGCCATAATATTGCCGAAGTGGCGACCAAGTATGAACAGCCGGTGCAAGTGCTCAAGAGCCATGGTTCGATTGATAACATCAAACGGATTGTCGATGGTAAGGGTGATATTGCGCTCGGTATCGTACAATCGGATATTCTTGGATTTATCAAGCGTTCCAGCAATCCGAATACGCAGAAAGTGGCGGATCGCCTGTCGCTGGTGTTCCCGTTTTATGAAGAAGAAGTCCATATTCTGGCAAATAAGAGCATTAATGGGCTGAGGGATTTACAAGGCAAGCGCGTGGTCGTCGGCAAGCAAGGTAGTGGCAATATGCTGACCGCAATCAACATCATGGCGCTGTCGCAGATTTCTGCCGGAGAGTTGCTCCACCTGACGCCAGCAGAGGGCGTGGTTGCCGTGATTTCCGGCGAGGCGGATGCCATGATATTTGTTGGCGGGAAGCCAGTGCCACTGTTTACGAACCTGGCAGCGCTCAAGGATGACAAGGACAAAGAGAAAGCAAAATTATTGGAACAGGTACATTTTGTACCGATTGACGACCAGCGTGTGTATGCCGAATATCTGCCGACACGCATTGAGCCAGGCGATTATCCATTTGTCGATAAAACGATTTTAACGGCAAAGGTAACGGCAGTGCTGGTATCCTATGATAATGCCAAGAAGCAGAATCCGGACGGCAAGCATTGTAAGGCCTTACAGGATGTCAGCAAGGCGATTCAACAGAATATTGACGGACTCCGTGAATCCGGTCATCCAAAATGGCAGGAAGTTAGCCTGTACCGGGACGTGACATTGTGGGAACGTAATCCATGTGTATGGGACGGTAAGCGCTTTATCCCGGGCGATCGTCCGAAATACAAAGAAGCGTTGACCAAGGATTTGCTTGATATTGTTAAGCACGGCAAGAAATAGGTGGTGATGGTACCATGTCCCCTTCATTGGCATTGGACATAGAGGATGCGGAGATCGCCACGACGTTGCGGCAATATGGTGAATTGAACAGAATCACGCTCGCCGGCGTCACCGATGCTAGTCATATATTGAGGGAGGAGGATGGGTGCTTTGCGCTCTATGCTGGGGAGACCTGTCAGGCGCGCTATGCTATGCCACTGGCGCTGCATACGCTGGGGCGAGCTGTGGAACAGCAACTGGCGTCTACCGGACAGGCAACATCTGCGACTCCGCTGCACCTGACACCAACGTTACAGCTGGACGGGTTGCGCCGTGTGGTCGTGAATACGGAGAATGGCGAAGTCCTATTGAGTCTGACAGAAAAGGAATGTGCGTTGCTGGAGGCGATTATGACCGGCGGGGCAGAGGGAATTGACCGGGAGGCGTTGTTGGCGCGTATTTGGGGGTATCATCCTGACACCCAGACCCGGACGTTTGAATCGACGCTCTACCGTCTGCGGCAGAAGTTGGCAGGGTTGCCGGGCGCGGATGTGCCGGAAATTCAGGTGGAGCAGGGGTGTTATCGGATACAATCAAGTAGTTGAAAAAAAGCGCCCCCGAAATTCAGGAGCGTGGTTTGGAGTTGTAGGTAGCAATCCGGCAGAGTGCGGCAAGAAAGCCGCCTCCCAGTAGCCCCCAAAAGGCGGGACTGTGCTGTAAGACGAGAACTCCAAAAAGGGCCACCGACCAAACAATAGCTACTTCCCTTACCCATGGCATCAATACCGCCATGCTAAAAAAATACATTATTAGCCCCAGCGCTATCTGGAGAATAATTGTAATTTCCATAGCTCTTTAGCCCAATACTAAACGAACCATTACTATAATTTACCTTGGTTAATCTGTCAAGGAACCACCCTCAGAACTTGCTTTAGAATCTTTTGGCTATGAGGCGAAAATGCCCATTTTCGAGAACCCACCTACGCCTGCAAGCAGGCTTCGGCGGGCAGGCCTTGAAAGCGGCGTGTCCACCGTAGCCCGAAGGGCGAAGGGGGAAAGCGCAGAAAATTGGTATTTGCAGACCATAGACAGGAGATTATGAAGTGGGTTCTCAACGCTCCACCGGATGGGCGGTGAAATAGTCATCCACCCCGCGTACCATTGCCTGAATCAGTGTATCGCGGTAGCGGCGAGTCTTTAGCTCACCCTCATCCACCCGATTAGAAAGGAAGCCCATCTCCACCAATACCGAGGGAATGTCCGGTGCCTTAAGTACGCGAAACCCGGCATAGCGGTTCGGGTTTTTCAACAGCTTCAACCCGACAGTACGGAACTGTTTCACCAGCGCCTGAGAGAAATCGGTGGCTTTAATGCGAGCATCGCGCGAGGCCAGGTCGATGAGAATATCCGCGACCTCCGGATGATCCTCGGCAAATTTGATCCCGCCAATACGATCGGCTTCATTTTCTTTCTTTGCTAACGTTGCCGCTTCTTTGTCTGAGGCTTTTTCCGATACGGTATAGACCGAAATACCCCGCGCCGAGCGTTGCGGAGCACTATCGGCATGCAGGGAAATGAACAGGTCACCACCGGCATTGCGTGCCATGCGTACCCGTTCATGCAGGAAAATAAAGCGATCGTCACTGCGGGTCATAGCAACATTATATTGCCCGGTGCGCAGCAAGGCGCGGCGCAGCGCCAGTGCATAGCGCAGCGTCACGTCCTTTTCCAGTGTCTTGTCACGGCCAATGGCACCGGGGTCTTTGCCGCCATGGCCGGCATCAATCACGACCAACGGTTTATGCTGTTGCGCCGGAGAGAAAAACGGTTTGTCCACCGGGGTAGGGATAAAGCCGGCATTCTCGGCCTCTTGCTGGCTGACGACGGCACGCTCAGTGAAGCGCTTCCCTGGTTTCATGCGTAATACCAGCCGGTGGGGTTGTCCTTTTGCCGCGGCGAATTGATGCACGTCGTAAGAGGTGATAGTGTCTGCCAGCTCCACGACGAAGCGCGACGTTTCCGGGGTGAAATGCCCGAAGCGTATACTGCGTGCAATCGTTCCTTTTGGCGGCACGGGAATGGTCAGATCATGATTGCCGACACGTGCCACATCCAACACCAATCGTGATGGGTTCTCCAGAGCAAAGACCTGTTGATGGACCAGCGGCTGGTTGCTGTAGATCACCAGGTATTCATTCGCCACTTCCTGCTTGTAAGTGACACTCAGTACCGATGTGTTTGCCCATACTGAAGCAGACCACAGGCAGATTAACAGAAGCCAAGTAGCAAAAATATAACGATATACACACATATGTGGTGACTTTAGGTCAAAGAAATCATTGACTCAAACAATCATGATCCTTTAGTAATCTATTTACTATAATGCGTTTACAGTGAAGGCACTGAAAACACATATCAGCACCGAATACCCCGGCGTGGCGCGCTAATTTCAATGCGAAACACCGGAGCATCAGAACAAAGATACTTTTAAAAAAAAAGGATACCAACATGTATACGATCCATGCCCCCCATTTTATTTTTATTCAGCCACTGACCATGACGGCAACCAGCCGCTCAGAGGTACAGGCCTAACGTTTCAAACAACACAACCATGATTGCTTGAGACGTGGGTACGACTCGCCTACAGATAATGATGCGTTAAACACGCATAGTTCTTGCTTGGAAGTGATCCTTCCAGCAAGGCCAATGATGTGGCGATTCCCTCCTCAGGCACATACGAGGAGATAGAATCATGACACGAATGATGCTTATAGATGCGGCAGACGCTGAAGAAACCCGCGTGGTCATCACGGAAAGTGGTGACGTTGACCATTTCGACTTCGTTTCCAAATCCAAAAAACAGATCAAAGGGAATATTTTCCTGGGTAAAGTGACCCGGGTTGAGCCATCCTTGCAGGCTGCGTTTGTCGAATATGGCGGCAACAAACACGGGTTTTTATCATTTTCCGAAATCCATCCCGATTATTATCAGATTCCGGTGGAAGACCGCAAACGTTTGCTAGAGGAAGCGGAAGCGGAAGCGCGGGAAGAGGAAGAAGCACAGGATGGTGAAGAAGGCGAAGAGTCATCCGAACCATCGGATAAAAAAGCAAAATCTTCTAACCGTTCTAAAAAAGCAGGGGTGAAGCGGCGAGGGCGCCGAAAAGTCACTGCAAAGAAGAACGAAAATGAAGAGGCCGTGACGCCTGAAGCCGACGCGGATGAGGATAAAGAGCAGGGAACCACCCAGGCACTAGCCAACGAAGTAGAGCGCGTGATTGCCAGCGAAGAGGGTGACACGGAAACGGATGCCGACCTCATTGACGAGGAGGGGGGTGCCGTAGAAGCAGTGGAAGAGGAAGAAGAGGTGCGTAAACCACGCCGTCCATCATCCCGCCGCTACAAAATTCAGGAAGTCGTGCGCCCTGGTCAGATTCTGCTGGTGCAGGTGGTCAAAGAAGAGCGTGGCAATAAAGGTGTTTCACTCAGCACCTATATTTCACTGGCAGGACGTTACTGTGTCTTGATGCCGAATTCGCACAAAGCCGGCGGTATTTCCCGCAAGATCGCCAATGGCGATGACCGCAAACGCCTGCGAGATATTTCCTCGGAATTAAAACAGTTACGTGGAATGAACGCAATTATTCGTACGGCTGGAATTGACCGTACCCGTGCGGAGATCAAGCGTGACTATGAGTACCTGATCAAGTTGTGGAACCAAATACGCGAGGATGCGTTAGCGTCCATCGCACCGGCGCTGGTTTATGAGGAAAACGACATCATCAAACGTTCGATTCGTGACCATTATGAATCAGAAATTGAGACGATTCTGGTCGAAGGTGAGGATTCCTATAAGCAGGCTAAGGAATTCATGAAAATGCTGATGCCGTCACATGCACCGAAAGTGAAGCGTTATAAAGAGAGCAATCCGATTTTCACTGAGCATGGGGTGGAACAGCAATTGGCAGAACTATACCACAGCACCGCTTCATTGAAATCCGGCGGGTATGTGGTGATTAATCCAACCGAAGCATTGATTTCCATCGATGTGAATTCCGGGCGCTCGACCAATGAACGCAATGTCGAAGAAACGGCTTACAAAACCAATCTAGAAGCATGCGAGGAAATTGCACGGCAACTGCGTCTGCGCAATCTGGGCGGGTTAATCGTGATCGACTTTATCGATATGGCCTATCATAAATATCGCCGTAATGTTGAACGTGCGCTTAAAGAAGCGCTGCGCAACGATCGTGCCCGCATTCAGGTAGGGCATATCTCAACGTTCGGACTGCTGGAGCTGTCACGGCAACGTATGGGGGCCAGCCTGATTGAGACAACGACGGAAACCTGCCCGCATTGCCATGGTCATGGCCGGGTGACATTGGTGGAGTCGACCGTGGTACAGTTAATGCGGAACCTGCAAAGCTTTGTTGCCGAACATGGAAGCGGTGAGATTACCGTCAGCGTATCACAGCCAGTGTTGCTGGATTTGTTCAACACGCATCGTGACGTATTGAAGCAGCTAGAAGAGGCACATGAGGTCACCATTATCATCGAATTACATACGCAGGATGATAGAGCCTATTATCAATTGAAAGGGCAGTCAGGATTGCGCTTTGATTCATTATCCGGCTTTGCTCGCAAAGGGCGTGGGCGTCGCAGCCGTGGTAATGGACGAGGCAGTAGTGGGCGACAACGTTCCTCTGCATCTCAAGAGGCGCGCCGCAAAGAGGTAGACGAGGAAGAAACACCAGTGGAACAGGTGACGGATGCGAAGGAACACGATGAGGCTCCGTCAAAGGAATCATCCAAACGTGGCAGTAAAGGAAGCAAGAAAAGCGAAACCGGCAAGTCACGACGCGGTTCCAGGAAGGAGAAAAAGGCAAAAGACACCAGTGAAGAAGTAGTGGATGACGTGGTCAAACCCGCTTCCAACGTGGCCGAGGAGACACCCGAAGTGGAAGTACCGGAAGATACGCCGTCGCCGGAGAAAAAGCGCCGAGGCTGGTGGCAGCGCGCCAGCGGGTAATCCTATACACCACAGCCATAGCAGCTCAGCATGAGCTTCCCTATGTAGTAATGCTTATGTTAAAAAACGGCTATCAGCTTGAAACACAGATTCGCTATGTTTTTAAAGATATACTTGGCCTTTCATTTTATAAATTCCCCATGAATTTTAAAATGAAACGAGTATAAAGAATTGAATATGGGGAGAATACTGGTTATCATGTATAGTAGTTTGACTTTTTATCGTGGACTCAGAAGTGTCCGGATAAATAATCAACGCGCTATAGTGGGCAGGCAGAAATAATTCATGAACCCTATAACACATACTGTGAACGACGCCGCCCAATTCTTGAAGCTGATTGCTAATGCCAATCGCCTCCAGATTCTGTGCCTGCTGGCCAAACAAGAGGCCAATGTTGGGGAATTGGAAAAAGCATTGGGTGTCTCGCAACCGGCTTTGTCGCAGCATCTGGCACGGATGCGACAGGAAGGGCTGCTTTCCACCCGGCGCTGTGGGCAGCAGATTTTCTATTCGATTAAGGATAAACGTATTCCCGCATTATTAACGTCACTGGAACCATTGTTTGATTTATAGCCGATGCGTTTCATTTTCGGACATACGGCATAATATACGCTATCGCAGTTCCACTTAAGCGTTTCCTATTTATGGGAAGCGCTATATTTTAAAGGGAAACGAGTATATATATCAAGCGTTTGAAATCCCTAGCGCCTCTGCAACCAGCGCGTCCTGTTCCCGGTTATGAATTTGCAGGTAGCCGGCTGCCGGTGATGCCGCCGTTTTCCGCCCAATATAACGGGGACGGTCACCATCACGTCCCAGCTCGGTGAGTACCTCTTCAATACAGGGGGCAACGAAACTCCAGGCTCCCATATTTTTCGGCTCTTCCTGTACCCAGGCAATCTGCGCCTGCCCATAACGCGCTAACTCCTGCTTCAGCTCATCATACGGGAAGGGATAATATTGCTCGATGCGAAGGATAGCGACATCCAGAATCTGCTGGTCTTCCCGCGTTTGTAACAGGTCATAATAGACTTTACCACTGGTCACCAGCACCCGCTTAATGTCCTTATCCGCCGCAATCGGGTACGGATCGTCATACACCTTACTGAACGAAGTGCCCGGTGCAAACTCTTGCAGTGACGACACGGCACGCTTATGTCGCAGTAGCGATTTCGGTGTCATCACTATTAGCGGCTTGCGGAATTTGCGGTGCAACTGGCGGCGCAATACGTGAAAGAAATTGGCTGGTGTCGTGCAATTCACTACCTGCATGTTATCCTGACCGCAAAGTTGGAGAAAACGCTCCAGCCGTGCCGAAGAATGCTCCGGCCCCTGCCCTTCGTAGCCATGCGGCAGTAGCATCACCAATCCGGACATACGCAGCCATTTGATCTCCCCAGAAGAAATAAACTGATCAATCATGATCTGCGCACCGTTGGCGAAGTCGCCGAACTGCGCTTCCCAAATGGTTAGTGCATTGGGTTCCGCTTGGCTGTAGCCATACTCAAATCCAAGGATGGCGAATTCCGACAGGGAACTGTCCACCACCTCAATATGCTTCTCTACTCCTTCGAGATGATTCAGCGGAGTATAGCGTTTTTCCGTTTCCTGATCCACCAGCACGGAATGACGATGTGAGAACGTACCGCGACAACTATCCTGACCGGTCAGACGCACGGGGTAACCCTCTTTCAGCAGGCTGGCAAACGCCAGATGCTCACCCATTGCCCAGTCAATCCCTTCGCCATCAAGTACAGCCTGTGTACGGTTATCAATGATGCGTTTGAGGCGGCGATTGACGTTAAAATCTTCGGGAATTGTTGCCATTTGCCGTGCCAAATCTTTCAACGTCTCCGCATCCACTCCGGTATCCGGTGTAGAACGGGTGCGCGCATCTTCCGCCTCCGACAGTTCCGACCAAGCACCGCCAAGCCAGTCTGCTTGGTTGGGTTTATAGTCCTTCCCGCCCTCAAACTCCGCTTCAAAATGCTCGTTGAATTTAGCGAAAGCAGCATCAACATCCTGCTGGCTCATCACCCCCTGTGACATCAACACATCGGCATAGAGTCGTGCCGGGGATTTCTTCTGCTTGATGGTCTTGTACATTAAGGGTTGGGTGTACATCGGCTCATCGCCCTCGTTGTGGCCGTATTTGCGATAGCAGAAAATATCCACTACCACGTCACGTCCGAATTTTTGACGAAACTCGGTTGCCAGACGACAGGCATAGACCACAGCCTCCGGATCTTCGCCATTGACATGGAAAATTGGCGCCTGCACCATCTTCGCGACATCGGACGGGTACGGTGTAAAACGGGAATATTTCGGGCTGGTGGTAAAACCAATCTGATTGTTGACAATGACATGGATCGAACCGCCGGTACGGTAGCCACGCAGCTCTGACAATGATAACGTTTCCGGAACAATCCCTTGTCCGGCAAAGGCTGCATCCCCATGAAGCAACACTCCCATCACTTGTGTCTTGTCTTCATCGCTCTTTTGATCCTGCTTGGCGCGCACCTTGCCGCATACCACCGGATTGACGGCCTCAAGATGTGATGGATTAGCCGTCAATGACAAATGCAGGCTTTTACCACCCGGCATCTCCCGATCCGACGACACGCCGATATGGTATTTCACATCGCCGGAAGAATTGACTGATTCGGGGAAATCCATATTGCCATGGAATAGGGAGAGCATCTCAACATAGGGTTTTTTCATGATATTGGTTAGCACGTTGATACGCCCTCGGTGCGGCATCCCAATCACCACTTCATTGACGCCAAGGCGTGAGCCGGTATGAATGGCTGATTGCAGCCCCGGAACCATTGCGTCACCGCCTTGGATGGAGAAGCGCTTCATGCCCGGATACTTTGTTTGCAGAAATTCCTCAAACGCTTCCACCTCGATCAGATCCATCAGGATTTCGCGTTTATCAGACGCCGAAATATGCGGTTTTCCCTGCATTTTCTCGATGCGCTGCTGAATCCAGGATTTCTGTTCGGGGTACTGGATGTGCATAAACTCCACCCCGATTGTCTGGCAATAGGTGCGTTCCAGAATATCCAGAATCTCATTCAGTGTGGCACTCTGCCGTCCCAGCGTGCCACCCAGATAGATTTCTTTGGTAAAATCGTCGCGGCTGAACCCATGATTCATCGGGTTGAGTTCAGGATGCGAGCGATAGGTCGTATCTTTTTGCCCCAGCGGGTCGAGATTGGCTTTCAGATGGCCACGCACACGGTACGCATGAATGAGTTGTAGGACACGGATCGAGTGCAGAATTGCCGTATCGTCTTGTGCCGCGATCTGCTTTTCCTTCTCGGCAATTTCCTTCCTTTCTTCCGGATCCATGACCCCGATAATCCCGGCATTATCCTCTGACCAGGAGGGGGTATGCTGCTTCACTTCACCGGCAAACTCCTTAAAGAAAATGCGCCATTCCTCTTCAACTTGTTGCGGGTCTTCACGATAGAGCTGGTACATTTCCTCAATAAACAGCTCGTTTCCGGCAAACAGATATTGCGTATTGTCAAACGTCTCCCAGGAAGCGCCGTGCTCCTGCCCGTTGGTCTGTGCTGTCGCCATGTCATGTGCTCCCGTTTGGTAAACTGCTCTATGTAATGTAACCATCTGCAACCCTGAAGGCAATCCCCGAACCTCTAAATGGCTCGTCTGAGGATGCTTTCATGATAGTGGTGCAGATGTGATAACGCACTTCATAGTTGATACTATCAAATATTTAACGAACGGTAACCGTATCAGCGGTTACTCTCCCAGCAGCGCCACCGGATCAATGGCTCTGGTATTCTGACGAATGGAGAAGTGCAGTTGCGGACTGTCTACATCGCCGCTATCGCCAACAAATCCGATGAGCTGTCCCTTGAGCACGTCGGTCTGCTCCGTTACTACGCTGGCGCTGAGATGCCCATAAGTTGTGACATACCCATTTGCATGCTGAATAATAATCATATTGCCAAATGCTTCCAGCTTGTTGCCGTTATGAACCACGACACCATCCGATGCGGCACGCACCGGCTCTCCCTTGCGCCCGGCAATCGCGATGCCCTGCTGATTGCTTCCACTAAAATCTTTAAGTAACCGCCCCTTGAGCGGCCAGACAAAGTCCGGCGTTTTTGTGGCGGAAGCAGCAGCAGATAAAGAGGACTCCTGCGGAGTATAGCGGGTTGCCTGTTCAATAGATGGTGCGGCTGGCGCTTCCGCAGGAGTATCCCCCCAATCCAGCGGCAACAGACTGCTGCGGGAAGATGCCGACTCCTCCGCCTGCACGGGCGGCAACGCGGTGCTTTCCACCGGCGGCAAGTCGGCTGCACCTACGCTGTCCACAGACGCACTGACACCATATTGATGGGTTGTGTCATCGACATATTTAGCGTCCTGTCCCGGTGGCAACTCGGCACGGCGTGCATCACTGTAGCGCGGCACCTCATTGCCAGCACGATCAAACGCGCCCTCTCTACCATAAAAATAATCGCCGCGCTGGTCAATGGGAGCGCCACGATCCTGCAGGCAGGCACTCGCCAGCAGCGCAATACACAGGGATGGAATCAGCCGATACATGGTCATGCCTTTATAGATAAATCACCATCGTCGCTTTGCAAGCCTTATATGCATTAACGGGCGTATCAACGCAGAAATTATGAATGCTGCGAACCTGTCAGCTAATATCCAACCCAATATCAACCGCTTTAACCGAATGGGTGAGTGCGCCCAGCGAAATGAAATCGACGCCGGTTTCGGCATAGCCACGCAGGTTGTCTAACGTGATGCCACCCGAGACTTCCAACGGAATCTTTCCATCCACCAGCTCCACGGCCTGCTTCACGTCGTCCACGGACATATTATCGAGCATGATAACATCGGCTTGTACACTCAGCGCGTCACGCACCTGCTCCAGCGTATCGCATTCGACCTCGATCTTGGTCAGGGCGGGGATGTGGTGCCGCGCTTGCGTTACGGCCTCGCGCAACCCACCGGCCAGGGCAATGTGATTATCCTTGAGCATTACCCCATCATCCAGGCGCATGCGATGATTGCGTCCTCCACCGCAACGCACGGCGTATTTGGCCAGATCCCGATAGCCGGGCAGGGTTTTTCTGGTATCGAGAATGGTGGTATGGGTGCCCTCAACCGCATCGACGCAGCGTTTGGTATAGGTGGCGATACCGCTAAGGTAGGACATCAGGTTCAGTGCGGTGCGCTCGGCGGCCAATATGGCGTGGGCATTGCCCGTGATCGCAAGGAGTCTATCCCCGGCACGGCATTGCATACCATCTGCCGTCTGTGCCTCTACCTGTAGCCCTGCATCCATTGTATGGAACACCGATTCGGCGATATGCGCTCCGCAGACGGTGAGTGACTCGCGTGCAACCATGGCGCAACGTAGTGTCGCATTGATGTCAATGAATGCCGCCGATGTCAGATCGCCCCGGCCAATATCCTCCGCCAGCCCCTGTTGGATCGGCGGCAGGTAGAGATGAGGGGCGGGGTGGTGAAGCGTATGCATTGGGTTCAGGTGTCATCATTCCGGGGTGCGTGTCAAGAATTATGGTGTGTCTCATCGAAACACGGTCGCACCACCTGCCAGGAAAGTGTGTCCGTTTTGATGCCATCCATCCAGCTTTGCTTGTACCCGCCCTGATCTGTTCTAAGTTAGCAATATCTGAATGCTAAACAGAGGGACACCATGGAAACACTCAGTCAGGACGGGCAGGCGCTATTATTTACTGAGGCACGCACCTACAGTGCATGGCAGGATACACCGGTGCCGGACGTGTTGTTGCGTGAGTTATATGATTTGATGAAATTCGGGCCGACCTCGGCGAATTGCTGTCCGCTACGCATCGTGTTCGTCACCTCGCCGGAGGCAAAAGAGCGGTTGAAGCCCTGTCTGGCCGAAGGAAATATAGACAAAACCATGAGCGCGCCGGTCTGTGCAATTTTGGGGATGGACGCCGAATTTTACGAGCTGATGCCCAAGTTGTTTCCCCATACCGATGCCAAAAGCTGGTTTGTGGGTAATAAGCAACTGATTGCCGATACCGTGTTCCGGAATTCGTCATTGCAGGCCGCCTATTTCATCATGGCGGCGCGAGCATTGGGGCTGGATTGTGGGCCGATGTCCGGTTTTGATGAGGGTGCGGTCAATAGCACCTTTTTCGCCGGCACAACGTTTAAGGCGAACATGCTATGTAATCTAGGATATGGCGATCCGGTGTCACTGCATCCACGTTCCCCGCGTCTGACGTTTGACGACGCCTGTCAGGTACAATGACGATGACCTACGACCCGGAGAATATTTTTGCCAAGATTCTCAAAGGAGCCATTCCCTGCGACAAAGTCTACGAAGACGAGACGGTGCTGGCATTTCGCGATATTACGCCGGCGGCGCCGGTGCATGTTTTGGTCGTCCCCAAAGCGGCCTATGTGTCATTTGACGATTTTTCGGCAAAGGCGGACGCTGATACCTTGGCAGCATTTTTTGGCGCCATTGGCCGCATTGCCACAGAGCTAGGCGTTGTTGATAGCGGTTACCGGTTGATTATGAATCACGGGGCCCATGCATCGCAGACCGTCCCGCATTTCCATGTGCATTTGCTGGCAGGGCGGCCATTGGGCGGCCTGTTAACGGATGATAAACGTTTAAGGTGATATAAGGAACGGATGGCAAACACACCACAGACCGGAGAATTGCGGCCGATCATTAACAAAAGATAATGGTTTGGTTGCATTTTAAGTTAAATACAAATATTATGAAGTTCTGATGAATCAAGACGCAAGTATCACTCCTGACCCGCAAATGCCTGATCCGCGTAGTAATATGACGGTGAATCAGCTGCTGAATGACCCGAATACTGTCTATAATCCGTATGCGCAGTATGGTGTTAAAATGGGCTTTTTCCAGAAACAAAAGCTCAAGCGACAGATTCGGCTACAGATGCAATCCAAAAGCTGGTTCCAGGACAAGTATCAGTTCGTTCTGGTGCAACGGAATATTCTGGCCATTGTTACGGTGATCAGCCTGTTTGCCACACTGGCATCCGTGTATGCGGTAGAAAAACTGGCACCATTGAAATCCGTGGAACCATTCATCATTCAAATCGAAGAACGTTCCGGGATTACGCAACGAGTTGAGCCACTGGATCGTACTGAAATCAAAGCAACCGAAGCACTGGATAACTACTTTCTATGGTTTTATGTGCGGGCACGTGAGACGTATCATCCGGCGGATCAGCGCAATAACTGGAACAATACCCGTATCATGAGTAGCCCTGACACGTTTGAGGAATATCTACTTGAAATTAGCCCGAATAACCCAACCAGCGCCCGTGCCGTATTAGGTGGTGCTGGTACTCGGGTGCTGAGCGACCCGACCATTACCTATTTGAATGATCCGGAACGAAAAGTCGCACAAGTCAGATTTATGGTGGAAGAAACCTTTAAAAAGGTCAAAACTCGCTATCCAAAGATTGCCACCATCGAGTATGATTTTTATGAATTAGAATTAAATCGGGCGGAACGCCTGGTCAACCCGCTGGGATTCCAGGTTCTCAGCTATCGTTTGGATGAAGAGGTGGTGAACTGATGAAACAATGGACGTTACTCGTATTGGCCGCTGTCTTGCAAACAGCGTTGTTGGGGCAGGCTGCATGGTCACAGCCAGTGATTACCGATAGCCGGATCAAGACACTGGTTTACAATGAAAATGATGTTTATAGTCTGATGACACATCATGGGTATCAGGCGCATATTGAATTCGGCCCCAAAGAGACCATTCGCACCATTTCCGTTGGTGATAAGGTCGCTTGGCAAATCATTCCTGACGGTCGCCGTGTATTCGTGCGTTCTCTGATCGCCGGTGCGCACACCAATATGACGGTGATTACCAATGAACGTTCGTACCAGTTTGACCTTCAGGCCACAAAAGGTGGTAAGCTCCCGGTTCGAGAAGAGTTAGTGTATGTTGTACGCTTCTTCTACCCGGATGAGCATATCAAACCAACAGCTGCCGGCAATCTCCCGCCCGTCTACGCAGATGAGTTGGTTGCTGCTTCGACTCCTCCTGAGTCGCCACAATTGCCCGCGTTGAATTTTGATTACACGTTTACCGGTGCGCAGGAATTGTCGCCGGAGCGCGTATTTGATGACGGTACTGCGACTTATTTCAAGTTAATGCGTCCGGGACGTATTTTTATCGTGTCGCCAGATGGCCGCGATATACCCGTACGCAGTATGCGTACCAGCGATGGATTTGAAAAAGTCTCCGTCGTGAATGGCCGGTTTACCGTCCGCTATGAAGATGGGAGCCATGTTTGTATCTACAATGAACGCTATGCAGGGAGCACCCTATGAACCAGCAGGCTGCACCTCCGCCTCCCCCTCCTCCACCGCCTCCACCGCCGCCTCCACCAGGCGGGGGAGGCACAACGCCACCACCACCACCTCCCGGCGGTGTGAATAACGGAGGCGAACGTCTCTCGCGTGGCAATCCTTCCGTCACCGCGTCTCCAGGGAAGTTATTTCTAGTACTGGGTGTGATTGTCGGATTTCTCCTGCTGATTTCATCTATCCTGATGGGAGATGATAAAGAAGAATATACGCCACCAGAGAAACGCACTATCACGAATCGCCCGGCACCTGCACCATTGCCGGTATTGGATACGGAAGAACCACCGCCGCTCCCGACACCCATTGAGCCTCCCCCTATTTCTACACCGCCACTTCCTCCTCCTCAGGCTGATTTGTTCCCTGAAAACGAAGTGGATGAAGAGCTCATGCAAGAACGGTTGCGTTCCGCCATGGTTGCTTATGACGGTGGTTTAACCCAAAACGCATTTGCAGATAATTCCGCGGAGCAGGCTGAGCAACGTCAGCGTCAGCAATCCTTTGCCGCCACGGACAATAATCTTGCCTTTGCCGATGCCGCTTTTATGCCAAGCCCGGCACCCACGGTGGAAGCGACAAAAGTGGAAGATATGCATGCCACCATTGCGCAGGGAAAATTGATCCATGCCGTACTGGAAACGGCGATTAATACTGAGTTGCCCGGTAATGTACGCGCGATTGTCAGCCGTGACATTTATGCGGAAGCGGGCAGGCATGTCTTAATTCCTAAAGGCTCACGCCTGGTGGGAACCTATAACACCAACCTGTTTTTGGGTCAGGATCGTATCTTCATTATCTGGAATCGGGTCATTCGACCGGATGGCATTGATGTGATGATTAACTCAACCTCCGTTGATTCATTGGGACGTAGCGGCGTGGAAGGATTTGTCGATAATCGTTACGGCCAGATGTTCTCTGCCGCGATTCTCGGTAGCGTAATTTCCATCGGTGTTGCGTTTGCAGCGGAAGAAATTTCGGGGGAAGAGGGCACGACGCAGAGCATTTCGCCGGATGGTACGCTGACAACAACCAGCACGTCCACGACACAGGCTGCTGTGGATTCCGCTGCACGTATCGGTTCGGTTGGATCGCGGATTGCCGAACGTACCTTTGATTTCCGTCCGGTCATTACCATTGATCAGGGAACGCCGGTGAAGGTCTTTGTCAATCGTGATCTGGTCTTCCCACCCCATCTGATTCAGGGTGCCAAGATTCTTCCATGAACATTACCGCGCTACAGACTTATCTGAGGCCGCTGGAAGCGCTGTTTGCGCAGGAAGGGATTAGCGAGATTTCGATTAATCGCCCCGGTGAGGCCTGGGTTGAACGTTATGGGGAAATGGAATTCCAGCCACTACCGGAATTCACGCTCACGCATCTATCGGCCTTGGGTAGGCTGGTTGCACAATCTACCGAACAGATGATTAGTGAGGAAAAGCCGCTACTCTCGGCAACGTTGCCGGAAGGTTACCGGATTCAGGTGGTCTTTCCACCCGCCTGCGAGGCGGGCAATGTCGCCATGTCCATCCGGAAGCAAACGGTCATCAATTTTGACCTGGAGCAGTATGAAGCCATTGGTGCATTCCAAAGTACGTTAGTCCGTCAAGAAGCCAGCAAATATGATGCGGAATTGCGGGAGTTGCTGGATCAGGGAGCCATTCGAGAATTTATCACTAAAGCCGTTTTATATAAGAAAAATATTATCGTTAGTGGGGGTACTTCTACCGGTAAAACCACTTTCCTCAACGCTGTACTCAAGAAAATCCCAGAGAAAGAACGGATTATCACCTGCGAAGATGCAAGGGAACTGGATATACAGCATTTGCCAAATCGTGTCCATTTGCTTGCATCCAGGGGGGGGCAGGGACGTGCACAGGTCACCATGCAAGATTTAATTGAGGCGTGTCTACGCTTAAGGCCAGATCGCATCATGGTAGGGGAGATTCGTGGTGCCGAGGCTTTCTCCTACCTGCGCGCTATTAACACTGGTCACCCCGGCTCCATCACTACCATTCACGCTGACTCTCCACAATTGGCGTTTGAACAGCTCACCCTGATGGTCATGCAGGCCGGATTGAACATTCCACGCGATCAGATCAAAGAGTATATAGAAGCGATCGTCGATATTGTGGTACAATTGAAACGGGGAGAGAAAGGCAAACGCTATGTCTCGGAAGTATTCTTCCGGGAAAGGGAGAAGTAGGTGCTATGGCAGAAGGCGACGGAAACCGGAAACTAAGCAATTTCCTGATTATCAGCGCGATTATCATTCTTATTCTTGCGCTGCCGGTCTATCTGGGATTAGGCGGTGCATTTGTACTGACCTACGGCTTTGACTATTGGCAGGCATTACTGAAACCAAAATATCTGCTTTTTCAATATCAAAGCCTGTTTGACTATGCCATGCAGCACGGGGATCGGCTCCCCTTCTCTGTACGCGCCAAGATTCTAGCACCGCCGGCGGCAGGTGGATTGTTTGGCCTGATTACCCTGTTCCTGGTGCGCGCACCGCTGATCGATTTCCGTCCGATGAAAGCCAAGGAAAGCATTCACGGTGACGCGCAATGGGCAACGGAACCAGATATTCGCCGCGCTAATCTTCGGGCGAAGAAGGGACTGCTGCTGGGGCGTACCGGACGCAAGGACTATCTGATTGCCGACGATTTCCAACATGTCCTGCTCTTTGCACCAACCGGTTCCGGTAAAGGTGTTGGTTTCGTGATTCCCAACCTGCTGTTCTGGGAACAGTCGGTGGTCTGCCATGATATTAAGATGGAGAACTACGAACTGACCAGTGGGTACCGCCGTGATGTAATGAAGCAGGATTGCTATGTCTGGAACCCGGCCGATCCGAACGGAATTACGCATTGCTACAACCCGCTGGACTGGATTTCCGACAAGCCGGGTCAGATGGTGGATGATTGTCAGAAAATCTGCAACCTGATTTTACCGGAACAGGAATTCTGGCAGAACGAAGCGCGCTCGCTGATGCTGGGCGTGATGCTGTATCTCTGCGCCGTGCCCGAAAAAATCACCTCGTTTGGCGAGATTGTACGCACCATGCGTTCCGATGATGTGGTGTATAACCTGGCCGTGGTACTGGATACGGTGGGGGGACGCATTCACCCGGTATCGTACATGAACATTGCCGCCTTCCTGCAAAAAGCCGATAAGGAACGTTCCGGTTGTATCTCCACACTGAACTCCGGGTTGGAACTGTGGGCAAACCCGCTGATTGATACGGCTACCGCTACCAGTGATTTTGATGTGCAACAGTTGAAGCGTCGTTTGATGACCGTATTTGTCGGCGTGACGCCGGATAACCTCCAGCGCCTGGAGCCACTACTGAAAATCTTCTACCAGCAGGCCACTGACTTCCTGACACGCTCGATGCCTGGCCCCGAAGATAAATTCGGTGTGCTGTTCATGATGGATGAGTTTCCCTCGCTTGGAGAGATGCCACAATTCCAGGTCGGGATTGCCTATTTCCGGGGGTATAAAGTCAAATTATTCCTGATTGTTCAGGATACGCAGCAGCTCAAGGGCATCTATGAAGAAGCGGGCATGAACTCGTTCCTTTCTAACTCCTATTATCGGATCACCTATTCGGCGAACAATATTGAGACGGCGAACATGATTTCGCAAATGATCGGGAACAAAACCGTGGTGCAGGAATCAAGCAACCGTCCTACGTTCGTTGATTTTAACCCGGCCTCACGGACCAAGCACGTTTCTGAGACACAACGGGCGTTGTTACTGCCGCAGGAGGTGATTGGGCTGCCGCGTGACGAGCAGATTATCCTGATCGAATCCTTCTCGCCAATTCGCTGTAACAAGATTTTCTATTATAAGGATCCGACCTTCACCAAGCGTCTGATGGATAAGATTCCATTGCCGGTGCAGGAGCCGTATGATCCGAAGAAAGGGCAGGGTGCAAAAGAGCCAGACAAACCAGCGGACGCTCCGGCACAAGCGCCTGAAACAGCGCAGGCTGCTGCGCAACCTCCAGCGGAAACGGCGGATAATCCTCCACCGGCAACGACCTAGTCCCTATGGATCAAAGTGCTTTCACATCCGACCTCCTGATCGAACATATCGGCAGCGCGTCGGTGGTGCCGTTTGTATCCAGCCTGACGTTAGAGGCCATGGAATTATTCGGTGGCTACGATCTTCAGGCAGCAGCGAAGATCGCGCTTGTGGGTGTGGTGATTGGGTGCCTGCTCAACTGGCTACTGGGCTATGCCATTGCCCGTCTACGCGACAAGGTGACATTTCTGGGCAAAGAAGACTTCGCAGAAATGCAGGGATTGTTCCGAAAATACGGATTTATGCTCGCTGCGCTGCATTTCCTGCCATTGGGAAGTATTTTAGTGGTGATTACTGGCTTTTTCCGTGCGCCACTATGGAAGGTAGGCATTGCCGTGCTAATCGGTGCAGTGGCTGCGCTGAAGGATTACTTGCTAGTGTAAAACATAAAAAAAACTTCCCATCAGCGTACTGAAAGGAAGTTATACGAGTTGTTTTCCGTTCTCATGCCAGGCATTGAGGATGCCTCCTTGCGCTGCGTCAGGGATGAAATATATGATCTTCCCTTCGATTGCTCTGGCGTGATCAACGCCATAAACAGCGATAATATTGATGATGGTTTCTTGCCCATAGAAAACATTCAACATCTCTCTGAGTCTATTCTCTGTATCAAAACATGTGACACAGAGGTTAAGGCACGCTCCTGCATAATAGCAAGATATAACAGAGCCTTGAATGGTTTCTTGGCCTCCTCCAACGTCACGAACTTTGCCTTGCAAGATGTAAGATGAAAAAAGCATTCTATATGCCATATGTACACGCATCTAAAAAAACGATTAAGCAAACTGTTACAATATTTTACCAAAACAAACAAGCATCGAATGAGTGCAACGCAATATCTGCCTGTGATCTTACCAGATTGATGATCTGTACAAACAGAATCCATTGAGGAGACTTTGCGAAGACGCGGAGTATGATATTGACCACTTTTTTCCTGTTGCCGCCTGTCACAGGATTTTTTTTTACAACATAATCGCCGAGACCTGCCGGCCGTAATCGGATTCGCCGCGATGGGTAGCGCGGCGGAAGCTGAAGAAATCGTCCTCCATGGCGTAGGTATCCTGCGGCATCACGGTGATATGCGATACCCCGCACCCCGCCAGTTGCGAGCCGACATACGCTTTATTATCGAACAGATAATGCGTACCTGGCTGTTCCGGTGAAGGTAAAAACAAAATCTCCCATACGTCGGATTGCTCTAAAAACTGATCATGAAATGCTGCATCAACTTCATAGCTTGCTTGTCCAATCGATGGGCCACATATGGCAATAATCTGTTCCGGCTGTGCACCCAGCTTTTCCATCGCCGCAATCGTGTTTTGAATGATGCCGGCAAAGGCACCCTTCCATCCGGCATGCGCCGCACCAATCACCCCGGCCACCGGATCATGTAGCAACACCGGGACGCAATCCGCCGTGAGAATGCCGAGAATCAGGCTGGGTACGTTGGTCACCAGCGCATCGGCCTCCGGTGCGGTGCGGATATCATAGGGTTCCGTTACCGTGATGCATTCGGCGCTATGTACTTGCTTCAAGGTGAGTAATTGCCGTTCCTTTACTCCGAAATAGGTTGCCACCCGGTGCCGATTCTCATCAACATCCGCCGGCGCATCGCGTGACGTAGGTGAGGTGTTAAGGCTTTCATAGATGCCCCCACTCACGCCGCCTTGCCGGGTGAAGAATCCGTGTGGGACGATCAACTCCTGAGAACGCAATGGGGTTAGGGGTGGATGCTCTGTCATGTGCTCAACCCCTCATATCCGACGATCTCCAGCCCGTAGCCGTCCAGCCCGACGATTTGCTTGGGGTGGTTGGTGAGAAGGCGCATCCGGGTGATGCCTAAATCCTGAAGAATCTGGGCACCAATGCCGTATTCCCGTAAATCCTTTGTTCCTTGGTTCTCAGCTGCGACCCGGCTGGAGAGTGCGTCACGGCGGGGCGCACGCAGCAGCACCACAACCCCGGCACCTGCACGTTCGATTACCTGCATGGCACGATGCAAATCGCCGCTACGCGGGTGGTCGGCGTCGCCCAATACGTCGGAGAGCACATCCAGCGCGTGCATGCGCACCAACGGGGCATCCTGCGTGGACAGATCGCCTTTGACCAGCGCGATATGCTCGGCATATTCCAGCGCCGTCGTATAGACATGCAGGATGAATGCGCCGCCATGATGGCTGCGGAACTCGGTCGTGTGGGTGCGTTCCACCAGCCGTTCGCGCTGACGGCGCCAGGCGATGAGGTCGGCGATGGAGGCGACATGCAGCCCGTGTGTGTCGGCGAAGGTCAGCAGATCGGGCAGGCGTGCCATCTCGCCATCATCATTCATAATTTCGCAGATGACCCCGGCGGGGGTGAGTCCGGCGAGGCGGGCAATGTCCACAGCAGCCTCGGTATGTCCGGCGCGTACTAGCACCCCCCCGTCACGGGCCTCGAGCGGGAAGACATGGCCGGGGGATACGATGGCGTCGGGGCGGGCGTCGGGGTCGATGGCCACCGCAATGGTACAGGCGCGGTCGGCGGCGGAAATGCCGGTGGTGATGCCCTCGCGCGCTTCGATCGATACGGTGAAGGCGGTTTCGTGGCGTGAGCCGTTATGCCGTGCCATGGGGGGCAGGCCGAGGCGGCGCACCTGCGCGGTTTCCAGCGGCAGGCAGATCAGCCCGCGCCCATGCATCGCCATGAAATTGACGGCCTGTGCATCGGCGAACTGTGCCGGGATGACCAGATCGCCTTCATTCTCCCGGTCTTCGTCATCGACGAGGATGAACATTTTCCCAGCGCGGGCGTCGTCGAGGATCGTATCGATGGGGGTGAGGGTTGGTGAGGGATTGGGCATGAGGGATGAGGGATTCGTTATCGTAATATTATGTTCATACTCGTATGGTAGAGTCTTTTCCATGGAAAATAATAAAGATGATGCTGGTTCAGAGATCGCGCCGGTTAATGTTACGGATGTATCCGAAGTATCGCTTGTTGATTCTACGGTGTCGTTGACCACAGACGGTAATCCTATTGAGCGCATGTCTCCTGAAGTGCAGGGTGATCTTGCGAACATAGCGGCGCTTTTTAAACAACAGGGCGTCGAGGCACCGGTCGATGTTGACCCCGAAGAGGTTCAAATACCTATGAAGACACCGGAACCAGTCACCATGAAATCTGCAAAACCGGAGCAACCAGAACCACAACCTGCGTTGCCATCCGCGGAGCAACAATTGGCACAATCTGTGAGAGACTTTGCCGAAAGGGAAGCACAGCAACAACAATCTGAGGGACGAAGTATAGGATGAGTAACACAGCCATACAGCATATTCTGGATAGTAAGAAGTTCACTGTGCTATTGATCGCTGCGACGAATGATCAGGCGCAGCCGTTTTATGTGTATCTGATGCTGAATAAAAGCAAGGTGGATGCATTGGAAAACAAGCTTTCGAGTGGTTTGCCAGTGAATCTTGGTAATGAAGGGCAGGTGCTTGCTAGTGGAAAAGGTCACACGCCGCCGGAGCATGTGCAGCAATTGATCCAGGAGTTCTTTGCTCCTATCAATCAATTATAACTTGAGAAAGAAGGCATAGTCACCCCGCATTCTCTGGCGCGCAGGACATAACGTGCCAGCTGATCCACTTCGAGGTTGAGTTGGTCGCCGGTCTGCTTGTTACCCCACGTCGTGGCGTGGATTGTGTGGGGGATGAGGGTGATATGGAATTGGACACCCACTCCCCCCTTGCGGGGGAGTCGAAGAGCCGTAGGCGATTCGGTGGGGGTAGTTCCCTCTCTCTCTGGGAGAGGGTTAGGGTGAGGGCTTCTATCAGTAACTAAGGAGCCCTCACCCGGCTCACGCTGTTCGTCGACCTCTCCCAAAGAGAGAGGTTTACCCCCCACCCAATCGGACTCCGTCCTCTTGGACTCCCCCGCAAGGGGGGAGTGGGCAACATCAGTGACAGTCAGCGATACGCCATCCAGCGCTACGGAACCTTTGGCGGCGATGAAGGGAGCGAGGGCAGCGGGGGCGTCGATGGTGTAATGGATGCTCTCACCTTCCGGGCGGATAGCGGCGATCGTCGCCACGCCGTCAACATGGCCGCTGACCAGATGCCCGCCCAGTTCGTCCCCGGCCTTCAAGGCGCGTTCCAGATTGACACGCTGACCCGCCTGCCATGTGCCCAGCGTCGTGCAGGAGAGCGTTTGCGAGGAGACATCGACCGCGTGCCAGTGCCCGTCCGCGTCGGTGCCCTTATCGGTGACCGTCAGGCAGCAGCCATCATGGGCAATCGACGCACCGATGGCGATGCTTTCCGCCGGATAGGAGGAGCCAATCACCATCCGTCGCACTGCGCCATCGTCCTCAATGGTGCGAATCAGCCCAATATCAGTAATAATCCCGGTAAACATGCCGTAGCAGTAGCGAATCTGGTGACAAAAAAAAAGCCTATTTACGTATCAAGATTGAAGTTCGTGTGCCACAGTACATCCTCACCGAGGGGGAGGCGGGCAGTGTGGGCATCCTCTTGGCTCTGCCAACACATAAGAGATTGCCAGTCCGTCAGTGCCGGCAACCCGGCGTTGCCGATGGTATGCGGTGCCTGAAACCAGTAGAGATGATTGGCAACACCTGAGGCCAGCGCGGCGGTGGTCAGTGCCTGTCCGCCTTCAATCAGCACCCGGTGAATGCCACGTTCAGCGAGTAGGTGCATAGCCGAAGTGAAATCTTCTTCGTTTAGTGCAAACAATGTAACTCCTAATTCCTCCAATCGCGTTGCTTTCTGGCTCTTTACCTGCTCCGGCGAAGTAATGATCCAAAGCGGCACCTCCGGCGCGGTGCGTATCAATGCAGCGTCTTCCGGTAGGCGCAACTGCCGGTCTAGCACCACCCGCACAGGGGAAGCATCTTCTAAGCCAGGCAAGCGGCAGGTGAGGCGCGGATCATCGGCCAGTACGGTTCCGATGCCCGTCACAATCGCCTGATGCTGCGCGCGTAACAGATGACCGTAAGCACGGGAATGTGTGTTGGTAATCCACGGGTTTGCCGGATCACCCGTGGTGATTTTTTCATCCAGGGAGGTGGCAATTTTGACGCTGATCTCCGGTAATCCTTCCGACAGGCGGCGGAAGAACCCGGCATTGAGTTGCCGTGCCTCAGCCTCACAAACACCAGCCACAAGCTCCATGCCTGCATGCTGTAAGCGGGCAATCCCCTGCCCGCTGACGCGTGGATCGGTATCCGTACAGCCGATCACCACACGCCGGATACCGGCCTGTATCAGCGCTTCGGTGCAAGGAGGGGTTCGGCCGTGATGGGCGCAAGGCTCTAGTGTAACATAGGCGGTTGCACCGTTCGCGAGCGATCCAGCAGAGGCCAATGCCTCGGTTTCCGCATGAGGACGGCCACCCGGTTGCGTCCAACCCTGACCGACCATTCGCCCATCCTTTACAATCACGCACCCGACGGTCGGATTCTCCGCTGTGCGTCCCAGCCCTCGCTGTGCCAGACGCAGCGCGTAGTGCATCAGAGCCGTATCATCGAGCGCGACCATAGGGATTAGGGCGTATCTTTCGCCAACGCCTGCAAGGTATAGACCAGTTCCAGCGCGTCTTTAGGTGTGAGGCTATCCGGGTCGGTCTCCTGCAAATAGGCGAATATCGGATGCCCCGGCGCATCCTCCATACCGCCGGATGATGGTTCCGGTTGCTGGAACAGGGGGAGCGCCCCGGCGGTCAAGGCGCGTACCGGGCTGTGCTCCGAGTCTTCCAGCGTTTTGAGAATGGTGCGGGCACGCGCCAGTACGGCGTCGGGCAACCCGGCCAGTCGCGCAACATGAATGCCGTAAGAACGATCGGCGGTCCCGGCCATGACCTCATGCAAAAACACCACGTCGCCTTTCCACTCCTTCACGCGCATTGTGTAGCAGGCCAGCGCCGGGAGCGTTTCGGACAAATGCGTCAGTTCATGGTAGTGCGTGGCAAACAATCCCCGACAGCGCACTTCATTGTGCAAATGCTCTGCCGTTGCCCAGGCGATAGAAACGCCATCATAGGTCGCCGTACCACGCCCAACTTCATCGAGGATCACCAGTGAGCGCGCCGTTGCCTGGTTTAGGATGGCAGCGGTTTCGACCATTTCCACCATGAAGGTGGATTGTCCGCGCGCCAGATCGTCGGCGGCGCCCACACGGCTGAATAATTTATCCACTGCACCGATATGGGCGCTTTCTGCTGGCACGTAACTACCCATTTGTGCCATCAGGGCAATGAGGGCATTCTGGCGCAGGAAGGTGCTCTTCCCCGCCATGTTCGGTCCAGTCAACAACCATAGACGTTCGTCCTCATGTAGCTGACAACGATTACCGATAAAGCGGGCATTGGCGTCTTTTTCCAGAAAATGCTCGACCACCGGGTGCCGCCCCTGCCGAATGTCGAAGGTCAGGGATTGGTCAACTTCCGGGCAGCAATAGTCGCGTTTAATGGCCATATCAGCCAGTGACGTATACACGTCCAGCATGGCCAGCGAGCGCGCCGTGGCGATGATACGTCCGCTTTCTGCCTGAATCTTTTCGAGCAGCGCATCATAGAGTTCCAGTTCCAGCTTCAACGCCTGATCAGAAGCACGCAAGATTTTTTGTTCGGTTTCTCCCAGCGCTACGGTGGTATAGCGCAGCGCATCTTTCATGGTCTGGCGGTGGATGAACTCCTGCGGTGCCTGCGCCTCATGACGGCGTGTGATTTCAATGAAATAGCCCAGCACATTGTTATGCTTGATCTTCAGCGAGTTAATGCCGCTTTGCTTGATATACTCATTCTGCATCGACGCAATGATGCGGCGTGACTCATCGCGCAGTGATCGGAATTCATCCAGTGCCGGGTGGTAGCCGGCCTCAATGAAATTACCGTCGCGCGCCAGCATCGGCGGTTCTTCCTTCAATGCTCGGGAAAGTTCTTCGGTCAGCGGAGAGTAATCGCTCAGCCCTTCCATCAGGGTGGTGATTTCAGCCGGTAGCGGCAGGGCGTCGGATACCAGTGCCCGTAACTGGCCATAGATGGAGGTGGCCAGCACCAACCCGTTCATGATAGTCACCATGTCGCGGGGACCGCCACGCCCGACATGCAGCCGTCCGAGTGCGCGTTCCAGATCCGGACATTCACGCAGTTGCGCTCGTAGCGCGTCGCGCCCATCATAGCGCACTGCCCAGCCGACCGCCTCCAGGCGATCCTGAATTAGTGAGATATTGGCCAGCGGCTGATTCAGGCGCGTCCCTAGCATACGCCCACCGGCAGCGGTGACCGTATTATCCAGCACCGCAATCAGGCTGCCCTGCCGCTCTCCGGAAAGTGTCTGGGTCAGTTCCAGATTGCGGTGCGTGGCAGCATCGAGTTGCATCAAATGGGTGGCGGCATGTTTGCGAGGTGGATCGAGACGCGGAGTGGCGTCCTTCTGCGTGACACGGATATAGTCGCATAGCATGCCGCAGGCGGTGATGTCGGCACGGCTGAAATCGCCCCAGGCGCTTAAACTGATGGTGTCATAATATTCCTGCAATTTGCGCTTGGCGTGGGCGCTGTCTGCCTGTGCGTCGGGTAACAGGCTGACACGCTTTTGATATTCTTCCAGCGCCGTGCGAATGTCAGGATTGCCTTGCAACGATTCCGGCACTACGACTTCGCTGGCCTGGAACCGTGCCAGATCCGCCGCTAGCGACGCAGGTGAGGTTTCCATCGTGCCGAATTCTCCGGTGGAAATATCCACCCAGGCGAGGCTGAGCCCGTCGGTTGCCTGAGCAATGGAGAGCAGATAGTTCGGCTGGTTCGGGGTGAGTAAAGCTTCTTCCGTAACCGTACCGGGGGTGACGATGCGCACCACATCACGTCGCACCACTGCCTTATAGCCACGTTTTTTCGCCTCTTCGGGTGTTTCCAGTTGCTCGCAAATAGCGACTTTTCTCCCAGACGCGATCAGGCGTTGCAGATACGGTTCTGCCGAATGGTAGGGCACGCCACACATGGGAATGGGTTCCCCGCGCAGTAACCCGCGTTTGGTCAGGGCAATGTCCAGTAATGCAGCCGCTTCCAGCGCATCATCGAAGAATAATTCATAGAAATCGCCCATCCGGTAGAACAGCAGCATGTCCGGATAATGCTGCTTGATGTCCAGATATTGCTGCATCCCCGGCGGGACTTTCTCAGCTTTTTTAGTAGATTTCGTGCGGGTAGGGGCAGTGTCAAGAAGGGCAGTAGCTGTCATAACAACGGCAGGTTACAGGAAAATTGAACCGCTTCCATCATTAATTTGCTGCGTTGAGCAACAAAAAATGAGGACATAAGAAATGCCCCCATGCGCCGGATGGCGATGGGGGATAAAGACTAAATTTCTGTTTCTACACCAATTATTTCCCTTGTATCAGGGTTGTAATTCATGCTGAAACTTTCTCCATTGTCAAAGATACGAGCAATTTCCATGTGAGAGACATTTTTACCTTCCACAATACAACTGCACACAACTTTGGGTCTTCCACCTATTTCATCTTCTGACTCATAGATTGGAAACATGTAAAAGTCATCATCAATAAAGGAGACTTTCCGTCGCGTGTCTTCATCTAGCTTATCATACAGATACACTTCAGGAAACCCTGCAAGATCTTGCTCTGAAATACCAAGGTATTTGAGTTCTCTTTCCATGACTTGGTCTAATAGGTTATATTCACCCAACCCTGTCACAAGATTTTTGAAAACGTCAGTAGGCTCAGATACAAAAGACATAAGGAACTCCTTTAAAAAACTAAAGGGTGTACAATAAGTGTGGCCTTCATTGTAGCACAACAAAACCAATCGTTAAAGAAAAATTAACAGAGCATCGTGGGTTTGCTTAATGGAATTAACAAACTCCGTCATTCCGGGCGTAGCGGAAGCGAAGACCCGGAATCCATCGGGATTCTTGCTCATTGATAGATGGATTCCGGATCGCGCCTGCGGCTTGTCCGGAATGACGAGCGCAACAGCCCACCCATTGTCAGGCTGCCTCTACCTCCTCCCATCCTACGTCTTTCACCCGCCGAGCCAGGGTCAACACGCCGACCCATGTGGCGCCATGTGCCTTTAACGTCTCTGCACAGGCAGAGACGGTGGCACCCGTCGTCATGACATCATCAATCAACAGGATACGCGCTCCCTTAACCTGCGCGACATGGTGTGCAGGAATAGCAAACAATCCTTCGACATTGCGCTGACGCTCGGCGAAACGCAGCCGTGTTTGCGGCATGGTGTGTCGGGTGCGGGTGAGCAGGTCGGGGATGAGCGGTACGTCCGTCGCCTGTGCCAGTGGCGCGGCCAACAGCATCGCCTGATTATAGCGCCGGTCGTGTAGCCGCTTGCGGTGCAGTGGTACCGGTGCCATCAGGGTGGCAGTTTCCAGTAATGCGCTGCCGCAGCCCTGCATTAATTGGGCAAGATAGGGCGCTAATTGGGTTTTGTCGGCGAATTTGAGTTGCTTGATGAGCCGGGACGAGGCGTCATCATAGTGCCAGATGGCGCGGGCGGCATCGTAGGGGGGATTGGTATGCAAACACACGTCACAGCGGCTTAAATGCTCCACCTCATACGCAAACGGATGGCCGCATTGATGACAGCAGGGCGTGGAAATCATCTGCATACTGGAAAAGCAATCGACGCACAATGTCCCGACACGACTGACCGGCACGTGACAGACCATGCAAGCAGGTGGAAACAGCAGGTTGGTTAGCGCAGTGTACATAGGCATTTCAATGATGATGTATATGGCGTATGTAGCATAATTATGACGTCGCCACCACATCAAACCTTTGATCGGCACCTGTATCGCCAGCGGCGCAGTCGCAGTGCAGCAGAATTTGCCGAACATGATGTGCTCCATCGTGAGGCGGAAGTGCGATTGTTGGAGCGGTTGGATGCCATCGACCGGCGCTTCGAACGGGTGCTGGTCATCGGGGCATCATCGACAGCGCTGGCAGAGCATGCGCGCATCGGGCAGGCAGTCTTTGCTGACCTTGCTGGAGAGCGATTGCCGCTGGCGAAGCAGCGCATAGTCATGGATGAAGAAACGCTGCCTATCGCGGATGGTGCGTTGGACGCCGTCATTAGTGTGTTGAGCCTGCATGCGGTGAATGATCTGCCGGGTGCACTGATCCAGATGCGTCGTGCTTTAAAGCCGGATGGGCTTTTACTGGCTGCACTACCAGGCGCACGTAGCCTGATGGGATTGCGCCAGGTGCTGGCCGAAAGCGAAGCACAGTATGGCGGCATTAGCCCACGTGTAGCACCATTTTGCGATGTGCGTGATGCCGGGAATCTGTTGCAGCGCGCCGGGTTTTCCCTGCCGGTGGTGGATAGCGAGCGACTCACGCTCTCCTATGAAAGCTTCTGGCACGGATTGAAAGAACTACGCGGTATGGGCGAAACCAATTGCCTGACGGATCGGTTACGTCACCCGACGCCTCGCCGGGTTTTCTTTGATGCGGCGGAAGCGTATGTTCGCGATTATAGCGATCATGAAGGTCGGGTGACGGCGGAAGTGGAACTACTGTGTCTGACGGCATGGACGCCACATGCATCGCAACAGCAACCAGCCAGGCGTGGTAGTGGCACAGTCTCGTTGCGCGATGTACTGGAATGATTATATAGTGAGCCTATGAACCAACGCCATATTGCTTTTGATACTGAAACGACCGGCCTGGATCCGCGTGCCGGGCACCGCATTGTTGAAATTGGCTGCGTGGAGATGGAAGGGTATGTCCGCACTGGACGGGTGTATCATGCCTATTTGAACCCTCAGCGTGACATGCCGGAAGAGGCTGAGCGCGTCCATGGCCTGAGCGCGGCGTTTCTGGCGGATAAGCCATTGTTCAAGGATAAGGCACAGGAATTTCTGGAATTTGTCGGGGATGCGCCACTGGTTGCGCACAATGCCGGGTTCGATATGAAATTTATCAACCATGAACTCAAGGTAGCCGGGTTTTCCGCGTTTGCCTCGAATCGCGCTATTGATACGCTGCAAATTGCACGACGGAAATACCCCGGACAGCCGGCGAGCCTGGATGCGCTGTGTCGTCGGTTTGAGATTGACTTATCCGTGCGTACCAAGCACGGGGCGTTACTGGATGCCGAATTGCTCGCCGATGTCTATCTGGAGCTGATGGGTGGGCGGCAGGTCAGCTTTGGTTTGCAAACGCAGGCTGCTGACTCCGCCGACGTAGAGCAGGATGCGTCGTCCGGCAATAAAGCAGTTGATTTTCCACGCCGCCATTTTTCGCCAAATGAAGAGGAGAGGGAACGGCACAAGGCGTTTCTGACCGAGTATGTGAACGAGGCATTATGGTCAAAGTTGAAGCAGGCGTAGGGAGGTTGCTTATTCAACCACGCACCAATTCTAAGCAATTGAACAGCAGGGTTCCATTTGTCAGCTTGAGATAATTCATTTATTTCCCATGGCATTCTTGACGGTCTGTACCAATCGCTCCACGTCTTCTTCGCAATGCGCCGCACTTAGGGAAATACGCAACCGCGCGGTCCCTTCCGGTACGGTGGGAGGGCGGATGGCGGCCACCAAAATTCCCTGCACTTTCAATGCGGTGTGCACTTCCATAACGCGATCATTATCACCAAGAACCACCGGAATGATTGGACTTTGTGGCTCCTGCAATACTAAGGCATCGCAGACATAGCGGGCATGGCACATCACCTGCTCAGCGCGTTCCGGTTCGTTTTGCATACAGGTCAGTCCATCCATCGCCGCCTGAATGATGGCTTCCGGCAATGCTGTTGAAAAAATAGCGGAACGGGCATGAGATGCCAAATGGTCAATCAACAAACGGCTCCCACAAACATATCCTCCATACGCACCTGCGGCTTTGGACAGTGTGCCCATCTGTATGTCCGCCGGGTTAGTATGTGGTGCAGGCAGTCCGAGCCCATGTGCATCATCGGTCATCAGCCAGGCATCATGCGCCAGCGCAAGCGTTCCCAATTCCGGCAAAGGTGCCCGATCCCCATCCATCCCGAACACCGTTTCTGTTACGATTAAACAGTGACGATATGCAGCGCGATGTCGCGCAAGCAATGTTTCCAAATGCGCCATATCGTTATGTTGAAACCGTTGAAAACGTGCACCGGAAAGCCGTACCCCATCTATCAGGCAGGCATGGGACAGACGATCCATCAGCACCAGATCACCTTTCCCGACCAACGCCGGTATTGTACCGATCGCCGCCAGGTACCCGCTACCGAAGATCAGTGCTGCTTCCGACTGTTTCATTGCCGACAACAACGATGCCAGACGGGCATAGGCTGGGTGGTGGCCGGTAATCAATTGTGATGCACTCGCCCCCTTGATCGTCCGTCTATGCGTATTACTCGCCGCAGTCCCAAGATAGTCATTACTGCAAAAGGATAGGTAACGTGTGCCGTTCTGCTCCACATACACGCTATCCACGTGAGAGGTAGTAAGCGTACGCCAGCGCCCGGACGCTTCCGCCTGCTGCCGTGCGTCATATAGATGTGCATGAAGAGAACCGGAAGAAAATTCTATCATGCTTGTCTTTATAGCCGGTACTGCCTATGCTGGCCAGCATGAGTAATTCTGACATTCGCAATGACTGGACGGCAGAGGAGGTGGCCACGCTGTTCGACCTGCCGTTTAACGATCTGTTATATCAAGCGCAGACGGTGCATCGAACGCATCATGAGCCCAATACAATTCAAGCCTCCACGTTGCTGTCGATCAAAACCGGTGGCTGTCCAGAGGATTGCAAATACTGCCCGCAAAGTGCGCATTACGATACGCCTGTGAAGGCTACCAAACTGATGAACGCCGAACCGGTACTGGAAGCGGCTAGGCAAGCAAAACAGGCTGGTGCCACCCGTTTTTGTATGGGTGCCGCCTGGCGCTCTCCGAAAGAACGCGACATGCCGACACTGACTGAGATGATTGCCGGGGTGAAAGCGTTGGGGCTGGAAACCTGCATGACGCTAGGTATGTTGTCCGAAGCACAGGCAAGGGCGTTGAAAACTGCGGGGCTGGACTACTATAATCACAATCTGGATAGTTCCGAGGCATTTTACGACGAAATTATCACCACACGTAGTTATCAGGATCGGCTGGAGACATTACGTCATGTGCGCGACGCCGGTATGAAGACCTGTTGTGGGGGGATTGTCGGTATGGGTGAATCTCGGCAGGATCGCATCGAATTTCTGCATACGCTGGCGACGCTGCCGGAGCATCCGCAGAGCGTGCCAATTAATCTGCTGGTGCAGGTGGACGGCACCCCGCTGCATGGAGAAAAAGCACTTCCACCGCTGGAATTCGTCCGCACCGTGGCAGTGGCACGTATCGTAATGCCTGCATCCTATGTCCGCCTGTCTGCTGGGCGGGAATCCATGGACGCTAGCACACAGGCACTATGCTTTCTGGCGGGTGCAAATTCAATCTTTTTCGGTGATACCTTGCTGACAACACCTAACCCATCCGAACATGTGGATATGGCGTTGCTAGACACGTTGGGAATTTCACTAGAACAAGTGTCCCCCGATGAGGCACGGCAGGCGCAGCGATTAACTGCTTAAAGTGCTATACTCCACTATTGACCGTATGAAGGTGCAAGCCTATGATCTCTCTGTAAGCAATGGCTGATAGGGGAGAATATCATGAAAAAATTTATTTATACTTGTGCGTTATTGGCATTCACCACGGCTGGCACTGCCAATGCCGATGAGCATGCGTCAGCAGCGCCAGATGCCGAAGCAATGAAGAAAATGATGGCGCTCAGCACGCCGGGAGCGCAGCACAAGGTGCTCGAGTCATTAGTGGGCGAGTGGGATTATACGGTGACCTATCGCATGGCGCCGGACGCGCCAGAGCAGACGTCTAAGGGCACTAGCGTCAATGCCTGGATTCTGGATGGCCGGTTCATCCAACAGACGGTCAACGGTACCATGGAGATGGGCGATCAGACCCAGACATTTGAGGGAATTGGCTATATTGGCCATGATAATCTGAAGAACAAGTATCAGAGCATCTGGATGGATAATATGGGTACCGGTACCATGGTAGCCACAGGCACCTATGATGCCGCGTCAAAAACCCTGACGGAAAGCGGGCATTTCTCTTGTGCGATGAAGGGTGCCCAGGTGAGTTTTAAAAGCGAACTGAAGTTTGTTGATGCTGATAATTATACCTTCACCATGTATGATACCGGGGCAGATGGCAAAAGCTATCAGGCCATGCACATCGACTACACGCGGAAGAAGTAGAAAAGAGGCACTCGCGCATGGTGGGAGCCTACCCGTTCTGTTCTTCACCCTTTAGGTTTTCCAGTCGCACATGAGGCGTGGTGCCATCATCAGTGAAGCGCCAATGCTCGACTTTCACGACAACTGTACCGGCAACCATGTCATGCCAGGCGCGCTTCTTCTTGTCGAACAGAATCCAGAAAAATCCCAGCGTTAGTGGTAGCATGGATAAGACATATCCTAGATAGCGCCAGGTGAACTGTTTTGGCGAGGGTTTGCAATAGGTGCCATCATCGACGATGCGCATTTTCAGCGCCCATTTCCCCGGCGTGCAGGAAGAACGGTTCCATAGCCATAAAATCAGGATACCGAAAATCACGTAATGGACGGTGTAATCCATCAGTAATGTGTTGAAGAACCCGATTTGTTGCAGATGTGCCAGAATTTCTCCCGGGGGCGTACCGGGTGGCATACCTGCTAACGGGTTACTGCGCCCAGAGCCGCTAATGATATCGGACAGTCCCATCAGAAACGGTGCGAGGAGGATAAAACTCAGCGCCGTATCAATGACACTGGCGAAGACACGGTCATTAAACGTGGCATAGCGAATTGGGCCGGTCTGTTTTTTCTTGAGTGCCTGCTGCCGTGGCCAGTCGGCCAGCGCTTCCAGCCGACTGACGACACCGGCAAATTTCTGCTCCATGTCGCTGAGCGGTTCTTTATCCTTACCCGGCTTATTATTCATAAAGCCACTGTATCATAACGAGGCCGCCAGCGTAAGAAAATCTGTGCATTCCTCTCGACTATCCACCTGTTTAAACAGGGTGTCGTTCTGCCATAACGTTGCTTCCTCCATGGAAAAGCGAGGCAAGGTGACGATCGGCGCTTCTGGGTAGGGCGAAAGCGATTGCAGAGTGGCCGGCAGGATGTCGGGTGATGCAGGCGTTTCTGAAGCATTGATAATTGTCGCCGCCAGTTCGATCCCGGATTGGCGCAGGCAGTGCAGAGCGCTGAGTGTGTGGGACAGGGTGCCGAGATAGTCCGATGTGATGAGAATCACCGGTAGGTTCAGTGCGCGCATCCAGTCCAGCATAGTGGCGGTGTAGGTCAGTGGTGCCATGATGCCGCCTGCACCTTCAATGAGGTGTAAACTATTCGGAGTTGCAGATAATTGTGCCTGACACCACTCGGTGAGCACCTCGACATCGAGTGTCCGGCCTTCCAGTTCGGCAGCGCGATGGGGAGAGAGTGGGGCGGTAAACCGCCAAGGCGATAGGGTGGCAATAGCATCAGCGGTGACAGGACGTTCCATAGCCTGCAACAGGTGAGCCGTGTCACTGGTGTCGGGTGTTTCAGGATCATATCCACTAATGACCGGCTTGAGTGCAAGTGCCGAGCGGCTATCCCGTTGCGCCAGTCGCAGCAGCAGTGAAGTGACAAAGGTTTTGCCGATCTCGGTACCAGTCGCGGTGATAAAATAGGCATTAGTCATGACGCACCACCCAATAGCCAATCTGATAGGTCACGTAAATACCGCGCTCATCCGCGTGGTGCGTGTCATAATGCTGCATCAACCGGCGTAACTCTTTAGGGGTGATAGGGCGCTTGGCATCGGATGCCGTTGCTCCGATGGCGCGTAAGGACTGAAAGAACTGCTGGGTATTGGGATGGGAGTGACGCTGTTGCTCTTGCGAGCTATGCAGGATAGCCAGCCTTTCGGATTGCAACAGGCCAGTCAGCCTATCAGATGGTAGAAGAGGCAGCAGCCGGTTGGGAAAACCCAGCGTTTGCATACTATGTTCCAGCTCGGCAAACGTCCCATGCACTGGCATGGCAACAATCGCAATACCTTCGGGAGCAAGCACGCGCCGCATGTCGCGAATAGCCTGCGCTACGTCCAGCCATTGCCAGCACAGCGACGACACATACACATCACAGCAACGATCCTGCAAAGGGAGGCAAGTAGCATCACTGCACAGTACGGGCATGCGATACTGCGCAAATGCTTGTTGGCACATGGCTTCCGAGAGGTCCAGCCCGATGAGAGGAGAGCCCGGTAATCTGGCCGCCAACGCGCCGCTTCCACATCCGGCATCGAGGATGATGCGTGCATTATCCAGATACGGTGTTGCCAATGCCGCCACCTTGTCCGCCACGTCCTGCTGAAGCGTGGCATGGGCGTCATAGGTGGTGGCTGCCCGTCCAAAATGCTGCGCGACCTGTTTAGCGGACGGCACGGGCATAATGCTCCATGATGAGTGTGCGTAGCTTTGATGCATCATGCAGATGCGGTGCATGGGCGCATTCCGGCCAGATGGCCAGGTGGCTCTGTAGTGTTTGTGCGTGTAGGTAGCGCCCCTGCTGCGGTGAAACGATGCGGTCTTCTTCGCCATAAATGAACAGAGTAGGGGGCAGCGCGCGGTAGTCAATGTCGGTATGGCGCTGCGCTTCCAGATGCGTCAGCCAGCGTTGCCAGCCTAGTGAAGCGATCATGGGTGTGTGTTCCAGTGACGGCACGATGCGGTCATAATGACGATCACCATGGGCAATGAGATGCGCGAACCGTCGTGCCGCGCGTTCCGGCTGGGTACGGACGTTAGTGTTGAATTGGTCAAAGAGAGGTGGCGCCATACCGTGCGGAAAGGCGTCACAGGCCACAAACTGCACCGGCGCTGCCAGCACGACCAGTAAATGCGGACGAATGATGCCGCGCGCTGCTGCCAGCATTAGCAGCCACCCACCCAGCGACCAGCCAATCGCTAATGGCAGATCAGCATGACTCGCTAGTTGCTCTATGACCGCTTCCGGGTGCTCAGCATCTTCGTAATCAATTGCCTGCGCGTCATGCATGAGTGGTGTCAACGCCTCAAACGGCTGCACCCAGCCGGATAACGTCAGCGTCGGAACTGTGAATGCTAACTGAGGATTAGCGTTCATGATTTTACTTTTTTCGTCATTCCGGACAAGCCGTAGGCGCGATCCGGAATCCATTGTGTCATCGTCACTCCGGCGAAGGCCGGAGTCTCATCGCAATCAGATACCGGCCTGCACCGGTATGGCGTATTGTTGATAGATGGATTCCGGGTCAAGCCCGGAATGACGGGATAAAAGGAATATGTATGTACTCTGAACATGAGGTTGAATGATCTTGTGTTGTCACGAAGCATCGCGCCATGCGTGGGTGGTTTGCCAACTTTCCAATGCGCTTAGCGCTCGCTCAGCATGACGCCGTGGCCGCTCTTTCTTAGGAATTTTTTTGCCCTCGAGTGGCGGGAACAAACCAAAATTAACATTCATCGGTTGGAAGGTGCGGGCATTGGCACCGCCGGTAATATGATACAGCAAGGCACCCATCGCCGTGAAAGGGGAGGGCGGCATGACTGGTTGTCCGACATATTCCGCCGCGGCCATGCGTCCGGCAATTAATCCGGTCGCAGCACTCTCCACATAGCCCTCCACGCCGGTGATTTGTCCGGCAAAGCGCAAATGCGGGGCAGACTTCAAGCGCATCTGTTCATCTAGCAGCGCGGGACTGTTGATAAACGTATTGCGATGAATGCCGCCGAGGCGCACAAATTCTGCCTGCTCCAGTCCGGGAATCATGCGGAAAATGCGGGTTTGTTCCCCCCATTTCAACTTGGTCTGGAAGCCGACCATATTATAGAGCGTGCCCAGTTTGTTATCCTGTCGCAACTGTACCACGGCATAGGGTTTTTCCTCAGCGTGCGGGTTGGTCAGGCCGACCGGTTTCATGGGTCCGAAGGTGAGGGTCTGGCGTCCGCGCTCCGCCATCACCTCAATCGGGAGGCATCCCTCAAAATAAGGGGTGTCCTTTTCCCATTCCTTGAACTCCGTTTTTTCGCCTGCCAGTAAGGCGTCCAGAAAGGCGTGATATTGCGTCTCGCTCATCGGGCAGTTGATGTAATCAGCTCCATCCCCCTTATCATAGCGCGACTGAAACCAGGCAGTGCTCATATCAATGCTGTCGCGGGCGACAATCGGGGCGATGGCATCGAAAAACGCCAGATAGTCTTCGCCAGTATGTTCAAGAATAGCATCGGTGAGTGCTGCCGAAGTCAATGGCCCAGTCGCAAGGATGGTTTGGCCATGTTCAGCTGGGGGCAGATCGGTGATTTCTTCCCGGCACAGGGTAATGTGTGGGTGTGCATCCAATGCTTCAGTGACGGCCTGTGAGAAGGCCTCGCGATCCACGGCCAGCGCGCCGCCGGCAGGCACTTTGTGCGCATCGGCGCAACGCATGATTAGGGAGTCACAGCGCCGCATTTCTTCATGCAGCAGGCCGACGGCATTATGGTAGGTGTCGTCGGAGCGAAACGAGTTGGAGCAGACCAGCTCGGCGCAGCCATCGGTATGATGGGCATCGGTGCGCCGTGTCGGGCGCATTTCATAGAGTGTTACGGGAATGCCGGCCTGTGCGGCCTGCCAGGCGGCCTCACTACCGGCCAGCCCGGCACCAATGATAGTTAGAGGAGTATTCTTCATGTCTTGTTCATAAGCGCTAACGCCTGTTGATGCAAGGCGTCATTGGCGCTGACCAGCACATCCAGTGACGCCGCTTTCAGGTCGAGTGGTTGGCCGTTCCAGTCGGTGACACCGGCGCCGGCATCGGAGAGAATGGGCAATAATGGTAGCAGATCATATGGCTTTAGCCCGGCTTCGATCATCAGGTCGATATGACCACTGGCCAGCAGCGCATAATTATAGCCGTCACCACCAAAGTTTTGAATGGCGGTCGTGCGGCGCAGGCGTTCAAATGCCGGGCGTTGCGTGTCGGTAAACAGATAGGGGGAGGTTGTTGCCAGCCGAGCCTGTGCCAGCGTTGTGATGCGACTGGTATGATAGGTGCTGTCTCCCACACCGCCAATCCAGCGTTCCCTGGTGATAGGTTGATCCAATACCCCCAATACCGGTATGCCATGATGCAGCAGTCCGATCAATGTGCTGAAGGTCGGGACACCGCAGGCAAAGGCACGAGTCCCGTCAATCGGATCCAGCACCCATTGATAGGGAGCGTTCGGTTGATGCGGGTCGAATTCCTCACCGAGAATGCCATGGTCAGGGAAGGTATCCTGGATCATCTCGCGCAGACGAGCTTCGACAGTACGATCAGCCTGTGTGACCGGGGACGCATCCGCTTTGAGGGTGGCCTGTAACTCCGGCTGACGGAAAGAATCGCGCAATATCGCACCGGATGCATCCGCCAGTTGATGGACAAAGTCAATGAAATCGGTGGATGCCATAAGGGTTAGGCACTGATTGTGCGTTGCAGCCGCTCGACATCATCGCACAACTCGCTGTCTTTCTGCATCAGTTCCTGAATGCGTTTGACGCCATGCATGACGGTCGTATGATCCTTGCCGCCGAACTTTCGTCCAATTTCCGGTAGGCTCTTGGTAGTGAGTTGTTTAGCCAGGTACATGGCAATCTGGCGCGGGCGGGCAATGGTGACGGAGCGCCGCGCCGAATGCATGTCTGAGACCTTGATATTGTAATATTCGGCGACCTGTTTCTGGATGTCTTCTACCGTAATACGCTTGTTGCAAGAGCGTAGCAGGTCTTGCAGGACTTCCTGTGTGCTTTCCAGTGTCACCGGGCGACCAATCAGGGTGGAATGTGCCACGACACGATTCAGCGCTCCTTCCAGTTCACGCACATTGGAGGTAATTCGGCGCGCCAGAAATTCTAACACTTCCTGTGGTACGGTGCCACTGGTGAGGTTCTCGACCTTGGATTCAAGAATGCCATAGCGTAGCTCATAGCTGGTAGCATGAATGTCAGCGACCAGTCCCCAGCCAAGGCGAGATTTAATCCGTTCTTCCATACCTTCCAGATCAGAAGGCGAACGGTCCGCAGAGATAACGAGTTGCTTGTTCTGATCGACCAGCGCATTGAAGGTATGGAAGAATTCTTCCTGGGTAGAGTCTTTGCCACTGATGAATTGTACATCATCGACCATCAAGACGTCCACCGAGCGGAACTGTTCCTTAAAGGCCATGGTTTCATTGAAGCGCAGCGCCTTGATAAACTGGTACATGAATTTCTCGGCGGAGAGATAAACCACGCGGCGTTCCGGGTTGGTTTGGCGCAGCCGCCAGGCGATGGCGTGCATCAGGTGTGTTTTTCCAAGCCCAACGCCCCCATAAAGGAAGAGCGGGTTGCATCCCGAAATGCACTCATGTGATTCGCCGACACGACGGGCGGCGGCAAAGGCCAGCTCATTGGCCTTCCCCACAACGAAATTATCGAAGGTATAACGTGGATCAAGCGCCGCCCCCATTTTGTCCAGCGGATGCCGTTCGGTGGAAGCGTCAGAATTCGATGGTACGGATGCAGGCGTTGTCGCCGAATGCGCAGGTATAGCCGTGGATGGTGCGGACGCGGAGTTACCTTTACTATGATGTGGTGGTGTTGGTGTTCGCACAATGACATCAACGGCGTGTATGCGTGGGTTGCTGGCATGAAAGAGTTCTGTCAGGGTGTCCCGGTAATGGGTCAATACCCACTCCTTCATAAACCGGGTTGGTGCGGCAAGGATGGCCTGCCCGTTGGTGATGCCCTCGTAACGCAGCGGTTTCATCCAGCTTCGGTATATAGCGTCCCCGTAGGTTTTTTGCAATTTGGCGCTGACGAATTCCCATTCCGAGGCATCGCCGGCAGATTGATCTGATGGCAAGGCGGCATGGTCTGCAGATAAAGGGGTTACGCCTGTTGCCATGGCAATCCCTCCGCTTTCCAACCGTTAACACGACCGCGCTGTTGTTGCGTGTTATGATCTCCCTCAAAGCCATGCGCAATGTTAAAGCTATGCGCATAACCGGTTTCTGCGGCGGTATTAGCCGCATGAAACGATCTGCCTCCTGTTTTGCACAGGAAGAACACCGGCATTTCCTGGTTTGCCACCTGCTGATGCAAATGGGTTAGAAACTCAGGATTGGCTTCAAAATCAGGATAATGCACCCATTCAATGCAATGTAGCGCTCCCTGCGTTCCTTCCAGTGAAGGCAGGCCGGAAAATTTCCACTCTGGTTCCGTGCGTACATCAATGACAGCAGCCGGAGCGTTGGTTATATAATCCCATGCTTCTTTAGAGGTAATATCGCCGGTGTAAGAACCAGCTCCTGTTTTTCGTGAAGATGCGTGTTCGCGCAAAGTTTGTAACAGGTTGTCAGAACCCATAACCCTTTCCCCCCGATGGAAAGCAGTGGATGTGTTATTATCAGATGGGGATAATCTTGTGGATAATCCCGGTGATGTTAGAAAGGCTTTAGGCTGCCAATGCTTTGACTTTCGCGTTCAGCCGACTGATTTTGCGTGATGCAGTGTTGAGTTTCACTACACCCTTGCTGACGCCACGCTGAATCTCCGGCTCGGCCTGCTTCAGTGCGGCAACTGCCGCCTCTTTATTGCCAGTCTCAAGCGCCGCTTCCACCCGCTTGATGAAAGTGCGGATGCGACTGCGGCGAGCGCGATTAACGTCCGTACGGCGTTGGGTCTGCCGAATGCGCTTCTTCGCTGATTTGTGATGTGCCATAAAATGTATTCCTTCGTTTAATATCTGCGCCTGTGGATAACTCTCGCTACCAATCAACGCTTTCTCAGCAGACTAGAGGCAGCTTGTGCATACGTCAAGTGCCATTATGCAGTTTTTTTCTATGTGGATAAGTTTTTTAAGCGGTTTATTTGCATAATCTTTTTCGTCCACAGACTCATGCACAATTCCGTCGGTTCAAGGGGTTATTCCATTGCTGAGGGTTGGCAGCGGGGACAAAAAAATGTGGATCGTCCCGATTGTCTGATTTGTTGAATCGGGGTTGTGCAAGTGTCGCAAGGCTGGCCGGTACGCCCATAGACCTGAAAACGATGCTGAAAATAGCCGGATTCTCCTGAAATTCCTCCATAATCTCGCAGCGTAGAGCCGCCCGAAGCAATGGCCTCGTGCAGGACGGCCTGAATGGAGGCAATCAGCGCTGGAATGGTATGCAGGCAGTGTTGTGCCTGGGTTTCCGGGTGAATCCCGGTGCGAAACAACGCCTCGGACGCATAGATATTGCCGATGCCGGCGATGATGCGCTGATCGAGCAATGCCTGCTTTATGGTCGTGGTTTTTCCGGCAAACCGTTGTGACAAAAACTCCGGCGTCAACGCATCCGAGAGCGGTTCGACCCCCAGTGTACGGATCATCGAATGCTGATCCCATGTATCGCGCGCCGTCATCAGCAAAAATCCAAACCGCCGTGGGTCATGATACACGACTTCATCGCCGTTATCGAGCAGCCATACCATATGGTCATGTTTGCGTGGCGGCTGTTCCTCCTGACGCTGCACACGATAAGTGCCAGACATTCCCAGGTGGCCGATCAATGTGTAATCGCCGATGTCGAACAGTAAATATTTGGCGCGGCGGCGTACGGCGTCAATGGGATGGGTGCGCGTGATGTCATCCAGATGATCCGGAAACGGGTAGCGCAGGTTAGGGCGGTAGAGGATAATGTCCTCAATGGTACGGTCTTTCAGGCGCGTATCCAGCCCGCATTTGACGGTTTCAACTTCGGGTAATTCGGGCATGAAGCTTCTAATAGTCTATGAATGCCTTTGGAGTCTACATTGAAAATAAAGACAAGAATGCATTGATATTGGACTTTTGCAGGTAAGTAAGATAAGAACTAAGCTTTGTTTTAGTTTGAGGCGTTCAGCAAGTAATGAATGGCTTGAGAATTGTGTTTGATGCCCTAATAGGGTACCTGATTATTGAATGGATTTTTCCTTCAATAACACCGCAAGGAAGAATCGGCTGGGCCATGGTTGCCCTCGGGGCTGCCATCGTGATTGAAATCTATGTTTTTAATGCGTATGCCTGATTTATCAGGCATTTTTTTTGAATGGACAATGGGTTTTCAAGGTATCATCCAGCGCATCCATATCAATCGTCACGCCTAGTTGATGCAGCGACGTCACGCCATGCTGCCGGATGCCGCAGGGAACGATGCCGTTAAAATGTGTCAGGTCGGGGTTCAGATTGATGGCAATGCCGTGATAGCTCACCCCCCGGCGCAGGCGGATGCCCAGTGCCGCGATTTTGGCTTCGTGCTGTCCGTCCGTCACCCAGATGCCAATGCGGCCTTCGCGGCGTTCGCCCTGCACCCCCTGCGCAGCCAGCGTATCGATGATCCATTGCTCCAGTGTTTGCACAAAATGGCGGACATCCGGTACGTGCGGAGCGTAGCGTTGTTTCAGGTTGAGCATGACATAGGCGACGCGCTGCTCCGGCCCGTGATAGGTATATTGCCCGCCGCGTCCGGTCGTATGGACGGGAAACCGGGCATGAATCAGGTCGGAGGACTTGGCAGACGTGCCAGCCGTGTAGAGTGGGGGATGTTCGACCAGCCATATTTGTTCGCACGCCGTACCATCGGCAATGGCGGTAACACGCCGTTCCATATGTTCCACCGCCGATGCATAGTCAGTTAATCCAGGAGCAATCGTCCATTCCATGCGTTAGGTTATAGGTGAGCGATGGAACATTTGTCCAGGCGGCTTCCAAGGGTAGTGATATTTGAGCAATGAGCACGACGAAGCCATAGAAATTTCATCTCAGAGGTCTATGGCTATTTTTTTACTATATTTTAGGAACTCCATGGCATAGTGGTGGACGCATGAAAGGGATTAGGGAGTCGGCATTGGGGATTTGCAAGCATTCCCCCAAGTCCCGAATCCTTGCAAATATAAGGAGATACCATGAACATCCACGAATACCAGGCCAAAGTCATTTTACGCAAATATGGGGTGCCGGTACCCAACGGCAAGGTTGCCTATACTCCGGCGGAAGCGGAGGAAGCCGCGCAGGAACTGGACGGTGACATCAAGGTCGTCAAGGCGCAGATTCACGCGGGCGGTCGCGGCAAGGCGGGCGGTGTCAAGCTGGCCAAGAACACCGACGAGGTCAAGCAATACGCCAAGGACATGCTTGGTATGACGCTGGTTACCCACCAGACCGGTCCGGAAGGAAAGGAAGTCAAGCGCATCTACATTGAAGAAGGCAGTGATATTGCCAAGGAACTGTATTTGAGTCTTGTCGTGGATCGTGCCACCGATCGGGTCATGTTCATGGCGTCTACGGAAGGTGGTGTAGACATTGAAGAAGTCGCGGCGAAAACACCGGAAAAAATCATCATGGCCGATGTCGATCCGGCAACCGGGTTTCAGCCGCATCATGCGCGCACGCTGGCCTTTGGGTTGGAATTGAGTAAGGAGCAGCAAAAGCAGTTCTGGCCGTTCATCAGCAGCCTGTATAAGGCGTTCGTTGAGACCGATGCGGCACAGCTGGAAATCAACCCGCTGGTGATTACCGGCGATGACAAACTGATCGCGCTGGATGCCAAGTTCAACTTCGATGAAAACGCGCTGTATCGTCAGCCGGATGTTGCCGAGATGCGCGACCCGGATGAAGAAGACCCGCTGGAGCAGAAAGCGGCGCAGTTCGGGCTGGCGTATGTGAAGATGGACGGCAATATCGGCTGTATGGTCAACGGTGCCGGGTTGGCGATGTCAACCATGGACATCATCAAGCTGCATGGCGCAGAGCCGGCCAACTTCCTCGATGTTGGTGGTGGCGCAAATAAAGAGAAAGTCACTGAGGCGTTCAAACTGATCCTTTCCGATGAGAATGTCGAAGGCATCCTGGTCAATATTTTCGGCGGGATTATGCGCTGTGACACGATTGCCGAGGGCGTGATTGCGGCGGCGAAGGAAGTGTCGCTAGCGATTCCGTTGGTCGTACGACTGGAAGGCACCAATGTCGAGCTGGGCAAGAAGATGCTGGCGACTTCGGGTCTGGACATCATCCCGGCAGACGATCTGGAAGACGCGGCAGTGAAGATCGTCGCGGCAGTACAGGGTAAGGCGGCGGCGTGATAACAGGGATCAGGGAGCAGGCAGTAGGAATTAGAGAAGGCAACACTACTAACGCCTAATCCCTTGCATGTATAGAGGAACGCATATGAATACTCAACAAGAACCAGATGATCTAGCCACAGAGTTAGAAAATTTAATGACCGACTCAGAAGAGATTAATCAGGAACTTATTGAGCAACAAAAGGCTTTAACTACTGAAGCCAGATCAGTTGGAGCAGTGATAGGCGTTTCATTAAGTTTTGCGCCACCGGATCAACGGCTTGCCATTGCTAAAGATTTGGATATGGACACAGCCGAATTACGTACACAAAATCCATTAGAACAAACATTCTCAATGATTCAACATATTCGAGAGAAAAATCAATGGACTGATGTTCAAACATCGATCAGTCAACATATGGGTGGTCAAGGGCTTGGCATATAAATTAATCGTCAAATAACAGGAGTAACATCATGAGCATTTTAATCAACAAGAATACCAAGGTCATCTGTCAGGGATTTACCGGACGGGAAGGGACGTATCACTCGGAGCAGGCGGTCGCCTATGGCACGAAGATGGTCGGTGGAGTCACACCGAACAAGGGCGGGATGGAGCATCTGGGACTGCCGGTCTTTGATACCGTCGCGGAAGCGAAGCATAAGACCGATGCCAATGCCAGCGTGATCTATGTGCCGCCGCCATTCGCTGCCGATGCGATCATGGAAGCGGTGGATGCCGGCATTGAACTGGTGATCTGCATCACCGAAGGCATTCCGGTGTTGGATATGGTGAAAGTGAAACGTTCGATTTCCGGCAGTAAGACGCGTCTGATCGGGCCGAACTGCCCTGGTGTGATTACCCCGGATGAGTGCAAGATCGGCATTATGCCCGGCCATATTCACCGCAAGGGGAAGATCGGGATTGTGTCGCGCTCCGGCACGCTGACCTATGAAGCCGTGGCGCAGACCTCGGCGGTAGGGTATGGCCAGTCGACCTGTGTGGGGATTGGCGGTGACCCGGTCAATGGGACAAACTTTATCGACGTGATTGACCTGTTCCTGCAGGATGATGAGACCGACGCCATTGTGATGATCGGTGAGATCGGTGGATCAGCGGAAGAAGAGGCGGCAGAGTTCGTGAAGGCGCACAAGATCAAGAAACCGATGGTCGGCTTTATCGCCGGACGTACCGCACCTCCGGGACGCCGCATGGGTCATGCCGGAGCGATTGTTGCCGGTGGTAAGGGCGGTGCCGATGACAAGGTCGAAGCGATGCGCTCTGCCGGGATCAAGGTGTCCGACTCTCCGGCGCAGATTGGTCGTGCGATGAAGGAATTGCTGGCGGCTTAGGGCACTGCTGTCGTCATTCCGGACAAGCAGTAGGCGCGATCCGGAATCCATCGCAAAGTTCCTCCCCCTGCTTGCGGGGGGAGGTCAGGAGGGGGGCTATCGAAATATTCAACACTGCTGATACAGCCCCCACCCTGTCCCTCCCCCGTAAACGGGGGAGGGGATATCTTTGGATTCCGGGTCAAGCACAGAATGACGAGAGTGATACATTAGATGCCTGACCCAAATGACATTCTGACCTTCTGGTTTTCCGACGCGGTAACGCCGTATCATTTTCGGAAAGACCCGGATTTTGACCGGCGTATGACCGAGCAATTTCTGGAGACCTATCAACAAGCGGTTGCGGGTGCGTTGGATCACTGGTGCGACAGCGCAGAGGGGTGTCTGGCACTGGTGATTGTGCTCGATCAGTTTCCACTATAGCAGTTTGACTTTATGACTGCCTATGTCTTCTATGTCTTTTGGGTGACAGCACCTGTCATAAAGTCAAGGAACTGCTATATATTATATGATGTATAGCACGACCTTGCGTTTATGATGACGTGTATAGCAGTTCAACGTAAGAAGTTGAACGAGTATAAAATACGCAATCATAAACGCAACGTGCTATAATATGTTCCGGGATTCTGCCCGCGCGTTTGAAAGCGATGCAAGGGCACGGGAGATTGCCATGGAAGCCATGCATCAAGGGATGGATCAATCACTCACCGCATCGCAATGCGTGTTCCTGTACATGCCGCTAATGCACAGTGAGGATCTCGACGATCAAGAGCGAGGGATTGCCTTATATGAGCAGCGCGGATTGCATAATAATGTCACCTATGCCATTGCCCACCGGGACATTATTGTGCGCTTTGGCCGCTTCCCACATCGCAACGCCGCGCTGGGACGCCGCTCCACCGACGAAGAACTCGCCTTTCTACAGGAGCGGGGTTCGAGTTTTTGAAGTGAATTCAGCGTTGCTCCTGTGTCGGCAACAGATCAAGCTCCATCTCTATGCTTGGTACGGGGTCGTTTGGGTGTGTAATACCGTTTCTTTTAAACCCTAATTTTTCATAAAAAAGGACAGAACTGCGCTGCTTATTATGATCTGCACACAATATAAGCTTTTCAGCTCCTTGGGTACTCAATAGTCTCATAATTTCCTCCAGCAAAAAGCGTCCATTACCTACAGACCGTTCTTCCTCTACAATTGCCATACGCCCGATGGAAAAATGATTACGTTTTTCAGATTTTGTAACTCTGGCGGTACCAATCGGTTTGTTGTGCTGATTAAATAATAGAAAATGTATAGAATTATTGTCTATTGATACTGTACCAAATTCTAACATATGAGGTCTATTTTGTTCATCACAAAATACCCGCTCTCTGATAGCATTGCATGCTAATATTTGGTTATGGGATATTGCCTCAGTAACGATAAGACCAGTACGGTTTTTCATAATTGATGATTATCACGTCCTTGAGAGATGAAGGGATTTTTCTTTTGTAAAACCAAAGGCATAGAAAGATTTTGCTGTAGCACGGTTAGACAGCAAATATGGTCGCCGGTTGCCAATCGCTTGTCCGTTCCGCTTCCCATAAATCATACGCATTTTGGCCATTCAGCCAGGTTTGCGCATCGGTTTGTAATACTGTGGCGATACGATACGCCATCGTTGCGTCAATGCGTGCCTTTGCATTGACAAGATTGCTCATATGTTTGGGTGTCACGCCAACCGCTGCTGCGAAGTCCTTGATTTTGATGCCACGCTCTTTCAGATAGAGTTCTTTCAGTATGACGCCCGGATGGGTGGGTTTGCGCTCTCGTTGTATCATCCTTGTCTCCATTTAGTGATAACTTAGAGATTATGCAATTTGAGCATAGCTATTTTGATTGTGTCATTCAAATAGAAATACCCTTTGCCACCGTCGCCCTTCTTCCCTATACTCGCCGCCTCTTCAAGCAAAGACAGGAGACAGATGCATGCAGGCTGGACAGGGGCACATCGCCATACGCGGGGCGAAGGAACATAATCTTAAAAACGTATCGCTGGATATTCCACGCGGAGAACTGGTCGTCATTACCGGCCTGTCCGGGTCGGGAAAATCCTCATTGGCGTTCGATACGCTCTATGCCGAAGGGCAGCGCCGCTACGTAGAGTCGCTCTCCGCCTATGCCCGTCAGTTCCTCAATATTCAGGACAAGCCGGATGTGGAGTCGATCGAAGGCCTGTCTCCGGCAATTGCCATTGACCAGAAGACGACCTCCAAAAACCCGCGCTCGACGGTGGGGACGGTGACGGAAATCTATGACTATCTGCGCCTGCTCTATGCGCGCATTGGCGTGCCTTATTCCCCGGCGACAGGTAAGCCAATCACTTCGATGACGGTCAGCCAGATGGTGGATCGGATTATGGAACTGCCCGAAGGCACCAAGATTTATCTGATGTCACCAATTGTGCGTGGACGCAAGGGCGAGCATGTCAAGGAAATGCTCGACATGAAAAAGCGCGGATTTACCCGGTTGAAGATCAACGGGGAAATCCATCAGATGGATGATCTGCCAACGTTGGAGAAGAACAAGAAACACACGATCCATGTTGTGGTAGACCGGTTGTCGATCAAGGACGATCTGGGGAACCGGCTGGCTGACAGTATTGAAACGGCCTTGCAGCTCAGCGACGGGTTGCTGGATGTGGAAGTTGTGGAGTCGGGAACGGAGAAGCAGGAGGAAGCAAAGGAACCCACCATTATCACCCTGTCTGCTAAATTCGCCTGCCCGGAATCCGGGTTTACACTGGAAGAGATCGAGCCGCGCCTGTTTTCGTTTAACAGCCCGTTCGGTGCCTGTCCGGCGTGTGACGGGATCGGCACTCAAATGTATTTCGACGAGCAATTGATTCTTCCGGATCACCGCTTAACTCTGTTCGATGGTGCGATTGCCCCCTGGTCAAGTACGCAATCCAAATATTACATGCAAACGCTGGAGGGGCTGGCCAATCACTACAAGTTCAGTCTGCATGAAGCGTGGGAAGAATTGCCTGAACGTATTCAGCAGATCATCATGCACGGCTCCGGCGATGAGTCAGTACCGATCCATTATTTTGACGGGGTGCGCAGCTATAAGAGCAATAAACCGTTTGAGGGCGTACTGCCGAACATGCAGCGCCGTTACCGTGAAACCGACAGCGATGCGGTGCGGGAAGACCTTGAAAAATACATGGACAATGCGCCGTGCGAGGCATGCGGTGGTTATCGGCTCAAGCCGGAGGCACTGTGCGTCAAGGTGGCGGGCAAGCATATCGGAGAAATCTGTCGGCTCTCGATTGAAGAGGCGGTGCGTTGGTTTGAAGAGTTGGAGCCAAAGCTGACCAGCAACGAACAGAAAATCGGAGAAAAGGTACTCAAAGAAACGCGTGAACGTCTCGGGTTTCTGATGAATGTCGGGTTGGATTATCTGACATTGGCACGCTATTCCGGGACGCTTTCTGGTGGGGAGTCACAGCGTATCCGCCTGGCTTCGCAAATTGGTTCCGGCCTGTCCGGCGTCGTGTATGTGCTGGATGAGCCGTCCATTGGTCTGCATCAATGCGATAATGAGCGGTTGCTTTCCACACTGGAACATCTGCGTGATCTGGGGAATACGGTAATTGTCGTGGAGCATGACGAAGATACGATGCGTCGTGCCGACTGGCTGATTGATATTGGTCCGGGTGCCGGGGTCGATGGTGGACAAATCATTGCCGAAGGGACACCAGAGCAGGTGATGAAACATAAGGGCAGTATTACCGGCGAATATCTCAGCGGCAAACGCCAGATTGCCCTGCCGGAGAAGCGTCGCAAGCCCTCCAAACATAAACGACTGATGGTCAATGGTTGTACGGCGAATAACCTGAACAATATTGATGTGGAAATTCCGCTGGGGGTGATGACCTGTGTGACCGGTGTATCCGGTGGAGGAAAGTCAAGCTTTGTGATTGAGACGCTCTATAAGGCGGCAGGGCGGCGCATTATGGGTACCAAGGCGCATCCGGCACCGCATGACAGCATCACCGGGCTGGAATATCTGGACAAGGTCATTGAGATTGACCAGTCACCGATCGGGCGTACGCCACGCTCTAACCCGGCGACCTATACCGGCGCATTCGGGCCGATTCGTGACTGGTTTGCCGGGCTACCGGAATCCAAAGCACGCGGCTACAAGCCGGGACGCTTTTCATTCAATGTACGCGGCGGGCGTTGCGAGGCATGTCAGGGCGATGGGCTGATTAAGATCGAAATGCACTTCCTGCCGGATGTGTATGTGGTGTGTGACGTGTGTAAGGGAAAACGCTATAACCGCGAAACGCTGGAAGTGACCTATAAGGATAAATCCATTGCCGATATTCTGCATATGACCGTGGATGAAGCAGTGGAGTTTTTCGCCAGCCAGCCATCAATTCAGGAAAAATGCAAGGCATTGCAGGAAGTCGGATTGGGCTATATTCGGTTGGGGCAGTCGGCAACGACACTTTCCGGCGGGGAAGCGCAACGCATCAAGCTGGCCAAGGAACTGTCGAAGCGGGCGACCGGGCGAACGCTCTATATCCTCGATGAGCCGACGACGGGTCTGCATTCCGAAGATATTCGCAAGCTGCTTGGCGTGTTGCAACGGCTGGTCGATCAAGGCAATACGATGGTGATTATCGAGCATAATCTGGACGTCATTAAATGTTCGGACTGGATTGTCGATATTGGCCCTGGGGGTGGTGATAAAGGTGGGCATCTGGTCGTCGCCGGTACGCCGGAAACGGTCGCCAAATGCCGTGAGAGCAAAACCGGAGAGTATTTGGCGCCGATGCTGGAGAAAGGGAAGGCTTATAAGGATGCGGCGTAGCCTTCTCCTGTGTCACCCCGTCGAACGACGGGGTCCGGCCGGATGCCGTCATGCGACGGCATGACAGTCTTGTGTTATCAACATTTCGAAAATTCCTTATTGACAACTCTTAATCAAGACGCTAAACATGCAACCATTCGATCGCTTATTTACGAGCCTTCTTGTATTTAAGCCTGCGTCACATCGTGGCCGTTTTATTTGGGAATGAAAGAGGCCCTGTGAGATCGAACTTCTCAGTACATAGATTAGTATATTTAAGGAGGTGGTGATGATATGATTGTATTATCTTTCATCGCTTTAACGAACTAATTGCTTCTCTGCTATAATTTGGCGTTAACGCGCCAATCAATTTTAAGGAGGTGATAACCGGGAGTCAAAACTCTCTTTTCTATTCCTTTTCTATATACGCGATAAGCTGCCCCTTTTCCCTACGGGAATTGGGGCTTTCCTATATCCGGGGTATGTGAATCAGGCGCTATATCTCTCTATATGTAAACGCGCTATAACAGCAATTCCAACACGGCCTGCCGGATGGCAACACCAAGTTCCACCTGTTCTAATATCACGCTGCGTTCCACATCATCGGCAATGGAGGCGTCAATTTCCACGCCGCGATTGATGGGGCCGGGCGCCATTACCAGCGCACCAGGTTTGGCATAGCCCAGCTTGGTTTCATCCAGCCCATAGCGGGCGAAATACTCACGTACGGACGGGATAAACCGTCCCTCCATGCGCTCGGTCTGCAAGCGCAACATCATCACAATGTCCGCATCGTTTAGTCCTTCCCGCATGGTAGAAGCGACGCGTATGTCCGGCGACAGGACGGGCGGCAACAGGGTGGACGGTGCGACAACGGTAACACACGCCCCCATTTTGGTGAGCAGGAGCATATTGGAATGTGCCACCCGGCTATGAAGAATGTCACCACAAATCGCCACGTTCAAGCCATCTAGCCGGTGAAAATGACGGCGGATCGTCAGTGCGTCCAGTAGCGCCTGTGTCGGATGTTCATGTGCTCCGTCGCCGGCATTAATCACACTGGCACTGACCTGCTCGCTTAACATCTGCGCCGTGCCGCTTTCCGCGTGGCGGATCGCGATGGCATCCGCCTGCATAGCGTTCAGACTGCGCGCCGTATCGAGCAGGGATTCGCCTTTTGATGTCGAGGAGGTGGCAACCGAGATGTTAATCACATCCATTCCCAGCCGCTTGCCGGCCAGTTCGAACGACGTGCGGGTGCGGGTGGAATGTTCGTAAAACAGGTTGATAAGGGTGCGCCCCTTCAGGATGGCATGTTTCTTGTCGCGCTGTTGGTTGCGTTCAACGTAATGCTCGGCGCAATCAAGAATCATTTGAATATCAGCCGTATCCAGCGTTTCAATACCCAGCAAATGCCGGTGTGCAAAGCGCGTATAATCCGGCGCAGGCAACCTCCGCTGCCCACCGAAGATGCCGCTTAGGCGTTGTTTTAACACGGTGATTCCTGACACACATTTAGCATAATCGCTTATGTTCCGGATTTACACTAAAATCTTGTGTTCTGATCTGAAAACCATTGCAATTGCACACAGCTTATGCCTTAGTTTGTCCATGAAATTAGCAAGATCGCTGACGGCATTGTGTCTGCCATTCTGTCTATCCGCCTGCGTAAATCAGGTGCCGATCAATGCGAAGGAAGATCTGCTTGCTTCCTTTGAGGCGGAAGGCCCACAGGTGGAAGGCGTACAGGGCACACTGCTCAAAAGCGCCCGTGAGGCTACCGGCCGTGGCGAATATGCCAAGGCAGTGCAGCTCTATGGACAATTGTTGGGGATGGATAAAGAGAACCTCTATTATCAGTTAGGGCTGGCAGATAATCTACGCCGTTCCGGTGAGGCAGAGGCAGCAGGCGCGATCTACACGCAAATCAGTGCGGCACATCCGGAGAATATGGACGCGAAGGAGGGTAAAGGGCTGGCACAACTTTATCTGGGAGAATTCGATGAAGCGGGCGCTGTACTGGCCGAAGTCCATGCGGAGGACAAGACACGTTGGCGGACGCTCAACGGGTTGGGTATTCTGTTAGTGGAACGAGGACAGGTCGGGGATGCGATTGCATATTTCGATGAAGCGTTAAAGCATACCGGCAATAGGGCGTCGGTCTATAATAATATCGGACTGGCCTATGCGATCAATGATGAGCCAAAAGAAGCGCTGGACGCGCTGGTAAAAGGGATTGACGCTGCCGATCCGAAAAGCCCGATCAAGCAGCAGATTGAGTTGAACCTGGCGCTGGTGATGGGGATTTTCGGTGATATGGACGCGGCGGAAAAGATTCTGAGCGAACATCTGCCGGAGCCGGCAGTGGCGAATAATCTGGGACTCTATGCGTACCTTGCCAATAACCAGTCACTGGCAAAGAGTTATTTGAATACGGCGCTGTCGCGCAGCCCGAGCCACTATAAACGTGCCTGGGAAAATCTGGATGCGATTACGCGAAGCACGAAAAGCGGGAAGAAAGACAGCAAGAAGCGTAAGCCGAAGGCCAAAGTGTTGAAGGTGGAGTAAAGTATGAAACCAGGCTCTGTTCACGGCGGGTAGTGATAGTCAAACACCTTGTCGTTGTGCCATTTGGGACTTCCCTCCTTCTCCCCACGAAAACGCTGCTGCATACAGCGGGAGATATACTCCGCCGTGTGGTGGTTGGTCCATAATGTCTCGCGGAACCACTCGAACCACATCAGGTCTTTTTCCGTTGGCTGGTAGCGTTTGTCCCGCTTATATTCGTAGGCAATGTCCACTGCTTGAAGTACCAGACTGATTGCCTCTTCCAGTGGTGGTTTGGGTTTCTTTTTGAATAGCATGATAAACTCCCTAATTATTACGGTAACGGCCACCTTGGGAGCGATTCCGTTGGTGACCGGGGAGTTAGTAAACCGCCTCAAGACGATCGCGCTGGCCTTTAGGCAAGCCCTGGACATACGCCAACGCCTCCCCAGCCATAATTGGCAAGGGAGACATCATTTCAGTGATGCCAACCGCTTGAGGAAGGGTTACTACGCCCCAGAATCAGAACGCCTGATTCCACAAGGAAAGTAACATGTAAAACTGGCTGGCGTCAATTTATTGGAAAAGAAAAGCTCGGATACAGGAAGTTTCACTAACCAGACTCAATGAAAATGGCACCAACAGACTCGCTGGTGCCGGGGTGTTCAAAAGTCACGTAGCCATGACCGCAGCGCTTTTACCGCGAGCGGCTGTTGTATCACGCCGCCACCCCGACCAAGGTCGAGGTGACAGTTTGGTATCGGCAGATGCCACTGCCGGACTACGAGAGGTTTTGAAGCCCCGGGATACTCTGTTGAGTATCCTGAGCGAAGGATAACGCATATGCCGGAAAAGTGAAAGTGGAAAACTCGTCACTCCGGCGCAGGCCTTTTTGCAACAGATACCGGCCTTCCGCCGTCGCTGCGCTTTGGCGAGACAAGCCACCGGTATGACGTATTGCTGATAGATATAAAGTGCCCTCTACACGTTGATCCCGGCGGACGCGGCAGGAGCAAACCCACCCGGAGCGTTCGCTGAGAGATCGCCGAGACCGGCGTCGCTCATCGATGTGAATCCGGCCAGACTGGATGGCGCATTGAATCCGGCCAGCGCCGATCCCATCGGGTTGTCATTTTCTTTTCCGAAATCGTTAGATGAAATTTCCTTGCCCTTGAACTCTTCAATGATTCCCTGAGTGCCCAAATGAGAATAATCCGGCTGCTCTTTTTGGTTTTGATTCTGCGCCTGTTGCTCTTCCTGCTTTGCCAGTGAGTCTTGTGGTGCTTTGAATACCACCAGGAAAGCGGCAACGAGTCCAGCCAGTTCTTTTGGAAGGAACTGTGACAAGTTGTCCATCGTATTATTCAGTGCATCCTGCCGTTTTTTCGATTCTTCCGGGGAAAGTGTCTGCTCTTTTTCCTTATCCTCCGCCGATGCAACGGTTTGCGGCACGGTCGTACGCTCCGCCGCCTGCGCCACGTCCGGCGTATCCTTCAGGCGCGCCTCCAGCGTGTTTTGTAATTCCGTTTCAGAATGCCGGTCATGCAATGCCTTGACGCGCGCAACGATGCCGGTCATTGACATGCCCTGTTCCCGCAACGCAGTCACCAGCGCACCGATTTCCTGCGTTGGCAGTGCTTTGCCATCCAGCGATGTTGTCGGCGCACCGGTCTGCATAGTCTGCAGGACGGCTTGCGGGTCAATATTGCCGGTACTGGCGTCACGGGTGAGGGTGGCCAGCGTGAGCAGTTCCGTCGAGGTTTCCTTTAAAGGCGGTACTGCGAATTGCAGGTCAGGCGCAGGAGCGGCAGGCGCCGTGTTTTGTATTGGCACTTCCTGCCGCATTTGCTGTTGAATTTCCTGTATGTTCTGAATGATCTGTTGTTGTGCTTCCTGGGTTTCTTCAAGCTCCATCGGCCCTGTGCTAGGAAAGCCGGGCGGTGTGCCCTGTTTCGGTATGCCCTGTTGTAGCTGCTCTTGGATTTGCTTTAGCGCATCGCGAGTCTCTTGATCCCCTGCCTGTATCTGGCTTTCCAGAAACTGGAAATCCGGCTTATTCCACGTTGACGGGTTGCCCGCATCAGGGGCAAACTGCGTAGCGTCCTGCTGTTGCTGTGAAGTGAAGGGAGGGGGAGGCATGATGGTATGAATTTACCTAGCGGCTTACGCCTCCAATGACGCCACTAAGCTCGGTGACACCAACCTTGCCTGCGGTTTCAGGTGCTACTGGTAGAGAAGAGTCTACATGCGCTGCCGCTGACATGTTAGATAAGCTACCCTCAATACGGGCTTGTTGCGCTTGCTCTTGAGCGCGCTCTGTGGCGCGTACTTCATGAACATACTCTTGCAACCCTGGAATATTTTCATAAAGGTCTTGTTTTTGAGCCAATGCTTTTTGCGCACCAAGGATTTCCTGACGGCTTGGATTATCTTTTGCATTCACGTAATTAATTTCAGCATCTAATTGATCTACTTTCCCTCTGTAATGTTCCATGCTTGACATATCACGTACTCCTTATAACTTTGATTATCGTAAAATGATGATAATCCTATAATTTATAGCAGTTTCTCCTGCATAATTTTCGGACACCAAGTGTCCGCAAATTACTTGGAACTGCTATATGTGTCCAATCATGAGCATAGCATAGATCCCCAAAGTAAAAAATCACAATAGTCTGTCAATACTATAAATGTCACCGTTCTGTCATAAAACTGGCGGACGAGGTTGGCGGTAGATTCCCCGGTTGCAAATCGTTCGCGCCGCGCTAATATTCGCCCAATGCTATCTATCAGAGGGAGAAAGATCATGCGGCGAATCTATGGGGCAATGCTGGCCATCCTGGTCATGGCGTATAGTGTGTCAGCGCAGGCACGGCTGGAAATTGATATTACACGCGGCAATTTCGATCCGGTACCGATCGCGATTCCGGCCTTTACCACCGCCAACCCGGAATTGAGCGACATTGGGCGCAAGGTGGCGTCGGTGGTCGCTGCTGATCTAGAGCGTTCTGGCCTGTTCCGCATCATTGAAGACGGTGCTTTCATCGAGCGTATTGGTTATGAAACTGTCGTACCGCGTTATGCCGACTGGCGGCAGATCAACGCTTCCGGGCTGGTGATCGGAAAAGTCGATGCCACCGGCGCCGGGAAGATGCGCATCCGCTTCCGCCTGTATGACAATTATTCCGAAACCCAGACCGCCGGGCGGCAGTTTGACGCCAATGAAGATAACTGGCGGCGGATTGCCCATCTGGTGGCGGATGAAATCTATAAGCGGGTGACCGGAGAAGACGGCTATTTCGATACGCGCATTGTCTATGTGGCGGAAAGTGGACCGGCCAAGAAGCGGGTGAAGCGGCTGGCGATCATGGATCAGGACGGAGAAAACCATAAATTTCTGACCAATGGGCGGCATCTAGTGCTCACCCCGCGTTTCTCACCGAATACGCAGGAAATCCTGTATCTCTCTTATGCGGGCGGTGTGCCGCGTGTCTATCTGCGGGACTTGCAGACCGGGCGTGAGGAGTCACTGGGACGGTTTGAAGGCATGTCCTTCGCGCCGCGCTTCAACCATGACGGCAACCGCATGGTGATGTCGATCGCACGAGGCGGAGTGACCAACCTTTATTCCATGGATTTGCGCTCACGGCGCATGACGCAGTTGACCCGCTCTCCGGCGATTGATACCTCACCGTCCTTCTCACCGGACGGCAAGCGCATCGTGTTTAACTCGGATCGGGGCGGCTCGCAGCAGCTTTATGTGATGAATGCTAACGGCAGCGGGGTGAAGCGTATCAGCTTCGGCGACGGAAATTATTCGACGCCGGTCTGGTCGCCGCGTGGTGATTTAATCGCGTTTACCAAGCAGTATCGCGGGCGGTTCCATATCGGGCTGATGCGTCCGGACGGTAGCGGTGAGCGCCTGATTACCGAAAGCTGGCTGGATGAAGGGCCGACCTGGGCGCCCAATGGCCGGGTGATCATGTTCACCCGCCAGACCAGCGGTAGTGCCAGAAGCCAGCTTTATTCCGTTGATGTGACTGGGCGGAATTTGCGGCGGGTGGTGACACCACTGGAAGCATCTGATCCGGCCTGGTCACCATTGTTGCCATTATAGCACAAGCAGGGAGCGTTTTGGGGGCGGCCATCCATTTTACACTTGCTATTGCTCAGCCCTCAATTATAGCTCATGAATTAGTATTCTAAGAACGAAAGGGGAATATCTATGAATATCTTTATGAAATATGGTTCCGTACTCTCTTGCGTGTTCCTGCTGGCAGCGTGCGAAACGCCGGGCAGTGGTGACGATACATACGGCGGTGCCGGTGGTGCCGGATATAACGGTGAAAGCGGTGTTTATCCTGGCAGCGAAGCGGAGTTCGTTGAAAATGTGGGTGATCGTGTGTTCTATGCGCTCGATAGTTCCGTGGTGACCGGTGAAGGCCGGGCAACCTTGGAGCGTCAGTCAAAATGGTTGGAGCAATATCCGAACATTAATGTCGTGATTGAAGGCCATTGTGATGAGCGTGGTACGCGTGAATATAACCTGGCGCTGGGTGAGCGTCGTGCCAATGCTGCGAAAAACGTGTTGGTTGCTGCAGGGGTGAGCCCAAGCCGCATTACGACGATCTCTTACGGTAAAGAGCGTCCGGCGGTACTTGGTCATAACGAGTCTGCCTGGTCTCAAAACCGCCGCGCTGTGACGGTGCTGGCGCGTTAAGCCAACGATTTACCACTATATCGTTTTAAGGATCCTCCCGGCTATGTGTCGGGAGGATTTTTTTTATTTCAGCATATCCTGCACCTGCGCCACCATGCCATCCGCGCCATAGAAGATGTAGCGATCGGCTAGCGCCTGCGCTTTTTCAGCGGAGGCACCGGCGGCATCGGCCATGACGCCGAACGGTAGCCCCAATGCCTCGCTGCAATGGATGAAGTCGCGAGTGAAGGCGCTGCCGCCGATATACAGCGCGCAGCCGCCATGCGCTTTCAGTAGGTCGGTCATGCGCGTGGGGACGCTCATCAACTCACCGCTCAACGGGATGATGTGGTTGATATGATCAGCCAGGGTCGGCATGTTCTGGTGCTGAGAGAGCATGCCCACCACATCGAACGGAGGTGCGTCCGGGTCGGCGGCATAATAGGCATCCAGTGCTTCATCGAGGATGCGTCCGATGCCTTCATGTTTGACCCGTCCCAGCGCGAAATACACCTTCTCGGGGTCCAGATTCTTTACCAGCCGGTGAATGCCGTCATGGATGGCACGTTGTGTGTTTGCATCAATACGTGCCCAACTGGAGCCGGATGCACCGGCCAGCAGAATGGGAGTCTTGTGGCTAAGGCGATCAGCCACATGGCGACGGTTCTGATCGATATGCGTACGCATGGCGTTGACAAATGCGTCGTCATTTTCATACAGCGCATGAAACGCTGCCGATTTACGTTGATAGAGTGACTGTTGATGGGCGATATGCGCCTGTTCGGTGCGATTCAGACATGCCAGATCATCTTCCGTGAGTCCAGCGAGGACGCCGTTCATCCAGAGTTGCTGCGCGTCGGTGCGATAGACACCGGCACCATCGGAGGCGATAACAAACGGGACGCCCGCCTGCGCCCAGTCACGGATAGGGAGCTGTTCGATGCGATCGATATTGTTCATGGCCATATTGGAATCCGGGTTGAACTCGATAATCAGCAGGCCTTTTTCTGCCAGCCGTTTGGCGCGTTCCAGGTTTTCCGAAACATCACCATACGCCGCGTGGCCTACCCGTACCCGCACGTTGTGTGTTTCTGCCAGTGCCAGCACTTCGGCGACATTGTCCGGGTTCTTGCCATTCTCTCCCGCATGGACGCGAATGATAAAATCATCCTGAAAGTCCCAGCCGGTGTGCATGCGGTCAATGCCATGTGACTGCGCGGCGGCGAAACGGGCAATATTGCTCAGCGCCCAACCGAAATTGCGAGTCTTGTTCGCCTCATAGCCGAGGAAGTCAATGCCGACAATGGCTGGGTGCCGGGCAATGAACTTCACGATACTGAGTTGACGCAACGTGTCCATGGGAGCCAGTGAGCGCGGCAGGGCAGCTAGCAGGCGCAGACTGACGCCAGTCGTCTCCTCAGCACTGCGTAATGCCGGAAGCGCGGTGGCCAGCCAGTCGGGATTCAGGGCGGCGGTAACGGCCAATTCGGCATAGTGGATGCCTTGCCGTGCATAATCCTCGGCGACGGCATGGATGGTGGCAGCGATGGCACCGGGATGCTTGGAAAGCGGGTTGCGCATACGGTAAACCTGCCGTTCCAGCGCGTCAAAGGTAAAGACGGCATCGGCGGGAATGCTCATGGCATTGGCCAGCAGCTGCGTTTTTTCGGGGTGCTTCAGAAGTTCGGCAACCGGTATTCCCGCTACGTCCTGCCCTTCCTGTTCACAGGAAAGCCCGTCCGAGGCGGCGGGGGTGAAACGTCGGGATGAAATGGTATGGATTGGCAAGCCGGTCGTATCGATACCGGCCAGTTCCAGCAATTCGACCGGGTAAGCGGCGTCTGCCTGCGCGGCAGCGTCGAGCAATCCCTGCGCCGTAATCTGAGAAGAGAGATGCGTATGCAAGTCTGTGGTGATGCCCGCCGTGCTGGCCAGCGCTTCCATACCATCACGCGGGTACGGTAGGTGCGTGTGCGGATATTGTCCCAGCATGCGCAGTTCCAGTGTGGTTAGCCGGTGTAGGACCGGCAGGGTGTCTTCAATCGTATCATCACAGCATTGCCAGCCCAGCAGTGGCGTGCCATTCAGGGTGAGATGGTAGGCGTCGGTTGCTGGGGCAGACCACTCCGCCTGCAAGGTGTTTTCCTCATGCTGTAACGGGATGGGTGTGCCGGAGGCATCTACTGATGTAATGCGCAGCATGGAGTGTAAATGGGTGATGAGCCGTTTGCGGGTGATGTGCGTCAGGTCAATCGTCACATGCCATGCGCCATCCTGGCAGCGAATGGTTAGTGGCACATGGCCATGATGGTCAAGGGCGGTGGTGTGAATTGGCATAACTCTTTGTGTATTAGAGGAAGTACGCCAATATGACAATTGTCAAAAAAAACCGGCAGCGACGGCGCTTACCGGTTGGTGAAAATACGCATTTTCAGCGTATCTTCAATTTGATCTTGGAGAGGCCATATACGCCGATTGATTATAATCAGCGCAATCCCTGAAAGTATCAGTAATAACAAAAACACTATTGACCATAGGGCATGATAAGCATGTCCTGAGAGCATGATGGCTGCCATCATCGCTACTGCAACTAAACCAAAAAAAGCATTTAAAAATTGAAGGCGTCCAACTTTGTCAGATAGTTCACCAATATGGCCAATTTGGTCAGATTGTCGGAGCCTCTCCGCAATCTGCTCACAACTGGCTTGCTTTAATTTGGCTTGCCGCCCAAGTTGTTTGGCAACCTTCCTAGCAGTGTATGCTTTCACAACACTATTCCAGATGCACGACATCCTAAACTCTTCACAAATTGCTTCATGAAGAAGATAAGCTGATAGGACTATAAACACATAATTTATTTATGTAAAGTGGCGAGTCAGTTCTCTGCCACTTGCGGAGCATTAAACGCCAGCATCCGTTGCTGGTACAACGTATGGCCGTGCAGTGTTTCCACTGGTTGGTACCCGCGCAATTCCAGCTCCTGATGCAGCGCATCCCAATCTTTCCGATCGGCATCGGCTTTGCAAGCCTTAAAATCCTTGGTGATAACCAGCTTGGGGGATTGTGACAGGATGCGGCGTACTTCCTCCATCACCTCAAAGCCGAACCCGTCCGTATAGGCACGATGGAAATGATGGATGAAAAAGGCGAAGCGGGTCGGTGGGGTGACATCCAGCAATTGATACAGCACCGGCTGGGCACAGACCACATACACCGCCTCACCCGGTTGCAGGTACATGATGGCTCTTTGGGCGACCATGCGCGGCGTGTCATAACGCATTGGTTTGCCGACCAGCTCATGGTAGAAGGTCTTTAGCCCTCTCACGCTGTGGTGAATGCCATGTGATCCCAGCAGGGCACTGCCCCCCAGAAAGACCACCAGCGCCGCTATCATAGCGTGACGCGATAGTGGTGCCATACGCAGCAGAATGCCGAGCATGACGAAGAGGCCGGGATAGAGAAAGATAAAATAATGCGGATAGAAGCGTCCGCTCATGGAGGTGGCCGCCCAGCAGCCCAGCAGGATAGGAATGACCAGCGCCAGCAATGTGCTGTAGTGCGTCGATGCCAGGGTGGTGTGCAGGGGGTGGCGTAGATAGTGGAATAGTAGCCCTGTCGCCAAAACCATCAATGGCAAGAACCATGGAATGGTAGCCGTCAGTCGCTGCCACGCGCCATGATCGGGGGCGTAGGTGGTCAGAAACTGGTATTGTAGTGTAAAATACTGCGTGATATCGCCCCATAGCAGTAAGGGGAGCAGGAGCAGCAGATTGGCCAGTAAAAACCCGCTGAAGATGGTCAGTCCCGCCAGTACGTAACGCAGGATAGCGGTTAGCCAGGTGGAAGTTTCGCGCAACGCATAGAGGAAGAAACCGATCGAAAAGCCGACGAGCATGGCGCCGGTCAGATAATTCGACTGAAACGAGACCCCCATGAGTATGCCAGCGAACAGATAGTAACGCGCACCATGTTGCCAGCCCTTCAACACCATTGCCAGCCATGCCAGCGTATAGAAATTAATCACATGTTCGGAGTTGCTGGCCGCACCGCCTAACCCTGAACAGGCGATGGCATAACCAAGTGCAATGAGTGTTGCCGTGATGGTGGGCAGTCCCACATAGCGGGTGAGTAAATGCCGCACCAGCAGCGCTGCGCCGACGACCAGTAACAGGCTTAGCGCGCGGGTGGCGGCCGGATGGTCACCGAACAGCGCCATCACCGCTGCAAAATGGTAGTAGAGGGCGATGGGCTTATGATCAAAGACTTTTTCATAGGGCAGGTGCCCGGCCAGCATCTCCCGTGCGACGAGTGCGTAAATGGTTTCGTCCCAGTCAATCACCGAGAGGGACAGGGTTGGCAAACGCAATGCCATTACGGCAGTGACGATCAGTGCAGCCTGCCAGAACCATGGACGAGATGTATAGAAACACTTTATCCAATAAGTAGAATTATTTTGCATCGGAGTAGAAATAGCGTTCGATTACCACATCGCCGCTTGAGTCTTCAAATACCTTTCTGGAGGATAAATTTGCAGGCTCTGCTAACAGTGTTTCTTTTATTTTATTGTTATTACACCTGTTTTTGCTGTTAACAACCCATATACTGCGTTCGGGCTTTAGCTTTTGATTTATTTGGAGTATATTTAAATATTCGTGTTGTCTGTCCTTTGATTGATAGGCCTTAAAACTATTTTTGTAATCCATTCTCAGAATCTTTTGGTAATAATCAAGACTCCAGTTGCTGTTAGTGCCGAGTGCATTTTCAACAACGCTGAACTCTTTCTTGGAGTTTGGAGATACTATCACCATGGGAGTTGTGGCTATATGCATTGCTGCATGCCTGAATGCCGGATAAGTTGAGTTGGGGCAAATGAGAACAAAATCCTTTGAAGATGCATTGGTCTCTAAAAACGAGATGACTGATCTCCAATCCGGTTTTATGGCAGAAAACCCTTGCACAGTTATAGACGTAATGAAGAACAGTGCGATAATGGTAACGCTGATTATTTGCCGTATACCAGAATGCATTGATATAAACAAGGTTAGTAATAATATGAATCCCGGTAAGCAGTATAAGATACTACGCACAAGATAGATAGGTGTAGCAACAAAGCCGACTCCCCAAACAATAAAAGGGATAAAAAGATACCCTGCAATGAGAAGCAGCACGTACCAAGGTAACGTTTTGATAGTACCAAGAAAAGCCTTGCTTACTAGCCCCATGATTATTGCTACTATTCCACCAAATAACAGCAAAGTTAATATTTTGGCTTTAGCAGTCCAATGATGTGCCCTAACTGTCAAGTTTTCCCATAGGCCAAAGGGAAAATATAGTTTTGCTTGTTCCATAATAAATCGTTCAATATCTGCCTGCTGTAGCCAATTAAACGTGTGCCCCTGTTCCATTTGCAGCATCAGACGATACAATGAGGGGATAACCAATATTGCCATACCAACGCACAGGGTAAGCCATTCCAGCCATATGCGTCTATCTGCTTGTCTGATAACAGCAATCAACAAAATGATATTTGTTATTATAATCCAGAAGCTTGATACGATATGGGTATTAAATGCCAGTACACAAGATAAACCAAAGCCTAAAAGTGACCAAACTCGCTGACGGTAAGCATGCTGATTCGTGAGTATGCGTATATAGCTTAGCAGGCAAACACTCATCAACAATGTTAGCAGGAATAGAAGACTATAGGCTCTTGCTTCTATGCTGTAATGAATATGGATGGTGGAAATTGCCAGTAGAAACGCTGCAATGAGACCATGCCGTTTATCATTGAAGCATTGATGTGCAAGTATATACATTAAATATACGCTGATCACGCCAGTCATTAATGAGAATGACCTCATGATGTAAACGGGGTTATCAGGAGAGTATAAGAGTTTATGAATAGCATAATAAAGAAATGGCGTTGGATCTGTGGGCAAAAGCATCATATCCAGTAATGACCATTCAGAGATGGGAATAGTCAGCCCCTCATCAAGCCATAATGGTGAAGCATTGATACCGATCAGGCGCAAAAGCGAAGCGATCACAAGAATAATGGTCAGCCAGGTGGTGGTGTTTTTGGTTATCGTCATTCTTTCCCCCCTAGAATACCATAAACCGTCCCAGCAGATAGGTGATTGCCGGGATGATGAGAATGGAAAGTAACAGCCGCAATTCTGCGTCCAGCCAGGCCATATATACGCTGAGAATGCCCAGCATCGAGGCACTGGCAAGATAGCCGCCAAAGGCGACTAGAAAGAATTTTAGCATGGCCTTGCGGTACGGCTGGTCGCTTTGAAACGTCCAGTGATATTGCCCCAGAAAGGAGACGATAAAGGCAACCAGAAACCCGATCAGGTTGGCTGTCTGAACCCCGGTGGTCAGCAGGGTATGGACACCCAGGCTGATGCCCATATGTACCAGCGTTGCTGCCACGCCGACAGCACCAAATCGGCACAGGCGGAGCAGCTCGGCTTTGGCGCTGTCCCGGTTCATGTCATGGTTTCCTCAAACCCGATTAGTTCATCGACCACGTAAATCGGGCGTTGGCGAACCTCGATAGCGATGCGCCCGACATACTCGCCGATAATACCCAGTGCAATCATGTTTAAGGAACCGAACAGTAGCACCACGACCATCAGTGAGGCATAGCCGGGAACATCACTCCCAAACAGGATGGTTTTCCCGACAATCACCAGCGCATAAATCAGAGACATCATCGCGGTGGTGATGCCGACATAACTCCAGATGCGCAAGGGGAGGGTGGTGGAGGCTGTGATGCCATCCAGAGCAAAGTTCCATAATCCCCAATAACGCCATTTCGTTTGTCCGGCAACGCGTTCGGCACGAGTATATTCAACGGTATCTTTACGGAACCCCACCCAGGAAAACAGTCCTTTCATGAAACGGATGCGTTCTGGCATATCATTGATTACATTAACCGCCTTGCGATCCAGCAGGCGGTAATCGCCGACATTTGCGTCAATCGGTTGTTTGGAAATGCGGTTATAGATGCGATAGAAATATTCTGAAGTCAGACGTTTCACGCGGCTGTCGGAGTCACGGTTAGAACGTCGTGCGTTGACAACCAGTGCCCCTTCCTGCCATAGACGCAGCATATCGCCAAGAATCTCCGGTGGGTCCTGCAGATCAACATCCATGGGGACAACAGCTGCACCGGAGGCATGTTGCAGTCCGGCGGCTAGCGCGGCATCCTTACCAAAATTACGCGAGAGTTTGACCAATTTCAATCGGGGATCCGTAGCAGATAATTCGGTGATGATGTCGGCGGTTTTATCCGAACTGCCATCATCAACAAAAATCACTTCTAATGAAGGTTCCAGCCCTGCCTGTGCTAATCCTTCCTCGGCGCAAGGTAGTACATGTTCCAGAAAGGTGGCGACCACGTCTTCCTCGTTATATGCGGGGACAATCAGACTGAGAATAACGGACATGAAGATTGCTAATGGGTAACATTGATTCTACGCTCAGGCTTGTTACATGAAAATTGCTGAAGATACAAGGAGAAATCCCGCGCTTGCAGGTTGGAGAGGTTGGGATTACATTGCAGACATGCACAAGATATTTACCTGGCCATTCGTGGCACTGATCCGCCTATACCAATGGGTCGTGTCGCCGTTGATACCGGCGTCGCGTTGTCGGTTTACACCGAGCTGTTCCGAATATGCAACGGAAGCGTTAAAGCGCCACGGTGTATGGCGTGGCGGGTGGCTGACCCTGCGCCGTATGGCTCGTTGTCATCCATGGGGGGGCTGCGGTGTGGATGAGGTGCCGCCTGTATTCAGAGATTAATTCCACTCTATAACTGATCGAAATTGTTTCTTCTGGTGGGTGTTATCTTTTTTCATTCCTATCCCTAACGCCCTTAATTTCACCATAGCCATAAAATGCGCCATTACATGAATAGGTCGAAACCTCTACAAACACTGATTCCCCTTTGCAAAGCGCAGCGATACTGTTAGAGAGATGTTATGAATCAAATAGCCCCTGCCGCCGGCGCGATGCCGGATATCTCTCCGTTTCAGATGGCCAATGCCATTCGTACCCTTTCTATGGATGCCGTCCAGAAAGCCAACTCCGGCCATCCCGGCATGCCGATGGGGTTTGCCGACGTGGCCACCGCTTTATGGACGACTGCGTTGTCGCACAATCCTGACGTGCCGGACTGGCCGAACCGTGACCGTTTTATCCTCTCTGCCGGGCATGGCTCCATGCTGCTCTACTCACTGCTGTATTTGACCGGTTATGCCGACATCACGCTAGATGAGATCAAGCGCTTCCGTCAACTCGGCGCCAAAACCTGCGGCCACCCGGAATATGGGGAAGCGGCAGGCATCGAAACCACGACCGGACCACTGGGACAAGGCTTTGGCAATGCCATCGGCATGGCGCTGGCAGAAACGCACCTAGCCGCACGCTTTGGTTCGGAGATTGTCGATCATTACACCTATTGTGTTGTCGGTGATGGCTGCCTGATGGAAGGAATTGCTCAGGAAGCGGCTAGCTTTGCTGCGCACCACCGCTTGCGGAAACTGATTGTCTTGTTTGACGATAACAGTATTTCCATTGATGGCTCTACCGACCTATCCACTTCGGAAGATCAGGTGGCACGATTTAAGGCACTGGGCTGGGATGTGCAGGCGATTGATGGCCATGACCCAGCGCAAATCACCGAAGCAATCCAACACGCTCGCCATACGGACATGCCATCCTTCATTGCTTGCAAAACCACGATTGCCTACGGCGCACCAAGCAAAGCTGGGACAGCTTCCAGTCATGGTGCACCGTTGGGTGATGAAGAAATTGCCGGGGTACGTGAAGCGCTAGACTGGCCGCATGCTCCCTTTGACATCCCGGAAGATATCTTGCAGCAATGGCGCGACAGCACGGCATCGGGTCGCGATGCCTACGCCAACTGGCAATCACGATTCGAAGCGATGAGTGCAGAAAAACAGGCAGAATTTTCTCGGCTCATGCGTCGCGCATTACCGGACGGATGGCAATCCACGCTGGATACCCTCAAACAGGACTATTGTGCGACTCCAGCCAAGGAAGCCACGCGCAAATCATCTGGTAATGTACTGGAAGCGCTAACGCCTCTCATCCCTGAATTGATAGGCGGTTCTGCTGACCTGACCGGCTCCAACCTAACCAAAACCACCACACTGGAACCGCTCACGGCGGAGCATCCGGCGGGACGCTATCTCTATTATGGTATCCGTGAACATGTAATGGGCGCGATGATGAATGGCTTGAGCCTCTATGGTTTGATTCCATACAGTGGTACTTTCATGGTGTTCAGTGACTATATGCGTGCCCCCATTCGCTTAAGCGCATTGATGCAGCAGGGAGTGGTCTATGTGATGACGCATGACTCGATCGGTGTCGGTGAAGATGGTCCAACGCACCAACCGATTGAACATCTTGCCAGCCTACGCGCCATTCCGGGATTGAATGTCTTCCGCCCGGCAGATCGCGTGGAAACACTGGAATGTTGGAGTCTGGCACTGGCGCATCGTCAGACGCCGTCTATTCTGGCACTTACACGGCAAGGCGTGACGCAGCAACGTCACGACTACACCCCCGACAATCTTTGTGCACGTGGCGGCTATACACTGCGGAGCAGTGATAAGGATGCGGTAGTGCTGGTCGCCAGCGGCTCAGAAGTAACCCTGGCTGCCGAAGCAGCAGATGCACTTGCCGAGCAGAACATTGCCGCCCGCGTCGTTTCGCTTCCCTGCATGGAATTATTCTTTGAACAACCGGAATCCTATCGTCGTGAGGTGCTGGGTAGTGGTCTGCCACGTATCGGTATTGAAGCCGGATGCTCCATGGGTTGGCACCGCATCATTGGAGAGCACGGCACCTTTATTGGTGCAGATCGTTTTGGTGCTTCCGCTCCTGGCGCTGACGTGTTTGCACATCTGGGGATTACAACGGATGCCATTGTTAAAGCGGCACTGGCTGCCGTGTCGTAGGAGGGAACATGATCCATTTCATTCGCGGACTACTGCTTGGTATGGTTTCGGCATTTCAGTTCCCTGTTGCCCCGCTTTATCGCTACCCCTACTACTTTCCGGGAGAAGCGCTGCGCGGTGACTGGCTGCGTATCGGTGATGATATTGAATCAACTATGACGGAACGAGACAAGCTATGAGTGACGCGCCCCGACATTCTCGAAACAATCGCGGTAGAAAACCCACGCAGGACAATCGCAAGACGGTGAATGTCTTACCATCGCCGGAATTGCTGGAAGCCTATGATTACGTCGTGGAAGGTTCGGCGCAGCAATTGCTGGAAATGTTCGCTCAGGAACAGCAACATCGTCATGACTGGGAGATGAAGGCGCTAAAAACCCATCATTTCTCAACGCTGCTGGGGCAGATTCTCGGATTCTTGATTTGTGTGTCTGTGTTCGTATCCGCTAGCCTGATCGGCATATATGGAGATCAGACCATTGCGGCAACGATCTGGGTGTTTGGACTGGCGATCATTGTCATGGCCGGGCTGGTCTGGATGTATGCCAAAACGCTGGGCCAGCGCCCACTCTTCGGACGCCCGCAAATGCGCACGCATTTCCGCCCTGTCAAGGAAGACAAAATGCCAGGGAACGCACAGGGGTAATTTCACTTTGTTGCGTTCGCCTTCGCCCTGTGCCATAACCAAGCCATTCACCATCACAGACAAAGAGGACATGTTATGAACCGATTTCAAACCCTATGCGCTACGGCGGCGCTTTCCTGCCTGATCAGCCTGCCAGCCAGTGCTGAAGACGATTACACTATCCTGACTATCGGTGACCATGAAGTAAAGCACTCGGATGTGCTCACCATCTGGCAATCCGTTTTTCCTAACGGTAACGCACCAGATTTCGATAGCGTTGATGCATCAGTGAAAAAGAACGTGCTGCGTGGTGTGGTCGGGGAATATCTGCTCTATTCCAAAGCGCTGGAATCCGGCATTGATGAAAAGCCGGTAGTCCAACAAAAGCTGGAAGCACAACGCAAAAAAACCATTGTCGATGCGTTTCTGGATGAAAAATCTGCCAGCAAGGTGACGCCGACCACTGTCAAAGCAGAATATGACCGTATGAAAGAAGAGGCGAAGGGCGAAATGGAAGCCCGCGCCAGTCACATTCTGGTCGAAGACAAGGAAACAGCAGAAAAACTGTTGAAACGCCTGAACAGCGGTTCGGACTTTGACGATCTGGCCAAAGAGTTCTCCACCGACAAAGCCAGCGCCGTTTCCGGTGGTGATCTTGGTTATTTCACCAAGGACAAAATGGTCAAAGAATTTGCTGAGGCAGCTTTCAAATTGGAAAAAGGCAAATTGTCCGAGCCGATCAAAAGTGATTTTGGCTGGCATATCATCAAGCTGGTCGATATGCGTGAACGCACCATTAAGCCGTTCATTGAACAGCGCACTGCGATTGAGCAAAAGCTCCGCGCGCAAGCGCTAAGCCAGTATATCAATGATTTGGTCGACAGCGCTGATGTCACTTATCTTGATAAAGACGGCAACGAGCTGCAATTAACCAAAACGCCCGATACGACGGAATAATTGTACGCATGAATCCATTGCAGCCACTCGGAGCCGCTACTCTTGCCCTGATGCAACTCATCGGAAAGGTAGTGCTGTTTGCCCGTGACGGGTTGCTGCCCTTGTTCTCCCCGCCATGGTACTGGCGGCAGATCGGGCGGCAAATGGTGGAAATCGGTTTTTACTCGCTACCGGTAATCGGCCTGACGGCCATTTTTACCGGGGCGGTGCTGGCACTGCAAAGCTATAGCGGATTTTCACGCTTCTCCGCCGAAAGCTCCATTCCCACCGTGGTCGTGCTGTCCATCACCCGCGAACTGGGGCCGGTACTGGCCGGACTGATGGTCGCCGGACGGATTGGCGCGGCGTTCGCCGCCGAGATTGGCACCATGCGGGTTACTGAACAGATTGACGCACTCGTAACGTTATCGACTAGCCCATTTCGCTATCTGGTGTTCCCGCGCCTGATTGCCGGGCTACTGATGCTGCCCTGCCTGGTGATCATCGCCGATATTATCGGGGTGATGGGCGGCTACCTGGTCAGTGTCCACAAGCTGGGCTTTTCCGCCGGTCCGTATATCAGTAATACGCTGCAATTTCTGGAATTCCGTGACGTGTTCTCCGGCGTGGTCAAGGCCGCCGCCTTCGGATTTATCGTCGCGCTGATGGGCTGCTATCACGGCTATTATTCCCGTGGCGGCGCGCAAGGCGTCGGTACCGCGACCACCAATGCGGTCGTCTCTGCCTCCATCCTGATCCTGCTGTTTAACTATGTCATTACGGAACTGTTTTTTGCCTTATAGTCTTAATATATACCACTCTCCCCTTGCGGGAGAGTCGAAGAGCGCAAAGCGCGATTCGGTGAGGGGTGAGCATAATTACCATAAGTATTTGACCCCTCACCCAATCGGACAACGCTATGCTTGTCCTCTTGGACTCTCCCGCAAGGGGAGAGTGG
>JANQNR010000012.1 GCA_028279475.1 Rickettsiales bacterium | reverse complement strand
ACTACCGCATCGAACACAATCCATAAAACACTCCTATCATTTACGACAGAAGAACAGCAACATATAATAATGAAATATATCTTAATGTAACAATGCCGTGTTTTGTTGGCACCATTAACCGGTGGTATTAGCGTCATTGGTGGTCTATTGTTTGCGAAATCGGCTGAGCGTGTTTCTAGGTTGAATGACGCTACCAGACGAATGATCGAACAAAACACCAAGATTGCTGCAACTGGGTTAGAGGAATTGTCTGAGATTAAAAGTCTATTATTGGCTGATGATCTGACAGATGCTAACGAACGCTGGAGTAGCTACACTACTCCAACCTTTAAAAAGGTAATGCAATACGGTGCTTTGAGACCTAGTTGGAATGTAATTGATGAAGACTAGTAAATAAGCTTTTTGGATTTGTGGCTCTATGAGTATAGAGCCTTTTTTTATCTTACAGTAAGGTCTCTATCCGAGGTATGTATGGTTCCAGACAATCCTGTCCCATGCTCTATGATTTTGTTTGTGGGGGACGTGATCTTGCGTTCGATAAATTCGGTGAGTTCATGTTCCGCGTGTTGGATTGTATCAGGAAATGCAAGTCGTGGAATATTGACGGCACCTAGAGTAATCAGTTTTCCAACGATGCTCGCAGCAATTAGCTTGGGTATTGATTCTTCCTGCTCCCAACCCTGAAACAGTTTTGGGAAATTTTGGTGGATCATCTCATTATGATGAGCAGTCCGTGCAATATTCGGTGCTAAATGCTTCTGGGCATAGGCTCCGGCTACCATGGAAATGGCCGTCCATACAAAAGCCTGAGACAGTTGTCTCATGTTTTGACGGTAGTAATCCTGAGCATGTTCATAATGCTCCTGCGACCCAATCATCACATTATGTCTGTGCGCCCATTGATCGGCTGCTTTATTGGCGGCCTCTTTATAATAAGGGCCAACGACGATTTCTAACGTCTTTTCTAAACCATGCATCACTTCCGGGGCTGTTCTTTGTACGGCAATCGTCAGAGGAATGGCGGTCATATCGCCAATACCTTCACCCAATCCCCATTTTAGTAAGTTATTGGGCTCCAAATGATGCATGAATGCTTCCCATACATTCGATGGTTCATTTTCCAGGTTTGTTTTGGATGAGAAATCTACGGATGCGGAAAAGCCTTTCCCATTTTTTTCAAAGCTAATATGTTGTTTTGCCCAATTGTTGGCTATTAGCGAAGGTGGGTCAGTGATAAAACAGGCAATGGTATGCGAAATCAGGTTGCTCCAGTCGCTAAGTTTTTCCTTATCGCTCTTTTGCCGCTCCTTCTGTCGGGCGGTAAGGGGAATCTGGGTGGAGCTGTTCATATCCCTCTGATTTTACGCTATTTGCGGCAGAATCTCAAAAGGAGAACTGTGACAATTCTGTGGCAATCTTAAATCTGCATGACAATAAGGCATGGAATGACTATTTTTCCCGAACAAGAAACGTGCCGGCACCCTGTAACCTTGAGAAATAGCGGCGCAGTTTGGTCTCTTCATGGTCTTCCGAGGCTTCATGCACCTCATGCACCAGATGTTCCAGCTTTTCCAATTTCTCTCTATCATAGCTCTTGAGCTTTTCAAAGGTTTCCACCGCGGCTTCCAGCGCATAGCTTTGCTCATGAATGGCTTCTAATTGGCTATGGTTGAGTTCCTGGCTGCGTAGGATATAGCGAATCATCCCCATATGCTCATGATAAAGTTGTTGCGCTGCGCCCAGCGTGTCCGGCTCTTCAAACGTGTAATGTTCAATGCGTTCTTCGGCCTCAATTTCTGAGGCGTAAGGCAAGGAGGGAAGGGCAATGGCCGCGGCAAGCGCCAGCGCAAGAGGGAAAGATGTCATGGGGGGCTCCGTATATGAAATTGAGAATCATTATCATATAGGGGTTAAAGCGTTATGCGTCAAGCAAAGAATAATCTTGTTAAAACCCTTCTGCCCCGCGAGCCATGGCGGCGGCACCGGTGCGGGCGACCTCGACCATGCCGATTGGACGCATGAGTTCGATAAAGCTGTCAATTTTCGAGGGTTTGCCAGTCAATTCGAAAATAAAGGATTCTGTTGTGGCATCGACGGAGCGGGCGCGGAAAATATCGGCAATACGCAGCGCTTCTACCCGGTGCTCGCCGACGCTGCTCACTTTTACCAGCGCCAGCTCCCGTTGCACATAGGCGCCCTCAACTGTCAGGTCGTGGACTTTGTGTACCGGCACCATGCGTTCCAGCAGAGTCTTGATCTGTTGGATCACCTGCTCGGTACCCACGGTGACGATGGTAATACGTGACAGAGAGGCGTCTTCATCAACTTCTGCTACGGTCAGGCTGGTAATGTTGTAACCCCGGCTGGAAAACAGGCCAATCACCCGCCCTAATACACCAAACTCATTATCCACCAGCACGGCCAGTGTATGCTCGCGCACTTCGTCATGGCGTTCCGGGATGTCATAAACAATGTCAGGCATTACTATTCTCTTTAGCTTAAACAGCAAAAATGCACTATCCTGGGCAAAAACTCAAGCGATCTTATGTCTCTCATTGCGCCCACTTCCATTCGCTGGATGTTTCTCGATCTCAACAGCTATTTCGCGTCCGTCGAGCAGCAATTGCACCCGGAACTTCGCGGGAAGCCGGTAGCGGTCGTGCCATTGGAAACGGAGGCGACGTGTGCCATTGCCGCCAGTTACGAGGCGAAGGCCTATGGCATTCGTACCGGTACGCGTATTTACGAGGCAAAACGTTTATGTCCGGAATTGATCTGCGTGCCGGCCAATCATGAGCATTACGTGACGTTTCATCACCACATTCTGGAAAGCATTGACCGGCATATCCCGGTGGCAGACGTGGCGTCGATTGATGAGGTGGCGTGTGAGCTGGATGTAAGCGAACGTCGTGTTTCGGAAGCGGTGGCACTGGCAAAACGGATCAAGCAGGGAATATACCGGGATGTAGGTTCGCAGATTCGTTGTTCGATCGGGATTGCACCGAATCGGTTTTTGGCGAAGGTGGCAACGGAATTACAAAAACCGGATGGGTTGGTAGTGATTCGCCCGGACGATATTCCAGGGAAATTATTGTCGTTGTCATTTAATGATATTCCGGGGTTGGGGCGTGGGATGCAGCATCGCTTATACAAGGCAGGCATTTCGACGATGGAACAGCTCTATGCCGTTCCGCCCAAGCATATGCGTGCCTTGTGGCATAGTGTTGCCGGAGAGCGGATGTGGTATAAATTGCGTGGTGTGGAACTGGAAAGCGAGCCGAGCCAGCGCCGTACGGTGGGGCATAGTCATGTGCATGCACCGGAGAATCGTCCGGAACCGATGGCGCGGCTGGTATCGCAACGTCTGTTGTTAAAAGCAGTCAGCCGAATGCGGCGGCTGGGCTATCATACGACGCTGCTGACGGTTAGTTTGCGCACGGAATCCGGGCAGCGCTTTGCACTGGATCGCCAGTTTACTCCGCTGCATGACCATATCCATCTGCAACAGCACTGGGAATTGCTCTGGGAGCGTCTGGTGCGTATGACCGGTCAAGTGCAGCCACGTATCAAGAAAACGTCGATTACGTTGCATGGGTTGGTTGCGGATGCGCAGGTGCAGCCGGATTTATTCGATGCGCCGGAGGTGGTACGGGAGGCCGAAGCCCATGACCGTTTGTCGGGAGTGATGGATACGCTGAATCAGCGCTATGGTCGTGGTACGGTCACCATGGCGTCGACGCTGGGAAAAGCGACGCAGGCCACCGGCACCAAAATCGCCTTTTCACGGATTCCGGACAGGGAAGAGTTTCAGGAGTAAATTATGTTGGTATGCTTGGCTGCTGTTGATCCGCTGGCGCCATGCGGTCGGCCTGAAGACGAAGTCCTTCAATATGGGTGGTCGGGATGCCAGAGGCTCTTGCTTGTACGGCGGCGATACAGGGCTCCTCTCCCTCTGGGCAGGATAGCTGATTGTCCGTACGTGTAGGTTCCTGTTCAGTCAATTGCGCAGAAGCGGTACGAGGGGGCGTAATTTCGATACCATCCATCAGGATCACGTTGTCCGATGTTGGTGGTAGGGTTACGGTGGAAGGAATCGTTTGTGGTGACACACCATCCATGCGGGACGGACGCGTCTGGCGAATATGATCCAGACGGCGCTGAAGATGCGGCAGGTAGATGTCCTGATACATTTCGGTAATGCCTGGTGCGATAAAGTCAAGAATCTCCGGGTGATCCCGGTGCACCACATAGCGCTTCTCAGCGTAACGGGGGATAATCTCATTAAAGCGGGAGAACGGATCATGATAGGTCGGGATGGAACCGTAAGACGGGGATTCCATTTGTAGGAAATGGTATGCCTCATTGACTGCACCAATGAAAGTTTCCATGGATACGCTTTCCAATATATTGGAAAAGCGCAACCCGTGTGCAGCCATGGCCGGGCTGTCTAGCGTCGCAATGGCACTGGCCTGTTGCTGTGGCGTGCCGGTCTGGAAGGTTTCTACCAGTTCTTTGAGCTTTAGAATGCGCTGTTCGTCACTTTCCAGTAAGGTGTCGCCATGCATTGCTTCTTGGGGGCTGATATAGCCGCGCGGATAAAATAGATGGTGCAATTCATGCACGAGCGTGCCGGTATTTTTTGGTAAGCCAAGGTCTTGCGATAAGTATACTTGCCGGATAGCATGCATGGAATTGCGTGGGGACTCATAACTCAGGTGCAGCCCAAGATACCCACCGCCCAGCACATTTCGTAAATCATTCTCTTGCGTGAAGATGATTTGGCCACCTTCTTCAAAAAACAGTTCTGAAAGTAGTGGCGGGACGTTGTCCAACGCGGCAACAACCAATGCCTCGTTTTTGCGCTGATCGGGGAAGATTGGGTGCGCTTCGACGGCATTGCGATAGCTCTGAATCGTATCGTCAATACGCATCTGTTTGCCCTGCTCAATGATCTGTCCGACCGGAGCGCCCCACATGGCCGGGTTACGCTGCCCATATTCCCAATTAATGACGTCATTGAGTGGGAAGCCCCGAGTGGAAATATAGTCGGAGAGCCGGTAGATACTGTTCAGGCGTTCGCCGCTCATGCCAACGGTTTGTGCCAGCCCGTCGGCACCGCCGGAGTCCAGCGCCCGGATCAGGTCGATGCTGTTGACGCCCAGCGCATCGCGAAGTTCGTGAAAGATGTGTTCGGCGCTGGGTTTGGTAACGCCGCGTCTGGCGAGCGCGTTCATCGTATTGGCCAGCAATTCGGGATAGCCACGATCGGCCAGGGCGAATTCCAGAATCAGGTAGGACGCCGTTGCTTCCTTGAGTTTTGCAGATTCCGCCGGACTGAGTAGCGGGGGGAACGGTTCGCCGTTGACCAGATGGGTCAGCGGGTACTGATACGGGTTGGAGGGGTGCTCCTGCCGTCCAGGGATGTTTGGAATCTCTGTGCTGAGTCCTGGGTCCACCGCAATCAGGTCATAGAGATTGGTGACGATGTTATTGCGCATCGGGTTGGCATGGTAGGTTGGATATTCGACCGAGAAGGCGCTTTCCAGGCGTTGCCACAGCTGTCCTTCTCGTGCCGGTTTCAAGTCATCCGGGTGAATCCAGGTATTGGGGTTCAGCGCATCGCGGAACGCCACCTGCTCCGGTATGACCCGATTGTCGGCCAGGTAATAGGCAGTATCAAAGATTGGTTGTCGTGTGTGTAATCCCAGATTCATGCAGGTGCACCATCTCCATCATATTCAATCCCATATTATAGCGTATTTTACGGGAGGATGCATGACAGTCTAATGACATTTGGTCAGCTATGGAAATTAAGCTCTCCGGCATTCCGGGCTTGACCCGGAATGATGAAAATAGGTGCAACCGCTATAATAAATTCTTTAAAAACACCCGAAAACGGTTGGGAGAGCCGATTTCACAGCTGGGGGTGCTGTTGGGGCGCAGACGGCACCAGCCGCCGCTTTTGCGTTGGCACGACATGCCCTTATAGCGTTCATGCTGCCTCTGATAGCTGATGAGTTCCCGGAATTTACGGCAATACACACCGGATTTCGCCTGAAACGGTGCGTCCGGGATGATTTCTCCAAACAATAGATCGGAGACCAGCCAGCGATAGGGCTGTCCGGCATGCGTATGGTTCATGGCATGGATAAAATTGGTGGAGTAGGTTTGCAGGTCGGTTGGTGGCATCGTTGCTAGCAGCGTCTTAGTGAACGCACTGTTAGCATTGCGAATCCTACCCTGAATTTTCGGTAATTGTGTCACCTGTGCCGGAGTCTGTATGGTTTGCGAAGTCGCCGGAACGTCGGCCAGATCAGGTGTTTTTGGCGTTTGCATGGAGAATAGCACCAGCAGACCACCAAGCAGGATACCGGCCAGATAGAACAACCGTACCGGGCGTTTGAGAAAGTAATAGACACCGTGCCAGATGCCCAACCAGGCAAGGCGCAGCGGTAGGCGTAACAGACGTCGCAGGAACCGCATGAAGCCTGTTATCCTTGTGGCCGGTAAAATCCGGCCAGTTCGCGGATATCTTCCATGTGGGCGTCGGCGATCAGGGCGGCTTTGGCCTGTCCGTCAGAGAGGATGCCATCCAGATAAGCAGGCTGGTTCATCAGCAGGTTGAACTGTTTGGTGATGGGTTCCATATGAGCCACCAGCGCGTCAGCCAACCGTTCTTTGAATGCAGCGAAATTTAATGACTCACACTCCTCCTGTGCTTGCTTGGTGCTCTGGTCGGTGATAGCGGCATAGATGGTCAGCAGGTTGGATGCTTCCGGGCGCGCTTCCGGATCATACGTAATACCTGGCTCCATATCCGACTTGGCTTTTTTGATTTTTTTGGCAATGGTATCGGCATCATCGTCCAGGTGAATGCGTGACATCTCGGACGGGTCGGATTTACTCATTTTGTTGGTGCCGTCACGCAGGCTCATGACCCGGGTGGCTTCCCCCAGAATCATCGGTTCCGGGAGTGGGAAATAGTCCTGCTCTACGAAACGATTAAACGCGCCGGCAATGTCGCGGCAAAGTTCCAGATGCTGCTTCTGATCTTCGCCAACCGGAACATGGGTGGCTTTGTAGAGCAGAATGTCGGCGGCCATCAGCACCGGGTAGCCATAGAGGCCAAGGCTGGCCATGTCTTTCTTCTTGCCTGCCTTTTCCTTGAACTGGGTCATGCGGTTGAGCCAGCCCAGCGGCGTATGGCAGTTGAGAATCCAGGCCAGTTCCGCATGGCCGGAAATGGTGGATTGTGCGAACAGGGAGCAGCGATCTGGGTCGATGCCACTGGCAATATAGGCGGCGGCGGTGCGTCGGATGGTATCCCGCAGCGTTTCCGGGTCATAGGCCACCGTGATGGCATGCAAATCCGCCATCATAAACAGGCAATCATAGTCCTGTTGCAGCCTGACCCAGTGGCGGATCGCGCCCAGATAATTGCCCAGATGCATGTTGCCGGTCGGCTGAATGCCGGAGAGAATACGTCCCTGTGTCATGAAGATGCGTCCTTGTTCCTTACTGTGGCACCGTTATAGCCTATCTGTCACATGTGCGTCGATATTTTATCGTCTACTAACGCAAGAATGCCAGCAAAACACATGACATCCTGTTATATTTTAGGTATGGTAACGATTGTGAATCTATTAATAGGGGTGATACATGCGTAGTTTTCTGGTTACCGGCGGAGCGGGGTTTATCGGGTCGAATATTGCGGCGGAACTGGTAAAGCGCTATCCGAAGGATCGCGTAGTGGTGGCGGATTACCTGGGTGAGCAGGATAAATGGCGTAATCTCAGTGGATTTCCACCGGATGAGGTAATTTCTCCCAATGAAATGTTTTTCTGGTTGGAGAGCAATCGCGATACACTGGATGCGATCATCCATCTGGGGGCGCTGTCCTCCACAACGCAGACCAATGGCGATTTAGCGCTGGAAGTGAATGTGTCGCTGCCGAAAATCTTGCGTAGCTGGTGCATTGAAAATGACAAGCGCTTTATCTATGCCTCCTCCGCCTCGGTCTATGGTGGTGGGGAGCACGGGTTTGAGGACGACCCGTCATTGGCTTATATGCAGCAATTACAGCCGCTCAATACCTACGCATGGAGCAAGTTCAGCTTCGATTATTACATTGCCCGCTCGCTGGAGCGCGAAGAGCGCCAGCCGATGCAGTGGGTGGGGCTGCGCTTCTTTAACGTGTATGGGCCGAATGAGTATCATAAGGAAGACCAGCAAAGCGTAGTGGCCAATATTTTCCCGCATGTGCAGGCAGGGCGTCCGGTGCATCTGTTCAAGTCGCACCACCCGGATTATAAGGACGGGGCGCAATTGCGGGACTTCGTGTATGTGAAGGACTGCGTGAATGTGGTGATGTGGTTCGTGGAGAACCCGCAGGCGTCTGGTTTGTTTAATGTGGGGACGGGTGAGGCGCGTTCCTTCGCTGATCTGGCAACAGCGGCGTTTAAAGCGCTGGGTAAGGAGCCGGAGATTACCTATGAGGACATGCCGGAGGAAATTCGTGAGCGCTATCAGTATTATACGCAGGCGTCCATGGAACGGTTGCGCGCCGCCGGGTATGTTGCGCCGTTTACTTCTCTGGAAGACGGAGTGGCGGATTATGTGCGGCATTATCTGAATACCGATGACCCGTATTTGAAGCAGGGCGTTTAGGGGCCTGTTTCATAATCTCCCACCCATGGCCTGCAAACACTGATTTTCTCCGCTGCCGTTGCTCATGTATTTCTACATACACTCCGCTACGGTTCTCGAAAATCAGTGTTTTCGGCTCATGGCTGAAAGATTCTAAAACAGGTTCTGCGTTTTGTGGGGTACCAAGTGGTTTTTTTTTACCCTATCCTCTATACCCTAGTCCCTAATCCCTAGAATCCAAATAACGCCCCGCACACCATTTGTTTATTATTCATTGTCACAAAACTGTTGTCTGCCGTTCACAGAAATGTAACACAGCATGGGTAGGATGAAGATACGAACAAACACCGCATGGGTTGGCAATGGCACGGAGGCCACCACCGATCGATGCACAACAAGGCAATAAGATAGAAGGAGAATTGGTGATGGCTATCAATGAAAGCACTCAGGGAGCATATGATAAGAAGGCAATGGAAGAGATTCAGCAACTTGCTGAAAGCGTGGATAATATAAAAAATAATCCACAAAAATACACAACTGGCCATGGTATGAGTAGAGAGCGTCAGGATCAGGCTCGTGCAGAGAAAGTTGATAAATATGATGCATTGAAAGACAAGGCGACTGAGCAAGCATTGACAGAAGCTCAGGCAAAAGTTGAAAAACTGGAAGAGCTAGAGCCGTTTTCTAACAAGCGAACCTATCGTCCGAGCCAAGAGATGATGGATGCACGTCGTGACCTTGCTGAAATCCGTGCTACTAGAGAGATTTTGGGCGAGCGTGGCGAATTGCAGGAGGTAGACGCAGTGGCGCAGGCATCTCAGGAGAATGCAGCGGCAAAGCCATTTAGTCCTCAGCATCCAAGCGCACAACAAGAATCTCAGCCAACCGATCCACAGCTCACCGCAGAGCCAGTGGCAAATCAGTTACCTAGTGCAAGTTTTACTAATAAAGTCTTTGGTATTGGCCATTCCGGTGCAGATGTAGAAGCCATTCAGAGATTGGCGATCGAGGCTGGTATTGATGTTGGACCAGATGGTCCAGACGGAAAATTTGGGCCAGAAACAGAGCGAGCCGTGAGAGAATTGCAGGCAAAGCTTAATGTGACTGTAGACCAGGGAGTTGTCGGTCCTGAAATGCTTGCCGCCATTGATAATCAAATCGCCAAGGGTGAGAATTCTACAGTATTTGTTGGATCAAATCCTGAGCAGCAAGGCCAGCCGGATCAATCCAACAAGCCGACGCTTACAAAAGCTGATAATCCTACCAATGCAAAGGTTGGGGATCAAAACAAGGTCAATCCTGATAACGCTACTGAGGCAGCCCCAACTGCTGCAACGACGGCGCAACCGGCGGCAGCTAAGCAGCCGAATATTGCGGAGACGGCTGAGAAAGTACTGGACACGGCGGCGCAGGCGAGTGGCAATCCGGTATTGCTCGCGGCATCGGGGGCGGTAGAGGCGGTCAAAGGCTTCCTTGGTGGCAAGGATCAGGGTAAGGAGGCACCGGAGGCGACCAATGCTCCGGCACCGAGTACGCCAAATGGCAAGCCAAAGTCTTCTCTGGATGATGTAATTGAAAAAGCCTGATGTGCTGTACTAGTTAAAACAAAATCTATTCTTGTACTTTACTTGTAGCGTGCTATAGTGTTATTTAAATGGTGCATCGCTTCTCTTGCATCGCGGATAGTTGCGACAGGACAAAGGCAGAGCTTCCGTCAACCCGTCATACCGGCGAAGGCCGGTATCTGGTGCAATGAGACTCCGGCCTTCGCCGGAGTGACGAAAGAAAAGAAAGGGGAGAACGCAACATAATGTGTGTGCGCCAGCACAGCACATAAGGAGGAACCCATGGCCAAACCAGTGTCGGAAATTGAATTTCAGGAGCGGGCAAAAGAGCTGGCAGAAAAGATCGTTGGTTACAAGGAGCGTCAGTCAGAGCTAAAAAGCAAAGATAGTTTCCATTATAAGTATCTTACCGAGCAGACGGTCAATGCAGGTGAGCATTTACAAAAGCTGCAAAAAGACCATCCTGCGCATGCAGCGATTTTACAGCATATATTCGGTGCCGATGATGAGAGGCATCTGCATAATATATTGGTACGTGAAGATTCGATCGCTAACAATAAGACGATCCTGCAAGAGTTTGAGAGCCGCTGGCCGGCTGCTAGTACCAAAGTTCCGATTGAAACACAAGACCCCGAGCTAAGAAAGCTTGATGACCAGATTAAAGATAATGATGAGACTATCGAGGAAGCAAACGAGTTCCTCGCCAACAATCCTGGTTTTGAAAACAAAGAAACGGGTTCGGCTCCCGACACTGTCCAGTTATCGCAGGAAACTCCGGCAGCCGCTACCCCTCAGCCAGACACACCTCAAAAAACAGAATCAAAGGAACCAATCTTCAAAGAGCTACTCGGCATGGCGCCGAATGGCCAGATCGGATCGGTGCATGAGGAGGTGGGCGATCTGCAACGCATGCTCAATGCGGCGCAGCTTCAAGGTGAAGATGGTAAGCCGATTGTCTTGAATGTCGATAATCATTTCGGTAAAAACACTCGTGATGCCGTCATTGCCTTCCAAAAAGAAACGGGTATTGCGCCGGATGGGATCGTTGGGTCGCAAGTGGCACAGCAATTGGAACAAAATTATGCACATGTGGTAATCGCCGGTGCGGTACGGGAACAGGTCAAGCCGGCGATGCAGCAGTTCGGTGATACGCTGAATAATATTGTGAGCTCCGTGCTGGGGGGTGCCTCACAGGGTCAGGAGGTTGATGCGCCGGACACGCCTGCCAATCCTGAGCCAACCAAAGCGCAAGCAAAAGGCACCGTGCATATCGGGTAAGTGCAGACACTACTGTTTCTTAGGAATATCCATGCTACACTAGCATCATGAAACTCACCATTCTTGGCTGCGGAGCATCGGCAGGCGTACCGCTGATTGGTTGCGATTGTTCCGTGTGCACCTCGGACAATCCGAAAAATACCCGGCTGCGCGTTTCCGCGTTATTTGAGACGCCGGATGGCCGACATATTCTGGTGGATGCGTCCCCTGATTTGCGTATGCAAGCCCTTGCCAATGGGTTTTCGATGATTGACGCACTTATCATCACCCATGCCCATGCTGACCATTGTCATGGAATCGACGATCTGCGGTCGTTCAATTATCATAAGGATGCGGCCATCCCCTTATATGCCGATGCGCATACGATGGAGGAATTGCAGCAGCGCTTTGGCTATGTGTTTCATGAGCATAAGCCAGGTACGATCTGGGCAAGACCGTCATTGACGCCACATGTGATTGGGGGAGGGGTGCAGTCAATGGACGTTGCAGGTACGCAGGTAACCTTGTTTCCTTTACAGCATGGGCGTGTGCAGTCGCTGGGCATACGGATCGGTAATATTGCTTACACCACTGATATGAATGCACTCTCTGATGACGTTTTTGAAGTACTGGAAGGGGTGGACTACTGGGTGGTGGATTGTTTGCGTTATCGACCATCACCGACCCATGCGCATCTGGATTTGACGCTTTCCTGGATTGAGCGGGTGAAGCCGAAGCAGGCGATTCTGACCCATATGGCGCATGAGCTGGACTATGATGTGCTCATGCGTGATTTGCCCGATGGCGTGGTGCCGGCGTATGACGGGATGGTGGTCCAGTAAACATCGACCAAGTCTAGGGCTTGACTATAGTTAATAGTCATGGTAGCACCCCGCAATATTAATTAAAGTGTATGATTTTGACATCACTTTTCCCGATTCTTAATCTAATTCGAGATATTAATGACAGACTACTACCTTAGCCAGTATGGCTCGGATGCTAATGACGGTACCTCAGAGACGACGCCGTGGAAATCACTTTCCATGGTCTCTGATCTTCGGTTGCAGCCAGGGGATCGCATTTTCTTGGAACGAGGCTCCATGTTTGAAGGGCGACTTGAGCTGGATAACGAAAGTGGCAGTGCAAAGCAGCCGATTCTTATTACATCGTATGGTTCAGGTGAGCAGCCACTGATTGTTAACCCCAACAGTAACGCTATCCGAACCACGGATGCAGATCATGTCATTGTCAGGGATATTGCGATTGGTAAGACGCATCTTTCCGGTATTAAGGGAGTGCGCTCGGATCATTGGATCATTGAGAATGTCACCCTCACAGAATCCGGAGGAGAAACCCGCCAGTTTGGTGCCATCAACTGGGATCGTGGCAACTATCTCATGTTTGCCAACAATACGATTGAAGAAGCCTACGGTGACGGGATGTTTCTATTGGATGTAAGTCATGTCATTGTCACCAATAATATATTGCATGGTGTCAACGGTAGGGATGCCGATAATGTACAGTTTGATCATGCGGAACATGTTTACGTAGAAAATAATGTGATGATCGCCGGTACCGATGCTCATGCGAGCAAGGGCAATATGGTGTTTCATGGCACGAATCTCTACATGCATAACAATTATTTGCAGGGTGGCGCATTTGGATTGAGTGCATCAGCCGATAATATAGTGGTGGATGGTAATATTACCAATCATCACAATCAGTATCATTGGTCGATGGGGATTGGTTTGACGGATGAAGCTTCAGGCGATTTTACCGAAAACATTCTCATTACCAATAACGAAACGAATGATTCATTCTATGCGGTAAGCCTGTTTGGCTCATTCGAAAAACGTAAAAGCGCTGCAACGTTAGAAATTTCCAACCTCGATATTTCTCATAATACGTTCTACAACATTAATGACTGGAAAGAACGCTCCGTGAAAATCGTCGATATCGTCGTGAATGATGGGACGTATAGCCATAATACGTATGTGCATGATACCATTGAGTTGACGGGCGATGCGGTGATCCGCAGTGACATCAGCGCATTGGAGCAGTTTGATAATATGTTTGCTCCCGGTGTGATTGGCCTGACGCGATCCGTCACGATTGCCGCATCCGGTGATCAATTTGACGGTGCGCCAATCATGCGTGTGGTCAAAGATAATCATACGGTGGTGTTTGAAACGGAAGTGACGGCGTTGCGCTCCAGTGGTGAAACACAGCATTTTACATTTGATGTGCCAAATCTGAAAGCCAGTGACAGCCTTTCTATCGAATTTGTAAATGATAAATTTCACTGGCCTACAGGGCAGGATCGTAATCTGTATGTTCATGAAGTATCGATAGATGGCTATGACGTATCGTTATCTGATGCGAGCTTTAGCAAGAAGGTCAGATTGTTGAAGCATGAAGATACCGTGCGTTTTTCATCTAACGGTAAGATGAATTTTTCCAATGATTTTGATTTCATTACGGATGATCCGGTGATTGATTTTCCACCGGCCACTACATTGGATGATTTTATGCAAATGCTCGACGATACTGGTGTAACGATTGGTGCTCATGACGGTTACGAGGCCATGTTGGATACGGCGTCGATTGATACGTCCGTGGATACACTCAACCATTTGCTATTTGAAGCGTTTGGTGATGTGGCATAGATGATTAAGCCATAGCCCCTGCCAACGTTCGTCCATGGCAATGGGTGATGGCAATGGCGAGGGCGTCGAATGCATCAAAGGAGGCTTCGTGATCGCAGCCTGGAAGCAGGGTACGTACCATCATGGCAATCTGTTCTTTATCGGCACGTCCGGCGCCGGTCAGGCTTTTTTTGACCTTGGTCGCGTCATATTCGCATACTGGCAGGCCATGTATGGCAAGGGTCAGCAGTAAGGCTCCGCGTGCATTCCCCAGCTTGAGGGTAGAGGTAGCATTGACGCTGACAAAGGTTTGTTCGATGGCACCTTCCTGAGGTTGGTAGCATGTCAGCACCTGCATTAATTCCTGGTGTAAGTAATGCAGACGTTCGGAAAGCGCGGCTTTTGGTGGTGGGTGAATTGCGCCGGAGGCAAGGTAGCGTAGGCGGTTGCCGTGTGCTTCCACCACGCCCCAGCCGGTATGTTGCAGGCCGGGGTCAATGCCGATGATGCGTATGCTAGTCATGATAACCTCTCCCTCTGGGAGAGGTCGGCGAACAGCGTGAGCCGGGTGAGGGTTTGGTAGTGACTGATAGAAGCCCTAACCCTAACCCTCTCCCAAAGGGAGAGGGGATAATCGTATACACTACTCATCTACCGGCAATCCCAAACTGTTCAACAATAAAATTCGGTGTTACGCCGCTATTGGCAATTTCCGCTTCCAGTAATTCCCGGTTCAAGCGACCATAGGCATAGGCGCTTTGTCGCAGCACGCCGCCGGTTACTAGCAGGGAGTCGATGCCTTGCTGCTGCGCTCCAGTAATGTCGGTGGCCAGATTATCGCCAATGGCCAGCAGGCGGGCGTCAGTTGGCAATTCGAGTGCGTTGCGTGCCATGGCATAGACCATTGGATAGGGCTTGCCGAAATACTGCACCTGTCCACCAATGTTTTGGTAATAGGTGGCGATTTCTCCGGCGCAGGGGTAGCGGGTGCCATCCATCTTGATCACATCAATATCCGGGTTGGCGCAGACCATGGGTACATTGAGCCAGCGCAGGGTTTCCAGTTCTTCTTTTAATTCCACCAAGGGTTGGAACGCATAACGGTGACCGATATTATAGACAAAATCCGCTTCTTTGGCGTTGGTGACGAATGTGACCGGCAGACCATTAAGAATGTCTGCATCCTCTTCCGGGCCGAGATAATAGCAGCGCTTCCCCCGGCGCTGGCGGGTGATTTCCTGGAAGCTGGCTTCACCGGAGGTGACGAGTGCGTGGTAGCATGAGGGGGCAATGCCCAGATATTCCAATGTTTGCATAGAGCGTTTGGCGCGGCGTGGCGCGTTGGAGAGAATCACGGCGCGTTTGTCGGCGTTGGCGATGGCGTCAAAACTGGCACTAACGCCGTCATACAGTACAGTGCCGTCATGCACGACGCCCCACAGGTCAATCAGGAAGCCGTCATAGTCGGAAAGGATTTCGGTCAATGAATCAAGATAGCGCATGGGAGTTCAGCATAGGCAAAGCGATAAGGGATGCTATTAAAAATTGATCTCCCAGCTCTCGGCATCGTCATCGAAATGCGAACGAATGGCGTGCGGGTTGGCGGGGAGTGCGTTGCGGAAGTCGGTGCCGTAGATCGTGCGTGGCAGCCAGGTAGCCAATGCAGGCTGGGCGGCAATAGCGCCGAGCATCAAGAGTTGAATGATAATGAAAGGAATCACGCCGCGGTACATGTCGGTGGTTTTGACACTCGGAGGGGCGACGCCGCGCAGGTAAAACAGGGCGAATCCAAAGGGTGGGGTGAGGAAGGAGGTTTGCAGGTTGATGGCAATCATTACCGCTAGCCAGACCGGGTCGGCGCCCATGGCCAGCAGAATGGGTGCGACCATCGGCACGACGACATAGATAATCTGGATGAAGTCGAGGAAGAAGCCGAGCAGGAACATGACTAGCATAGTTAGCAGCATGGCGCCCCCCAGACCGCCAGGCAGGGCAGAGAGTAGGTCTTGCACCAGCCGGTCACCATGATAGCCGCGAAACACCAATGTGAAAATGGCAGCACCAATAAGGATCAGAAACACCATGGCGCTCATATTGAGGGTGCCGTCCATTACCTCACGCAGCGACTCACGATTCAGCCGGCGGCGCAGCCCCGCCAGCGCCAGTGCGCCCATCGCGCCAATCGCAGCGGACTCGGTGGCGGTGGCAATCCCGGCGAGGATGGAACCAAGTACCAGTGCGATCAGTAGCAGGGGTGGGAGCAGGACGGTCATGACATGGCGAAAGGTTTCTTCTCCCAGCAGGGCGTGACGCTCCGCTTCCGGCATGGATGGGACGCGCTCCGGGTGGCGCATGCCGTAGAGATATTGCCACATGATGTAGCAGCATACCAGCAGCAGTCCGGGAATCAGGGCGGCGACGAACATATCAGCGATACTGACCGGTTGTGGCGAGGTGACGCCCTGCGAGAGTTGCGTTAATTGCCAGGCGCCGGAAATCTGGTCAGCCAGTAAAATCAGAACGACGGAGGGTGGGATGACCTGTCCCAGTGTACCTGCCGCACAGATAGCGCCGGTGGAAAGTCGTGGGCAATAGCCGCTTTTGAGCATAACCGGCAGGGAAATCAGCCCCATGGTGACGACGGTTGCGCCGACAATGCCGGTCGAGGCGGCCAGCAGCGCACCGACAACGAGTACGGAGACGCTCAGCCCGGCACGCAGGTTGCCGAAACAGGCGGTCATGGTTTGCAGCAATTCTTCGGCGATGCGTGAGCGTTCCAGCACTAGCCCCATGAAGACGAAGAGTGGGACGGCAATCAGCAGGTCACTGGTCATAATGCCGTAAATGGTGCCGGGCAGTGCCAGCAGATAGGCGAGGTTGAACAGGTCGAACGCCGCGCCGCCAAAGGCAAACAGTAATGCAACGCCACCCAGCGTGAAGGCTACCGGAAACCCGACCAGTAGCGCGGCGAAGGTGGTGAGTACGAGGAGGGCAACGATCATGAGGTTAGCTCCGAGCCATCGTCATTCCGGGCTTGACCCAGAATTCATAAATAACCCGAACTATAGATAAGTAGCGATGGTGCATCTGTTCTCCCCAAGCTTGCACCTGCACGCAGGGCGCCACCGCTCTCCCCTTGCGGGAGAGCAGCAGAGTCAAGGCGACAACGGAGCCGAAGACGATGCGTGAGGGGTCAATTACTATCCACCCCTCACCGAATCGAGCGGCGCTACGCTTGCTCTCTTCGACTCTCCCGTACAGCACCCACAAGTGGGGTGCTGTACATATACAGAGACCTGCACCCCGCAAGCGGGTGCAGGTGGGGGAGAGTGGGTTTTGCTCTGGGTTAATAGCAGACGTATCCATAGTTCAGGTATATATCCTTCCTCCTGTATATGTGAAGAAGAATGATGTCGTGGTCTTTTTAAGTGTTGATTTTTGTTAACCATTATTGTAGAATAATTGAGTTTACATGATGTTTAGGCCATTTATTTAGGTACCTACAAATGAAAGCTACAGTAGTGACGCCATATGAGAATTCTGCCGAATTATTTCATAAGGTGTTTTTCTTTTTGCTTAAAAATGGAGATTGTAAAGAGTTTCCGGTGAAAGGTATAAGTCATTGTATTTCAGGCTCCCATGGGCTTGTGGCACAGGCCAAGCAAAGCCTGGGTACTAGTAGCAAAGTAATCATCGCTTCTGATAACCAAGAGGAGGCGGCTCAATGCAAACGTGATTTGGAGGGTACTGATGGAGTAGAGGTACACTACCTTGCACCTTAGACTTTCTGTGCATGTAACGATAGTTACATAGCTAGGGAGTCTTTTTTTTTTGGCTTAACAATAACCGCACCACTGCGCAACAGCACGGCGCATCCTTGCAATATCAGGAGCAGGGCGCAGCCCCAGATACCGGTTTTCAGTAAAAAGACACCCGGCATCCCACGGAATTCACCGGAGCCTTCCCGAATCGCCCAGGCGGCCAGCACATAATACCAGGAGAACCAGATCAGTGCACCACAAAACGGGAAGAGCAGGAGCAGAACCCCTAGCAGGTTGACCCATGCCTGCACCCTGGGGCGGAAATGATGGTAGCAGACATCGACGCGGACATGGGCATCATTGGCATAGGCATAGCCCGCACCCAGCAGGAACAGTCCGGCATGGAAGAAGCGTACCAGCTCCTGTTGCCATGGATCACCGGCAGCGAACAGATAGCGCATGGTGACATTGATCGACATCATCACCACCATTGCCAGCGCCAGCCAGGCGACAAGCCGGCCGACACCACGGTTGATGCGTTCCAGCCGGTCTGCCAGTGTCATCCGTCCCTCATGCTCATGCGGGGCAGACGCCAGCCGAGATAATAGGCGATCAGGCGCAGGATGAGAGCAACGCCGAATACCAGCAGCACCGTCAGATTACTGTCCATGCCGAGTTCGTGCAGGCCATAGAGCATTGCACCCATCAGAATGGCGATGGAGCCGTAGAAGTCACTGCTGAGGACGGATGGCACCTCATTGACCATCAGGTCGCGGATAATGCCGCCACCGGATGCGGTCAGGAAGGCCAGCACCATCACGCCGAAGATGCTGAGCCCTTCCTCAATGCCGACCAGTGCACCGGTGACGCTGAAGGCGGCCAGCCCCATCGAGTCGGACAGGATAAACAGGCGACTTTTTTCCAGTTGTTTGTGTTTGTGCAGGCGTAGCAGCATGGCAATCGCGATGACGCCGACGACGGTGAGGAAGGCGGAAATGTCGGTCAGTACGCCAGGCAGACGTCCGACCAGCGTGTCACGCACCGCGCCGCCACCATTGGCAGTGAGCATGGAGAGGATGAACACCCCCATCAGATCCAGCTCCTTGCGCACACCGACCAGAAACCCACTCAGTGCAAAGGCAACGGTACCGATCAGGGATGCCAGGAAGAAAATATCGATGGTGGGCATCATTGCCCTGTCTGGCTGAAGTGGGTGATGAGTCGCAGACGAATCTCTTCCGCCATCAGGCCAAGAAGTTCTTCCCGCGCATTTTGTGCTGCAACATAGGTGGAGTAATCCGCATCCGAAATATGGTAGCTGTTAAAGCGTTGAATACGGGTGGTAAATACCGTTTGCCCGGTATCGAGATCGGTTAGGGCTGGTGTGGCTGTCCCCAGCAGGCGATAACGCCGCGTGGTGCCGTCCAGGTCGATGCTGAGCGGTTCGATAGTAATGCCCAGCCCCGGCGTCAGGCGATAGCGCGGGGTGGTCTGCCCCGAAGGGGCGAGCATGTCTTCCAGCATGGCTTTCAACTGTTGGTCGTCACGGGTGTTCGGTGCCTCAATGCGAATGGCTGAGAGAGATTCTTTGGCAGCGCCCTGCTGATAGACAGGCGTGAATCCGCAGGCGCTGAGGAGGAACAGGGTGCAGAGGATAGTAAATGTTGTTATTGTGCTGTACTTTGGAACGTCACCCTGGCGAAGGCCGGGGTCCATCAATGACCTGCATTGCAGGTTATCATTATCGCTATCGCGGCAATGACTGGATTCTGGACTACGCCGGAATGACGGAATGACGATATGAGAGTTACGCAGCGACGACATTGACGATTTTCCCCGGGATAACGATGACTTTACGGATGGTTTTACCGTCGGTGTGACGGCGGATATTTTCAAGATTCAAGGCGGACGATTCAATGTCTTCCTTTGAGGCGTCACTGGCAATATCGAGCGTATCACGCAATTTGCCGTTGACCTGTACACCAATCGTGACGGTGTCATCGGTGAGCATGGCTGGGTCGGGTTGTGGCCAGGGCTGCTGCGCCAGTAATGTGTCATGGCCAAGCATTTGCCACATGCTTTCTGCCAGATGCGGCATGAATGGGGCGATAAGCTGAGTCACGGTTTCCATTCCAAAACGATAGGTGGCCGAATCAATGCCTTGTTGTCCCAGCGCATTAGTGAGTTCGCGGATCAAGGCAACGGCCTTGTTAAACTGAAACTGTTCAATGGCGTGTGTGACCTGGTGGGTAGTTTTGTGGATAAGGCGGATTGTTTCGGAGTCGTCATTCCGGCGGAGGCCGGAATCTTTCACGTCATTGCAATCAGACCCCGGCCTACGCCGGGGTGACGAAGATTGAGCTTCCTGCACCATTCGCCATAGGCGCTGCACATAACGCCAGGCACCCTCGATACCAGCATTGGTCCATTCCAGGTCGCGTTCCGGCGGAGAGTCGGACATCATGAACAGGCGCGCCGTGTCCGCACCGTACGTCTCGATAATGTGACGTGGATCAACGGTGTTATGCTTCGACTTGCTCATTTTCTCCAACCGTCCTACGGTCACTGGAGCATTGCCATCTTTGGTGACCCAGTGGCCTGCATCGTTCTTTTCTATTTCTTCCGGATAGAGCCATGTGCCGTTCGCATTCTTATAGGTTTCATGGGTCACCATGCCCTGTGTTTTCAGGGTCGTGAAAGGTTCCGTGACGGACAGGTAGCCGCATTGATGCAGCGCCCGCGTGAAGAAACGGGCATACAGCAAATGCAGCACGGCATGCTCGATGCCGCCGATATAACAGTCCACGGGTAAGAGCCGGTCGGCCTGTGCCTTGTCAATCCCCTGCTCGCTGTTGGGTGAACAATAGCGGGCGAAATACCAGGAGGATTCGAAGAAAGTATCAAACGTATCGGTTTCACGTTGCGCTTTTGTACCACAGACCGGGCAGGGGACATGTTTCCATGTCGGATGGTGATCGAGCGGGTTACCGGGTGTATCGAAGGTCACATCGTCCGGCAGGGTAACCGGCAGTTGATCGTCCGGGACCGGTACGGCACCGCATTCCGGGCAATGAATGATTGGAATCGGACAACCCCAATAGCGCTGACGTGAGACACCCCAGTCACGCAGGCGGTAATTGATTTGCCGCTGACCGGTATTCATGCTTTCCAGTCGTTGAATGGCCTGTTCCTTAGCGTCGGTTGTGCTTAAGCCATTTAGAAAATCGGAATGAATGATGGTGCCATCGCCGGTATAGGCGGTGTCGGTCAAGTCATATTCTGGTGGCAGGCTGACGACCGGTGTGACACTGAGTCCATATTTGCGGGCGAAGTCGAGGTCACGCTGGTCATGCGCTGGGCAGCCGAATACCGCGCCGGTGCCATAATCCATCAGGACAAAATTGGCGACATAGACCGGGTAGGATTGCCGGTTAAACGGATTGGTCACGGTGAGGCCGGTGTAGACGCCTTTTTTCTCTGCCGTTTCTAATGCTTCTTCACTAGTACCCAGCCGGGTGCATTCCTCAATAAAGGTGCCAAGCTCCGGGTTGTCCTGTGCCAGTGCTTCCGATAGCGGGTGATTGGGTGCCAGTGCAATAAAGCTCATGCCGAACAGCGTGTCTGGGCGGGTGGAATAGACGTCGATGTGGGTTGTTCCCCCTCCTGCTTGCGGGAGGGGGTTAGGGGGAGGGCTGTTTGAGAGGTTTTTGGTATTGCCATAGCCCCCCTCCCGGCCTCCCCCCGCAGGCGGGGGGAGGGGATTGATTGCAAACCGTATCACAGCGCCGTCCGAGCGGCCAATCCAGTTGGTCTGCATGGTACGGACTTTTTCGGGCCAGCCGTCCAGCGTCTCAATGCCCTGCAACAGATCATCCGCCTTATCAGTGATTTTGAGAAACCATTGCGACAGTTTGCGGCGTTCGACCGGTGCACCGGAGCGCCAGCCCTTGCCATCCACTACCTGTTCATTGGCCAGCACGGTATGATCGACCGGATCCCAATTGACGTAGGATTCTTTGCGGTACGCTAGTCCTTGCTTGTAAAACTCCAGGAAGAAGCGCTGCTCATGTGCGTAATAGTCTGGGTCACAGGTGGCAAATTCCCGTGTCCAGTCGAAGGACAGACCAATGGATTTGAGTTGGTCGCGCATGGTGGCGATGTTCTGATGTGTCCACTCCCCGGGATGCACGCCTCGCTGAATGGCAGCATTCTCTGCCGGAAGGCCGAACGCATCCCAGCCCATCGGGTGGAGCACATTAAAGCCCTGCGCCCGTTTGTAGCGGGCCAGCACGTCGCCCAGCGTGTAGTTACGTACATGTCCCATATGGATATGGCCGGACGGGTAGGGGAACATCTCCAGCATGTAATAGTCAGGTTTGTCCGTGCTATCGGCATGCTCAAAGCAGCCTTGCGCTTCCCAGCGTTGTTGCCAATGCGGTTCGGTGGTGGTTGGGTCGTAACGTTCAGTATCGGATGGTTGCATGGATTCTATATAACATTGGCATTGCAGCAAGCCTAGTGCTTTGTTATGGCTGGTCGGATGCAGACTACTGACAAACATGTGGAGCACGTCCGTTCGACACAAAATAGTGTGACTTGTATTGAAGATACAGCCCAGGCGTTTTTCAAAGAGTACCTGGAGACGGTAGAAACCATCTTTCTCAATCGGGTACGCGGCACTGACGCCGTTCAGCCGGTGGCAATCCGTTATCTGGATCAGTTTCTAGGGCTACGGGCGCAAGCCATGCAGGATGTGGAGGACGTCTCCCTGACACTACAACAGCGCGATCGGCGAGCGCAGGAGCGCAGGGCACAGTATGAGGCCTGGTACGATGAACTGGATGCCAAGCCGGAAATTCGCCAGCAAGTGATAGAGTTGCAAGCGAAATTGCAGGATGTGGCGTCGATGGCTCGGAAGCAAGCGGCGGCAAAGGTGTTAAAAGCCGAACATGGGGAAGATGGTGCGTCGGCGGATGATATTACCTACACGCTGCATCATTTCCGCCGTCAGGGCGTCGATGCGGTGCATGTTCAACGTTATTTGGATGAGTTAGCGGCGAAGATGAGCCTGACCAGCCATCCGACGAATAGCACAAGCGTGGAGCATACCAAAGCGGCGGTTGCATTGGAAAGAGCCTTGGCAAATCCAGCCGTAGGAAAGCAGGCGATAGAGGATGCGTTGGATGCATTTATTAAGGCGCCAGTTGCGGCTGAACGAAAAACGCCGATTGAGGAACTGGAAGAACTGATCCCGATTATGGATAATCTATTCGATGCGGCACTGTTGCAGCGCGATGCTACTCGTCAGGCGCTAGAGACATCGGGATATGCGGCGGAGGGAGTAGCGATTCGTAGTCCGATGCTGGAGCTGGAGGATTGGTCTTCCGGGTTTGACGGGGACGGGAATGCCAATGCGACACGTGAGATGCTGGAGTTAGGTGTGGCGCGAAAACAAGCATGGATTGCCGGACGCTACACGGCATTGTTGCAAGAGGTGAAAGAGCACCATCGGGCGCAGGAGGAGACGATTGATGGTATGATCACGAAACTCTCAGATCATAGCTATCCGGATCGGCAGGCATTATTAAATGATCTGGAGGCGCTGCAACAGACTCTGACGGAACCCGATGCAGGCGTTGAGGATCTTCGTTATCTAGTGGCAACCTTCGGACTTTATGGCTCCAAGGGGAATCTACGTCATCAGGCAAAGACACTGCATGAAACGATCGGATTGTTATTGCGATTGGCTGGTGAAACGGAGGAAGCAGCTCTATTTGAAGCGGCGTTCAATAAAGATGCTATGTCCGAGTTGTTGACGCTGTGGTTCTCTGAAGAACCGCCACAGAAACTTGATCATTTGAAAACAGCGTTGCAACAAGCTGCACCAGAGCAATTACGTGCGCTGGCCGGAGAGGATGATACACCGGTACGGATTCTGGAGCGGTTGCAGTTTTTGGCCGAACATCCTGACAGTGCCAATAAATTCATTATCGCTGAAGCGACGCACCCAGCGGATGCCAAAGCCGCCATGGTGCTGATGGATATTACGGGTAACCAGGTGGCCAATAAGCAGGCCAAGCAGGAAATTGTGATGCTGGTGGAATCGGTTGAGGATGTCCGCGCTTTGCCGGAAACGATTAAGCAGCTGGCGTTTGATCCTGTCTATCAGAAGCATCTGGAGGCGATGGGGCGGATTACGGTGATGATCGCCCATAGCGATAACCGGCGGCGTGACGGGTACAGTGCCGGGGAGGTGATTACCAAGATTGAAGGCGAAATTGCGCGTTTGCAAACGGAACTGTGGGAAATGGCGGTGCGTGAGGATTGTCAGCCTTTGCTGAATATGGCAGATGAGCACGGTATTCCAATTTACATCTTTGACGGAGGTGGAAATGATCTGATGCGTGGTGCGGCAGTGAATCCGGGGCAGACCGGCAAGCAGCATGGTCACGCAGCGGCTAGGGAGAACGCGTCCTCTATCCGTACACCGCAGAATACGATTCAGGGCGAACAGAATCGATTGCTATTTGGCTATCCGGACAGTGCGGCGATGTTCCTGGAAATGATGGTCTCACAAACTATGTATGCCAAGGCGGCCGTGGAGAAGCTGATTGGCTCGCTGGTACCGGATGCTGATTATGTACAGGCACAACGGCAGGCACAGCGCAGTTCGGTGCTGTTTCATGATACGGCGCGCAAGGCGTTTCATGATTATACCGACCCAGAGGAAGGAAAGGTCAATCCCTTTGACGCGTTGTTCAGTCATAGTGGAGCGTGGGTGAGCACGTTGTTGGCCAATCGTTCCTCACGCTCCAATCAGCGCGGCAAGGATGATGGTGATGTGATGAAAACGGTGGAGGAAATACAGGGTAATCGGACGGCATTGTCACAGCGAGCGATTACCGGTAATTTGTTATTCCAATTGACCGGCACGTTTCATCTGGGGTTGTTGGGGCAATTGGAAGCATTAGAGGAGATCGGAAAAGAAAAAGCGCATCAGATGTTCCATAGTAGCCTGCCGGATCGGACGCATCTGGTAGGTGCGGCACAGCAATTGATGATGACCGACTTCGGTAAGGCCTGGCGCATGATGGGGGAAGAACGTCCTGACAGAGAAACTTTGAGGCAATTGGCCGTGCAGTTCGACGATAAATGTGCACAAAAGGAAATGCCGACGCCAAAGGAGACGCTGGCCTTTATGGAGGATTATGGCTTGCGCTTGGCTGAATATATTTATTATGCGGCGAGAGGAGTAGATGTTGAACAAGACTTTGATGATCCGAATCGACCGTTTGAAATACGGGATGCGTATTGTGTCATGCTGCCGGAGTTGGCGCATCAACATGCATTACGTCATGCGTCCCATGAAGCGGAGAATGCGGCGTTGGTACGGATGGAACGCCTGTTCAGCGAGCACCCGCAACAGCAGGTGCTTCCTGCCATGGAGATGACCGCCGTCGCATTGGTCGGTGGGTTGAATTCCGATATACGCCCGGCGTTAGGGCCAGTGGCGGTACGCGGAGCCAAGGGCGTCGCAACGACGGATGCCGAACGGAATATCGGCGCAGGGGAGGTGCCGCCGCCAGATATGTTACAGGATTTACAGCAGGAGGCGTCATCCGGTATCAGTTCACCATTTAGCAGAGTAGTGAATATGGGCGATCTGCATATTCCAAAAACGCTAAGCGAATTATAGCACTTTGCGTTTGTGCTTGCCTGCGTTGCAGGCGCACAAGCGCGAGTAGTGCTATACTTTTAAGGGTATAGCGCGACCTTGCGTTTAGATGGGCGCATATGCGATGCGCAATCATAAACGCAACGCGCTATAAAGAAAGATGTGGCTAATGGGCAGAGCCCACACCGTTAACTGCGGTAATCGGCGTTGATGCGGATATAGCCTTCGGTGAAGTCACAAGTCCATACGGTTGCTTCGCCTTCTCCGACACCAACATCGACCGAGATAGTGAGTTCCGGCTGTTTCATGTAGAGTGCTGTGCGATCTTCATTATAATCGGGACGCACATTGCCGCCATCCGTGACGACTGTATCACCGATGGTGATCTTCAAGCGATCCGTATCGACCCAACGCCCTGATTTGCCAACGGCAGCAACAATACGTCCCCAGTTCGGGTCTGAGGCGGCCAGCATGGTTTTGACCAGTGGGGAATTGGCAATGCTCAGGCCGATTTGGCGGGCAGACTCGTTATCTTCGGCACCGTTGATATGCAGGGTGACAAATTTGCTGGCACCTTCGCCGTCCTTGACGATCAGAATCGCCAGTTCCCGCATGACATCCAGCAAGGCACGTTTGAAATTATCCAGCAGTTTGTCGCCGGCGCTGTCGGGAATGATGTTGTCCTGTGCGCCGGTGGCAATCAGCAGTACCGTATCATTTGTAGATGTATCACTATCGACTGTGATGGAGTTGAAGGTTTTGACGGTCATGCGTGAGAGGAGCGGTTGCAGGACGGAAGCGGGCAGGGTGGCGTCGGTGACGATGTAACCCAGCATGGTCGCCATATCGGGGGCGATCATGCCAGAGCCTTTGGCGATGCCGTTAATGGTCACCTCCGTCGCACCGATCATCGCCGTTTTGCTGACCATTTTGGGGAAGGTGTCGGTGGTCATGATGGCGCGGGCGGCCTGTTCCCAGTGGGTATCAGACAGGTTGGTGTACAGGTCAGGGATAGCATCCAGCATCGGTTCCGTCGGTAGAAATTCTCCGATAACCCCGGTGGAAGAAATCATCATCTGCGATGCTTGTCCCCCGGTTTCTTCGGCAACGGCACTGGCCAGCGCTTCATTATCGCTCTTTCCCTGTGATCCTGTAAAAGCATTGGCGTTGCCAGCATTGACTAGTAGCGCTCGGATATGCCCGTCAGAGCAGGCGGTGCGGCACCAGTGCACTGGTGCGGCGGCGGTGAGGGATCGTGTGTATACGCCGGCAACCTGTGCGGTCTCGTCAAAGACCATCAGTAGCATGTCATCACGTTCCTTGTAGCGAATACCGGCATGGCAGGTGGCCAGCTGTGCACCTTTCAGAGGTGGGAGGGTTGGCAGGGTAGAGGGAGCAAAGGGCGATGGAGTCATGAAGCATGACAAAGCACAGTTTTACTCCGACTGCAAGCCTCCACCTTTTGACTCATGCTTTTGTCGTTCAATTTCTGCCGCGTAGGCCTGCCAGCGTTCGGTAAAGCCCGGTGCGCTCATGCCGATACCAGCCATACCGCCCGTGACACCGCCGGCGATGGCGAGTGATGCCGCTGCATCGCCCATCCGGTAGGTGGTAGCAGTATCACTTGCTATTGTGGTGGGTGGCAGGTTTATGGCCGCTTCCGCAGCTTCTTCTTCCAGTTCGGGGGTGATGACGCTGAGCGCCGTGAGTGCATCATAGGGGCCCGTTGTATTACCGGAAAGGTCTTGCAGCAATTCTCCAATGTCTTCACCGGCCACGCATACGGCAATCAGTGAGCCGGCGACAGCGCCCACCGAACCGAATGCAGCCATACGAAACCATTCCATGGTTATGAAATTTGCAAGCTTCTAGATTGGGCGCGCTCATTATTGATGTGATTTTGCCATTTATTTGATGTCATTGCGGCTGCACCTGTTCCCCCGATTGCGCCACCTGCAATGGTACCGGTATTCACGCTATTGGCAAACTCTGTCGCGGTTGTATAAGAGTCAGCGGTCATATTGGCGATGGGCTCATGTAGTTGTCCGAATTGATTACTCAAAATGTCGTAGGTCTGTAATTCGCCGGGTGTTAATTCAGCGGCAATATGCTCTGGGAGTGCAGGTAGTGTGTCAGGCAGGTTGTTGGCAATTTCGTTGGGGTTCGACCAGTCAATGTCTGTGCCGACATGTTCTTGGACGTTTTGGAGAAACCCTTCTCCATCAATTTTGGCAATGGAATGCAGGGTATCCTGGGTTTCAGGAAGCCCATTCGGTAAGGTTTCGTTGATACTGTCGAAGGCATCGTTTAACCCATAGGCGTTTTCAGAAAATCCGCCCATTAATTCTTCCACGCCATCAGCCCCTAACATGGCACCGGCGAAGGTGCCAATTACTGACCCAATGGCACCCATTGCCATCACAGGTAAGATTTGCATTAGGTATAACTCCGATTCATATGTCTATTATAGGACGTGAATGTGACAGGGTGATGTCGGTCAACGAATATTTTGAAAGTAGAGCAATGTCCTCAAATCCGTATAATTGATGCAGGCATGAGCCTGTTGTTGCAGTAGTGGTTTGGCACGGTAGGCGACGCCCAATCCGGCAGCAGTGATCATGGCCGCGTCATTAGCACCGTCACCGACGGCTAACGTGTCCGATGCTTCCAGCCCATGCGTTGCCATCGCTTCCTGTAACAGGTGTTGTTTGGATGCTTTATCAAGGATAGGAGGAATGACAGTGCCAGTGAGGGTGCCATCTTCAATCGCTAGCGTGTTTGCATGATGTGCCTGAAACCCAACTGCCTTTGCCACGCGTGATGTAAAGAACGTGAAGCCGCCTGATACCAGCATGGTGTGTGCTCCGTGGGCATTCATAGTACGAATGAGGGGTTCGGCGCCGGGTGTTAGTTGGATGCGTTCCTCCCAGACACGGATCAGTGTTGTTTCTGGAAGTCCTTTCAACAGAGCTACCCGCTCGGTCAGTGATTGGGCAAAGTCTAGCTCTCCGCGCATGGCCCGTTCAGTAATGGCAGCGACTTGATCGCCGATACCGGCGAGTGCAGCCAACTCATCGATACATTCCTGCTGGATGATGGTCGAGTCCATATCACAGATGAGCAGTTTTTTCCGGCGCGTGGCCGTGGGTTGCAGGCACCAGTCGATGGGCATTTTTTCCAGGCGGGCAGCGATTGCTTCCCGTATCTGTGGAGTATCTTCCTCAACACTCAAGTCGCAGGCGATGCCGTCCTGTTGCCAATGGATAGACCCGGCATGGGTGATGGATTGCAGGTCGTGCAGTAACGCGTCCTGTAATGCGTTGGTATGGGGGGAGGTGACGAGGGTAAGGGTGTGCGGCACAGTTGTCAGTTGTCAGTAGGCAGATTATGGTATGGCAAACTATTATAGCAGTTCAACTTAAGAATTTCCCCTTTGGGGCAGTTCTTAAGTTGAAAAACTGCTATATATTAAAGGGTATATTCGACCTTCAACTTCAAAATTTTACAAGAAATTTTAAAGTTGAACGAGTATACACTGTGAACCGTCAACTGCCAACCGCTAACTAACCACATGGATATATCCCTGCTTTTACCCATCCTGCTCACGTTTCTTGTGATGGTCGCCATGGTCACCGATGCCACCAGCTTTCGCATTCCAAACTGGGTGAACGGGGTGTTGCTGGTGTTCTACCCGATTGCGCTGCTGGTAGTTGACACGCAGATGGAATGGTCGTCGGGATTACTGGCCTTTGCCGTGGTGTTTGCCATTGGCTACGGGATGTTTGTATTTCGGTTGGCTGGGGGCGGAGACATCAAGATGCTATCCGTACTGGCGCTGTGGGTCGGGTGGGGGCAGGTGCTAGTTACGTTCGTGCTGGTTATGGCGATTCTGGGTGGAGTGCTGACATTGGTATTGTTGGTAGCACGTCAACTCATGCCGCTCATTGTGCTGCGCCTGACGGATGGAAAAGGTGCGATTCCACGTGTGCTGACACAGGGAGAGCCACTACCCTATGGGCTTGCCATTGGTGTGGCGTTTCTGTGGATGTTATGGACAGGGCAATTACCGGTCTATGGATGAGCGCTTTGTGACGGTGCCACAAGAGGCGGCCGGACAGCGTCTGGATAAATGGCTGGCTGGGGCGTTGGAAGGGATAACGCGCCAACAAGTACAACGCTTGGTGAAAGAGGGGTGTGTTTGTCGGGAATCGGGAATCGAGAATCGGGAATCGATTCAATCTCTCCAAGAGGGAGAGGGAACATCTTGTACAGATTGTTCGATGAAGGTGAAATCTGGTGAGCGCTACCATGTACGCATCCCGGAACCGGACATCTCTGATGTGTTGCCGGAGGATATTCCCCTAGACTTCGTGTTTGAAGATGAACATCTACTGGTGATTAACAAACCGGCGGAGATGGTGGTGCATCCGGCGGCGGGGGTGTCATCCGGAACCCTGGTCAATGCGCTCTTACATCATTGCGGCGAGAGCCTGTCGGGTATTGGTGGGGTAGCGCGTCCCGGCATTGTCCACCGACTGGATAAGGATACGAGCGGGTTGATGTTGGTGGCCAAGCATGACGTGGCGCATCAGGGGTTGTCCGAACAATTACAGGATCGCAGCCTGTCGCGCACCTACCATGCGTGGTGCTGGGGGGCGATGCAGCCGCCGGCGGGGTCGATTGATGCGCCCATTGGTCGCTCATCAAGGGATCGCAAGAAAATGGCGATTGTTGAGGGGGGTAAGCCCGCCGTGACGCATTACACGACCCTGCGGCGCTATGGGATGGCGGCGTCGTTAGTGGAATGCCGCCTGGAGACGGGGCGTACGCACCAGATCCGGGTGCATCTGAGTGAGGCGGGGTGCGGATTGATCGGCGACCCAGTCTATGGTATGCCGACAGCGCGGCGGCTAGTGCGGTGTACACCGGCGCTTTCGGACAATGCCCAGGCGGTGATACAGGGATTGCACCGGCAGGCATTACACGCCGTTGCTATCCGGTTCATCCATCCCGTCAGTGGCGAGGAACTGGCATTCGAGGTAGGTTATCCGGAGGAGCTGGAGGAGTTGGAGAAAGAGTTGGTTGCCTCTTTTGATAGAAACGTCATTCCGGACAAGCCATAGGCGCGATCCGGAATCCATCTATCCAACGAGCAAGAACCACAATGGATTCCGGGTCTTCGCTTGCGCTTCGCCCGGAATGACGAAACAGCAGACAAAAAAATAACCACACTAGCGCGAGCCGGTATGGTTATGAGTCAGAAGGCTTCTGTCGATAGCTTGGACAGCTATCAGCAGAAGCTGTATTATACAAACTCGGTTGTTTGGTACAATAATGCTCTTTGTTGTATATGCATGATTCACATGCAGGCACAACAAGCACAACGGTTTCAGCCATGGCTTCAAATTATAAACTTGCACTTTTTATAGGCTAAGCGTATAGATTCTGTCAATATTTTTAATGAAGCTAACGTGCAAATGACGTCTTATTCACTTGTGATAGGCGGGGACTTCCGGCATAGTGGCAGTGTAAAGTAAAGTTTAACAAAAGGTTATCTATGGCGACAGCAACCAAGGCATTGATGCTCCCGGCGCTTTCCCCCGAGGCGGGATTGCAGCGTTATATGGCGGAAATCAAGAAATTCCCGATTCTGGAAGCGGAAGAGGAGTACATGCTGGCCAAGCGTTGGAGCGAGCATGGCGATTATGACGCAGCGCACCGGCTGGTGACTAGCCATCTGCGGTTGGTGGCTAAGATCGCTGCCGGATATAAGGGGTACGGCCTGCCGCATACCGAGTTGATCTCCGAGGGGAATATTGGCCTGATGCAGGCGGTTAAGAAGTTCGATCCCGAGCGCGGTTTTCGCCTGTCGACTTATGCGATCTGGTGGATCAAAGCAGCGATTCAGGAATTTGTGCTGCGCTCCTGGTCGGTGGTGAAAATGGGGACGAGTGCCTCGCAGAAGAAGCTGTTTTTCAACCTGCGTAAGATGAAAAAGCAGATTGAGGCGGTGGATCGTAACCTGACGCCGGAGCAGGTCAGCCATATCGCCGATGAGTTGGGCGTCAAGGAGCAGGAAGTCATCGACATGAATGACCGGATGACGGCCAATGATCAGTTCCTTAACCAGAAAGTCGGTGATGAAGAGAAAAATGAGTGGGTCGATTTGCTGGCCTCCAATGATCCCTCACAAGAAGAGGTGCTGGCTGATCAGCAGGATCTGGACTATAAGCGCGGGATGCTGGCGGAGGCGATGGGGTCGTTGAACGAGCGCGAGCAGCATATCATTCAGGAACGCCGCCTGAGCGAGCCACCTTCGACGCTGGAAGATTTGAGCAAGATTTATAATATTTCCCGCGAGCGGGTACGTCAGATTGAAGCGCGCGCAATGGAGAAACTGACCGACGCCGTGTCTGGTCGCCTGTTGCCAGCTCCGGCGAGGGGTTAGACAAAAAAATAGCCAACGCGAGGTTGGCTAGTTAAATTTATCGCAGACCTGAATTGGATTCAGCACGTTCTTACATGCCAATTTCAATTCGTTGTGTCTTTGAACTACATTATAAACTAATATTAAGCAAAAAACTGTTGTGATACCTGAGTACACCAACAAATGCTTTCTCTTGATTTTAAAATATAGACCATGGAAGAATGTCTTTTTCTTCGTCTTTTGGTTTGTTTTTAATATTACCAAATTAGACTTTTTCATGGCTGTAGTTTACACAAAGTACCAGTCTACTATACACGAAAACCGCCTCCATTGCAAATGTTGGGGGTTTGGCGGGGAAGATGGTCGGAGAAAGTGCCATCATCGCAACGCAGGCTTGCCTCTGATATGGTTTTCGTTTAGAGCTTAACCTCATGGTGCCGATTGACCGTCATATCCGCCGCAGCCGGGCAATTCCACTGACGCCGCTCATTGACGTCGTGTTTCTGTTGATGGTGTTTTTTATCCTGACCACGCATTACGTGAAGGTCGAGGCATTGCGGCTGGGAACGCTGGAAGAAGCGGTACCCGCCTATCAGCAAACTGCTCAAACCGCCACGCATCACCTGGTGCTGCTGGGCAGCGGGGTGGCCTTTCTCAATAATAAACTCGTCTATCATGGCGATCTGGAGAATGCGCTGGATGTGTTGTTCGTTCGCCAGCCGGGCGCGCGAATGACCCTACAATGTGACGGGCAGGTTAGTGTGCAGGCACTGGTGGATGTACTTGATATGATTAAACGTGTCGGCGGTGGCGACGTACGTGTTTCTCGCTGGCAGGAACGCCGGGAGCCATTATAGAATGAGCTATCGTGTGGAGATTGACCGTACCCGCAAGCAGCCCAGGGAAATCAGCCTGGTGCCGATGATTAACGTCATCTTCCTGATGCTGATCTTCTTTATCGTTGCCGGGCGAATTGAGCATATCGATATTCTGCCGGTGGAGATTCCACTCTCCGAACAATCGGGCGATGTGGCGTTGGGAGAGGCGGTGATTACGCTGGGGCGGCATGACGAAATTCTGGCCGGGGAAGACGTGATGTTTACGGCGGATGATCTGGAAGCATGGGTCGTCAGGCGTTTGCAGCAAAACCCGGCGTCGCGCTTTACCGTGAAGGCGGATGCCAACATGGAAGCGGTGAAGCTGATTGACGTATTGCAAATCATTGAACGGGCCGGTGCCAAGGATGTGGTGCTGGCGGCGGAGCATCCGTCATGAGTCAGGCGATGGCATTTAATTCCGGATACTTACGGCATTTGGCGGCATTAGCGCAGGAAGCCAAGGAGCGTACGCGCGGCATGCCACCGTTCAAGCTGATGCTGGCGGTGGCGCTGTTCACGCATATTGCGTTGCTGGCACCCATCTACGTGATGGACCTGCGCGAACCGATACCGGCCACCCGGCAGGTGCAGCTCGCCTTTGGGGTGGAAGAAGAGAAAGAGCAGGCAAGCAATCCCGGCAGTGCCGATCGGCAGATGAACGCGGTCAATCGCATGGATCAGCTATTTGCACCCCCGGCGCCACGCCAACCGCGCGCACCATCGGCCACGCAACCGAAAGCACCGACGCCGAAGCTTCAGCAGTCTGCGGCAGCGCCTCTACCGGCCGCTACGCATCGTCGTCAGGACAGCGGATACCGGCGCAGTGCCGCACCTCGCACCAGTGCGCCGGCGCCGGGGCAAACCGGACTGGGCAGCACCCGGTCGCAGGTGCAGGAGATCATTACCAAATATGAGCAGTTACTGTCCGGGTGGATTAACAGCCACAAGCTGAACCAGAGTTTTACCCTGCCGAAAGGGCTACGTGGTCGAGTCGTGGTACGACTCAGGATTGACCGGCTGGGCAAAGTGCTGTTCCATTCCATCGAGCGTTCGTCCGGTTATGCCGAACTGGATAATGCCGCGCTGGCTGCGGTTTCACGCGCATCGCCGGTACCGCCGGTGCCGGAAGCCTATCCTGGTGGTTCGCAACTGGAATTTCTGATTCCAATCAATATTATAGTGCAATAGTTTTCAGTTATCCAAGCCACTTGCGTAATCGTACGCAGGCCTCCTGAATATCGCTTTCATCACCGCAGAAGGAAAAGCGGACATAGCGATGGCCGCCCTTTTGGTCAAAATCTGTCCCCGGTACGGCACAGACGCCGGCCTCATGGAGCATGGCGCGGCAGAAGGATTTGCTGTCCCGATCGAATGCGTCGATATTGGCATAGAGATAGAAAGCGCCCTGCGCCTTATTCAGACCGGTAAAGCCCAATGACTCCAATGCCGTTTTTACTATGTCGCGGTTTCTGGCATAGTCATTGACCACCTCGCCAAGCGCCGCTTCGTGGTTGAAGGTTTCCAGCGCCGCATATTGTGAGATAGCGGGAGGTGAGATGAAAAAGCTTTGCAGCAGGGATTCGTAGGAACGGGTGAGGTCTTCCGGCATCACCGCCCATCCCAGTCGCCAGCCGGGCAACAGGTAATATTTGGAGAAACTGTTGACGATGATGGCGTGTGAGGCGTGACGCAACGCGGTGTCAAAAGTCGCACTCTCGTAGACGACGTGATGATAGATTTCATCGGAGATCAGACGAATGGCATGATGGTGACAATACTCAGCCAATATTTTCATCTCATCAGGACTGAGTACGCTGCCGGTCGGGTTGGAAGGGCTGGCAATGACCAGACCATCCAGTGTTCCGGCACGATCAAGTAATTCGGTCGTTGGTTGGAACCCTTCCGCCTCTTCGGCATCCAGAAAGACCGGCACCAGCCCCAGCGCTTCCATCATGTTTGGATAGGCGGGGTAGCAGGGACGAGCAATGCCGATGCGTGCGCCTGGGTCAAACGCGGCCAGTAATCCCAGAAAATACGCGGCGGAAGACCCAACCGTGACGAAGATACGTTCTTGGGGAATATCGAGCGCGTAATGTTCCCGGTAATGCCGTGCAATCCGCTCTCGAAGCGCCGGCATGCCACGTGCATCGGTGTAACCCAGTGGTGCCTTGTGCAAATGTTCGGTCACATAATCCAGCACCGGTTTCGGTGCGCTGCGCCCAGGTTGTCCGAGTGATAGATGCACGATGGATTTGCCTTGGGCTTCTAGCGTTGCCGCTTCGCGAAAGGCTTCCATGACTTCGAACGGGCGAATCGCTCCGCGCTGTGAAATAGGCAATGAGTCCATAAACGTCATGTAGCAGAGGGGAAGGAGGCTTACAAGCTTGGGAAGTTTTTACGCGTGTCGCCATTCTTTTACGGACTGATTCGCCAGGGCATACATACCCAGATGGAGCATGACGGCACCGGCAAGTAACGGGGTGAACAGGTTCAGCAGGGGAACGTTCGCGCAGCCAACCAACGCAGCACCGAGCATTACCAGTGTAGAGCGGCGTTTGCGCAGGCTGGATTGATCCAGCATCATCCGGTCGCAGATCATTTCCCAGAATTCGCGTGCCAGCAGGTAGCCATTGACGATGTAGTAGAGTATCTGACCAATCGGGGGAAACAAGTAGAACGGGTAGAGGAACAGGTTAAGAAATAGGGCAAGCGCTAGGAAGCTCAGTGTTTTTGGTAGTTCTTCTTTGATCGGGACACTGCGCAGTTCGCGTTGATATTCTTCCTGGGCAATGCGAATGAGGAATCGGTCGATGAACAGGGTAGCAATTGCCGGGACGAGCAGGGGAAAAAGGAACCATGCGGTAATGACGGAAAAACTGCCAAGCAGCCAGTCGAGGATGCTTTCCAGCCAGCCGGTGGTGAAGACGGTAGTGTAATAGAGGGCGCTGGAGGCACCGGCCACCCAAAGAGCCAGTGCTGCTGCTGTTACCAGGATGCAGCGGGCGATGGTGCCGAAAGTCAGTCGTTCGGTGAGTGAGCGCAGTGCTTTGGTGAAGATAAGAGTGACCATGCGCAAAAGTATAGAGTGTTACATGGCCATAAAAAAGTCTATTTCAGAAAAGAATTAGACGCTGGCGTCTGTCTCGCTTTCGGCCAATTCCGGTACGGCAATGCCTGTAGACAGAATATCATTCACCAGATTCGCACGTAGCCCATTGGCCTGTACCATCGTAGCGATACTCATTTGGTTGCGCAGAAGGTCAAGAGAATATTGCGTTGATTGCTGTGCAATATTGGTATCTGCGATCGCGCCATGGGCAAAGCGCTGGTTATGTAGGCGCACATCGACCTGACTTTGCAGAATATTTGTGCTGGCTTGTGTTGCGCCAACACGGGCGCGTTCAAAGGTAACAATGCTGATCGCACGTTTGATCACATCTGCAGCTATTGCTGCATTATCGATGGAACGAATATCCGGTGTTTCTCCGTCGAATAATCGGTTGGTCGTCACATCCATGAGCGCTACTTCCAGCACTTCGTCAAATTCTTCCGATACCTGGAATGTCAGGTTTCCATCTGCCGTAGATGCAATGCCTAAATCTGCCAGACGCACATCGCCGTCGGCGAAACGCAGTACCTCCACATCACGTAGCAGGTCGGATCCGTCTTCATCACGACGCCGGTTATCCACAATGCGCACTTCGCCGTCACCGATATGATAAAGCGTATAATGACGTAAATCGCCGGAATAGACAGCGGTATCTTCGCCGGTGCCGCCATCGATGGTATCATTGCCGATCCCGCCAGTGATTAGGTCGTCGCCACCGCCACCGAGCAGGCTGTCATTGCCACCATTATTGACCCGGCGTTCGATGAGAAAATTGTTCAGATCCGTCAATTGTTCTCCAGTGAGCGGATTGTTGTAGATCAGCAATTCGCCGATTTCACCGGTGAATTCAAGACCATCCCCGCCAACGGCACCGTTGAAAAACGAGGCGTTATTCATACCGCCGACACCAATCTGCCCACTATGGGAAAGAATGGCTTGATTGTTCGCCACCTGACCAATTTGTTCTCCATTGAGATAGCCGGTAAAATTCATCGCGCCGGTGCTGTCGAATACAAATCCTCCGACATAGGCGGTTTGTTCGGAGATATTAGCCGATAGCCGTAAGTTGACGGCACCGCCACTGCGCCATGCAGTAAAATGCACCTGTCCATTTTCAATGTAGATGTTCATCCCATGCGTGCCGCCGCCTTCTTCATAAAGCACCTGCCGGGTTTCAACATCGGTACTGGTTTCGAACGATACGAAGATACTGCGCTGGGTCACATTTTGCAGGTTGATGTCTGCCGTATTATTGATGCGCAGGAAACTGGAACCATCGAAGGCAAGAGAGTTGACGCCTTTAATGCTGCTGGAACCTGAGGTTACAACCCCGGTGTCACTAAGGATATTATTTCCGGCACCACTCGGATCGGTGATGCTGGTCACCGTCCCGGGGTGGGTGGTGATGGCGGTGGTGTTGGACGCATCGAGGAAACTTACCAGTCCGCCCAACGGAATGCGTCCACCATCTTCCGGTAGTGTAATGTCAGTGATGACATCATCCCCGTCGCCGCCAATCATTGTGTCATTAAATTGTGAGCCGGAGAGATTGTCTTCAAAGTTGGAACCGGCGACATAGTTGAGGTTTTGCAACGTATCTGATCCTTGCCCTTCCGCCGTACCTAGCCGGAGATTGACGTCGACGCCCTTGGTCGCATTCTCGTAGGATACTTGCACATTACCGTTATTATCGCCTTCGATGGTGTCCCTGCCATCGCCTCCCAGTACTCTGATAATGTTATTGCCAGTCAGCTCCGAGCCATCGACGCGAATAGCATTGGTATTACCTGTGGCCTTGATTGTGAAAATGTCACCTTCGACGCCAGTGCCAGTGGTGAAGTGACCATCGCGTACGTTTGCTACGTGCTCTTCATCATTGCCGATCAGATCAAGTGTTTCGACACCTTGCAACCCTGTGCCGTTCAGTGTCGTTACCAAGGCATCGCCATCCAGTTTCAAGGTATCTTGCCCTTCGCCGCCCTCCACGGTGCCGGGAAGGGAGCTTGTTCCGATCCCCCAGCGTTGCTGCAAATAGTTTTGTACTGTTACCGCTTCCGTCGCGTCTAGTGCGTCCCGGTAATTGACCAATTCGCCGATTTCACCGGTGAAGCCAAAACCGCTCCCACTGCCGGAAGCGTTGAAAAAGCGGGTATCGTTGTTCATGCCGCCAATCCCGATATCCCCGACATGTGAGTTCTGTGATTGTGGCAGTGCCAGTTCACCGACTTGTGAACCATTCACGTAAGCGCGGAATGTTCCGGCGCCGGAAAAGTCAAAGACCAGACCGGCGGCATAGGATGTGTTAGTGTCGATGTCGATGGCAATATGGTGATTAAATGTTGCACCGCTATTTTTCCAGGTGCCGAAATAGAGCTGTCCACCATCAATATAGATATTGTAGCCATTGACCGTACCACCCTGTTCATAGAGCACCTGGCGGGACGTGATGTCAGCGCTGGTCTCGAACACCAGCATGATACTGCGTTGACTCTGTGCTCCGACATTGATGTCCGGTGTGTCGGCGACCTGGAGGATGCTACTACCGTCAAAGGTCAGGGAATTCCGTCCGGTGATTTCATCGGTGCCGGAAAGGACGGCGCCGGTATCAGGTGTCACATTATTGCCAAACGCGCTCTGATCGACAATGCCGGTCACAGTACCCGGGTGACCGGTAATGTCAGCGACTGCATCGGCATCGACGTGGAGTACCAGGTTGTCGGTGATGGGAACCGTACTATCCACCAGCGTAGGATTTACTTCCGAGATGTCCTTGATAATGACGTCATCACCTGTGCCGCCATCCACGCTGTCCATGCCTCTGCCGATATCAATGGTGTCATCACCGTCTCCGGCGGTAATTCTGTCATTTCCGTCGCCTGCCGTAATGGTATCATCGCCTTCTGATCCATCGAGTACATCCAGCAGATCTGTGCCATTGACCTGGATTCCCTGAACGCCGGGTAAAGCGTCAATTTCCGGCGGTTGTGCATCGGGGTTGGCCAGCAAATTAACGCCATTGAAGGATGTTGACTCCGCGATACGATCAATTTCCTGTTGTAATGTTTGAAACTCGATGTCGAGAAAAATACGGTCGGCTGTAGTCAAAATACCGCTTTGCGATATGGTCGTCAGCTGGTTCATGCGTTGGAGCAGGCCATCAATTTCACGGAGGCCACCTTCGGCCACTTGTAACAGGCTGCTGGCTTGCGATAAATTAATTAGTGAAGAGCGAAGTGACTGAATGCGAGCTTGCATCTTGGTGGCAACGGACAGGCCGGCAACATCTTCTGAAGCGCTGGAAATACGCTCGCCAGAAGACAATTTGGCGACTGATGAGCCAACACTTGTCCCCGAACGGCGCACATCGCCGGAAAGACGGGTAAAGCCCGCCTGTAAAGACATCAAATCCATACCGTTCTACCTGAACTGCTTAGTTTACTACCTGCTAGTTTCATACTGGCACCAAAAGTTAAACATTTTACTAAGATCATCGTATAGTGACGATTATTTTTTCATCTGCTATCCACAGCAAAAAACGTGCCTCCGTGACTTAATTGTGGAAAATCTCTTCCGGTGCAGTGGAATGCATGCGTTTTTGGTAAGCATAAACGATTGGGATAGGATCATCATGACGCAGGAATTATTGGCTGCACGGGTGCAGCAGCAGTTGGTGCAGGAATTGGATCGGCAATTGCGGGATATACGGCAAGAGATGCTTCGCAGCATTGAAGCCGTCACATTGGAACTGCTGGAGGCTGAGCAAGTCGTGCTTAGTGAGGAGGGGATCGGTGTTGCCGTGGATCGTGATACGATTTCCCAGTCATTTGATCAGCAACTATCATCTCGGTTTGGAACAAGTATTGAGCGTGGTATCGGTAGTGCAGTAAGCGGTGGAATACGTACGGGTAATTTCAATGCAAGGCGATTAGTTAATCCGGTCTTGCGGCAAACGGGGAGAGAGCTGGGGCAGCGTCTAGGTGCTTCATTGTTTGATCGTCAGGGCGGTGGTTTGCGGTTGGGTGCGCATCAACTTGGAGGGCGGTTACTGTCCGGACTCTTTCGCAGCAATCGCAATCAATAGTTGTATTATATCTATGTTAATCGCCTAATATGATGGCTAACTGATAAGTAATGTACCATAAGATTGCGTTTTACCTGCGGGTCACGTATAGCTTATATTTGTGGGGATTTCCATCGTTTGCCGCCACATCGGAATGGTTTTTGTTCCGGTAAAACAGGTCTAAGCGCTCAGACAGTCTTCCTGGTTGCAGCACTTGTTACGGCATAGATCGTTCTCATATGTAACTGATATAAGGAAGAAAACCGTGATATACTCCCATACTCGCCGTCAGGGCGAATATATTTTTACCAGTGAATCCGTATCGGAAGGGCACCCAGATAAAGTCTGTGACCAGATTTCGGATGCCATTCTTGATGCGTTTTTGAGCGAAAACCCCGAAGCCAGAGGAGCAATTGAGGTGTTGGCAACGACCAATCATTTGACGATTGCCGGTGAGTATCGTGGTGTTAGTCTGAGCCGCAACGATATTAACGAAGTGGCGCACCGGGTGGTAAAGGATATCGGTTATTACCAGAAAGGATTCAGCTGGAACAATATGCAGGTGATTAACCTGTTGCATGAGCAATCTTCAGATATTGCGCAGGGAGTGGATGCCGCCGCTGATAAAGATGAAGGAGCCGGCGACCAGGGAATCATGTTCGGATTTGCCTGTAATGAAACACCCAGCTATATGCCGGCACCAATTTGTTATGCGAATGAAATTCTGAAACGCTTGTCTCGGGGACGTCATGCCGGTGAATTTCCGGAATTGGGGCCGGATGCGAAAAGCCAAGTGTCATTGGTTTATGATGATGGTAAACCGGTTCGTGTGGCGTCTGTGGTCGTGTCAACCCAACATACGGAAGAAACAACCCAGGCGCGGGTACAGGAAATTGTTCGTGGTGCGATTGCAGAAGTCTTCCCTCCAGGGTGGTTATGTGACGAAGATGAGATTTACATTAATCCTACGGGGAAATTTGTGATTGGTGGACCGGATGGAGATGCCGGGCTGACGGGCCGCAAGATTATTGTCGATACTTATGGCGGTGCGGCGCCGCACGGTGGGGGGGCGTTTTCGGGAAAGGATCCGACCAAGGTGGATCGTTCCGCCGCTTATATGGCACGCTACCTGGCCAAGAATGTGGTGGCTGCCGGCCTGGCGGAACGGTGCACGATTCAGCTATCTTACGCGATCGGAGTCTCTCACCCTATTTCCTTTTATGTGAATACCGAAGATACAGCAGTTATCAACGAGGCGGCGATTGAATCCTATCTGAAAGATGCAGTGAACCTGTCTCCTCAGGGTATTCGCGAACATCTGCAATTAAATCGTCCGATTTATCTGCCGACGGCGTCCTATGGGCATTTTGGCCGTACACCGCAAAAGAATGGGGCATTTGCATGGGAGCAATTAAATCTCGTTGATGCGCTACGTCGTCATTTTGCGTTGGATGATATCAAGCAAGCATAATGGCACCAAAAATAGTGCGCACTTTCATAAAATTTTAAAAAAACTCATTTAAGCTTATAAGCAGTTACTGATATATCAGCGAGCACTAATAACAATAGCATTAGCGGGCTTGCAACTGATAGTAGCATGATTCTTATCATTGTATATCTATAGTTGCTTTGTTGGCCGAGTGCAACGAGGAATTGAAGCCTTATGAATGAAAAACGCCTTTCTCAACGCTTAGTCAGAATGTGGGATAAACTGGCTGAGCTGCACCCGCCGCCGATGTTCGCGCACTTTAATCAGGCAGCTATTTCTGATATCTGGCAGCAATGTGCTATATTGGAGGTGACTCCCGGTGCTGAATCGCTGGAGCAATTAAGTTTGAAATTTGAGTATATTGGTGATGATGCCCGCCTGGTGTTAACTGATGCGCAGGAAGGCAAGCGTTTTACTGCCGGTACAACGGGACGATCATTGAAGAAGATGTTTAAAGGGCTGGACGAAGTCGTGTTTGGGAAGCAGACTATTGTCAATAGCGGTAGCCTGGTGGGCACTAATAATAAAGTATTGAAATATCGGGTCTGTTTGTTGCCTTTCACGGATAATAGTGGGCATGTTATCAACATAGTGGTTGGTTTTTCATGGATTGAATGCTAAATAGCATCCTCACAAGTTTCTGAATGGCTGCAAACATCAGGTTACTCCGCTTCCGCTACTCGTGTATGTCTAATATACTCCGTTGCGGTTCTCGTAACCTGATGTTTTAGTTTCATTCATAAATCTTGTGATGACACTATTTAGAGAAACTTGTTCGTTAATCACGAGTGAAACAGACGGCATTTGATGGCAGACAAAAATACATTGCTGGTGACAGCAGGAAGGAATCATTCAGGGTTTGGTTCTGTGAATCCACCGACTTACCGAGCCTCAACCATCCTTTTTAAGGACTTTGATGCGTTTTGCGATGCTTATCATGGCCGTGTATCTCCCGGCTATGGGCGGCAGGGAAATCCAACGACGGACGCACTGGGTGATGCACTAAGCCAGTTGATTGAGGCGGATCATACGTTGCTTACGCCTTCCGGATTGCAGGCGATTACGACGCCACTACTGGCTTTCCTTGAAACGGGCGATCATGTGCTGATGGTGGATTCGGTCTATGGGCCGTCCCGGGCATTCTGTGACCATGTATTGAGGCGCATGGGCATTGAGACAACCTATTACGAGCCGAAGACAACCCCAGAACAATTGCGTGAGTTGATTCGCGATAATACGCGGGTGGTATTTTTGGAAGCACCGGGATCCCTCACCTTTGAGATGCAGGATATTCGTGGGTTATGCGAAGTAGCGCACGCGCATGGTTGTATGACGATGCTGGATTATACCTGGGCGACGCCACTCTATATCAAGCCGTTTGAACTCGGGGTGGATATGGCGATCCAGGCGGTCACCAAGTATATGGCCGGTCATTCTGATGTGGTGATGGGAGCGGTGAGTTGCCGGGAGGAGTATTGGGAACGTCTGAGTAAAACAGCCTGTCAGATTGGTAACTATGTGACGGGTGACGAATGTTCCCTGGTGCTTCGAGGATTACGTACGATGGCGGTACGACTTGAGCATCAACAAAACAGCGTACGGCAGGTGATGAGCTGGATAGCGAAGCAGTCGGAAGTGGCATCCCTTTTATATCCGCCGCTGAAAGGGGATACAGGCCATACATTATGGAAAGACCAGATGACCGGGGGGGCGGCTTTGTTTGCGGCTGCGCTTAAGCCTTCCATCACGGAAGCGCAAGTCAGAGCCTTTGCTAATCATCTGCGCTATTTTGGATTAGGATTTTCCTGGGGTGGTTATGAAAGCCTGCTGGTGCCGTTCAAGCCGGCGGAGATTCGCACCGCTACCACCAAGTGGGACAAGGATCAGTGGTGTTTGCGGTTCCATATCGGCCTGGAAGCCGTGGAGGATTTGGTCGTTGATCTGGATGGTGGGTTTGCTGCGATGCGCGGTGTGTTACACTCTGCATTACATAAGTGAATAAATTATTAACATGTGGTCTGTAGACTTATGTTATGAAATGCGGCTTTTCTCTTGTTGAACTTTCGATCGTACTGGTCATTTTGGGATTGCTGACTGGTGGCATCCTGACCGGGCAGGAGTTGATTCGCGCGGCTGAACTGCGTAGCGTCGTTGCTGAGTATGAGCAGTATATGACAGCAGCCCGTGCCTTTGATAACAAATATTTTTCGTTACCGGGCGATATGGATAACGCGACAGATTTTTGGGGAGTGGCGAGTACTGGTACATGTCCAGATGCTACCGGCGTTGGTACGGAGACCTGTAATGGAAACGGAGACGGCGTGATTAGTGCAAGTCCGGCGGCAGAGCGCTTTGGTGAGATGTTTACATTCTGGCAACATCTCGCTAATGCAGGCATGATTGAGGGGAGTTATAGTGGAAAGTCTGTCAGTGGTTCAACCAATGTTCCTTCTGATGCCAGTAATTCACCTTCCAGTAAAGTACCAGGGGCATTATGGAACTCACTTTACAGGCTAGATGCTGCTAATGGCTCTGTGCCGTCACAACAAGCAGTCATATTTGACGTGTTGTATGGAAATTCTCTGATCATAGGAGCGCAGGGGGTGGGTTCACCGTTAAATGCTATTTTCACACCGGAAGAAGCATGGAGTATCGATACAAAGATAGATGACGGAAGACCCGGAAGAGGGAAGGTACACGCGGTTCGGTGGAATGATTGTACCGATGCCACAACCTTCACACAATTTGACGCCGACTATTTACTGGCAAACAGTGCTACTTTGTGTGCGCTCTTATTCGTCGCTGATTACTAGCGATAAAGCCATTGGCTGTATGTAGCGGCATGATGTGGCTATTTCGTGCCAAGTTGCAGGTTTGGTTCCTGCAATGGTTGGCGGTATTGTATGTCCTGAATCTGACTGGCAGGTGGTACGTCATTGGCGATATGATCTTGGGTGTTGATCAATGTTTTGGTTGGAGCGTGCATGGCATGTGTATTTGTCTGAGTGGTAGATGGCTGGGTTTGGGCACGAAGTTCATCATAGTCTTTCTTGATTTCCGGATGTTCTTCCAAATATTCGCGAATCAGGGCGCGGTCAATTTCGCGGGCTTTCTGGCTGATCACGGTGAGTTTGGGGTCAACGTTACCTAATACACGTTCAAAATCGACTGGGTAGTCTTCTGCTACCTTATAAAAATTTTCTCCGGCATTAAGGCGTGCCGACGCTTTTCTCGCTGTCTGTGCACTCCAAAAATTGGTGACCTCGACTAGGAATAAAGTTTTGATCGGTTGCGAGGCGTCAATCATGTCGTGACCCAGCAGATACCAAAATTTAGGTAAGGCCAGGTTCTGATGCGTCTTAAGAATATCTTGTTCAATTTGTTGGACTGAGTCGGCATTGGTATCAATACCATGCTTATATTTGTAGGTATTGTTTATAAGTTCAGCCATGCGTCCGAACACGATGTGGGAAAGCTGCCATTCAGCTTCCGAAGTAGTGTCATTATTAATGGTACTGCGAAACCGTTTCTCCGGCGCGTGATCCTTTTCATATTTTTGGTACATGTCCAGCAGGTCGGACGTGGTAATCTCATCACTCAGTCCTTTATCAAGGCTGAGCTTGTCATCTACGAACTCGGATATGTCTTTAAATAGTGAAGTATCTCTGCGCTGGGTTTCTGTGAGGAGCAGCATACCCTTTATTCCCATCATGATGCCACCAAACTTTATCTGGCGAAACCCCTGAAGTCCCGGGATATAGCCGAGCATACGGCCAAAGAACAATAAATCCGTACCCACTCGTGCCACTGTTTTTAGCTTTAGATCATTGATTGTATCCCGAACAATTTTATTCTCGGAGCGCATGATATCCTCAAAAGTAATATCATTTGGTGCTTTGGGGTAGTTTTCATACGCCACAGTTTCAGCGAATGTAGTTTTAATGTCATTCATAACCCTGTGCGTATAATACCCGGTAACGCCGAGGCTACCCAGACCAAGAAATGCATCAAACGTGGTGCGATTCAGTGCATACAACGTGTTTTTTTTCAGTTGGCGCAGGCTCGTTTCATAGTTTTTTGACTGGGTATTGATCTGGTCTCCGATAATACTGTGTCGGGCTTGCTTAACGTTTTCTTCTTTTGCCGATAGCTGGCTGATGCCCTTAGCGATAGGGTCAATATGTTCTTTCTTAAAATCCTTATATTGCTCCATAATGATGCGCTGTGCCACCAAGTCTTCCAGCTGGTTTTTTGTGCCGAGAAATTCTCCACACCCCCGTAATTCCCTTACCGCTGAATCACAAAGTTCAGGATCAATCTTGTGTAGCCGTTCAAATTTGACCTTTTTTCGTACAGCCTGAGCAAAATCACTCCAGTCATCGGCGGACTCGATGACTGCTTCTCCGAGTGTTTCAGATTTTCCGAATGTCTTGGTTAACTCCTCATATGCTTTTTTAGTGAATGTATTGATGGGTGAAAGTTCTGACCCGGAGAGTTTGTTAATATTCTGATTGATCCAGTTTTTTGTGTATGGATTGCCGAACTTGTACAAAAGGTCGATTGCCGCATCGGCCAGATAGCGACATGTGAAGAGCGGCAGCAGAATACGAAAATATCCTGATGTTTGCTTGACTGTGCTGCTTTTGCGATTTTCGGTGTGAATTTCAGGCGCTTCCAGCATGGGTGAGCGGTTGGTAGGGATGCGGATGCGTTCACCGCTATCGAGGGTTAGGTGGCGGAATTCAGGGAAGTTTCGTGCATCTATGGAATGATGACTAACGGAAGTGCCAGCCATCGTGGTTTTCGGTAATTCTGATGGCATGGAATAAGCAGGATGTGTCGCACGCCATTGCCGCACGGCAGCTTCTGCTGTCGTGGCTTGGTGGGGTGCCTGTCTGGGCATCTGTGCAGGAATATCGACCATAAAACACGTGTATTTGTTGTCATAAGTTTAACATATTGCCTGACAAACCCCAAAGATTAACCGGCTGTTATCATATGAAGTTTTCATGACAGCTGCATGGGAAAATGCGCCGTTATGTGCATGGAGCATGGCTCAGGCGTTCATTTTCTCCCTTCCAGGCAGCCCTCGTTGCGTCTCTTTACTATGACAAACAGGGAGAAAAAGCATGGCATCCATTGTGTTAGGCGCCGCCGGTTCAGCGCTCGGAGCATCCATTCCGGTGGTAGGACCACTCATCGGTTCCGCCGTCGGCGGGGCGGTTGGTTCGGTCGTCGGCGGATTCATTGATGACGCGATTTTCGGGGTGCCGACGCGCTCGGTAGAAGGTCCACGACTGGCCGATTTATCGGTGCAGGTCTCCACCTATGGCAAGACCATTCCGATCGTCTATGGCAATATGCGCATTGCCGGGAATGTCATCTGGTCGCAACCGATCAAGGAAACGGCAACGTCGACGACTACCTCCTCCGGTGGTGGAAAAGGCGTGGGGGGCGGCGGTACGCAGACGACTCGCACCAATTACAGCTATTCCGTGTCGCTGGCGATTGCGATTTGTGAAGGCGAGATTCAGGGGCTGGTGCGCGCCTGGGCGGATGCCAAGTTACTGGATTTATCCCTGGGAACCTACCGGGTGTATAAAGGCGATGAAGCGCAATTGCCTGACCCGCTCATGGAAGCCATTGAGGGAGTTGGCTGCGTGCCTGCCTATCGGGGGATGGCCTATGTAGTCATCGAGGATTTTCCACTGGCCGATTTCGGCAACCGCATCCCGAACTTTACCTTTGAAGTGAAGCGACCACTGCGCACGCCGGATTATATGGGTCAAAGCACCGAGGAGATGGTCACCGGGATGACGATCATTCCCGGAGCCGGCGAGTTTGTGTATGACACGGTTGAACAGGTCAAGGTGCAAGGCGAGCCGGTAGGTGCAGGGTTTGCGCAGACCGCTTTCCAGACCACGATCAACCGCCATACGCCGAATGGTGTGACTAATGCCATTGCGGCGCTGGATCAGTTACAGGAGACTTGTCCGAATCTGGAATGGGTGTCGCTGGTGATTACCTGGTTCGGGGATAATGTGGATGCCGGGTTGTGCACGATCCAGCCGGGTGTCGAGTTCAAGGATGGTGCTGCAACCCAGCCGGACACGTGGAATGTCGGCAGTTTCACCCGTGATACGGCGCGGCAGATCACCCTGATTGACGGCACGCCACGCTATGGCGGCACCCCCGACGATGAAAGTGTCTTGCGCTATATCGACCTCATTCGCTCACGTGGGCTGAAGGTGATGGTCTATCCGATGTTTTTCATGGATGTGGACGGCAAGCCTTGGCGTGGGCGGGTGACGGGCAGTCCATCGGATGTCGCGTCCTTCTTCACCAAGCCATTGGGTTTTAACGGCTTTGTCACGCATTACGCCAACCTGACGAAAGATCGCGCCGATGCATTCGTGATTGGATCGGAGCTGATTGGTCTTACCAAAGTCACGGACACACCGGGCAATTATCCAGCGGTCAATGAGTTGGTCGCACTGGCGGCGACGGTGAAAGGGGTGATGGGCGGCAATACGTTGGTGACCTATGCCGCCGACTGGTCAGAGTATCATCATACTGATGGCGGTTGGTATAATCTGGATCCACTCTGGGCATCGCCGCATATCGACTTTATTGGCATTGACGCCTATTTCCCATTGACTGACGCGCCGCAGGGAACGCTGGGTTATGACATCCAAACCGTAATTGATGGCTGGGATTCAGGGGAGGGCTATACGTTCTTTTACAGCGATCCGGAACGCACGGTGCAGTCGCCTTTATCACCTGCCTATGCATGGAAGAATCTCGATTGGTTTTGGAACAATGTCCACGTCAATCCGGATAGCAACCAGACCGGCTGGGTGCCACAATCAAAGAAAATCTGGTTTACCGAATACGGGTTTCCGAGCGTCGATGGGGCGACGAACCGGCCTAATGTGTTCTACGATCCAGAGAGTGTGGAAAGCTTCTTCCCACATTTCTCACGCGGGATTATTGATTTCCGCGCCCAGCGTACCGGGATTACGGCGACCGAAGCGCGGTGGCAGGGCGATGCCATGCTGGAGCGCTTGTTTTTGTGGACCTGGGATGCGCGTCCTTTTCCCTATTTCCCTGACTTGACCAATGTCTGGGCGGATGGTGATGCCTGGGCGCCGGGGCATTGGGTAAGTGGGAAGTTTGGCGTATCCGGGCTGGCGGCGATTGTCCGTGATTTGTGTCTGCGTGCCGGGCTGGTCGATGCGCAGATTGATGTTAGTCGTCTCACCGAACAAGTGGCAGGCTATGTCATTACTCGACAAGGCAGTGCCCGTCAGCGTATCGAGGAACTGATGGCTGCGTATTTCTTTGATGCGGTGGAATCGGGCACGGAGCTGAAATTCATTCCACGCGGCAATGCGCCGATGGCGACGATTACCGATGTCAAATTAGTCCGTGAGCGTGACGACGCCGAGGTGCTCAGCAAAACTCGTCAGCAGGAGGTGGAATTGCCACAACTGGCTGAGGTGGTCTATTTGGATCGTATTCGCCAGTATCAGGCGGGGACGCAGCGCGCAACACGGCAGGCCACTGAAAGCCGTCAGAAGCGGCTGTTAAACCTGCCAATTGTGCTCTCCGGGGCGGAAGCCCATGCTATTGCCGAGAAGCATCTTTATACGCAGTGGAAGGGGCGGGTGCAATATCGCTTTATGCTCGATGATGCGCAGGCGGCGTTGGAGCCGACGGATGTGGTAACGCTGGAGGAGAACGGCGTAACGCAAGAGGTGCGCATTACCCGTACATTGCGTGATAGTGGGCGCATGCAGGTGGAGGCGGTGGCCGATGATGTCGCACTCTATGAAACCAGCAATTTTATCGATGATGCCGGGAATGTGACGGAAGCCGTGCCGTTGCAGTCAGTAACGGCGTTGAATCTGTTTGACCTGCCGGCCTTGCCACAGGATGCACCGACGGAAGCGCGCATGCGATTGGCAGCAGTCGGGTTGGCTGATGGATGGGATGGCGCGGCGATCTACCGGGCAGATAGCAGTGGCGAGTTTCAACGCCTGATCGACGTCGCACAACCGGCGGCAATGGGAACGGTGACGGTTGCACCTGGAGCGATGGCTGGTAATGTGTTGGATGAAGTGTCCACATTGGAGGTCATTTTGTTGGGTGAGGGGATGCTGCAATCGGTGACGCTCGAAGCGATGCTCAACGGCGCCAATGCAGCGCTGGTCGGTGATGAGGTGTTGCAATTCCGCGAGGCATTGGAGCTTAGTGCTGGGAAATACCGGTTGAGTGGTCTACTACGCGGAAGGTTAGGAACGGAGAATGCGATCGCAGGGCATACAGTTGGTGAGTCTTTTGTCCTGCTGAATGAAGCATTGGTTGGGGTGCCGGTGTCACCGGATCTATTCGGACTGGCGCGGGACTATAAGCCGGTGACGTTCGGTGCCACGCTAGGAGCAACCACGGCGCAATCTTTCACCTACACTGCGCAGGCGCTGGTGCCCTATGCGCCCGTGCATGTGGTGGTGAGTGGTGCGCTGGGGTCGGATATGACGCTTTCCTGGGTGCGGCGCGACCGGCTGTATGGCCAGTGGCGAGATGGTGTCGATGCCGGATTGGCGGAAACAGTAGAGGCCTATGAAATCGAGATATATGTCAATGAGGTGCTGATGCGCACATTGGTAGCCTCCAGCCCATCCGCCATCTACACCGCTCTGATGCAATCGACCGATGGGGCGATGGCCGGTGATACGCTACGCTTTGAGGTGTTCCAGATGTCGGCATTGGTCGGACCCGGGAAAGCGGGCAGTGTCACGAAATTGTTATAAGTCTCTATTCTAGATTTTATATCTCAAGACGCTGTTCACATCTGATATCTCAATTTTTGAGTAACAGGCGAGATAACTTCTATATTTTTAACTTTTATTAATCAAAACACGATCAAGAAAAAAACTCGTGATAAACATGTTCTAAGCATTGATTTATAATAATTTTATTATGGGCACATGTTGCTTTGACTATTGATTATCAAAAATCGATCAAGAAAATAGCTTATCCCCAGTACGGAAAGTAACCTGCTCTTGGATGGTCAGAATCGGCAGCTTTAATTTTCCCTTCTTCCAACGCAGCACCAATAACTTTGCTCACCTGTGCAGCATTTTTCTTGTCTATGCCAAAACGTTCGCAAAGCGTAGAGTTTTTCATTTTATCACCGCTTAGCCATTGAAGTACCGCATGTTGATAACACGCGCTAACACGTTCTGATCTATTCATTTCGGCGAAAGAACGAGGGCCATATAAAATCAGTTGAGTCGATTCACCTTCCACCTTAATTTTCAAAGGAGGTAGTTGATATACTTCAATACTTTTGACAGCTTTATCTAGACCACTTCCCTGTTCCTCACAAAAGCGCATACGCCTCATAAGAGAGGCCAACATTTCGTTGCGTGACCGCGGTGGTAAGTCAATCATTCGTTCTGGTTGAACAAGCGAGTCACCAGGATTGGTAATTTCTATACGATCCTGGAACAACTCTATTTGTGGACCGGCTCCTTGTATTGTCATATCTTGATGAATCAGAGCATTGGCAATCAGTTCACGAATAGCGATTTCAGGAAATAAGGGTCTGCTTTCCCTCAGGGCGGCACCGATATATTCATTTACTGGCAGGAGTCCATTGATATAGTTGACCAAATCTTCGAATCCAGAAGCATAGCCTTTTATGCTATCATGTCGATGTGTCACTGTAGCTGATTTATTTCGTCCTCCATAGGCAATAAAACGAACGGCTTTGCGGGCAAGGGAACTGTCAAATTGATTAAGGTCAACAGCAAATAAGATCGCTCCAAGATTTGTGATATTCCATCGGTCGCCAACATCCTTAACAATAAGTTGGTCTGCCTCAAGCATTTCTACAATGCCCGCTTTATGGTCTGGTAGATTTTGTTGTGTTAGGCTAAAATATTTAGGGTAGTCAATAAGTCTCAAAATATCATCTGAATTCAAATAGGTTTTGGCAAATTCCTTTTCCCAACGATATGGGCGAAGGTTATTAATTAGTTTTTGAAATAATGCGGGATGGTCAGCAAGCTTTGGTGTTGCGCTGCCAATACGGACATAAGAGGTGCCGTCAAATTCTATCGGTGCTGATGCTGCCGCTGGAATTTCCAGGATAACAACCCTGCCATCTGGATGATTTATAGTACGAAATGAAAGGGCAATGTTAGGTTTAAGTTTCTTCGTTAGCCAGAACTGAAATACCTCATTACCGACTTTCTTTACGTCAGGTGCAAATATTGTACCAGTTACATTATGGTTGTCATTCTCAATGCCCCATAAAATGTAGGCAACAGCTAAGTTCTCAATTCTTGCAGAGTTTGCGAGCGCTGAACATAATGTTCCAATTTGCTTTGGATTATCATTATTTTGCTTAAATTCAACACAATTAGTTTCTGCATCTTTGCTTCGTAATTCATTAATGAGATCAATATCTCGCTCCTGTTTTGAAGCGAGGCTGATAGTTGGGGGGCCGTTAGAAAATGATTTGCTCATTACGATAAGCTATCCTAATTGTTTTTAGGCATCATTACGTAATTACGAGTAAGTTTCAACACTTGTCACCCCCGCCAGTGTTTGCTATGAAGCTCGTTCCAGTGCGGTCGTGGCGGAATGGTAGACGCGCAACGTTGAGGTCGTTGTCCGGGCAACCGGGTGGAGGTTCAAGTCCTCTCGACCGCACCATTTCAAGGAAAAACGGTTGATAATCGTTTTTTCGCAGGAATCATGGAAGTCTTGTTGTTTTGCGCATGAGGGCATCGAATGTGATAAAACAACGTAGACGGACATGTGCTGTCACCTCGGCTACGCATTGGCGCAGCGACGTGGACACCACTTAGCTAGAAGAATGGTTGAATCAAACAGTGCTTACGTGTTACGCTCCCGCAGCAGCGGCGACTTCAGCGGCAAAATCGTTTTCCTCTTTCTCAACACCTTCGCCAAGGATCATCAGCGCATAATCTTTGATAGCGATGGTTGCCCCGGTGTTCTTGGCAATTTCGGCGACTATGTCGGCTACCTTGGTTTTGCCGTCCATGACAAATGCTTGTTCCAGCAATACCACTTCTTCGTAGAATTTGCGAATCCGGCCTTCGACCATTTTCTCGGCAATTTCTTCCGGTTTACCAGATGCAATGGCCTGCTCCTTAAACACGGCGCGCTCACGCTCCAGCAGGCTGCCATCTACACCATCGCGAGTCAATGCTTCCGGCTTAGCAGCAGCGATATGCATGGCGATCTGCTTGCCCAGATCACGAATGGCTGCATCGTCCTTGTCGCTTTCGACGGCTACCAGCACGCCGATTTTACCCAAGCCGGGCTTCACGGCGTTATGGATGTAGGTGGCGACAAACCCTTGTGAAACGCTCAGCGTTGCGGCGCGGCGTAACTGCATATTCTCGCCAATGGTCGCCACCGCTTCCTGAACATTTGCTTCCACGGTTTTGCCGTTCGTGCAAGCGGCAGCCGTAATCGCCTCGACGGAACCATCGGTAGATAGGGCAACGGTTGCAATGGTTTCGGCCAGTTCCTGAAATTGCTCGTTACGGGCGACAAAATCGGTTTCGGAATTCAACTCAATGACCGACGCTTTTGTGCCTTCCGCAGCAATGGCCACCAGCCCTTCGGCGGCAGTACGTCCAGCTTTCTTGGCGGCTTTCGCCAGTCCTTTTTTGCGCAACCAGTCAATGGCCGCTTCAATGTCACCATTGGTTTCGGTCAATGCTTTTTTGCAATCCATCATGCCAGCACCGCTGGTTTCACGAAGTTCTTTAATCTGGCTTGCTGAGATAACGCTCATGAGTCTGTCTCCTAGGTAAGTCTGTCTGTAAAATGAAAATAGTTTAGCCGGCGGCTTGTGCTTTCTTGGTATCTGCTTCCGCTTCACTGTTGGCATCTGCTGATGCCTCTTCAGTTTCAGTGGCAGGCACTTCTTTTTCAGCGGCGACCAGCTTGGCAGCAGCGGCCATGGCCTGCTTCTTGGTCGTGCCCTTGGAATCAGACTTTGCATTTTCTTCTTTCGCCAGTGCCTTTTCCAGTGCCTTTGCGGCTTGCTCTTCCTGACGTTGCGCTTCGATTTTTGCCGCTTCCTCCGGCAGTGGATGTCCGCCGTCCTTCAGTCCCTGGCGGATCGCCTGCGTCATCAGGTCGCAATAGAGGCGGATGGATTTGGTGGAATCGTCATTGCCTGGCACTGGGTAGGTGATGCCGTCAATATTGGCGTTGGTATCAACAATGGCGGCCACTGGAATATCCAGCTTGGCCGCTTCCTTGATGGCCAGATCCTCAAACACTACATCGATGATGAACAGTAGATCAGGCACGACGCCCATTTTACGAATACCGCCTAGTGACAATTGTAACTTGTCGCATTGGCGCTGAATGTTGAGCAGTTCCTTTTTGGTGAGATTGAGCTCGTGACTTTGCGACAGCGTATCTTCTAGTTCCTGCATGCGGCGAATGGAATTCTGAATGGTTTTCCAGTTGGTCAGCATGCCACCTAGCCAGCGATGATTGACATAATACTGGCCACAATTGCGTGCAGCGTCAGCGATGACGTCTCCCGCCTGACGCTTGGTGCCGACAAACAGCACACGCCCACCAGCCTTTGCTGTTTCATACGCCGCTTGCAGCGCACCGTAAAGCAGTGGTACGGTTTTGTTCAAATCAATAATATGGGTATCGTTGCGCACCCCGTAAATGAACGGTGCCATTTTTGGGTTCCAGCGCTTGGTTTTATGACCGAAATGCACCCCGGCTTCGATCAGTTCTTTCATAGAAAATTCAATAGCAGACATGCTGTCTTCTCCTGTTGTTCCGGTTAAACCTCCATAGAACGCTGTAGGCCATGCCCACCGGAATCCGCTCTATGTGTGAAATGGACGCGCTTTATAGCAGGGAGCTGGACAGTTGGCAAGGGTTGATTTGGCAGCGTTTGGTCACAGGTGGCAGGCAACCCATGTGCCGACGTTTATCATCTGACGGTCATGCTTGACAACCAGCGTAATGGTGCTCACATTTCTTTACATTATGTGTATGGTAAATAGGGGGATTAGGATCATGAGGCGCTTGTTGGTTTGTTTGCTATGTATCTTGGGGTTGGCAGTGGTTCCATCTTTGGCGACAGCGCAAACCCTGCATAAAACAACCGGACATTGGCGTGTCTTTACTATGGAGCAGGGTGGAGAGAAACTCTGCTACATCGCCTCGGTGCCCACCAAGAAAACCGGGAATTACAAAAAGCGCGGCGAGCCGTTCGTGATCGTTACGCATCGCAGTGCAACGAAGGATGAAGTCAGCGCGTCTTCCGGCTATCCCTATAAGCCGTCGCGGGATGTGACTGTCAATATTGATGGTAAGAAGACCATGCTGTTTACCAGGGGGGAGCGTGCCTGGACAAAAGACGATTCCACGGATACGCGGCTGGTGAATGCCATGAAGCGGGGTAAGACTATGATGGTGCGGGGTACGTCCAAGCTGAATACGTTTTCCAGTGATACGTATTCGCTGAAAGGCTTTACCTCCGCGCACCGGGAAATGAAAACATTGTGTCGTTAGGTGTGGCGTATCGTCATCTTGCCGTCATTCCGGGCTTGACCTGGAATCCATCTATCAACAATACGTCATACCGGCGGAGGCCGGTATCTGATTGCAATGAGACTCCGGCCTTCGCCGGAGTGACGATGACACAATGGATTCCGGATCGCGCTTATCGCTTGTCCGGAATGACGATTTATTTATGACACCTGAAGACCGGTTGCAGCGAATCGCCTGGTGGTTGACGCTGGCCGGGCTGTTGCCGTTCGGATGGTTGACCTTGGAAGTCCTCTCCGGCGCCGTATTGCTGGCGCGCGATCCGCTCTTTGCCTTAACGGCGTACGGTGCAGTGATCCTGTCTTTTCTTGGAGGCATGTATTGGATGCGGGCGTTGCTGCTGGACGGCGACGCACATCTGTCTGGTTGGGTATTGGGTGTGAGTGTTATGCCGGCGCTGGTCGGCTGGGCAGCACTACTGACCGGTGGTGCGGATGCGCTGCTTATTCTGATCGCCGGATATCTAGGGATGCTGGGTGCCGAGCGCAGTTTTTATGGGATGGGGGTGCTGCCGGCATGGTTCTGGAAATTGCGCCGCATAGCCACCGCGTTGGTGGTGGTGATGTTGGCAGTGGTATGGGGCATTATTTAGTCCCGAATGCATAAATGCGTTGCAAGTAGTGCATCATCTATAGTATAAACTTATCAAACCATTGTATAATGCACAAGGAGGTGATGCTTTGTGCGTGATTTTATAGCTGCTGTTTGGGAGGAGATCCTTTTTTGCATAAGAAAGGGGAAAAAAGAGGAGCTCCCAGCACAGTTTGAGTACTATCCTAATTACTATAAGGGATAGTGCTTGAATTTTTTTGATCATGATGGGCGGCAAACCATGGTGGGTTGCCGCACTTCTTTTTTCTTATCAAGCATAGATCATTTATGTCGTGTATGACGGTTTCTCCCCATTGCAATAAAAAATAAATCGGCTAGTCTGTGGTGCAATTCATCCATGGGTTTAGTTTATGCTATTTGACCATCCATCCTTACCAATATTGCACCGTCTCTGGCAGCGGGGGCGTGACCTGCTGGGAACGGAGTACGCCATTCTGGGTGGTGCGATGTCCTGGGTGTCGGAGCGGCGACTAGTCTCGGCACTGTCCAATGCCGGGGGCTTCGGGGTGATTGCCTGTGGTTCGATGCCACCTGCCTTGTTGAAAGAAGAAATCCTTGCGACGCAGGCGCTGACGGACAAGCCGTTTGGCGTCAACCTGATCCTGATGCATCCGGAGCTGGAGGCGTTGATCGAGGTCTGCCGGGAGTGTAGTGTGTCGCACGTGGTGCTGGCCGGAGGCATTCCCAAAAAAACCACAATCCAGATGGTGAAGGCGTTTGCCAAAGTGATTTGCTTTGCACCGTCCTTGCGTATTGGCAAGAAGCTGGTGACATTGGGTGCCGATGCGCTGGTGATTGAAGGGATGGAAGCGGGCGGTCATATTGGTCCGGTCGCGACGTCTGTGCTGGCGCAGGAGATTCTGCCGACGATTACGGAGGTGCCGATATTTGTCGCCGGGGGGATCGGACGCGGAGAGAGCATTGTTTCGTACCTGCGAATGGGGGCGGCAGCAGTGCAGTTGGGAACCCGGTTCGTGTGTGCCGAAGAATCCATTGCGCATGAGAACTTTAAGCAGCTTTTTATCAAAAGCGATGCGCGTAGTGCAACGCCATCCGTACAGATTGACCCGGACTTTCCAGTGATTCCAGTGCGTGCGATTGCCAACAAAGCAACCGATGATTTTACGCGTACACAGCTAGAGGTCATTGCTTCGTATCGCGCCGGTGAACTGGATAAGAAAGAGGCGCAACTCAAAATCGAACATTTCTGGGCAGGGGCGTTGCGCCGTGCTGTAGTGGATGGTGATGTGGAAAGCGGGTCAGTCATGGCGGGGCAAAGCGTCGGACTGGTAACAGAGATTCAGCCAATGCAAGCGATTGTCGAGGAGTTACTCATGCAGGCCTGTGAGTTTATCACGAGTGAGGCGTCATGCGCGGCATAAGCCAGTATAGCGCTTTGGGGGCGGCACTTCAGAAAGATGCGGCGCGTCAGGAGGATGTACTGCGCGATATTGGCGGGATGTTGCGTGATGCCCGAGAGGCATACGAGATTGATCTTCGGGAAGCGGCGAAAGCAATTTTGGTGCCGGTGTCCCATGTAGAAGCGCTGGAGAGTGGCGACTGGTCGGCCATGCCGGGTGGTGAAGTTTATGGTCGTGGGTATCTGAAGAAATATGCCGAATATCTGGGATTCAAGCGTGAGGATATTGTTGAGCGTCTTTCACCGCCGCCGCCGATGGCTGAGCCACTTAAAACGCCGGTCCTGGCACCGCGTCCTGCCACCATTAATTTAAAACCCTTTTTGTTTGGAATTATTATAGTCGTGTTTGCTTTCGGGATTGGTGCCGTGATTGCGACCATGCCGGAATCGGACAGTACGCGAAGCGTCAAACCGGTGCCGGAGCATCTAACGCATTACCTGGAATACGGTGAGGCGTCGGTCTTCCATGCGCCGTCCTGTCTTGATGTGTCGACTCCGGATAACAGTTTGACATGCTATCTGTCGGTACGGTTGCAGGAAGCAAAGCCTTTGCCAAGTCTGCTCTATGTGAAGGAAGCGCTGCCGCTATGATGCCAAGGCGACAAACGACGCCGGTACAGGTTGGACGGGTGTGGGTTGGCGGGCAGGCACCGGTGGTGGTGCAGTCCATGACCAATACCGATACGGCGGATATTGAGGGTACCACCCGTCAGATTCGGGAATTGCATCAGGCCGGGTCGGAAGTGGTGCGGATTACGGTCAATAATGAGGCATCGGCGGAGGCAGTACCACACATACGTGACCGGCTATTGGCGTTGGGGATAGAGGTGCCGATCGTTGGGGATTTTCATTATAACGGGCATCGCTTGCTGGCAGCTTACCCGGCAATGGCTGAGGCGCTGGCGAAGTACCGTATTAATCCCGGTAATGTCGGGTTTGGTCAGAAACATGACAAGCAGTTTGCCGAGATGATCGAGAAAGCAATCGAATATGATAAGCCGGTGCGTATCGGGGTTAACTGGGGCAGTCTGGATCAGCAGGTGCTCGCACGACTGATGGATGAGAATGCAGCGAGCGATGACCCAAAGTCCGCTTCTGAGGTGGGTGAAGAGGCGCTGATTGTCTCAGCGCTGGAGAGCGCAGCCATGGCCGAGTCGATTGGGTTGGCGCATGATCGGATTCTCCTGTCTTGTAAAGTGAGTGAGGTACAACCGCTGATTCGCGTCTACCGGGAACTGGCACGGCGTTGTGATTACCCGTTACATTTGGGGCTAACGGAGGCCGGGATCGGTTCCAAGGGAATCGTTGCCTCGACAGCGGCATTAGCGGTGCTGTTGCAGGAAGGCATTGGCGATACGATCCGTGTATCACTGACTCCACGTCCCGACGAGCCACGCACCCAGGAAGTGGTGGTGGCGCAGGAGATTCTGCAAACGATGGGGATTCGCTCTTTTATGCCGCTGGTGACGGCCTGCCCCGGATGTGGGCGCACTACCAGCACCTATTTTCAGCAGCTTGCCAGTGATATTCAGACCTGGCTGCGTGAGCAGATGCCCGAGTGGCGTAAGACTTATGATGGGGTCGAGGCGATGAACGTGGCGGTGATGGGATGCATTGTGAATGGGCCTGGTGAATCCCGCCATGCCAATATCGGTATTTCCCTGCCTGGCACCGGAGAACAGCCGGTCGCGCCGGTGTTTGAGGATGGTGAGAAGACGGTCACATTGCGCGGTGATCACATTGCGCAGGCGTTCATGGAGCGGGTGGAAGCGTATGTAGAGCGGCGCTATCCGCGCAGGGAACGACAGGAAGCCAGTTGATGGTTGCCCTTGTAGATTCACATTGCCATTTGAACTTCCCCGATTTTCAGGAGGATTTGCCAGACGTGCTGGCGCGTGCGCATGGTGCCGGGGTTGGAGTGATGCAGACCATCTGCACCAAGATGTCGGAATTTGATGAGGTACACGCGATTGCACAGTCTCAGGACAATCTTTATTGCTCCGTCGGCGTGCATCCGCATGAGGCAGGAAAAGAGCCACTGGTTGAGGTGGAGACATTGGTCGAGAAGGCGCGGTTGCCTAAGGTGATTGGGCTGGGGGAAACGGGGCTGGATTATTATTACGAGCATTCCGAGCGTGACATTCAGCAGGAAAGCTTTCGCCGTCATATTGAAGCAGCGCGGCAGACCGGGTTACCGGTGATTGTGCATACGCGTGACGCGGAGGAGGACACGCTGGCCATCTTGCGCGAGGAGATGCAGGCGGGTGCGTTTAAGGTGCTGATTCATTGTTTTACTTCGACACAGGCGTTGGCCGATGCGGTGTTAGAGATGGATGGGTATCTCTCTATTTCCGGGATTGTGACGTTTAAGAATGCAAAAGACTTGCAGGAGGTCGTGCGCACCACGCCGCTAGAGCGATTGTTGGTGGAAACCGATGCCCCGTATCTGGCGCCGGTACCGCATCGTGGTAAGCGCAATGAACCGGCCTTTACTCGACACGTCTGCGAGAAAGTCGCCGAGTTGAAAGGGGAGACGGTTGAGCACTGCGCTGCTGTCACCACGGAGAATTTTTACCGGCTGTTTGATCGGGCAGTTAGTTGAAGGGATTCTTGTACGTCATTCCGGATCGTGCCTACGGCTTGTCCGGAATGACGAACATTATGAGCGATGCAGAATTCCCCCTATAAAAATTAGGGGAAGAGAATGACCTTGAAATAAGTGTAAGAATAAAGTAAATATCTCCCATACCTTGTTAATTTGAGCTATGAAGCTAACAATAGAAAACCCTTTCGAAGGCGAATACTGTCTTGCAGCTGTATTTACAGCCAATGCTTTGTTTGGAGTCTATTTGCTTCAAGTTGGGCAGAGGCTACAAATCTCTTCTTACAGCAAAGGCAGGATAAAGTTCTGGAGAACGTCGATTTGGTATAATAAACATATGCTAAACCGGCCATTCTCCGAATTTAAAGAAGTGCTAGCTCTAGATCCTGACAGAACGGAGAGGTTTTAATCAGCTTTTCTAGTTTGGCAGGATTTTTTTTGCGCTAATGCACAATGCGATCGACGTCTTTCATGGCCAGCTTGATCAGGCTGTCATCGGCGTCATTCTGCATTTTTTCGGAGATGACCTGTTTGGCGGCACTGAGGGCAACATCCACTACCTGACGCTGGACACCTTGCACGGCCATTTCTTCTGCACGGGCAATTTTTTGGTGTGCGGCGGCCAAACGGGCTTCGACGGCGCGCTTGAGTGCTACTTCCGCATCCTTGCGCATTTGTTCCGCCGTTTCACGGGCATGTTGAAGGATGGTTTCCGACTCCGCTTCAATTTCGCGGTATTTCTTCTCATAGTCGCTGAGCATCACCTGTGCTTCTTCACGCAGGCGAATTGCTTCGGAAAGTTCCGATTCAATACGCACGGCACGCGCATCCAGCACCTTTCCGAGCAAGCGCCCGATGGGGCGGTAGGTCAGGGCAAGAAACGCAAAAAATGCGGCGGCAACAATTATGGACTCGTTAATCATAGGTTTTATCGTAACGGATTACTATCGTGTTGACAACTGAATCATAGGTCAGAAAACCGGATAAATTCAGGGTTAACTCTTGATCGCCGCATCAATGTCAGCGGTTTTCGGTGCCTTTCCGGTCAGAGATCGGATAACACTTTCCGCCAGCTCGCAAGCCATGGGCGTCAGTTCTTTTGTCAGCGCCTGACGTCGATCGGCAATATCTTTATCAGAGGCACCCAGCATGGCGATAATGTCGGCGTCCACGGCAGAAAACTCCGATTCCTGTCGCTCGGCAATCTCTGTCGACGCTTCGTCAATCAGCGCTGTAGCATTTTCCTGCGCTTGACGTTGCATCTGCTCATATGCAGCTTGTGCCTGCGTTGCTTCTTCGGAAAGACGCTCTGCACGATCCAGATCACTCTCAATCCGATGGCGGCGCTTTTCCACAATCTCATGGATGCGAGGCAGTGCGCTGCGTGAGATTAACAGATAGAGCAGCAGGAACGTGGCGAGCAGCCAGAAAACCTGTGAAGAATAGGTGGAGAAATCCAGCTGTGGCATTGATGCGGAGTTTTCTTGCGCCGTGGCTGGCAGCTCTATCGCTGCCTGCTCGACTCCTACCGCCGACCCCCCATTGAGTAGGGAGTCGATGGTGCGGATTGCTTCATCAGTGCTGTGCTGCGTTTCTGGCATGGACGAATCAGCGTTGACGTCTTATCCGAACAACAGCATCATGGCGATAACGAATGCCAGCAGTCCCATAAATTCTGATAGGGCAGCACCGATAATGAAGTATTTTGCCAGTTTTGGCTCGGCGGATGGGTTACGTGCAATCCCGTTGAGCAGGGCAACAAAGATATTGGCCACTCCGATTGCAGCGCCCAGCATCCCGAAAGCGGTAAGGCCTGCGCCGATATATTTCAATGCTTCAAGTTCCATGATAAACTCCTTAAACAGTTACAAAGATTTAGTGCAGATGCAGCGCGTCATTTAGGTACACGCAGGACAGCACGGTGAAAATGTAGGCGTGTAATATCGCAATTCCGATTTCAAATCCAGTCAAAAGCACAAGAAATGTAAAGGGAACGATACCGGCGATGCCCAGCGCTATCACAAAGCCTGCCGTGACTTTCAGAATAATGTGTCCAGCCATCATATTGGCGGCCAGTCGGATAGAGAGGCTGACCGGGCGAGACAGATAAGCGAATAGTTCAATGACGTACATAATCGGTGCCATCCACCACGGCGTACCGTCAGGCAGGAAGAACATCAGAAATTTCGTGCCGTGTTTGATGAAGGCAATCAAGGTCACGCCAATAAAGACGATGAGTGCCAGGGCAAAGGTAACGATGATGTGGCTGGTTGGTGTAAAGGAATACGGCACCATACCTAGCAGGTTACACATCAGAATAAACATAAAGAGCGTGAAGATAAACGGAAAGTATGGGCGTGCCGATTCACCGGCATTTTCACGCAAGGTGCCGGATACAAATTCATAGGTCATTTCCACAAGCGATTGCAGGCGACCCGGTACCAGCGCTCTGCCGCGCATACCGATAATCAGCAGGCCATAAGCGCAGATGACGGCCATCACCATCCAGAAAGCGGTATTGGTGAAATCGATATTGTATCCGCCCAGTTGGGGCAATTGCACGATCGTTTTGATCGTAAACTGATCGAGCGGGGAAGAGCCTTCTGCCATAGCGTTGTCGTTATGATAGGTTAAATTTCCGCCTGTGTACGCAACCTGAACCTATTTGTCCAGCGTTTCCTGTGCTTCATCCGAGCTTTTTTGCATCTCCTGGACATAGGCATCATTGACACGCTTAATGGTCACAAACCCGGCAGCGGTACCAAACAGCATGCATAGCAACAGGAATAGTGGTGACGTGCCAAGCCATTGATCAAGATAATAGCCCATGGCCAGTCCCACGCCGACGGCAGCCGTCAGTTCTGTGGCGAAGCGAACAATCATACCATATTGCGAGGTGCGCCGGCGTGTGACAGGCTGTTCGCGGCGCTTGCGGATGGCGGCGATTTTACGGGCGATGTCATTGGGAGTAGACATCGGAGAAACATATAAGAGATTCCCAAAAAAGTCACTAGACCTTGTACGCCATCACATGATAATCGTTTCACTATGGAATGGTTGAATGATGGCACCCTCATGGAACCGCGCTATTTGTGGCTGATCGCTGCTGCCGCGTTATTGGCGTTGGAAGCGATGGGGATGTCCGGCATCGGATTAATGTTCGCCGGCATTGCCGCATTCCTGCTGGGTGTCTTGCTGGAGTTCGAGGTATTGCAGACGCAGGATTATACGTTGCAACTGGCGGTCTGGTTCGGGTTGACCGTGCTGTTTGCTGCGGTGTTATACCGCCCGTTAAAGCGTTGGCGTACCGATCCGTCGTCCAAGGACAAGTTTGAGAATATGGTGGGTGATACGGCGCGGGTCGCTGCCGGTGGATTAATGCTGGGCAAGCCTGGTAAAGTCTATTGGTCGGGTACGTTGATGAATGCGCAGGTGGCCGCTGATTCTGCCAAGGAGGCGTTTGTGGAAGGGGATACGGTGACTATCGCTGCCGTGCGGGGCAATCAGTTAATCGTTACCGCACCGGCCCCACCACCGGAGAATGATCTGCCGGATATTACCATATAAATCAGGAGTAGCTATTATGAGTCCCGTGTTTCTTGCCTTTGCCTTTATCGTCGTGCTGTTCGTCTATAAAGGCATTAAAATTGTGCCGCAACAACAGGCCTGGGTGGTCGAAAAGCTCGGGAAATTTGACCGCAAGCTGGAGCCAGGGCTGCAATTCCTGATCCCGTTCATTGAGCGCGTTTCCTATCGCCATTCGCTGAAGGAATATGCGCATGACGTGATGGAGCAGACCGCCATTACGCGCGATAACGTGTCATTGATTCTGGATGGGGTGATTTATATTCGGATCATCGACCCGATTCAGGCGTCCTACGGGGTGTCTGACCCGGTCTATGCAGTGACGCAACTGGCGCAAACGACGATGCGCTCGGAGATTGGAAAGCTGACATTGGATGAGTCGTTCGAGGAGCGCGAGAAGCTCAATACCAATATCGTGCATGCAATCAATGATGCGGCGCAGACCTGGGGTGTGCAGTGCATGCGCTATGAGATCAAGAACATCAACCCACCGGGCAGTGTATTGAAGGCGATGGAATTGCAGGTGGCGGCCGAGCGGAAGAAGCGTGCCGAGATTCTGGAGTCTGAAGGGGAGCAGCAATCCAAGATCAACATTGCCGAAGCGGAGAAGCGCGAAGTCGAGCTGGCGTCCGAGGCGGCGAAGGTTGACCAGATCAACCGAGCACAGGGGGAAGCATCAGCGATTCTGGCGGTGGCGGAAGCGACAGCGCAAGGGATTGCGATGGTCGCACAGGCCATCAAGTCGAATGGTGGAAAGGAAGCGGTGGAGTTGAAAGTCGCCGAACAATATGTTGGCGCGTTCGCCAATCTGGCGCAGGAGGGTACAACCGTGCTGCTGCCGGCCAATGCCGGGGATGCCGGATCCATGGTCGCACAGGCGCTGGGTGTGTTCGACACGATCCGTCAAGGCAAGGCAGCGAGTGGTGGCTCATCCATCCCGGCACCGTGGGGGCAGGGGTAAGGTAGAATCGGGAACTGATAATTGGGAATCTGCTTGCGTTTTCACAAGTAAACCACTATTGTTAGTGCATTGTTATCGCTTCTTAGATATAAGGGGCTTAGATGATGCTAAACTGCAAATTCAGGTATTCTGCTCCTTATGGGGCGGATCAGGCTGATTTTCAGGCCGCTTTCGGGCAGCGATGCGCGATTAGCTATGAATATCCTACCCCGCGGGATATCATTGTTACTCTCACTGGCGCATCTCTTCCAACCGAAGAGGAGATCAAGGGCGTGTTGCCACCCGGTGCGCGGTTTGAGCTGCAACAATACGATACTCCCGATAGCGACTTGCAGGCCTAGGCCTCCATCGTTTTCGGGATTTTTTTTTTATCCAGTTCTGATAAGTACGTATAGCACTTTGTCATAAGAATTCCCTACTTTAGGGAGAGCTTATGACAAGGAAGTGCTATATTTTAAAGGATATACTCGACCTTTTCCTTTAAAT
>JANQNR010000010.1 GCA_028279475.1 Rickettsiales bacterium | reverse complement strand
ATAATGGCGGAAATCAAACCACCACCGCTACCTACTACAATGACTGGCTCCTCTGGCAGGGACAACAAAATGTTCAGCTCAGTGTCGTGCCGACGTTAGAAACGCCATCGCTAAACTACATCAAAGTCAAGTATATTATGACGCATACCACTTCAACATGTCTCATAAACAATGCAAATGAGTTGATGTGCTCAGGGATTAATACCGCAAGACGACTTGGAAATGGTGGAACAAGCGATGTGACATCCTTTGGTGAGGAGGCAAATGCTTTTGGTGACTGGGCACATGTAACGGGCGATAATAATAGTGCTTGCGGTCTTCGCAGCAATGGTGAAGCCTATTGCTGGGGGAACAACTCAAACAGTCAATTAGGGTTTAGTACGGGTGGCGATCATCATACCCCTACACTGGTTTCCGGAGGGCATTCTACCTGGGTCAGCCTGGATGTGGACTCCAACCATGGCTGCGGTGTACTCGCTGATGGCAGGGCATTTTGCTGGGGAGATAATAGTAACGGAAGGCTTGGCATTGGCAGTGTCGGTGGTACGTTTGCTACACCACAGGAAGTGGATGGTGGCGCGAATACCGATTGGGAAGTGATTACGGTCAATGGTGGCTCATCCTGGGGCATTCGTGATGGTGGCCGGTTATTCTCATGGGGCACACAAAATGACGGTCGCCTGGGACTCGGTATACTTGACGGCCCTGATCAGGATACGCCGCAGGAAGTTCTGGGAGGTATCACAGATTGGATTTATGTGCATTCCACCTCCGGTGCAGTGTGCGGTATACGGGCAACCGGGCAGCTTTATTGCTGGGGATGGAACACAAACGGCGGCGTTGGTAATAATTCAACGGCGCATGTCCACACACCGACACAGGTCGGCACAGAGTCAGGCTGGGAATATGTATATGCAGGTAACCGTACCGTATGCGGTATTCGTTCGGGAGAGCTCTGGTGCTGGGGAGAAAATAACAGACAACAAATCGGTAATGATACCGGCGGAGCGAATCAATTGGTTCCCCTTCGCGTAGGTACAGATACGGATTGGCAATATGTTGGCGGACGCGGCGATGAGTTTATGTGCGGATCAAAAACCAATGGTGACTTGTATTGCTGGGGAAGGAACAGTGGCGGCCAGTTTGGAAATGGCGGCACATCGAGTTTTGACGTTGCTCCTGCACAAACCGCCGGTATCGCCGTTAAAACGAATTAAGTTGACGCATACGCCAAATAAACAGCGATATTCATTAAAATGGAATATCGTCATCCAGTTCCGGCGCAGGAGCGGGGGCATTGCTGCCTTGCCGTTGCTGCTGCGGCTGGGAAGAGGACTGATAGCCGCCGCCCTGCTGATCGTCACGCTTTCCATCCAGCATGGTCAGCGTGGCGCCATATCCCTGCAACACCACTTCGGTTGAGTATTTCTCCACGCCCTGCTGATCCGTCCATTTACGCGTTTGCAGCGAGCCTTCGACATATACCTTGCTGCCCTTGCGCAGATAGTTCTTGGCCACCGTCACCAGTCCGTCGCTGAAAATCACCACTCGGTGCCATTCGGTGCGCTCCCGCCGTTCACCGGTGCTTTTATCGCGCCAGCTATCGGTCGTTGCAATACTGAGATTGGCAATTTCACGCCCATCCTGCGTTGCCCGAACCTCCGGTTCACGCCCCAGATTTCCTACCAGAATCACCTTATTCACACTGCCTGCCATCGCGTTATCCTTCTTCTTTTGTGTATACTTGTTTGAGTATATCTTTAAATATATAGCAGTTTTTCAACATAATAATCCCCGAATGGAAATTATTATGTTGGACTGCTATTAAGCGTATGTCCTGCTTAAGCGATTATGAACGGCGAATCAATCGTTAATGACGGGATTTTTTTTATGTCGCCTTTGCACCCAGATGCATACCGCGTCTAATCCTCTTCATCCTGTTCGATTTCCATCGGCGTCAGCACGGTATCGGCCAGGGCACGAGCGGAAGCATTGCGGGGGGAACGATCCATGGGCCCCATCTCGCCAAACATCTGCCCAGCTTCTAGTATGGCCAGTTGTTCCATCTGCCCGGTGGGGGATCCACGATAGATTTCTACCTTACCGCTCGTAATCAGATAGGCGACATCGCTTTCGTCTCCTTCCTTGAAGATAATTTCTCCAGCAGCGTATTTCATGGATGTTCCTTATGCTGCTTTACCCAGAATATTGCGCAACGGCTGGTCACTGCGGGCGCCGAGCTGGCGGATGATGTGACCAGCGAGCATATGACCGCGCATGGTGCAGGCATCAATTGGCGCTTCTTCCAGTAGCCCATGCAGGAACCCAGCGGCGAACATATCTCCGGCACCGGTAACATCCTCAATCTGCGGTACGGGACGTGGCGGAATACGAATCAGGTTTCCCTGATTTCCGACAATGGCCGGCTGCTCGCTGCGGGTAATCACCAGATAGTCTACCTGAGATTTCAGCTTTTCTGCTACCTCTTCCGCCTCGTTCGAATGATAAAGAGAGCGGGACTCATCTTCATTACAGAACAGAATATCGACATGATCCTCAATTAATCGCAGGAAATCATCGCGGTGCCGATCGACACAAAACAGGTCAGACAGCGTAAAGGCGATGCGCGCATCATGTTGTTCCGCAATGCTGATGGCATGACTGATGGCTTCCTTTGCCTGTGGCGCATCCCACAGATAACCCTCAATATACATGATCTTCGACGCGGCGATAATGTCCGCATCCACATCAGCGACGGCAAATTCCGAACTGGCGCCGATATAGACGCACATGGTGCGCTCGCCGTCCGGCGTAACGCATACGGCGCAGCAGGCGGTGGGTTTGCCGCCCTCCGCCGGTTCGGCAGGAAACGTGACTTTGGCCGCCTGAATATCACGAACAAACGTATCTCCCATTTCATCTCTGGCAATGCGTCCCAGGAACGCGGTCTTTGCACCCAACTCCGCCATGGCGACAATGGTATTGGCCGCCGACCCACCGGAACAGGTGCGCCCCTCGCGCAATTCCGTACAAAGTCTCCAGATGGCGGATTCATCTACCAGGTGCGTGGTACCTTTGATTAACTTGTGGCGCTCGATAAATTCCTCATCGACATGAGCGAGAATATCGACCACTGGGTTACCGAGTCCAACAATGTCATACTGTGTATCTGTCATGAGTGTTACCTGTCTGATTAGGTGGTTTTGTGGGCTGTGTGTACTAATACTCTTTTCACTTAAAATATATAGCAGTTTCTCAACATAAGAATTTCTTCGAGAGAGGAATTCTTATGTTGAACTACTATATGGTCGGGTACAAAAACCCAGCCTATTATTACGTTTAAAATGTTAATAAAGTCTTGCGATGTTCGATAAAGGTTGAAGTAATGTTAGGTTTTTTAAGGGTTGCACTCACGGGAATTGAAGCTATAAGCGTCTGCATGACCCATCGCAATTCATCCATTTGCCCATGGTTCCGCATGCGATTCGCATGTGTGGCAATCGTTCTGTGTACTTTTATCGTCGACCAGGCGGAGGCTGCCGCCAAGAAGCAGGCACAGGAAAAAACGGTGGTCGGCTACGTGGAAAAAGTCACCATTCCGCGCGTTGAAAGCACGTTTAAGGCCAAGATGGATACAGGGGCGTTGACCTCCTCCATTCATGCGGAAATTATTGAGCTGGTAGAGCCTAAAGAAGACGAAGACGGCAAGGGCTATGTGATCTTCACGATCGAATCGGATGAAGGCAGCAGCAACCATATTAAAAAGCCACTGACCCGTATGGTGCGGATCAAGAAAAAAACCGGCGGGCACCTGCGCCGCCCGGTGGTCGAAATGACCCTTTGTATCGCTGGAGTGTTATTGCATGAAGAGGTGAATCTTTCGGATCGTGATGATTTCAACTACGATGTACTCATAGGCAGGAATGTGTTAATTCACGGTCATTTCATCGTTGATTCCGCAAAAACCTTTACGACGCGCCCCAGCTGTCCGAAAAAAGAGGAAGAGAAGGGCGACGACACGTAATTGTCAGAGCTGCTGCGTTTGGCCGGTTGTGACGGTCTGACCTTCATAGCTGGCAGCTGACACGGTTTCCTCAGGTTTACGTTTAAACCCGCTGACATTGTTGGCACTGTCCTGAAACTTCTGCCGTTGTTCCTGCATGCGTTCTTGGTAGCGTTCGAGTTTCATGGCCTGTTGTATTTCATTGGTATGGTTCAGTGCCTCGGCTCGTGAATTAACCGGCCCCCGCGTCGCACCGACCTTCGCCTGCGTTTCCGGCGATACCTCACGGAAAGTGACAACATTCAACACATCTTTTGCGCCGGCAAAAACTTCCCTGAAATTAAATCCTCCCAGCCCATCCATGAACCGGTAGGCAGCCGCATCCATCTCCGGTGTATCCCAAAGTTGCGCCAACTCATACTTCGCCGTCATGTACGGCATGTAGGCCATCTGGGCACGGGCAAAGGTGGACGTCAGCCAGGGGATATTTTGTTTTACTTTGTTGATACACGGGAGGCCAGTGGTTGTTTTATCTTTCATTGTTCTCGACATCACGCGCTGGGTGGTATGTAGCGCAGGTGCGGAAACATGCTGATTGAGGGTTTGCGTGTAGCTGTTGGCGAACTTACCGATTGGGTTAATGACGTGATCCATCGGGTGGCTATGGTGTGTGTAGGGATCATGCCCAGAGAGGTCGTAGGCCAGGCGTTCTTCGCCAAGAAAGAGCGCTTGATCGTTTTTTAATGCCCCGGCGCGTGCATAGATCCCGCTATGGGCGCTTGGAATATTATTTTCATCCATGAAAGGCTTCGCACGGTCTTCCATGCTGGTCGGATCAATGGTGCGTGCAGCTCGTGTGGTAATCGGGGTGCCGGTTTTTTCATCGACAAAGGTGTGGTGCTGTTTTTGAATCGCAATGTTTTGCGGCCAGAACGCCAGCACCGACGGCGCCATATAGATTTGGGATTTAATCAGGCTTTTTCCAAGATATTTCACCGTTTCGGAAACGCAATGCACCGGGTTTTTCGGCAGGGAAACCTGCAACCCTTGTTCCTTAGCATGATTAATCATGTGGCCAACGTGATTGTAGAGATCACGATAAAGCAAAGTGTAGAAATTATAGCCCATAAACCGCATCTGAAAATCCGCGGCCCCCATGCCCTCATAGGAATGTCCTACAGTGCCGTCCGACCCTATTCGGTTGACGGTGCCCATGCGATCGTTCTGTATATCTTCCAACACGGCTTGCGCCATGACCGCATCGCCCATCGCCTGCATTTGCAGTCCGCGCGTAGCTCGTAACTGCCAAGCATAACCAAAGGCAGCAGCCCAATCCTCGCCTGCATAATAGGTGCCAATGCGCCAAACCTCTTTTGCGGTGGATTTTGCCAGATCACCCCAATCAATCTTACCATTTTTAAGCCAACTGGTTTTAAAATTCGGATCCAGCACCGCGACAAAATTACGCCCTACCGCTGCACCGATACTACCGGACGCAAAGGCGAAGGTGCGTTTGACCATTTCGGTGCCCATGGTTTCACCGAAGATATCAGCGTTGCTCAGCTTTACTCCTTGTATTGCCTGTTCTACCATATAGGGTTTGGCGAAATGCTTGTTAAACGTCATGAAGTGTTTGGCGCGTTCCGGGTCATTCAGTGCAACGCCAATGATACTTTCCATCGGACGGCTTAAGGTGGTGTCAAACAGGGTTTGCAGCGCGCTGAGTGGTTTACCGAGCAGGGGTTGCTCACCAAAGGGAATGTCAGGATTCCATTCCTTGACCATGTAGGAGCCGGCGGTGAACATCGCGGCAGCGAACAACCCTCGCGCGACGCTCTGGGTTAGCAGGCGTCCGCCGAGGGTTTTGTAAAGTGGTGTTCCGCCTTCCAGCGCCATATTGGACGCTTCCAACGGGTTGGTGTAGAGGCGAGCACTGTCGTTAACGTCGGGGTTGGCGCCGAACAGCATCTCTTCTGGGCGTTGAGTGAGGGTAATGCTAGCCGGACGATGCCGATTGGGAGCATCGACCATGTGTTCGGAGAGCAGGTTACCACCCACCGAGCGATCCGTGATGGATTTATGCCGGTGATCCCAGGTTTTCTGCGGGTTTAAGGTATAGTCTGCCACAGTATTATTTTACCAGAAATTCCGGCGTAATGCGTGACGTTTCGGTGACATTTGCTAAGGGAAAAGGTTAAAGGGAAATGACTGTAGCGCGTTCACTTTTAAATTCCGTGGGGAATTTTAAAGTGAAACGAGTATATATGGATAGCGTCATAAAACCACGATACACTAAACATATGATTTCTCCGACACAATGCAGCATCGTACACGAATATGACGTACTCGTCATCGGCGCAGGCGGTGCCGGGTTGCGCGCTGCGATTGAAGCGGCAAGACACGGGGTTCGCGTCGGCATTATCAGTAAGGTGCCGGCCACACGCAGCCATACCGTCGCTGCGCAGGGCGGCATCAACGCAGCACTGGGAAATGTCACGGCGGATGACTGGCGCTGGCATGCCTATGACACCATCCGAGGGTCTGACTGGCTGGGCGATCAGGATACGATTCGCTATATGTGCCGCCATGCACCGGAAGCGATCCGTGATCTGGAAGAGATGGGCGTACCGTTTACTCGCGACGCTTCCGGGAATATCTATCAACGCCCCTATGGCGGTATGTCGACCCATTACGGCAAGGGCGACCTAGCGTTCCGTGCCTGCGCTGCTGCCGATCGCACCGGTGACGCAATGATGACGGGACTATATGACTATATCCAACGCTACCCGGTAGATTTCTTCGAGGAATATATCGTGCTGGATTTACTAATGGATACGGTGACCGGTGCATGTATTGGCTGTGTTGCCTGGGAATTGGCAACCGGCACATTGCACCAGTTTCGTGCCGGCCATACCATTCTGGCCACTGGCGGATATGGACAGATTTATGCGTCTGCGACCTCGTCTTCCACCTGCACCGGCGATGGCAATGCCTTTGCCTTACGTGCCGGTATCCCATTGCAGGATATGGAATTCATCCAGTTTCACCCCACCGGCCTGTACGGTTCAGGTGTATTGATTTCCGAAGCGGCGCGATCGGAAGGCGGCATCCTGCGCAATGCCAGCGGTGACGCATTTATGGAACGTTATGCGCCACACTACAAAGACCTGGCATCCCGCGATGTCGTCGCTCGTGCCATGATGCAGGAAATCACCGAAGGGCGCGGCTGTGGAAAAAATAAAGATCACGTGATGCTCGATCTGACAGCTATCAGGGAATCGACATTTTCCGAACTTCTTCCAGGTACGCGCTCGCTGGCATGGCAATTACTGGGTATTGACGTCTCTACCACTCCGATTCCCGTTATTCCCACTGCGCACTATACGATGGGCGGCATTCCTGCCAATCTGGATGGACAGGTAATCAGGAAGGACGGACAGTCTGTACCGGGACTGTACTGCATCGGAGAAGCAGCCTGTAGCTCGGTGCATGGTGCCAATCGTCTGGGCTGTAATTCTCTGCTGGATTTGATCGTCTTTGGTAAGCGTACCGGTGAAATGGCCGCGCAGCATTCTGAGTCAGGTTCACTTCAAATAGATGAAACACATACCAACCTGGCATCGATTCTAAAACGCTTTGATCGCTGGCGCTATGCCGATGGTAACACTGATCCTTATGAATTTTGTCAGGCGTCTCAGGAACTTACTCAGCGTTATGCCGGCATTCTTCGGCACGGTGATGCTTTGCTGGAGGGAATAGAGAAGCTGGAAGCCTTATGGCACGAGTTCCATGCCCATTGCGGCATTCACCATCGCGACCTGCGCTGGAATAATGGGTTGGTCACGGCGCTGGAAACCGAAAACCTGATTCTGCAATCGCTGGCGACATTATATGCCGCCCTGTACCGAACAGAATCACGCGGTGCCCATATGCGAACCGACTACCCTGATCGCAATGATGATGACTGGCTGTGCCACACATTGATCCACATGAATCATGAAGGTAGTTTTTCTTGTGATTCACAAACCGTACGGATTGTACCTTCCGAAGGAGAAGAAGCATTACTGCCGGAATCCCGGACATATTGAAGTTCCGGCTGGAACAGCAGATTGGCGAAATTGGGAATCGCATCCGCATATTCGACCTGTTTTTCGTTTTCAAAACAGAAACAACGATGCTGATCAAAAAACCGGAAAACATCGGCCTTACTTTCTTCCCGTACCTCAATGAGAAACAGAGTATGCCGGTAAATTGATGGTGTTTCTACTCCTTCCAGAATCAGTGCTTCTGCATGTTCCACATCCATTTTTACCAGATGTGGAATACCATAATGCTGCACAGCTTCGTCCAACGTGGTTTGTTCCACTATATGCGTTGCGTCAAACCGCTCCGGCTGAACAATCGAAGACATACGCCCGCCGGTCATGGTATCTATTCCCAGATGAGCATGGCCTGCCTCTTTTCCCATTGCCTGTGCGACCGCCGTCACGTTTGAAAGATGATTCATCATGAGATTGAGTTGTAAAATCTGCATGACTTCAGGGTTTGGTTCAAAGGAAATGACACGCCCAGTTGCACCAACCCGCTGTGAAAACGGTAGCGTATATTGCCCAATATTAGCGCCAATATCAAACACCAGGTCACCTTCTCCAATCAGTGGTAGGATCCGGCGCTGGATGTTTTCTTCATAGGCAATCTCTTTTTGAAACAGAAAATTTAAATGCTGATGCATCGGGTAATATAATTGATAATCACAATGAGCCATCGGCTTATGCCGAAGATAGCCGATGCATACTCGCTTTAGAAACCAACGTAGTGGAGTATATACTAATGATTGGACGTATTTCATAGGTTGTACCTGTATTTTTCTTCGTCTTAAGCGGCTTATCCGTATAGCAGATTTACTTCAATACGCAATCATTGTGTATGTTCAAGAATGTTGATAACTTCTATATCCTTCACTTGTAAATATGGCGATTTCACGCTATTATCTATACTGTCAACAACGCAGGAGTCCATCTGGTCATGCCACAGGTAAATCAATATATCATTACCATTAGTCGTGATGATAAGACCGGGCGCTACACCGGTATATGTGAGGACGTGCGCGGACTGGTCGTTGAAGCTGCCACCATTGAAGAGGTTGTAGAGATAGCTCATGATCTTTTGCCGGATATGGTAGCCGCCAATCTTGAGCATGACATGCAAGATATACCACCACTATTTCAGCTTGCTAAGTTCTCTGAATCCAGAGCTAATTAATGGGAAAAGGCTATTACCATCAAATAATTAAAATTCTGAAGAAAGAGTTGGGTGCTTATTATGTGAGAAACGGCAAGGGATCACATGAAATATGGAAAACTCGCGATGGTTTACCAGTGACCGTACCGCGTAATTGCTATGTACGCACTACAGCAAACGAAGTGTTGAAACAGGCAGGCTTGAACAAGCGTTTTTAAGGACGCAAATTCCACCCTTTGCATGTCCAATGCTGTTCTGTCGAATGATATTCCAGCACGCCCAATGCCCCTGTAGCTAGTTTTAACGAATAGTCACGACGAAAGGCGGTTTCATCTCCCGTCAGAACTGGCGCAAAACGGGCAATGCCGTTACTGGTTACCACCAACACCGTTTTTCCTACATAGTGTGTGTTTATTTCCTGGGCAAAGGTTTGCCAACTTTTACGAATCGCTTCAACGTCAATATGCCATCCATCCGGCGCTATCGCCTCCGCATCCCAGCGTGTAATTGCTTCTTTTCCTATGCGAGCAATGACCTCTGCTTCCGTGCAATTTTCATCGACTCCGTAATCAATTTCGTTGAGGAATGGAAGACGGTGACAGGGAAAATCCGCACCGATCACTTCTTTCACCAATTCCGCCATTCGGATGGTACGCTGCAATTCCGACGTAAATGCGATGATAGGTTTCCATCCTTGTTCCTGGATATGTTGACCCAATGCCTTTCCTTGCGCTTCACCGCTGGCAACCAGTGGTATGTCAGTCCTTCCGACCCGGCGCGGCGTTTCACTCTGTGCAAATGTATTCCCATGCCGGGCGATGAGTAGCCGGGTCGTCACGCTAATTCTCCATATTTGGCAATAAGCGCTTCCGCACGCGCTACATCTTCCGGACTATCGACTCCGGACATACCTTCACGGCCTTCATAGGATACGGGAACACAACGAATATGCATCCCATGTTCCAGCATTCGCAACTGTTCTAATCCTTCCAACGCTTCATAATACCCTTCCGGTAATTGCTGGAAACGTTGCAACGCATCACGCGCATAGCCGTATAACCCGATATGCCGATACACGGGGCTCATTGATTGCTGTTTTCGTAATTCCTGCTCTTTACGAATGGCAGGAAGAATAGTTTTGCTGAACCATAATGCCTGACCTGAATCCGGTACAAAACTTGCGCAGGTACCACTGAAAGGCGTGACTTGCTTGCTATCGCGCAACGCATCCAGTGCCGGCCAATCCAGTTGCACCACCGGCGTTACCACATCGCATGGCCTGTTTTTATAACTTTCAATCATCGCTCGTATAAAATGTGGCGGCGTCAGCGGTGCGTCCCCCTGAAAATTGATAATAAAATCCACTGAGTCCGGCAATTGCTGTATTGCTTCCGCGACTCGATCGGTACCACTGGGACAAGCGGCATTCGTCATGACGCACATTACCCCCAGCTGGTCACAATGTTCGGCAATACGGCCATCGTCACTGGTAACTAACACCTGCACTTCCGAACCCATCTTCTCTACCGATTTTTGGGCAATCGCAACGACCCGCTCCAGCATGGTTCGCCCGGCGATCATGGCCAATGGTTTTCCCGGGAATCTCGTCGAAGCATAACGCGCCGGAATAATAATGACGGTGTGAATCTGTCCTGTCATAGATTTTTTTCTAGTGATAATCCTGTGCATAAATTCTGTAACCGTCATATCATGAGAGACGGATAAAGCAAGGGAGGCCATTTGTCCCCATTTCGCCCACGCGATCAGGTAAGGTTCACCCTAACCTTATAAAGAGTGATGCCATGTGAATCTTATGGATGAACGTAACTGGGATAGGATACTTATCCCCATTCTTCACATCTTTGATTTACACAAATATACTCCATGAAAATCCTATATATCTTCTTCATTATTCATATATTATCTATCATCTTCTGGGATGTGGATAATCGTAAGGACAGAAATTGAATAATTACTTATCCCCGATTTCCCTATCGTTCCACTATCTACTCTTTCTACCATAAATTATTTATTTTATTTTTATATGGGAGCTTTCTTGTTCGTCTCATAATGGATACTTCCATATGATGAGAGATACTTGCTTTCTGTAAACGCGGCTTTATAGTGCCTCCATGATTCCATTTCTCGCACCGTTTCAAGGGCATATATCAACCGTTCCACCATGCTGGATCATGCGACAGGCTGGTCGGTATTTGCCCGAATATCGGGCACTGAGAGAAGATGCAGGTGATTTTCTGACCTTATGCTATACACCGGAACTAGCGTGTGAGGTAACGCTGCAACCAATTCGTCGGTTTGGCATGGATGCAGCCATTATTTTTTCCGACATATTGGTGGTACCGCACGGACTTGGACGAGATTTATCCTTCGTCAAAGGGCAGGGACCATGGCTCGAACCTTTGGAAACCGAAGAAGACGTGAGTGCATTGAATCAGGATGCTATGATCGAGTTTCTTCAACCGGTCTATGAAGCGTTGCGTATAACGCGCCAGGAATTGCCGGATGATACGGCGTTAATTGGATTTGCAGGCGCACCGTGGACATTGCTGTGTTACATGTTGGACGGCAATGGAAAACAGGATTTCATTAACGCACGCAGCGCGATTTACAAAACACCAGGGCTAGTTGCAGCGCTGATTGAAACATTAACGGAAGCAGTCACAGCGCATCTAATCGCACAAATCGAAGCCGGTGCGCAGGCAGTACAATTGTTCGATAGCTGGGCATCGCATGTCCCGGCAGGGAAACGGGAAGCATTGGTGTTTGCACCGGCAAAGCGTATCGTTGAAGCAATCCGTGCTGCACATCCCGATGTACCCGTCATTGGATTTCCGCGTGCTATCGGTGCAGCGGATATGATGCGTTATGCAGAGATGGTGATACCGGATGGTTTGTCAGTGGATATGTATACGGATATGGGAATCCTAGCACGAAGAATACCGGAGTCGATCGTTTTGCAGGGTAATCTCGATCCATTGGCGCTGGTGCATGATATGGCGTATGTCCGGGCAGAAGTGAAGCGCTTAAAAGAGGTGATGGCAGATCGTCCGTTTGTATTTAATCTGGGACATGGTGTCTTGCCATCGACGCCGCCATCGCATATGAAAGAATTGGTGGAGTGTATCCGGGAGGAATAACGGCATGGCACGAGTCATTTCAAAAGAGACCAAGACAGCGATTGTGCTGTTGAATTTGGGTGGACCGGATGGGCCGGAATCGGTGAAACCGTTTTTATTTAATCTGTTCAATGATCCGGCGATTATTGGTGCTCCCGGGTTTGTTCGCAAGAATTTAGCGCGTTTTATTGCCTGGAAACGTACACCCATTGCCCAGGAAATTTATGATGAAATTGGTGGAAAGTCACCGATTCTGGAACAGACCATGGCGCAAAAATCGGCGCTGGAATCGGCGCTGGAATCGGAAGGAGACTGTAAGCTGTTCGTATGCATGCGTTACTGGCACCCGATGAGTGACGAGGTAGTGGCGCGGGTGAAGGAATATGATCCGGATCATGTCATTTTGTTACCGCTCTATCCGCAATACTCCACAACCACGACGCAATCCTCGTTTGACGATTGGAAACGGGCGGCAAAAGCAGCAGGACTGGATGCACCGACCACGCACGTTTGCTGTTATGCCGATCAGCAATCCTTCATCAATGCGCATGGTGCATTGTTACGCGATGTTTATTTTCAGGTGGCGGCCAGTGCGCGTCCACGGGTACTGTTTTCGGCACATGGATTGCCGGAGAAGATCATTCAGGCGGGCGATCCCTATCAATGGCAGGTGGAGCGTACGGCTGAGAGGATTATCAAGCTGCTGATGTTTGATCAGCTCGATTATGTGGTGTGCTACCAGAGCCGGGTTGGTCCGCTTAAATGGATTGGTCCCTCAACGGAGGAAGAGATTATCCGCGCGGGTAAGGATAAGGTGCCGATTATTTTAGTGCCGGTCGCCTTTGTGTCGGAACATTCGGAAACATTGGTGGAACTGGATATTGAATATAAGGAACTGGCCGATGAGCATGGCGTACCGGAATATCACCGCATTCCGGCATTGGGTGTACAGGAACATTTCATTGAAGGGTTAAAGGAACTCTGCCTGTCAGTGGAATCGGAGGAAGCATTGATTAACGCGCATAAAACCCGTTACTGTCCGGCGGAGTTCGGCCAGTGCCGTTGTGCGCTTGCTGATGAACAGGCCATAGGGCTTTCTAAAGCAGCTTAGCGCCTTGCTTGTCCGTATTCACTAAGTTATACAAAAGACCTCTTGCATAACCGATTTTAGGCGAGCAGATACGAGGAGTGCCCGCCCGGAGAACCGGAGTGTAAGACATACATGAGGATTTGAGGACGGACACGACAAAGTAGATGCCGTATAAAACCGGTTATGCAAGAGGTCTAAAGTTTCGATTACCCATGGGGGTGTAGCTCAGTGGTTAGAGCAGGGCGCTCATAACGCCTTTGTCGGGGGTTCAAGTCCCTCCACCCCTACCATTTATAGTAGTAGATTTCCAATTAATGATCGGGATCAATGCGCTTCGCCCCAATGCTGGCCGGTGCCGGTCTCTACCACCAATGGCACATCCAGCGCGGCAGCCTGTTCCATGGTGCGCTGAATCCGTGGAATGAGCGCGTCTTCCCCGTCCGCGATTTCAAAGACCAGTTCATCATGCACCTGCAACAACATGCGTGATGTTGCCTGTTCCTGTCGCAGTAACCGATCCACGGCGATCATGGCGCGCTTGATAATGTCCGCCGCACTGCCCTGCAACGGCGCATTAATCGCGGCGCGCTCGGCAAAGGCGCGGCGATTGGGGTTTTTGTCATGGATCAACGGCGTGTGACAGCGCCGCCCCCACAAGGTTGTCACGTAGCCCTGCTCTCTGGCTTCTTCTTTGACCCGTTCCATATAGCGTCGAATCCCCGGATATTGGGTGAAATACGCCTCGATATATTCCGCCGCCTGCGTTCTGGGAATCGCCAGCCGGGTGGCCAGCCCATGGGCGCTGATGCCATAGATAATGCCGAAATTGATGGTCTTGGCCTTGCGGCGAAGCTCACCATCCACAGCTTTCGGTGACACTCCAAATACCTGCGACGCGGTGATGGCATGAATATCCTTATTCTCACGGAAGGCATCTTTGAGCGCATTAATCCCGGCAATATGCGCAAGCAGGCGCAGCTCGATCTGCGAATAATCCGCCGCCATTAGAGTGAACCCGCCCTCGGCAATGAACGCCTCGCGGATCATCCGCCCCTGCTCAGTGCGAATCGGGATGTTTTGCAGGTTCGGATCGGACGAACTCAGGCGACCGGTGGATGTCGCCGCCAGCGAATAGCTGGTATGGATGCGTTCGGTCTTTGGGTGAATCTGCTGCATCAGCGCATCGGTATAGGTGCTTTTCAGTTTGGAGAGTTGTCGCCAGGCCAGCACCTTTTCCGGCAATGCATGTCCCTGCGCTGTCAATTCCTCCAGCGTTTCCGCATCGGTGACATAGGCACCGCTTTTGGAGGATTTCTTGCCTTTTGCCAGCGCCAGCGAATCAAACAGAATCTCACCCAGTTGCTTCGGCGATCCAATATTGAAATGCTGCCCGGCCAGCCGGTAGATTTCCTGCTCCAGCGTGTGCATATCGGTGGCGAAGCGGTTGGATAAATGCGTCAGCCGTGTGCGATCGACCTTCACGCCATGCGCTTCCATGGCGGTAATCACCGGCACGAGCGGGCGTTCCAGGCGCTCATACACGGCGCTTAAATGCGACAGGAGCAATTGCGGTTTGAGTAATGTCCATAGCCGCAGGGTGATGTCAGCATCTTCCGCCGCATAGTCGGTGGCACATTCGATAGGCACGTAATCAAACGTGATTTGCGCCTTACCGGTGCCGACCACCTCCTTAAACGGGATAGGGGTGATGTCCAGATGGCGTTTTGCCAGCTCATCCATATTGTGGTTATGCGCACCTGCCCCCAGACAATAGGAGAGCAGCATGGTGTCATCCATCGCAGTAATGTCGATGCCGTAAGATCGCATCACTAGCGCATCATATTTGATGTTCTGACCGATTTTGAGAATCGCGGGAGATTCCAGCATCGACTTCAATGCGGACAGTGCTTCTTGTAGCGGCACTTGCCCTCCTGCCAGAGTAGTTTGCTGCGCAAACAAATCCCCGCCTGCGCTGTCTGCCTGTTTATGTTGCAACGGCAGGTAACAGGCGGTACCGATCTCACTGCACAGCGACAGCCCGACCAGTTCCGCCTGGGTTGCATCCAGTGACGTCGTTTCGACATCAAAGGCCACGTGTCCCACCTGCTCAATCTGGCGTATCACCTCCTGCAATTGTTCGATGGTGGTGATGGTGTGATAGTCTCGCTTATCGCTTAGCGCCGCACTCGCTGAACTGTCGGTCTCTGCTGTTTCTACTCCATAGTGTTTACGTAAGCGCTTGCCGATCGTGGTGAAATTCTGTTCCTCACAGAATTCCAGTAATCGCGCCACATCAAAGTCCGGCATACCGAAACTATCCACATCCGGCAGGCCATCGCAATCCGCCTTCAAGGTAACGAGCTGCTTTGAGATTAGCGCTAACTCGCGATGAGTTTCCAGCATTTCCCGGCGCTTCTTCTGGGTGATTTCGTGTGTGTGATCCAGCAGGTTTTCCAGTGTGCCAAACCGCTGAATCAGTTCCGCTGCCGTTTTCGGGCCAATGCCCGGCACACCGGGAATATTGTCGGTGCTGTCCCCCATCAGCGCCTGCACTTCCACCACCTGATCCGGCGTGACGCCGAATTTGGCTTCGACATCCTCCAGTGTCAGTGGTTTGTTTTTCATCGGGTCGAACATGGTGACGCCGTCACCCAGCAATTGCATCAAATCCTTATCGGAAGACACAATCGATACCTGCATGCCCTGCTGTGCTCCCTGCTTTGCATAGGTAGCAATGATGTCATCGGCTTCCACGCCTTCCTGCTCAATGACCGGCAGACTCATCGCGCGAGCGGCGTCGCGCACGAGGGGAAATTGCGGGATCAGATCTTCCGGTGCAGGAGGACGATTCGCCTTGTACGCTTCATACAGATCATGCCGGAAGTTCTTGCCTTTGGCATCAAACACCACCGCCGCATGGGTCGCTTGCGTCTCTTCGCGCAGTTTTAATAGCATGGTGGTAAAGCCGTACACTGCGCCGGTGGGTGTCCCGTCCGCACGGGTCAGCGGCGGCAATTTATGATAGGCACGAAAGATGAAACCGGAGCCGTCAATGAGGAGGAGGGTATTAGAATTGGGAATGTGGGAATCGGGAATCGAAGACATGATAGGCGGTAATCCCGATTCTCAATTCTCAATTCTCAATTCCGAGAGCCCACCCATATACGGCACCAGCGCATTCGGTATCACAATAGTACCGTCTGCTTGTTGGTAATTTTCCAGGATAGCAACCATGGTACGGCCAATGGCCAGCCCGGAGCCGTTGAGCGTGTGCACGGGTTCCGGCTTTTTCTCACCCGTGCGGCGGAAGCGTGCCTTCATCCGACGCGCCTGGAATGCGCCGAAATTGGAGCAGCTGGAAATTTCGCGGTAGGCATCCTGCCCCGGCAGCCACACTTCAATATCATAGGTTTTTTGGGACCCAAACCCGGTATCGCCGCTACAGAGCGCCATGACCCGATAATGTAGCCCCAGCGTTTGCAACACCTGTTCCGCCGCGCCAAGCATACGTTCATGTTCTTCTACTGATTGTTCCGGTGTCGTAATGCTCACCATTTCGACTTTGGAAAACTGATGTTGACGGATCATGCCGCGCGTATCCCGGCCTGCCGATCCGGCCTCGGAACGAAAGCATGGCGTGTAAGCACAGAAACGCTTCGGCAGCTCTTCCTCGCTAAGAATACTGTCTGCCACCAGGTTGGTCAGCGACACTTCGGCGGTGGGAATCAGCCAATAGCCATCCGTGGTGCGGAAACTATCCTCCGCGAATTTGGGCAGTTGCCCGGTGCCGAACATTGCCTGATCCCGTACCAATAGTGGCGGCACCACCTCTTCATAGTCGAATTGCTGCGTGTGAATATCGAGCATCAAAGCCGCCAGCGCCCGTTCCATGCGCGCTAACCCGTCCTTCAACACAACAAACCGCGCGCCGGACATCTTTGCCGCCGCTTCAAAATCCATCATGCCGAGCGCTTCACCGAGATCGAAATGCTGCTTTGGCTCACAGGCAAGGCTTGGCTTCTCACCCCATGTGTGACGCAGGATATTGGCGTCTTCATCACTGCCATCCGGGACATCATCGGCCAGGATATTCGGTAGCGATGCCAGCAACCGATCCAGTTCTGATTCTTCGGTTAATTCAGCATCAATGGCGGCAATGCGGGTATTGATGGTTTTCGACTCGGCCATGAGATCGTCCGCATCCTCTCCGGCTTTTTTCTTCATACCAATCTGTTTGGCCAGCGTGTTGCGTTGATTCTGTAACTCACCCTGTTCGGTGATCAAAGCGCGCCGCGCTTCATCCAGCGCTAGCATCTGCGTTGCCTGCGGTTCTAGTCCACGTTTGTGCATTGCTGCGTCAAATGCGTCCGGATGTTCACGTATAAATTTCAAATCATGCATAGCGCCCCAGAGCTAGCGTGATGCGAGGGCGAAGGCAAGCAGAGAAATGCTGATACATCCCACTCTAGATAGTGCCGTCACGAGTCTCTGAATGGCTGCAAACATCAGGATTACTGCGCTTCCGCTACTCATGTACTTTTACGTACAACTCCGTTGCGGTTCTCGTAACCTGCTGTTTTGACTTCATTCATAAATCTCGTGCCTACACTATCTAATATTTTCGCTGTCCAAATCCAACCAGACACATTATAGTTGAACGTTATGAATAGTGTCACGGGTTTGGGGGGAAAGCATGTGGCGTGACCGGACGCGGGCTGGGCGGATTAATATTTTGTGGTGGACGGTCGATCGTTGGTTGCTGGCCGGTTTTTTATCGTTGCTGGTTGTCGGATCGGTGCTGGTACTGGCGTCCAGTCCTCCGGTCGCGCGCCGTATCGGTATGGAACCATATCATTTCGTGATTCGGCAATGGGTGTTTGTTCTGCTCTCTTTCATTACCATGCTCTGGTTCGCGACGTTAGAACGTCGCACTATTCGGCGACTGGCCAGTATCGGCCTGCTCGGCACGCTGGTCATTATGGCCTTATTACCGGTACTAGGCATGGACGCCAAAGGTGCCACACGCTGGCTCAAGCTGGGACCACTCTCGCTGCAACCCTCGGAATTTATGAAACCGTGCTTCGTCATTGTCGTTGCCTGGGTATTGTCAGAGCGCCAGCAGATTCCCGGTTTCCCTGGCTATCGAATCGCCTCAGGACTGTATGTTTTTGCTGCCTTGCTGCTCTTGCTCCAACCAGATATCGGCATGCTGATGGTGTTGACCAGCATCTTCGCCGTACAACTCTTCCTTTCCGGTATCCCCATGCTATGGGTACTGTTGATAGGCGTGGTCGGGATCGCTATCCTGATTGGTGCGTATCATTGGTTTCCCCATGTCGCCGACCGGATTAACGGGTTTTTGGATCCTTCTTCAACCGATAATTACCAGGTCAACAAATCATTGGAGGCTTTTGCCTCCGGCGGGTTGATTGGCCAGGGTCCTGGTGCAGGGGATGTGAAATGGTCGCTACCCGACGCGCATACGGATTTTGTTTATGCCGTGATTGGTGAAGAGTTCGGATTATTCATTGCTCTCATCACCATCATGATGTTTGCGGCATTGGTACTTCGTGGATTCTATAAGGCAGCACAAGTACAGGAATTATTTCCCATGCTGGCCGTCACTGGGTTGGTGGCACAATTTGGATTACAGGCATTCATCAATATGGGTGTTGCCGTGCATCTACTTCCAGCCAAGGGAATGACGCTACCCTTTTTGAGCTATGGTGGTTCGTCGTTGCTCGCCATGGCCATGACTGCCGGGTGTATTTTGGGACTGACACGACGTAAATTCGGCTCACTCACGCACACAACCCCCTATCATTGGAGCGCTACCTCGTGAGCAATACGCAGAGCCGCACGATCATCCTGGCAACCGGTGGCACCGGTGGCCATATTTTTCCGGCGGAAGCGTTGGCAGAAGTGTTGCTGGAGCAGGGGCATCACCCGATACTGGTCACCGACCGCCGCTTTGACGATTACCGCACACGCAGTGAGTCGGCACTAACCCGCATTCCTATCCATTTCATTTCTGCCGCGACGTTTGGCACCACGCTCCGCAGCAAGCTTTCCGGTGCTTACCATAACGCGTTGGCCATGTGGCAGGCGCGCCGGATACTTGCAAGGGTCAAGCCGGATGTGGTTGTCGGATTCGGTGGCTACCCTTCGTTTCCAACCATGCTGACAGCAGCCGGACGTTTCCCCACACTTATTCATGAGCAGAATGCCTTGCTAGGCAAAGCGAATCGCGTACTGGCTTCCCGCGTTGACCGCATTGCCTCCTCATTTGAATCTACCGGCATGGTCGCGCCGGATGATGCCGGGAAGCTGACACGTGTTGGCAACCCGGTGCGTTCAGCCATTCAGGCATTGCGTAATGTACCCTATCCGCAATTACAATCTGACGGGATGATGCAACTCCTCATTACTGGTGGATCACAAGGTGCGTTGATTTTTGGCGAGGTGCTGCCTAAAGCCGTTGCCTTACTGCCGGAAGCGTTGCGCAAACGTCTGCGCATCGACCAACAGGTGCGTGCTGAACAGCTGGAATCGCTGCGTCAGGCTTATCAGGACGTGCAGGTACAGGCGGAGCTCATGCCATTTTTCCCCGATATTCCGGCACGATTGGCAGGCGCCCATCTGGTTGTAGCTCGTTCTGGTGCCTCTACAGTTGCGGAGCTGACCTGTGCAGGCCGTCCTTCAATTCTTGTGCCATTACCAAGTTCTGCTGATGGGCACCAGGAAGAAAATGCCCGAGCGCTTGACGATGCGGGCGGTGCCTGGTTGATGCCACAAGATGCCTTTACCCCGGAAGCGTTGGCCGCCCGGCTGGAATCGTTCCTGAACCTGCCAGCCACGCTGGAGCGTGCAGCACAGGAGGCGCGTACCCTGGGCACGCCATCGGCAGCGGATGAGTTGGCGACATTGGTGTTGGAGTTGGCGCGTTGATAGATGGTGCCGATCTTCTGCATGACGCCTTTCTATCATCCGTAGCATCCGGAACACTGCCGGAGGTATCCCCGGCACCATTGCCGCCAGACCTACCGTTATTAGCGCTCTTTAAAAGTCAGCTTCTCAGCCGTCACCTCGATTATTGTTCCCGCAGGCTGCAACAACGCGGAGAAAGTTTTTACACCATCGGCAGCGCCGGCCATGAGGGCATGGCTGCCGTTGCTGCCGCGTTCCGCCCAGATGATATGGCCTTTCTGCATTATCGTGACGCGGCATTTTTCATCCAACGCGCCAAGCAACTGCCGAATCAGCATCCGATGCGTGATTTATTATTGAGCTTTACCGCCTCGTCTGACGACCCGATTGCCGGCGGACGCCATAAGGTGCTTGGCAGTAAATCGCTCTTTATTCCTCCCCAAACCAGTACTATCGCTTCACACCTGCCCAAAGCCGTGGGAACGGCGGCCAGTATCGGCATTGCCAGAAGCGGTGGCCATCAGGGTGCGTTGCGTGATGATGGCGTGATTCTGTGCAGTTTTGGCGATGCGTCGCTGAATCATTCTACCGCGCAGGGAGCCATCAATACTGCCGCCTGGATGGCATATCAGGGGATGCATGTGCCGATCGTCTTTATCTGTGAAGATAACGGTATCGGCATTTCCGTACCGACACCGGAAGGATGGGTGGCCGCCTGCATGCAATCCAAACCCGGTATTACCTATCTGCGCTGCAATGGCCTCAACCTGATCGACACCTATCAGATGGCGAAAAAAACCGCCGATCATGCCCGTGGACGCCGAGCACCGGTCTTTCTGCATATGGAGTGTGTCCGGCTGATGGGGCATGCCGGCTCAGACGTACAAAGCAGCTACCTGTCAGATGCGCAGATCGCTGAGATGAATGCTAAGGACCCGTTGCTCCATTCGGCGCGATTGCTATTGGATCATCGGATCCTCACGTCAGAGGACATCATCACCCTTTATCAACAGATCGCAAAGGAAGTGGAAGAAGAGGCGGCACGCGCCATCACACGCCCCAAGCTTTCCAGCGCCAACGATGTCATGGCGAGTATTGTGCCGCCTGCGCGCAGCGTTCCGCCACGACCGTCCAACAATACGTTACCTCCCATGGCCGATGCCGATAAAGCGCTCCCCATGGTACGCTTGCTGAATATGGCGCTGCATGAACTCATGCACGACCACCCGCAGATGGTGCTGGCTGGTGAGGATATTGGCAAAAAGGGCGGCGTCTATGGGGTCACGAAAAAACTGCTCCAGCGCTTCGGAAAGCATCGCGTCATTGATACCTTGCTGGATGAACAAAGCATTCTTGGGCTTGCGATCGGTATGGCGCATAACCAATTATTGCCGATCGTTGAAATACAATTTCTTGCCTATCTGCACAACGCTGAAGACCAGCTACGCGGAGAAGCGGCCACGCTCAGCTTTTTCTCAAAAGGACAATTCACCAACCCGATGATTGTGCGCATTGCCGGGCTTGCCTACCAGAAGGGCTTTGGTGGGCATTTTCATAACGACAACAGTATCGCCGTATTACGTGACATTCCGGGGATTATTGTTGCCTGTCCCAGTAATGGTGCCAATGCGGTAGCCATGCTGCGTGAATGTGTGCGGCTCTGTGAAGAAGAGCAGCGTGTGGTGATCTTTCTGGAGCCCATCGCACTGTACGGCACCCGTGACCTGCATGAACAAGGCGATCAGGGCTGGTCCGATTGCTATCAGGACGCCCGCACAACCACCATTCCCTTTCAACAGATTCGGCATTATGGCACCGGCCATGATCTGTGCATTCTCACCTATGGCAATGGCACTTATCTCTCCTGTCAGGCGATGAAACTTCTGGCGGACGAACATGACATCTATTGTACGGTGATCGATCTGTGCTGGTTGCACCCGCTACCGGAACAGGCGATTCTGGATGCGATCGAGACATTCAGCTATATTCTGATGGTCGATGAATGCCGTCAGACCGGATCGATCAGTGAAGGGCTGCTGACCTTGCTGGCACGTGCGCAGCACCAGTCGTTTCAGATTGCACGCCTTTGCGCCAAAGACAGCTTTATCCCCATCGGGAAGGCATCCACCCTGACCCTGCCCAGCAAGGAAACGATTGTGGAAGCGGCGTGCGCGTTGCTGGGACAGGATATATAGCGGACTGCCATCAAACCTTCACACTGCCAAGCCCTGCATTCTGCTATACTGGTACCATCAGTTCGGTTTTTTAAAACCCTGATCGTCATGACAAGCAGCCCCCGGTGCTAACGATCGCCGAGGGTGTTATGGCGTGTTGTTTACCTTCAAAAGGAGGTGCTCAAAAGAGTATGCGAGAAAACGACATACTCTACTTTAAACTAATATCAGCGTTATGCTTAACGATATTAGTTTTTCTGGCAATAATACTTATTCTTATCGGGTTTGATTTGCGCCAGAATCCGCCCGCTCCTACCCCGCAGCCTAGTCGCGAACGGGTAGAGTAGGCGAGTTAACCCCAGCCACCCGGCTGGGGCTTTTTTATGGCAGTAAGCCGCCTGATACCCAATCGCCACGAAACTGTCACACTTCCATCCTCTTGATTCTGCTATACTATTGGCAGTTATTTTTATCTTTTTCCTTTGTGAAATCGATAGTGATGACCGTCATGGTCAGTAATATTCCGCCGTCACGCCACGTGACATTAGGGCAGCTGATCATGATATTGACCACCCGTATAGTAGTATAAGGGTAATAAAGATCATGCGAATTCTTTTAGTTTTGTTGTTGGCCGCTTCCGGGTGCGCCACACCCGGAAGTGTGGAGCCTCAGGCAGTTCCATCACGTGAATACGTGGAGGAGCAGCCCATAACAAGGGCTGAATCAAGGCCTGAGGAAGTGGAATTGGTGGCAACGCCGAAAATTGCATCTTCTCCAGCGCCTACAAGCAATGGAGAGACAAAAGTGCAGGTTCAAAAGCCTGTGGTTGATGCCGAGACGGTGGCGGATAACGTTATTGTCCGCGTTAACTTTCTCAAAAAGGAAGGGAACATTTTATCAGTGGCTATGCAGAGTCCTGTTTTTGAGAATCGTTCTAACCAGGCGATTATCATTGGCAGTGCCCTGAAAAAGCTAAAAACCTGTTTTGGTGATCTTACCAAGCAAGACAATCGAACCAATATTGCCGGTGTAAAAATCACCGAGGTTGAGGCAATGTTATCAAGTCTTGGTGGAGCCGGTTCGTCCGTCGCCATTACAGACTTTGGCACTATTTCCACCTGTCCAAACCAACAACAATAGCACATACGACTATAGTACATGATCTCATTACACCCTCTGCATTTCGCATGGTGTATTTTTTTTTGTCCAGTTAGCGGTTGGCTGTTTGTAGTTTGCTGACGGCCAACCGACAACTGCTAACTGCCAGCCTACTGTGACGGGTTCACAAACGCAAAAAACGCCGAATGCCCCGGCAGGGTCAGCACGTTATGCGCCAGCTTGTACTCAAATCCATGCGGGTCGGTCGGGCTGATGAACCCGTAATACTCACTCAAATCCAGCGACTGAATCTCTTCCGACACGTTGAAAATGGCCAGGATCGTTTCGCCGTCACCGGAGCGTTCAAACGCCAGCAATGGCTCGGGCACGTCAATCAGTTGCAGGCTACCCTGCACCAGTGCCTTTTGCTGTTTGCGCCATTCCAGGAAATGCCGGGAGAAATGCAACACCGACTCCGTTTTCATCTCCTGCACATCCACGGATTTCTCCAGATGCATCAGTGGCACCGGCAACCACGGTTTGGTGTTCGAAAATCCGCCATTGGGCAGGGTAATGTGCCACGGCATCGGCGTACGGCAGCCGTCTCGCCCTTTAAATTCCGGCCACAGGCGAATCCCGAACGGGTCCTGCAAATCCTCAAAGGCGATTTCTACTTCCGGCAGCCCCAGCTCTTCGCCCTGATACAGGCAGACCGAACCACGCAACGACAACAGCAGCGCCAGCAGGAACTTGGCCTGACGTTCCATCGGGACGCTTTCATGCCGCCAGCGTGAGACGACGCGAATCACGTCATGATTACTGAACGACCAGCATACCCAGCCGCTTTCCATATGCGATTCCACTTCGGCGATCACGTCGCGGAAATGTGCAGCGCTGCATTCCTCCGTCAGCAGTCCGAACGTATAGACAAAATGCAGGCGCTTGTCTTTTTCGGTATAGGTCGGCATCAGTTCCACGGCGTTCTTCGCCGTTAACTCGCCCAGGCTCACCACACCATACTGGTCAAACAGCTGGCGCATCTCCTCCAGGAAACCCAGCATTTCCGGGCGGGTTTTGTTGTATTTATGCTCCTGCATCACGTAATTGCTCGACTCCGGCGCATAGGGCAGCAATCCTCCTTCATTGGGTGGATTATCGCGCAGTTCCCGATCATGGAAATACCAGTTGACCGCATCCATGCGGAATCCATCGACCCCCAGACGCATCCAGAATTCCGCCACGTCTTTCAATGCTTCCACCACTTCGGGGTTATGGTAGTTCAAGTCCGGTTGACTGGTGAGGAAATTATGCAGGTAGAATTGCCGACGTGTCGTATCCCATTCCCACGCGCCACCACCGAAAATGGAGAGCCAGTTATTCGGCGGGCGTCCGTCCGGCTGCGGATCAACCCAGACATACCAGTCGGCTTTGGGGTTATCGCGGCTGGAACGGCTTTCCCGGAACCACGGATGCTGATCGGAGGTATGGCTGACCACCAGGTCAATGATCACCTTTAACCCCAGCGCATGTGCCCGAGTGACTAGTCCCTGAAAATCATCCAGCGTGCCGAACATCGGGTCAACATTCTTATACTCGCTGACGTCATAGCCAAAATCTTTCATTGGCGAAGGAAAGAACGGCGAAATCCACACCGCATCGACGCCCAGCCGGGCGACGTAATCCAGCCGGTCGGTGATCCCGCACAAATCACCCACGCCGTCCTGATTCGTATCCAGAAAGCTACGGGGATAAATCTGGTATATGACGGCACCGCGCCACCATTCGTCATTTGTCATGTCATACCTGCCTGATACAATAGAGTGACGTCGCATCTAGACCCAAAACCGTGCCTTGTCTAGCAGATTTTAGAAGGCCTTGTAGTTCGTCGTCCCCATAATATAGTCGATAGTTTCACCATCCGAAGAAAGTGGTACAACCAATGTCCGATAACGCAGCTCTTTGCCGTCATAATGAAACGATGCGGCTTCCATGGTCGGTTCGCGTTTCTCCATCGCCTTGGTGTAGGAACCAATCGTATTATTGAGGATGACGTCGTTCATCGCTTCCGTCACCGTATCACCCGTATAGTCCGTGCCAAAGATGGACGCCAGGTCGGGGCCGAAATACTGGAACACATGCTCGTCCGGGTCGGTGACATCAATGGTGAAGGAAAAGTGCCAGATTTCCTCGATCTCGCGGATATTCAAATCCGACAAAGATGGCATCGCCTTCTCTCCCCGCATACGCTGCCAGTAGGAGAGTAGGCGGAAGGTGAGGCGTTGTTCCTGTTGTTTGGCGGGTGTAGCGTCGCTCATAAGATTCGTGCATTGGTTTTGTCTTCACAGCTTACACGCGAATATATTAATGAAGCGCTAAGAAAATGCCGCTTTATTACCAGTATCTACTTACCATACAAAAGCTATCACTCCCCACTCACCTTCTGCGCTAGCGCAGCAGACATGAAGGCATCCAGGTCGCCGTCCAGCACCGCCTGGGTATTGCCGGTTTCCTCCTGCGTGCGTAAATCCTTCACCAGCTGATAGGGGTGCAGTACATAGGAACGAATCTGGTGCCCCCAGGCATTATCGGTTTTCTGGGCGTTGACCGAATCCGCCTCGGCCTCACGCCGCTGCAATTCCTGCTCATACAGACGCGATTTCAGCATCGACATCGCCTCGGCACGATTTTTGTGCTGAGAGCGGGAATTCTGACATTGCACGACAATCCCGGACGGCTCATGCGTGATGCGAATGGCGCTGTCGGTCTTGTTGACATGCTGTCCCCCCGCACCTGATGCCCGGAACGTATCGATGCGTAAATCCTTTTCTTCAATGTCTACCTCGATCGTATCATCGACCACCGGCGTTACCCACACGCTGGAAAAGCTGGTATGACGGCGGGCATTGCTATCAAACGGCGAGATACGCACCAGCCGGTGCACTCCGCTTTCCGTCTTCGCCCAACCATAGGCGTTATGGCCGGCGATGCGGATCGAGGTCGATTTGATGCCTGCCTCTTCACCCGGCTGTTCATCAATAATCTCGGTCTTGAACCCTCGCCGTTCGGCCCAGCGCAGATACATCCGCTGGAGCATCTCCGCCCAGTCTTGACTTTCGGTGCCACCCGCGCCGGAGTGAATTTCCAAAAAGCAGTCATTGGCATCGGCTTCCCCCGAGAGCAGACTCTCGATCTCCAGTGTTTTCAAGGAGCGGACAATATCAGCCAACCCCTGTTCGGCCTCTACCAGCGCTTCCTCGTCGCCTTCTTCATCGGCCAGTTCGGCCAGTGCCTGATGATCCTCGAACCCCTGTTGCAGTGCCTGCATCTTATCGATCATCGCCTGCAATTGGGTGCGTTCTTTCAGGAGGGTTTGCGCTTTGGCCTGGTCATTCCACAATTCTGGGTCTTCCGCCTGCGTATCGAGTTCCGCCAGTCGCGCTATTGCCGCATCCCAGTCAAAGATACCTCCGCAGTAAGGTCATGGACTCATCAATCTTGGCAATCGACTGCTCTATTTCGGCTTTCATTTTCTTCTCCGTTTTTAGCAACTATAGCACTTTGTCATACGAATTCCCTACTTAGGGAGTTCGTATGACAAGGAAGTGCTATATTTTAAAGGATATACTCGACCTTTTCCTTTAAATTCCATGAGGAATTTTAAAGGAAAACGAGTATATATACGAAAGCATCACAAAAATGTCTACTATGCGGCACCGGCCATGCTACATATGGCGCATGATAAAGAATCAGGATGAACGTATCAAAGTAGCGACTTTCAGTGCGCCGCATGGGGTGCGGGGACTGGTGAAGCTACGCACCCATACCGAAGCACCGGACGCGGTCTTTGCGTTTGCACCCTTAACCGATGCCTCCGGTCAGACGACCTACCGGCTAGAGCGTAAGGGACAGAGCAAGGGGCAATGGATTGTCGCGGTTGATGGGTGCAATAGTCGAGAGCAGGCGGAAGAACTGCGCGGCGTTGCTCTGTATGCGCCTGCTAGCGCCCTGCCGGAGATTGACGAAACCGATGCTTATTATGCCCGCGATATGGCCGGGCTAGAGGTGCGCACCCCCGACGGTCAACCGGTTGGCATCGTCCACGCCGTCCATAATTTCGGCGCTGGTGACCTGCTGGAAATCATCCCCAAAGACGGCAAGTCCTTTATGGTTGTATTCGACCGACGCACCATTCCCGAGATTGATATTAGCGCAGGCTACCTGGTCTATGATGCACCGGAAGTGGTTTAGCCCCGAAGTTGATCGGCGAGTGTTTCCGCCAGCTTTAGGTGCTCCTCTAGCGCTGCACTGAGTTGCGACCGCTTCAGCCATACCGCCTCCGGATCAGCCAATACCCCTTCCAGCGTGATCGTATCGCCTTCCAGTTGCGCTAACCCGGCAATTGGTGTTTTACAACTACCATCCAGACAGGCAAGAAAATGGCGCTCGGTTTCCACGGCTAGCAGGGTGGGCGCATGGTTGACCGCCTCCAGTAATACACGTACGGGCACATCGTCCTCGCGGCATTGCAGACCAATTGCTCCCTGCGCCACGGCGGGCAACATGGATTGCGTCGATAATGGACTGGCATAAGGGGGTGTTACTCCCATACGCTGCAACCCGGCCACGGCCAATAAGGTCGCATCGACGTCCCCCGCCTCCAGCCGATGCATCCGGCGCTGTATATTTCCTCGATATGGCACGATTTGCACATCCGGCCGCTGCCAACGCAACTGCACCGCCCGGCGCAGCGACGACGTCCCCACGACGGCCCCTTCGGGCAACCCGTCAATCGTCTGCGCCACGTCACAGAGCAGTACATCACGCACATCGTCACGCGGCAGCACAGAAGGGATCATCAGCCCTTCCGGCAAGCGCGTCGCCACGTCCTTCATGGAGTGCACCGCGACATCAATGTCATGGCGCAGCAAGGCCTGCTCGATTTCCTTGGTGAACAACCCCTTATTCCCGATCTCCGACAGGCTGCCCGCCTGATAGGCATCGCCGGAGGTCTGGAATGTGTGTAGGGTGATGTCCGTCCCCTCCGGCACATGCAGCAGCAGCGCCTCCCGACACAACGCAGCCTGGCGCATCGCCAATGGGCTGGCACGCGATCCAATTCGTATAGTATTTCCCATTTTCATTTACGCGTCATGCTTCTTCGGATTCGTCGGATTCACGTACCTTATGTACGCTAAAATCCTCCTCACCTTGAAGCATTTAGCGTAAATAAAAAGCGAAAACACTATAATATCTGTAGCAAACTCACATTCTTTCCATTTAGACAGCGATGGCTTAGCCGACTTATGCACCCAGCAGTGCCTTCAGGCGTCCGCCCACGGCATCCATGAATTGACGCGTGGTGAGGTGCTTCTGAGTATCACCAACGAGTAGCGCCAAATCCTTGGTCATCTCTCCACCCTCGACTGCCTCAATGCAGGCGCGCTCCAGCGTGTCAGCGAAATGCGCTACTGCTGGTGTATCATCGAACTTGGCACGGTATTTCAACCCTGACGTCCAGGCAAAAATGCTAGCAATCGGGTTGGTCGACGTCTCCTTACCCTGCTGATGCTGGCGGTAATGGCGCGTCACCGTGCCATGCGCCGCTTCGGTTTCTACCGTATTCCCATCCGGCGTAATCAGTACCGATGTCATCAGCCCCAACGACCCAAATCCCTGCGCGACAATATCGGACTGCACATCCCCATCATAATTCTTGCACGCCCAGACAAACCCGCCATTCGACTTAATGGCATAGGCAACCATATCGTCAATCAGTCGGTGCTCATAACTCAACCCGGCTGCTTCAAATTCAGTCTTGAACGAGTTTTCGTAAACGCCCTGGAAAATATCTTTAAACTCGCCATCATAGACTTTCAGGATGGTATCCTTTGTGGACAAATAGAGCGGTAACTTCCGGCTTAGCGCATAATGGAAACAGGCGCGAGCGAAGCCTTCGATCGAGGCGTCATGATTATACATCGACAGCGCCACCCCTTCCCCGGGGAAATCAAATACGTGGTGTTCCATCGGTTCACCGTTTTCTGGCGTAAAGGTGAGGGTCAACTTGCCTTTGCCAGGAATACGCAGATCGGTCGCCCGGTACTGATCGCCAAAGGCATGGCGACCAACGATGATCGGCTGCTCCCAACCGGGGACGTAGCGTGGAATATTGCCGATGGTGATCGGCTCGCGGAAAATGGTACCGCCCAGAATATTACGGATCGTCCCATTGGGTGAACGCCACATTTTTTTCAGGTTAAACTCGCTGACACGCCCCTGATCCGGCGTAATGGTGGCACATTTTACACCAACACCATACTCGCGAACCGCATGGGCGGCGTCAATCGTCACCTGATCGTCCGTGGCATCGCGATGCGTGACCGAGAGATCAAAATATTTCAGATCAATCTCCAGATAGGGAAGAATCAGTTCTTCCTTGATCCATGCCCAGATAATCCGGGTCATTTCATCGCCATCCATTTCCACCACCGGCGTGGCGACTTTCAGTTTTTCCATGTTATTAAGCTTCCGTTTAGAGTGAACTTTGAACAAAGTCGCCTACGGGTAAAATGTCAAGGGTTTCCGTATGATGTATACTTACACATTCATGATGTTTATGCGGTTTAGTCCCCGGTGGCAGACGGTGTCGAGATATGGCAACACGAGTAGGGCTATGAAGCAGTTTTTTACAGTAGCGTTTTGGGCATGCATCCTGCATGATACGGCGTTATGAACGCTGTCTCATCCCACTCCAACCCGATTATTTGTGCGATTGATACGATTGACGCTGTTCATGCTATGTCGCTGGCCACGCAGGTGGCACCGCATGTTGGGGCGATTAAGCTGGGACTGGAATATTTCGTAGCGCATGGAGCTGATGGGGTGCGGCGGTTTGAAGCGTTGGGCATTCCCATCTTTCTTGATCTGAAATTTCATGACATCCCCAACACCGTGGCGCGTGCCATCAAAGCCACTGCCGGGATTGATACGTTTATGATGACGGTGCATACGTCCGGTGGGCGTGCGATGTTGCAGTCGGCCATTGATGCATCGATGGAGGTGGCGGAGAAAACCGGCAAGCGGCGTCCGTACATTATCGGGGTGACGGCGCTGACCAGCATGGATCAGGATGATTTGCTGATGACCGGGATTCGCGATACGGTGCCGGATCATGTCAAGCGGATGGCCGACCTGGCGCATAGTGCACAACTGGACGGGGTGGTGTGTTCCTCGTATGAAATCGAGATGTTGCGCCGGGAGATAGGCGGGGAGTTCCTGTTGGTGGTGCCGGGGATTCGCCCTGACGGTGCGGACAGTCACGATCAGAAACGGGTGATGACACCGGCAGAAGCCATCGGGCGCGGCGCGGATTATCTGGTGATTGGCCGCCCGATCACGCAGGCAGATGACCCGGCAGAAGCCGCAGCAGCGATTCTGGCATCTATTGAGTATTAGCTGCCATATAACCCTCAACATTGCACCGCAGCAGATTTGTGCTATATTAGTAAGTGTAGGCTCAATGCTGGTTATGTCCCGCCACTCTCCCCTTGCGGGAGAGTCCAAGAGGACAAGCGTAGCGCTGTCCGATTGGGTGAGGGGGTATGACCCCCCACGCATCGTCTTCGGCTCCGCCATCGCCTTGACTCTGCTGCTCCCCCGCAAGGGGGAAGCCGAGAGATCATGAGCCTGACCAAAACGAATAAATCAACAGGAGACCAAATCATGCAAGTTATCGTATCCGGAAAACAGGTGGATGTGGGCGAGTCGCTCAAAAGCTATATCGAAGAAAAAACCACGGCGGCGGTCTCCAAATATATCGACCGTATCAATAAGATTGAGGTCGTGCTTTCCAAGGAAGGACATGCATTTCGCGTTGATATTGCCGGGAATATGGGGACGCATGCGCGTCTGAGCCTAAAATCCCGCGAGGAGGGGAGTGACCCCTACGGCGTGTTTGACGCCGCCATTGAGAAGATTGAGAAACAATTGCGCCGTTACAAACGCCAGATCACCAACCACCACACCAGCAGCGCTTCCGATACGCCAGCGGAGCGGTTCTCCGGCACGCATTACGTGATTTCCTCAGAAGATGAAGACGAGGTGGTGGGTGATAACCCGGTGATTATCGCCGAAACGCCGACCCATATTGAACGCCTCACTGTGAGTGATGCCGTGATGCGCATGGATCTGGGCGATTTGCCGGTACTGATGTTTATTAATGACGCCAATGGCCGTCTAAATGCGATTTCCCGGCGTCCGGATGGCAATATTGCTTGGGTCGATCCTGATGTTGCCGAAGGGAAAAGTGTCGCAGCCTAGATAGCGCTGTCATATGCGGCTCTTCATCATCACCGGCTATTCTGGCGCGGGGAAGTCTGTTGCGCTCAAGGCGTTTGAAGATGCCGGGGTAGCGTGCATGGACAATCTTCCGCTTTCTGCCGTTTCAGACGTGCTGGCATCGGTGGAGGGGACGCTCGACTGTCTGGCGATGTGCCTGGATGTGCGTTCGCACGGGTTTGAATCGGAACCATTCTTAGCCTTGCTAGAGTCATTGCGGGAGAAATATCAGCTCACACTGATTTTCCTTACCTGCCATCATGACACGCTGATCGCCCGTTATAATGCCACCAAACATCGCCACCCATTATTTCAGGGCGACTCCATCCCGGAGAGCCTGAAGCGGGAGGAGGCGCTGCTCGTCCCGGTGCGGGCACAGGCGGAAACGGTGCTCGATACCAGCCGTCTGACTCCGCATCAACTGAAGCAGCATTTGCAGTCAATGGTCGGACATGCGGCTAGTGGCTTGAGTGTGCAAGTGATGTCGTTTTCCTATCAATTTGGCCTGCCAGAGAATGCCGATCTGGTATTTGATGTGCGGTGCTTGCAAAACCCGCACTATGATGAGGCATTGCGTCCCTTGACGGGTAAAGATGCAGAGGTGGCGGCATTTATCGAGGAAGATGCCCATAGCAAGGCCTATCTAGAACATTTGCAAACCTTGCTTGGCTTTCTAATTCCTTTGTATGTTCGCGAAGGGAAAAGCTATCTGACATTGGCGATTGGGTGCACGGGAGGGCGGCATCGTTCGGTCTATATGACGGAACGACTGGCACCATTACTCCCCAGTGAGGGGATTTCCGTCACCATTCGGCACCGTGAACTCGATCATTAATAGCGTGTTATGATTTTCGGTGTTAGTATAGGAACGCTATGGTCACAGGTCTGAACAATTACATTATAGATGGAATCGCGTCGTGTTAGGCGTGGTGCTGGTGGCGCATGGCGAGTTGGCGCAGACCTATATGAGTGTGGCCGAGGAAATGATTGGCCGCCAGGATTATGTCAAATGCGTCAGCTATAATATCGGGGACGATATGGAAAGCGTCCGCGAGTCCATTGCGCGCGCCATTGAGGCGGTTGATCGCCAGCGCGGGGTGGTGATTGTCACCGACATGTTCGGCGGCGTGCCATGCAACCTGTCTATCTCCGTGGCACAAAGCTGGAACGTGGAAGTGATGTCGGGTATGAACCTGGCGATGCTGTTGAAGCTTCTGACCACGCGGCAGGTGCTTTCCATTAAAGATGCCGTGCAGGAATCGAAGGGAGTTGCGAAGAAATATATCTACGTGCTCAGCGAAGTGTTGGAAGAGCTGGAAGAAGCTAGTTAACGATCTTAGTGCCATGCCCCATATCATTCTTGAATATTCCACTGTATTACACCCCCATATCCCGGACGCGCTGAAGGCGGTGCACCGGCTGGTCTCGGAGTGCGGATTGTTCTCGCCGCAGGCAGTAAAAGCACGTGCGATTGCGTATGAGCAGGTGTTGTTGCCGGAAGGGGCAGAAAATTTCTTGCATGTGACAGTAGCGATCCTTTCCGGGCGGATGGAGCATGAGCGCGCCGATCTGTCACGGCAGGTGTTTGACTTGGTAAAAGAACACATCCCCTCGGTCGATCGCCTCTCCGTCGACATCCGCGAGATGGAAAAGAGTACGTATTGTAAGTGATTTTGCTTGCCAATAGAGGGTTTTCTTAGTAAAAAATAACCATTAGGTTCTTCTTATATAAGCTTTCTTGTGTAAGAATATGATGTTTAGCAGAGGATTTATCCGATGCCTATCCAAAAAAGTGTTCTGAAATCTATCGTTGTGGGCAACCAAACGATAGACCTTCTATTAATAACAACTGAAGAAGGAGATAAGAAAACGCATACCTATGGTGTTCGTGTGATGGAGGGGGACAGCGAATTATATTCGTACTGTCAAGACAAACCCTATTCTGACGGTGGGCTTAACAAGTTTAGAGATGTTGTCAAAAAAGCTTTAGAAGATCGAAAGATCAACTACAAACTAAGCGAAGATGACCTTTATACCTTGCAGACTTCCATGCCTGCAAGAACTCCCATGATCTCGAGAGGGGTTGCCCGCGGACACGAACATTATGCTAAAGGTATCATAAGGTAGATAGGTTTCTCTCTACTTCATTGAATTTCCCGCGTCATCGCGGGATTTTTTTTGCCTGCTTTAACTATACTGCACCGCTGCCAGCCGGGCGAGGGTGTCGGCGCGTTCATTGCCTTCGTGGCCGGCATGTCCTTTTACCCAATGCCACGCCACCTCATGCGCTTCCTGCGCCTTGAGTAGTGATTGCCATAGATCGGCGTTTTTCACCGGCTTTTTCTGGGAGTTTTTCCAGCCATTTTTCTGCCAGCCATGAATCCACTGGGTGATGCCGTTCTTGACGTATTGGCTGTCGGTATAGAGATCGACCCGGCAGTGGGAGGTCAGGGCATTCAGCGCCTCAATCGCTGCCAGTAATTCCATGCGGTTATTGGTCGTGTCGGCTTCGCCGCCGGAGAGTTCCTTTTCCTTGTCACCACACACCAGCACCGCCCCCCAGCCGCCAGGGCCGGGATTGCCGCTGCACGCGCCGTCGGTGTAGATGGTGACCTGTTTGGGCGTGTCGGACATGTGGTTAGTCGCGCGTTGCGTTGAGGCTATAGACCGTCTCGCCTGCTACCACGGTGCGTAGCGCCCGTCCCTTGACCGACGTGCCGTCAAACGGTGAGTTTTTCGATTTACTGACAAAGGAGTCGGGATTGAGTGTCCAGTCATAATCCGGATCAATCAGGGTCAGATCGGCCTGCGCGCCCTTCTTCAGGCGTCCGGCGTCCACATGGATAATGTCGGCAGCCTTGTACGTCATGGCACCCAGCACATCAATCAGCTTCATCTCTTTGCGATGTACTAACGCCAATGACAGTGGCAGCATGGTTTCCAGCCCGACAATGCCGAAGGCGGCGGTCTGGAGTGGTACGTCCTGCTTGCTTTCCTGTTCGTGCGGGGCGTGGTCGGTGGCGATGGCATCAATGGTGCCGTCCTTCAGCCCTTCCAGGACGGCGCGGCGGTCTTTCTCAGCCCGCAGCGGTGGGTTCATCTTGGAGAAGGTACGATGCTCCAGCACGTCCTCATCGGTTAAGGTAAAATGGTGCGGCGCGGCTTCACAGGTCACATGCAACCCTTTCTCCTTGGCGCGACGCACAGCATCAATCGCTTCAGCGGTGGTGATATGCAATACATGGTATTGTCCGCCGGTCAGTTCGGTCAGCAGGATATCACGCTCGACCATGACCGCTTCGGCGGCATTCGGTATGCCTTTCACACCCAGCTTTGCAGACACGGCACCTTCATTGATACAGCCACCAGCGGACAGCTGCAAATCCTCCGCATGCTGGGCAATCGGCACCCCTAAATCCTTGGAATAGGATAAGGCTTGACGCATCAGTCCGGCATTCATCAGAGGCAACCCATCATCGGTAAACCCAACGGCACCAGCCTCGACCATCAGTCCCATCTCCGTCAGGTCGTCGCCTTTCAATCCTTTGGAAATCGCACCGTAGGTGCGGACATTGACATAGCCGGTTTCGCGGCTGCGCTTATGGATGAAGTCAATCAGCGATACGTCATCCAGTACCGGCTCGGTATTGGGCATACAGGCGACGGTGGTGACACCTCCGGCGGCGGCTGAACGGCTGCCGGTTTCGATCGTTTCCTTATATTCAAAGCCCGGCTCACGAAAATGCACTTGTATATCGATCAGGCCGGGGCAGAGTACGTGACCGCCGCAGTCGATCACTTCAAAATCATGGGACGTATCGTCTTCGAATTCGCCCTTCTCCACCGCCGTGATGCGATCACCGGCGGTCAGCACATAGCCTTTGCTGTCCAACGCCGAGGCCGGATCAATCACGCGGGCATTAACATAGGCGGTCTTTTTCGCTTTCGGGCGTGACCAGGTGGGGCGAGTCAGAGTGATGTTGGATGCGTTCATACACTCTGTATAGAGGAAGTATTGCAGGCAATAAAGAAGGAAATAGAAATTACCAAAACGGACATTTGTTTTGTCGAATTTCTTCTCTTCCGGAGCCATTTGTTCGGTCTTAACGTGCGCTGGATTACGACAAGGAGAGACACATGTTCAGTGACGAACGATTCCCAGAAGATATTGCCTATGGTTCGGCAGGTGGGCCAGTATTCTCTACGGTCATCACTACCAATGCTGGTGGTTATGAGAAGCGCAACCGCAACTGGGCGCAGGCGCGGAATGTCTATAATGTTGCGCATGGCATCAAGAATCAGACGCAGCTCGATGCGCTGATTGCGTTTTTCAGGGCACGTGCTGGGCGGTGGCAGGCCTTTCGCTTCAAGGATTGGAGTGATTATCGATTGATCGGTCAGGTGATTGGCACCGGTGACGGCAGTACCACGCAGTTTCAACTGATTAAAACCTATAGCAGTGGTAGTGAGACCTACACGCGTCCGATCACGCGCCCGGTGGCGGGTGTCATGGATGTGTTTCTGGATGGGGTGTTGCAAATCTCGGGGGTAGTTGTGGATGCTACCACCGGCCTGGTGACGTTCAGTGCTGCGCCTGGTAGTGGCGTGCCGATTTCCGTGGATGGAGAATTTGATGTACCGGTGAGGTTTGAAACCGACCAGCTCACTGCGCGACTGGATGATGCCGGGCTTTACTCCTGGGGTGACATTCCGCTGGTTGAAGTGCGGGAGGTCTGACGATGAAAACACTATCTACAGCGTTACAAAATCACCTGATGCAGGAGGTGACGACATTGGCCACATGCTGGAAGCTGACGCGCCGAGATGCGGTCGTGCTGGGCTTTACCGATCATGACCGGCCGATCCTGTTTGAGGGTGTTACCTATGAGGCAGCATCCGGTCTGACGCCCACTGCGATTGCCGGGTCGGCGACGCTGGCCGTTGATAATCTCGACATTGAAGGTATGCTCGATTCCGCCGTGATTGACGAGGCGGATATTCTGGCCGGGCTGTACGATTTCGCTGAGATTGAGGTATTTCAGGTGAATGTTGAGGATGTGACGCAAGGTGCCCTACCATTACGATTTGGTTGGCTGGGAGAGGTCACTTGGAGTGGAGAGCAGTTCACCGCCGAAATCCGTGGCCTTACGCAGAAGTTGACCCAGACGGTTGGCAGTGTCTATAGTCCGACTTGTCGAGCGGAGTTGGGAGATACTGCCTGCAAGGTCGATATGGGAGCGCGGACGGTTACCGGGTCGCTGACCAGCGTCGATGGCACAACGATCCTGTTTGACAGTAGTCGCGGCGAAATTTCCGATACCTATGCGCATGGAGTGCTGACCTTTACCGGTGGTGCCAATGACGGTATTGCCATCGAGGTTAAAGCCTACCAGCCTGGTCAAATCACCCTGATGTTGCCGCTTCCTTACGCGCCGTCAATCGGCGATACCTATGTGTTGAGTGAAGGATGTGATAAGCGCTTCACCACCTGTAAGACCCGGTTTAGTAATGCCATCAATTTTCGTGGTGAACCGCATGTGCCGGGCTTTGATCGTCTGTTGGAAACGGCCACCACGCGGAGCGGGTAAACCCTATGGTTGATTACGGGTGCACTCTTTTTATGCGCCGGCGTTCGACGGAAGAAGGAATACCCATTTGTTTGCGATATTTGACGACAGTGCGGCGGGCGACATCAATGCCCTTACGGTTCAGCTGCTTAGTCATCGCATCATCGGACAGGATGGCGTCCGGGGATTCTTCGTCCGTCATTTGTTGAATCAGGTGCATCACGGTGCGGCTGGAATAGGCGGTGCCGCCATTGGCGTTGCCCAGCGTGGAGGTGAAGAAATATTTGAGTTCAAACGTCCCGCGAGTGCAGTGCAGGTATTTACTGGTGGTGATCCGGCTGACCGTGCTTTCATGGCAATCCACTTCGGTGGCAATATCCTTCAGTGTCATGGGCTTGAGGTACTGAATGCCAAATTCAAAGAAATGCTCTTGCTGTTTTACGATTTCAGTGGCGACGTTGAGCAGGGTCGTGTTGCGTTGGTCGATGGCACGCAATAGCCAGTTGGCATTGGTAAGATGCGTGTTAACAGCCTTGGCGTCGTTTTTGTCCCGGATGCCTTGCTTAAGTCGGCGCGTATAATCCTGATCCAGCAGGACACCAGGCAGGGTTTCCGGGTTGAGTTCGATGACCCATTGGCCGTCCGGATGTTTACGCACCAGTACTTCCGGAATCAGGGTTTGCGGGGTGTGCGTATCGTAGCGGCTGCCAGGCTTGGGATCGCAGCGCCGTATATTTGCCATGAATTCTGCTAACGCTTCCCGTGTGATGCCACATAATTTGCACAGGCGCTTCAGGTCACCTTTTGCAACCAGTTCCAGATGTTCCAGTAATTGCTGCATCGATGTACTGAGCAACCCCTGTTCGGCTAGTTGCAGGCTGAGGCATTCCTGGAGGCTACGCGCACCGACACCGGTTGGTTCGCATTCCTGAAGATAGCCGATGGTACGGACATAGTCCGGGCTGTCAATGCCCAGTTGCGCGGCGCGTTCCTGGGCGTCCGGCGGCAGGTACCCGGCGCTATCCACCATATCAACCATGGCTTCGGCAATTTTCTCTTCCAGTGCAGAATGGGTGCGAAGTCGCATTTGTGCCATCAGTGCTTCGTGCAATGTCGTGCCGGATGCCACTCGCTGTTCAATGAGGTCGGACAGGTCGGATGTGCCATGCCTCATGCTCTGTGCACCGTCGCGATCCAGCGTGTAACGTGTGTCGGATTCCCCCCAGACATCGCCGGCATCCATATCGACAGATTCTGTGGCGATCTCTTGCTGTTGTGGAAGTGGTTCACCCGGTGGTTCCGCATCAGGATGGGGGTCATCCTTGGTCGTGCTGGCTGGCACCTCCGTGTCTTGCCGTTCCTCTTCGCGCGTAAGCAGCGGGTTTTTCTCTAGTTCCGCTTCGATGACGTTATTAAGTTCAGGTGTAGAGAGTTGCAACAGGCTGATGGACTGACGCAATTGCTGCGTCATGACCAGTGACTGACCTTGGCGTAATTCTAATCCCGGTTTTGACATATTGTATTTCCCTACACCGGCATAACACCGTTTGACAAATGATACTTCAGGCAGGTTAAGTTTTGGTGTGGTGACATAATTTTTCAGTTCCCCCCTTCCGGCACTCTGTCTTCCTCTTCATTCTCCCTTGCATGTACGAGGAACCAGCGATATTCTATGGGGAAGCGCGATACCGGGAGTATAAACGCCGGCAACGGGTGCGGTTTTCGGAAATCGAGGTGCTGGATGCACTGACTGCCGTTTCGGATGCAATGGCGATGGCACCGGACATTGTCGAAGAGGCAGAAGCCGACCACCGGGCACAATTCTCTAACCTGCTGGCGTCATGGGGCAAGGATACGGAGGTGCTGGGTACGGAACCCTATCTTGATGAGGTGCGCGCCAATTTTGCCTATCAATATGTACGCGGCATGACCAAACTGTTCGAGCGGTTGGAGCGCCTGCTGCCGGGACAACAACGCAAAGCGATGATGCCACAACGCAAGGCCTTCACCCGTCAGGAGCCGTTGCTGGTGCAAGTGGAACGGCGCATTCTGCATGAGGCGCTGGGCGTGCAGCGACGGATGCAGCGTAACCTCGATGCACGACGTCAGCGTGAGGCAGGGGTGCTCGCCTATATCTGGCGTTCCTCCGATGACGAGCAGGTGCGTGATGTGCATGCGTTTTATGATGACCGGGTGTTCAGCTGGGATGATCCGCCGCCGGGCGGGCATCCTGGTGTGGCGTATGGTTGCCGGTGTGTTGCCGAGCCGTTGCCGCCGAGCGTGCCTGCTCCGCCGCGTCCTGATCCATTGCCGACGGAGGACGCGTTACGCGAGCAGGTGCGTGATCTGGGGCTGAGCTTGGCGACGCTGGGTGTGGGACGGGCGCTGTGGGTCGGTGTCCCCGCCGCACTCGACGGCATCCGCACTCTCTCCCGCAATGCTGCACAACGACTAAGGGGGTATCGGGACGAGCGCCTTGCAAGGCAAACTTCAAGAAGGCTGCAAGACATTTTAATGCCAAATGGACGTTTTATTGGTAGAAAAGGGGATGGAGCAAGAATAAGGGAAGTGAAAGGCGATGAATTTTCTGCAAGAAAGCTATATGATGAACTTTCTACTAATGGGCGGGCTTTCAAGCCAAAATCATATAAAGGTTCTGAGGGACGCAACCTACCAAATGGTGACTGGGTTGGGTTTAGGCCTAAATCGAAAAGTGGGCCACCTGCGATTGATTTAAAAGTACAAGGGATAAATATCAGAAAAATACATTTTGTTGAGTGAGAAGAGTGATGGAAAAAACAGATGATGAGAAACTTACAAGCCAAGAACTTGCCGAACTTGTTATTGATGGCCTTGTCTGGCAAGGAATAATAAAGAAAGACGATTATCATAAGGCTGTTGAGGCAATGACGGCAGAAATTGACCTTCGTAAATTCGCAGGCGATTATTAAATAGCTATCCGCACCCTCTCCCGCAATGCCGCACAACGGCTAAGGAGGTATCGGGACGAACGTCTATTCCGACGACCGCTCGGTGTGCCGAGGGATTGGGTGCGAGAGCCGTCAAGGAAAGGAACAGGCGTCAAGTATGTCGACCCTAAAAATACTCATAATTACTTGCGTATACAAAAAGGCAAGCCAAACAATACAAACATTGGACAGAAAGTTGACAATGTACGATGGCAGAAAAATGGGCAATCACTCGATAAAAATGGTAACATAGTGCCAGCACAATCACTGGAATCCCACATACCGATCAAGGATTTTCAATTTAAGCCGGAGTTGTTCAGATGATAAAAATATATAAAAAGAATATTATTGATGCACTTCAAGCATTATCGAACCGAGAGTTTCAAGAAATTGCGTGGTTTGAGAACGAACAAGATTTGTCTTATTCCTACAATGAAGCAGTGTTAGATTTATTTTATGACTCACTGCTTATTGACATGTTGAAATCAGGAGAGGTGGTGTTTTCAGACGTTGCTGATCGCACGCTCAGTGAATTAGAATATGATAGCAAATCATTAGACGATGATGATTATAATGCATCCGTATTGATTAGCTTACCCGAAATGGAAGCGGTACGTCAAAAAGCAGCCGAGGCATTAGCACTTGTCCTCGCCAGCGATGGGTCTGAAAGTACCGTGGAGATTATTGAAGAGTAACAACTCCGGAGGGCTCCGGGTGTTCCTGCGCCGCCGCGTCCTGATCCGCTGCCGACGGAGGAAGAGCTACGCGAGCAGGTACGTGATCTGGGTCTGAGCTTGGCGCCACTGGGCGTGGGACGGGCGCTATGGGTCGGTGTCCCCGCCGCAACGGTTGAAAAGATGACAGGCTATCCAACCAGTTCAATGCCACTGAAGAAGAACGCAATTTCGATTGCGGCGTTTTCCGGGCTGTCGGAACCATGCACCGTGTTGCGTTCGATGGATTCACCGAACAATTTCCGGATGGTGCCTTCAGCAGCGTCGCCAGGGTTGGTAGCACCCATGACTTCACGGTATTTAACTACGGCGTCGTCGGCTTCCAGCACCTGCACGACAACTGGCTCGGAGACCATATATTCTACCAGCTCACCGAAAAACGGACGTTCTTTGTGAACGTCATAGAACTTTGCAGCCTGGCGACGGCTAAGGTGGATACGTTTCTGGGCGATGATACGAAACCCGTTTTCTTCCAGGATAGCGTTGACTTTGCCGGTTAGATTGCGTTGTGTTGCGTCGGGCTTGATGATGGATAATGTGCGCTGTGTCATGGTGACTCCTGTGTCCTCAATTGTATTTCTTTTTTATAGTGAGGCGGAGTTACCGCACTGGCGTGACAATTGCAAGTACTATGTCGCGGCGCTCACAGCGAGCGCTTGCATTACCACTATATGCTGTTATGGATAAGGCTATGAAGCACATTATCTGTGTTGTACTACTGAGTTGGCTGGTCGTGGCCTGTACCCATGCTAGCCTGGATGAATTGCGCGCCGTTGAACCATCCGGCAATGCTTTTCAGACCAAGCTTTCTGAATACTATCTGGCATTAGCTGAGGAGGAGCAGACGGAAGGACGCTACCGCTCCTCGCAATTTATGGCAGAAAAAGGGCTGGCGGCAGCTTATGGCGAGGAGGTATTTGCCGAAGTGCCGCGTGATGGCGTACTTTATGCCGGGTATGAGTCGACACTCGTGGAAGGGAAAAAAGCGCTGGATGCGATTACTGTGACCGATGCGGCAACCAAGCATCCCGATGCTTATGCCCGGTTGCAAACATTGTATGATTGCTGGTTGGTGCGAGCGGAAGCGGACGCGCCGGTTAATCGGATTCAGCAGTGTCAGCAGCAATTTTATAACCACCTGGCGTTATTGCGGCATCAGGTGCAGCAGGGTGGGGCGTCCGGTAGTATCAGTGGAAGCAGGCTTTCCGCTGCCGTAGCGACGTCCTATCTGATTTATTTTGAGTGGGATCGCTCGATATTGAGTGCCCGGGCATTGGATCAGTTGCGCAAGGTAGCACAGGAAATACTGGCGATTAACGAGCCGTTTGAACTAGTGCTTAATGGCCATGCGGATACGTCGGGGGATGCCGGCTATAACATGAAGCTTTCCGAGCGCCGGGCGGTGAGCGTACGCGACTTGCTGGCAACGTTCGGAGTGCCGAAAGACATCATGTCCGTGTTTGCTTTCGGAGAAACCGATCCGGACATTGCCGCCGGTGACGGCGTGCGTGAGCCGAAAAATCGTCGTGTTGAGATTTTTATTGAGTAGCGGCATAGGCCGTCCCTGTTTTTTTTTTAATGTCATATGGAGTCTGTTCACGTCGTAGTGATGATGAAGTGCATGGGCGGAATAGAAAAACGAAGCATAGATTAAGTATTTATCTGTAACGAGAAAAACTATACATGTTGATTATTTGTGAACTAATACTATGATGACAGTATTTAATCAATTTAACCCAACCATTACTGCGACTGTGCCAATCACGCGTATTTATACGACATTTTTTGTCTGCTTCCTGCTGGCGTCCATCTTGCTAGTGGTGATTCCACCGGGTGGGGCGCCCGGTGCTGGGCTGACATACGGCTTTATGACGGTATTGACTTCACCGGCCGGATGGCTGGGGATTATTTTGCTGACCGGGATTTGTGCCCGGTTCCGCCGTTATGGCTGGGGGATGTTGCCAATTGCCTATATCCTGGCCTTTTTAGGAGGCGGGTTGGTGGCGCTGGATGCGCAGCTCTATCCGGCCATTTATTTGTTGGGATGGGGGGCGGCGCTGCTCGTATTGTTGCTGGTGCTCTTTCTGGATCATCGCGGATTGTTGCTGGCCGCCTTTGTACTGATGCCTTATGCGTTCCATATGGGGGGCTCCGGGGTGGATACGCCACCACCATTGGCTGATACGCTGTATTTCCTATTCGGTCAGACGATTGCACTGGGATTTCTGCTGGCGTCACTGGCCAGTATTTTGCTGGTCTTTAGTGGCGATGATTCGTTGACTGAGGAGCCAACCCCGCCGCAGCATCATGTTAACCGTCCGCCCCATGCGCCGTAAGCAAGGATACGCGTGAGCAATAAGTCAAAATGATATTGCTCTGATCATGGTAAGAAAGCATCTATCTAAAAAATAACAACTATAGATAGATTTTTTGTGATCTATTCACGTATTAATTTACAAAAATTTTACGATTAGACCATATTAAAGGTTGCATGAATAGCAAAGAAGAGCAATTTAAATTAGATATTTCAAGCGTGCTTGATCTGTATCAGGTTGAGGAACTCATTGGAAAGATTAAATATAATGATAAATGGCCAACTGAGTTGGATATGCAGAATCTGGAACGAATCACAACGCCGGGAATACAACTCTTGATAGCCATGACGCTTACCGCGCAACAACGTGGCACAGCGTTAGAATGGGATATGGCGCATCCCGTAATCGCTGAGGCATTCCAGTTGATGGGGATGACGTCGGAATTATTCACAACCAGGGAGCAATCACATGAGTAAAAAAGCACTAACGGTCGATGACTCAAAGACCATGCGTGAAATGGTATCATTCACCCTTAAAAAGGAAGGGTTTGAAGTCATTGAAGCGGAAGATGGCCAGGATGCGCTGAGTAAGGTATCCGGGCCGTTGGATGTGATTATTACGGATCTCAACATGCCGAACATGAACGGTATGGAGTTGATTCGTGCATTGCGTGGAAAGCCGGAATATCGCACCACCCCGATTCTGATGCTGACGACAGAAAGCGACGACAGCAAGAAAAGTGAGGGGAAGTCTGCCGGTGCAACCGGGTGGATCGTCAAGCCATTCAATCCTGAAAAGCTGATTCAGGTCGTCAACAAGGTGTGTGCGTAATGGATGATCTGGCGCATTTCCGGCAGACCTATATCACCGAGTGCTTTGAACTGCTCGCCGATATGGAAGAGCGGCTGTTGCAACTCGATGAGGGCAGTACGGACCATGACAGCCTCAATGCTATCTTTCGTGATGCGCATTCGATCAAGGGCGGTGCCGGTGCATTCTACCTGAATGAGATCGCAGCATTCACCCATATTCAGGAAACCTTGCTCGATGAAATGCGCGAAGGACGTGTGCAAGCGACCCGGCAGGTGATCGATGTCTTGTTAAAATCCCGGGATATTGTCTACCAGATGGTGGTGGCGGCGCAGGAAGAGCAGCCGGTGCCGGAGGGACTGGGCAAGGATGTGTCGGAAGAACTGGAGGTACTGATCGGCGGTAATGTGAAAACGCCGGCAGCATCTGACAATGGGCAGTCAGCATCACCTTCTTCCATGCAGACCTATCAGATTCGTTTCGTGCCGGGTGATACCCTGCTGGTCAACGGCAATGAGCCGATGTTGCTGCTGCGAGAGTTATCGGAATTAGGGAATGCAGACATTTGCTGTGATACCAGCCGTCTGCCTGCCTGGGAAAAATATGAGCCGGATGTGTGTTACCTTGCCTGGGAGATCACGTTAGAAACCGATAAGGGCGAAGCGGCAATTCGGGAGGTGTTCGAATTTGTCGAAGATGAATGCACACTGGACATAACGCTGGAAGATAAGTCTGCCGATGAGAAAGTGTCGACGGCAGTGAGTCCGGGAACGACATCCGTTAAGGCGGTGGCTCCGGCAGCAACGTCGATACGGGTTGATATTGATAAGGTCGATGCACTGATTAACATGGTCGGTGAAGTAGTGATTACGCAGGCAATGCTGGCGTCACAGACACGTCAGCTACCACAACAGGAATTTCCGGATCTGATTAACGGTATTGAGGAATTATCGCAGCATACCCGTGAATTACAGGAAGCGGTGATGGCAGTGCGGATGCAGCCGGTAAAGTCGGTTTTTGCGCGGATGCCACGCCTGGTGCGGGATTTGTCCGCCAAACTGGGCAAGGAAGTGGAACTTGTGATGCAGGGCGAGCAGACGGAGGTGGATAAAACCGTGATCGAGCAGTTGAGCGATCCGTTAAACCACCTGATTCGCAATGCCATTGACCATGGAGTTGAAACGCCGGAGGAAAGGGAGACGACCGGGAAACCACGTCAGGGAAATGTGCTGCTCTCGGCGGAGCATAGCGGTGGCAGAATTGTCATCAGGATTCGTGATGACGGGCAGGGCATCAATCGGGAGCGTGTGCTGCAGAAAGCCATTGAGAAGGACGTGGTGCCGGCCGATGCACAATTAAGCGATCATGAAATTGCCAATCTGATATTTGCACCGGGATTTTCAACGGCCGCCGTATTGTCTGATGTATCCGGGCGTGGCGTCGGGATGGATGTGGTGAAGAAGAATATTGAAGGAATTGGTGGGACGGTGGCCGTTACATCACAAGAAGGTGAAGGATCGGTCTTTACGATTACTCTGCCGCTCACGCTGGCGATTCTGGACGGCATGATCGTACGCATCGGAGCGGAGCATTACGTCATTCCGATTGCCAATATTCTTGAAGCTATTCGCCCGGAAGCACAGGAAGTGCGCACGGTCGTGAACGGTATGCGGGTGATTAAGGTGCGCGGGGAGTTTGTGCCACTGATTTATCTCTATGAGTATTTCAAGATTCCGGATGCACTGGAGACCGTTGGTGAAGCGCTGGTAGTGCTGGTGGAGAATGGGGACAGCCATATTGGTTTGGTCGTCGATGAGATTCTTGGGCAACAGCAGGTCGTCATCAAGACGCTGGAAGACAATGCGGATCGGATTGAAGGGATTTCAGGTGCCACCATTCTGGGCGATGGGAAAGTATCGCTGATTCTGGATATTGGCGGACTATGCCGTCTGGCCGACGATGTTGAGCATAACACAAAACAACCGTTAGCAGCGTGAGGAGATGATGGAAACAGAACAACATAACATAAATGAAAACGCAGCCATCACCATGCATCCTGGCCATCAGGAGCAGGATTCGCATAGCCTGCATCAGTTCCTGACGTTTACGCTGGGTGATGAGGAATATGGCGTTGATATTATGCAGGTACGTGAAGTGAAAGGGTGGACCGATGCCACCCGTCTGCCGAATTCTCCTGTTTATGTACGCGGTGTACTGAATCTTCGTGGCATGATTCTGCCGATTTTTGACTTGCGTACGCGTTTTACCGGAGAACTGACGGAGGCAACGCCGAAACATGTCATCGTGATTATCGCCGTGGGAGAGCGCATTATCGGGGTGCTGGCCGATTCGGTGTCGGACATTATCACCGTGAATGAGGCAGATATTAAACCGGCGCCGGAAACGGACGGACAGCGTCAGGATCTGCATTTTATTGACGGTTTGATCGCTTTGGAAGACCGCATGGTCGTGCTGCTGGATATGGAACAATTAATCGGTAGCGATAGTGTCGATGCGCTTGTGCAGTCGGCGGTAGCGAACAATCACCAGGAACCAGTCAAGGAGGAGCATCATGCTTAATTTTCTGTTCAAACGTAAACCTGTCGAAACTCTGGAACAAAGGAAGTCCAGAGCACTGGATATGGTACGCACCAATGTCATGGCGGCGGACAAGGATTTGAATATTACCTATATGAATCCGGCGATTATCGAGATGCTGGGGGAAGCACAGGAAGATCTGCGCAAGGATTTGCCACATTTTAACGTGGATAACCTGATTGGGCAGAATATCGACGTGTTCCACAAGAACCCGGCGCATCAGAGGCGTATGCTGGCGGAATTGACGAAGCCATTCAGTACGACGTTGTTGATCGGCGGACGTATCTTCAATCTGGTGGTTAGTCCGATGCCGGACAAGCAGGGCAATAATGATGGATTCGTTGTCGAATGGCAGGTGGCGGATGATGCCGCCAAGGTATCGTCACTGGAAAAATCACAGGCGATGATCCAGTTCCAGATGGACGGTTCGATCATCAGTGCTAACCAGAACTTTCTGGATGTGATGGGGTATACACTGGAGGAAATCAAGGATCAGCATCACCGCATGTTCGTCTCCCCGGAGTTTTCCAAAGGCAAAGAGTACCAGGAATTCTGGGAGCGTCTGAATAAAGGAGAAACATTCAACGATGAATTTTTGCGTTATCGGAAAGATGGTTCGGAAGTTTGGATTCAGGCATCTTACAACCCTATTCTGAACAATCATGGGCAACCGGTGCGTATCGTGAAATATGCGACTGACGTGACAGAATTGGTGAGGCAGCGTCAACAGGCACAGATTCTGTCATTGGTCGCGAATAACACGGACAACTCGGTGATTATTACCGATTCGCAGGAGCGGATTGAATATGTCAACCCCGGTTTTGAAAATATGACCGGGTATAAGGCGGAAGACGTTATGGGGAAAAAGCCTGGTGATTTCCTTCAGGGAGCGGCAACCGATCCGGAAACCAAGAAGGAGATCCGGCGTAAAATCGAAGCGCAGCAGCCATTCTATAATGAAATCCTGAACTATCACAAGAATGGAACACCGTATTGGATTTCATTGTCCATTAATCCAATCCTTGACAAGGATGGTAACCTGGAGCGGTTTATTTCCATTCAGGCAAATGTCACCGAAACCAAGGAAAAAGCACTGCGGTTCCAGGGATGTATTGAGGCGATTGAACGTGAGCAGGCAACCATTGAGTTTGATATGCAGGGGAACATACAGCGCGCCAATGAGAATTTCCTTAACACGATGGGGTATAGTCTGGAAGAAATTAAGGGCAAGCATCACCGTATGTTTGCCAAGCCGGACTATGCGCAATCGGCAGAGTATGCGGAATTCTGGAAGCGTTTAGGACAGGGCGAATTTATCTCAGGGGAATTTTGCCGATTGCGTAAAGACGGAAAGGAGGTGTGGTTGCAGGCATCCTATACCCCGATTCAGGATGCGTTCGGCGAATTTACCAGTGTGATAAAATATGCGTTGGATGTGACCGAGCAGGTACAGGTCAAGAAAGAGAACGAACGCGGCATGGAAGAATGTATGGCAGTATTGCAGGAAGTTGCAAACGGTACGTTAACCAGGAAAATGGAAGATAATTATCAGGGTGCGTTTGGGGGTATTAAATCATCCCTGAACGATACGATTGATAAGCTGATTTCCATCGTACAGAAGGTAAAAGTTTCCGCGCAGTCAGTATCGACGGCAGCGAATGAAATTTCTTCCGGTAGTCTGGATCTGTCGGGTCGAACCGAGCAGCAGGCGAGTTCGCTGGAGGAGACGGCGGCGTCGATGGAACAACTCACCGGAACGGTGCGGCAAAATTCTGACAATGCAACGCAGGCGAGCTCACTGGCCGGTGAAGCGCGTGGGGTCGCAGACGAAGGCGGCGCGGTAGTGAATCAGACGGTCGAGGCGATGAGTTCGATTGAGAAATCGTCGCAGAAAATTTCTGACATTATCGGTGTCATTGATGAGATTGCCTTCCAGACCAATCTGCTTGCGCTGAATGCTGCCGTGGAAGCGGCGCGCGCCGGTGAGGCTGGAAAAGGGTTTGCCGTTGTGGCGTCAGAAGTGCGTTCACTGGCTGGACGTTCGGCATCCGCATCCAAGGAAATCAAGTCGCTGATTGAAGCCTCCGGTCAACAGGTACGCAACGGGGTGGAACTGGCGGACAAGGCGGGTGCGACATTGAAGGAAATCGTTGATTCGGTTCGGGAAGTCACCACATTGGTGTCCGATATCGCTACGGCCAGTAAGGAGCAGGCAGCGGGGATTGATGAGGTATCGTCCGCCGTATCTCAAATGGACGAGATGACGCAGCAGAATGCGGCGTTGGTGGAGGAGAATACGGCGGCGGCTCAGAGTCTGCTCGATCAGGCGCAAGAGCTGGATAAGCTAATGGCGTTCTTCAAACTTGATGATAGTGATACACAATCCGTAGAAACGGCCACTGTCATGCCAATGCCAACTTCAACTCCCAAGACGGTTGCTAATGGTAAGGCAAACGGGCATATGCCGGCAGTTGCTGCATCGAGTGCTGGCAAGGCAGCGGTCGGTAGTGAGTATGATGTCGGCTGGGAAGAGTTTTAAACGCAAGGTCAGGTATTTTCAGTATGCAATGCCCCCGTGAGACGCAGGAGGTTGCAATGGGATAGCGTATTGATGCGGCATGGCGGTGAATCAGGGAAGCATATGGCACAGCAGGCAGAAGAGTTTACGTTCAGCGATCATGATTTTCAGTTTCTGATGAGCATGGTCAAGGAACGCACCGGGATTGTACTCACCGAGCATAAGCGCTCCATGGTGTATTCTCGGCTGGCGCGGCGATTGCGAGCGTTGGGACTCCAACATTTCCGTGAATATTGCAGTCTGTTGCAGGGAAAGGATGGGCAGGATGAAATCGCAAATTTTGTCAATGCGATGACGACCAATTTAACCCATTTTTTCAGGGAATTGCATCATTTTGAACATTTGCGTGATGAAGTGCTGGCGCCCCTATTTGCTGATCCCCCGGCGAAGAAGCGGTTGCGTATCTGGTCAGCGGGGTGTTCGTCTGGGGCGGAGCCCTATTCCATCGCCATGACCCTGCATCAGGCCCTCGAGGGACACCAGGGCTGGGACGGTCGTATTCTGGCGACGGATATTGACAGCAACATGCTGGAGACTGGGCAGCGCGGCATCTATTCAGAAGAGATGTGTCAGAAGATACCGAAGGACTATCAACGTTATGTGCAATCACACGAAGCAGGCACCATGCAGATGACTCAAGACGTGAAGCATCTTGTAACTTTCAAGCGGCTGAACCTGATGGAGCCATGGCCGATGCAGGGACTGTTCGATGTGATTTTCTGCCGTAATGTCGTGATTTATTTCGACAAGGAAACCCAACGCACTCTGTTTGCGCGTATGGCCGAACTGTTGAAGCCAGGAGGGTGGCTGTATATCGGCCATTCGGAAAGTCTGTGGAAAATATCGGACAGTTTTGAACTGACCGGGCGAACCATCTACAGGAGGTTGGGATAAATGGCCGGAGCAGTACCGCAACATCAATCGGAACGCCGCCGATCCGGTTGGGACATGCCGAAAGATCACACCATCGTCAAACTGTTTTCCGGTGATTGTTATGTCACGGATCAGTCGAAGCATATGCTGGTGACGATTCTGGGGTCTTGTGTGTCCGCCTGTATCCGTGATCCGAAGACCGGTGTTGGGGGCATGAATCATTTTCTACTGCCCCGTACCAAAAGCGATGTGCGCAGTGATAGCAGTGAAGCGGCACGCTATGGCGCGTTCGCCATGGAGCAGCTGATTAACGGGCTGTTGCAACTGGGGGCGGTGAAATCGCGCCTGGAAGTGAAGGTATTTGGTGGCGGTAATGTGATTGATTCCAACCTGCTGATCGGCAGTCAGAATATCCAGTTTGTCCGGGAATATCTTTTGAAGGAGGGGTTGTTGATTCTCAGTTCCGATCTGGGCGGCACGTACCCAAGGCGCATTCATTACTTCCCCGATACCGGCAAAGTAATGATGCGTAACCTGCAACGTAGCGAAGACAAAAAAATTGTCGAAGAGGAAAAACGCTTTGCCGAAACGTTGGCAAACAAGCCGATTGGCGGAGATGTGGATCTGTTCTGATGGGTACGGAGGCCGATAATTCACTGATCCGGGTACTGATCGTTGACGATTCCCAGTTCATTCGTCAGACGTTCCGTGCCTGGCTGAACCGTAACCCGGCCATCAAGGTTGTGGGTACGGCGGGTGATGCTACCGAAGCGACCGAGATGATTGCCAGGCTGCATCCAGATGTGCTGACGCTGGATGTTAACATGCCAATGATGGATGGTGTGACTTTCCTGAAAAAGGTAATGGCACGCCACCCGATGCCGGTGGTAATGGTATCAGCTCTTACGGAGCAGGGTGCGGATGTAACCGTGGAGGCGTTGGCAGCTGGCGCAGTGGATTACGTCACCAAGCCCTCCGGTGCAGCGGAAGGTGGATGGGAACATACATTGACCGATCTGACAAAGAAGGTCAAATTTGCAGCTGAGAAAGGGTGTCACTCATCTCATCATGCAACTATCACCCCAACCAAAACAAAACGTTACCGTTTTCGTGCCGGTGCGTCGATTCGTCCCTGGATTATCGGGATAGGGGCATCCACCGGCGGTGTAGAAGCATTGCTCGAAGTTCTAAAACCCTTACCGGGTGATATGCCGCCGATTGTCATTGTCCAGCACGCACCGCCGGTATTCACGGCTTCCTTTGCCAGGCGGCTGGATAAAGTCTGTGCGATGAAAGTGGTTGAAGCGCAGCATCATCAGAAAATTCTGCCGGGACATGTTTATATTGCACCGGGATTTTATCATCTGAGGATCAAACGTCAGGAGGGAGCAGGAATGGGGCAATATTGGTGTGAACTCGACGAAGAAGAACCGGTCAATGGATTCCGTCCCTCTGTGAATACTCTGTTTGATTCACTGGCACAGCAAGCGGGGAAAGATGCTATAGGGGTGATTTTAACCGGTATGGGAGAGGATGGAGCAGATGGGCTCTTAAATATGCGGGAAGCCGGTGCTATGACGTTTGGGCAGAACCAAGCCAGTTGTGTGGTCTATGGAATGCCGAAAGCAGCGCAGGAACGTGGTGCGGTTGTGCGGCAATTGTCGCTAGAGGCATTGCCGCAGGCCATTATTCATACATGTGAGGAGGTGGAAGATGAGCGCATTGAATCAGCCGTCAACTGAGACAGGTAGACAGGAGGTGGACACCATGTCGCAGGAAATGCTACGACATCTGTTGTTGACCGCCTGTATTGAGGTCATTGAGAAAAAACTTCGCAAAGCGGCAACGCTGGTGGAAGAAACGGCCTTGAAGCTCAGCGCCGAATTTCGTGGTTTGACCGAAGCGATTGATATGCAGCAGCGTTATATGGCGTCAATTGACACAATCGTACAGGCCTCATCGGATACGGCAACGCGTCACGCGGTTGTGGAAATAACCACGGAACATATGCAGGTGATGCAACGTATCCATGAACATATCGGGGCGATGGTGATGGATATGCAGTTTCAGGATCGCAACAGCCAGTATATCGAGAATGCCTGCGAGATTTTAGAAGAACTGGCGCCACTTTATGGTGATACAGGCAGTTTCTCAATTGATAAAGGAGCGGCACCTTATTGCCGTACTATATTAGAGCGTGTCAGGTTACAGGAATTCCGGGAGCCGCTGCTGGAAATGTTTCAGGCACATGGACTGGCCGACGACACCCTGACGCAGGATTATGCCAAGGGTGACGATCCATCGGACGATAGTGATGATATTGAGTTGTTCTAGAGGTAATATTCTGCGACAATGCCTGCACCGAACATGGCCAGTCCGGCAATGGCAATCACCAGTCCAAAATCATATAGTTTCATACGAGTCTCCTTTGATTATTTGATGTGTCACTCCGGCGTAGGTCGGAGTCTCGCCGCGTTAGATACCGGCCTTCGCCGGTATGACGTGGTTTTAATCCTTAATCTTACAATACTATTTAGGTATATCCTCGTAATAATGCAAGGAGTTCCGTGTGATTGCGTGTATGGTGAGCAAAGGGAAAGCCGCGATAGAGATTGTCCGAATCAACGGGCACGTCACCATATAGGATGGCCGTCATACCGGCAGCCTGGGCGCATTCCAGGTCGGTGATGGTATCGCCGACGAACCAGACGTCCTCACCTGCCGAAATGTCCGTTCCGTCTAGCGCCAGTAGTGCCGGATCGGGATGTGGTTTGTCACGGGTGGCGTCTCCGGCGCCGACGAGCACATCGAAATAGGGTTCCCAGCCAATATGCCCGACCTCGGTGCGCAGATTATCGCCGCGTTTATTGCTGACCACGCCGATGAACGGGTGGGATTGTTGTACATGTTCCAGCACCGGTAGCACATCAGGCAGCGCTTCTAATCGTTCCAGATTATAGCTGCGGTAGCGCTGCATGTAATACTCGCCGGCGCGCTCCCAGTCCTCGGCAAACAGTTCAGGGAAGGCATCGCGCAGGGATTTGCCGACCTTCAGTTTGACTTCTTCCAGCGACCATGGCTCCATACTCCAGGCCACCATCGTGTCGTGCAATGCCTGATAGATGATTGGCCAGGTATCAACCAGCGTGTTATCCCAGTCGAATAGAATGGCTTTGGGTGGTGTCAGTCCCATAATTTCCCCGTTTGTTGTGTGACGTGTTGCCGGTAGGCGTGGAGTAGTTGTGTGGTGACCGTACCGGCGGCGCCGTCGCCGATCATGGTATCGTCAATGCGCATGACCGGCAAGACATGGCTGGTCGCACTGGTCAGGAAGGCTTCATCTGCCGCCAGCACCTCCGGCATCGGGATATGACGTTCACAGTAGGGGATGTCCAGCAATTGGCAGAGTCGCCGGATGATGATTTTACGTACGCCGGGTAGGACGGCATGACTCTCCGGGTGGGTGTGCACCGCGCCATCCTTGACGATATAGGCGGTGGAGCGTGTCCCTTCGGTGAGGCACTGATTGGTATCGTACAGAAAGGCTTCCGCCGCACCGGCCTGCATGGCCTGTTGCAACGCCAGGATATTGGGCAGCAGGGCAATGGATTTAATATCACAACGTCCCCAGCGCTCATCCGGCAGGGTGATGACTTTCACTCCCTGCGTGTAGGCATGGGGTGCCGCTTTTTTGGGCGGCATCACTGACAGGGTCAAGAATGGTGACAACGGGTTGTTGTAGGTATGAGAGCGTTGCGCCGCACCTCGCGTAATTTGCAGATACAGATACCCGTCGGGATAGGGGTTACGGGCGAGCAGTTCCCGCGCCACCAGCGCTAGCGCCTTATCGGACATCGGTGCTGGAATGTTCAGTGCATCCAGTGAGCGGTGCAGGCGTTCAAGGTGTAAGTCCCAGTCCAAAAACCGTCGCCCATAGAACATCATTACTTCATAGATGCCGTCGGCGAATTGGTAGCCGCGATCCTCCATCGGCACCACGGCCTGATGGTAGGGTACATAACTGCCATTGACATATGCAATTCTCATGTTGTTTGTGTAAACCACTGCGCCGTTTCGCGCAAGCCATCCGCCTGTGGGACGAGAGGTCGCCAGTTTAACAAGTCATAGGACGGGGTGCAGTCCATGACCAGATTACCGCAAAGTTTATGATAGAGCGCCGGGCGTCCGAGTAGTGTCGCGCCAGTTTTGAGCAACGGAAGCGGAACGGGGAGCAGTCGTGCGGGGCGCTCCATCGCCGAGGCCAATGCGCGGATCAGTTCAGGAGACGACGGTGTTTCCTGATCGGCGATGAGCAGGGTCTGGCGGATGGATGCATCACAGGAGAGAATCTGTGCAAACGTGTCCACCAGATTGCCGGTATAGAGCAGGCTGCGGCGATTTCGGACACAGCCGAGCGGCAGGGGGAGGCCACGCTGCACGGTGTGCATGAGTGAGAGGAAATTGGCACGGACGCCCGGTCCATAGACCAGTGGAATGCGGATAATGGTCCAGTCCAGTCCAGAGGCGCGCAGCACCACTTCTGCCTCTGCCTTACTGCGGGCATAGGGGGTCTGGGGGTTGTGATTCGTTGCTGTGAACGGCGTATCGCCGGAGGTTGCACCCATCACGGCGATGGTGCTGAGGAAGAGCAGGCGGGAGATGTTATTGCGTTCGCACGCGTCGATAAGGCGCCGAGTGGCGGTTACGTTCGCCTCGGTGAACGCGGCGTCATCCTGTGCGTGTGCGCGGCTGGTCTGGTGCGCCCGTCCGGCCAGATGAATGACCGTGTCGATGCCCTGCAATGCAGCATCCCACCCGTCGAACGTGGCCAGATTACCGGTTTCGACGTAATGCATGTCCTGCATCGGTGCATCGGGCAGGCGCCGCACCGCCTGCGTGATTCGGTAGCCATGCGCCTGCAATGCCGGGCACAGATGCGAGCCGATAAAGCCATTCGCGCCGGTGATGAGGAGGTGTTTCATAGCATGATTATGGCAGGAGGTGCCAGAATTGTCATGTTGCTTCGTCTGGCATTAGCTGCGCAAGCGCCAGCCCTTGGCAAACAGATGCTGCACCAGCGTCCACAAGGCGATATTGGTGATGACCATCAGCAATGCCCCGCGCATCACGTCACCGTCGGCATAGCCGGTCATGGCGAAACGGAAACCGTCAATCATGTAAAAGAACGGGTTGTAATGACTGACCTGCTGCCAGAATTCCGGCAGATAATGGATGGAATAGAACGTGCCGGACAGGAACGATAGCGGCGTAACGATATAGTTGGTAAAGGCGGAGAGCTGGTCAAAGCCCTGCGCATAGACACCGCCGAGCATACCGAGCAGCGCCAGCATGATGCTGGAGGTAACAACATAAAACAGTGCGAGTGCCGGGTTATGGATGGAAAATGGCACGAAATAATACACCGCCGCCATGACGGTCAGGCCGACCAGCAGGCCGCGCGTAACGCCCCCGGCGACGAATCCCAGCGTCACCTCCCAGCCCTTAAGCGGTGGCATCAGCAGGTCGATAATCACCCCCTGAATCTTGCCCAGCATCAGTGAGGAGGAGGAATTGGCAAAGGCGTTCTGTACCACGGCCATCATGATCAGTCCGGGCGCGACGAATTCGTTGAACGGCATCCCGGCCACCTCGCGCGAGCTGCCCCCCAGCGCCAGGGTCAGTACGGCGAGAAACAGCAGTGTGGTGATGACCGGCGCGATCACGGTCTGGTTCCAGACCTTGGCGAAGCGCCATACTTCGCGGCGATAGACGGTCCAGATGCCAATCCAGTTGGCGGTGGAGGTGGTGGGTGTATTCATGGCGTGACTATAATGGGAGTAGCGCATATCCGCAAGGAATAGTGCTTCATAGTTACGCGTCACCCCGGCGTAGGCCGGGGTCTCCAATGACTACCCATTACCACTGCACCAGATACCGGCCTCCGCCGGTATGACGATATTATCCCTTTATCCAATTGAACGGACAGATTATGCAATGGCTGTGCTGTCACGCAATCTTCATGAAACACCGGTTAATAAAATGCTATGATGAAGACTGATCTATTTTCGTTTGTATTTTATGACGAGTAAAGCAGTGGTGGCACCGTTGCTGTGAATTGGAAGAGCGGGGATGTCCCTGCACTTTCTTCACGCTTGTCACACAAGCAAAATAGGTTGTTTTGTATATAATGGGGTAAAAACCTATGAAACCCTTTTTTGTAGGCTTTAGCGTAGCCTTTCTTCTGGCGAGTTCTTCCACCTTCGTAGACGGATGGGGCGGTAAATTGTTAGCCTTGCTTAGCGGCGTATCTCTCGGAGGGGGGGCAGTAATTCAGCAGTCTCGTGAATACGAGAGGGCTCTTCTGGAAAAAGGGCAAGCTCTCAAAGTTGCTAGTAAAGCTAACGACGAGGCCACAAAAATGCTGCAAGAGCAGCAAGAGGCCTACGAAAAGCTTCTTGCTGAATCTAACCAGCAGGACTTAACCATTAAACACACGGAGAGAAAAATAGACGGAGCCTAGCCAGCTTTTTGTTATAGTTCTCTGATCGACCACTCCCCTGGGGTGGTTTTTTTTGTGTGCGTTATACGAGGGGCGTTGTATGGTAATTGTTCTCGTCATTGCGGGCTTGCGCCTTAAGTCCCCTCCCCCGTTTACGGGGGAGGGACAGGGTGGGGGCTGTATCAACAATGTTGAATGTTGCAGTAGCCCCCCTCCTAACCTCCCCCCGCAGGCGGGGGGGAGGGATTTTGGATAGATCACGCCTGCGGTTTGGCCTTAAGTGACGAATTGCAATAAGGAAGGAACATGATCCGACTCGGCGTGAATATTGACCATGTGGCAACGTTGCGTAATGCACGAGGTGGGGTGCATCCCTGTCCGGTGCGTGCGGCGCTGGCTGCGCAGGCCGCCGGGGCGGACGGCATTACTGCTCACCTGCGCGAAGACCGCCGCCATATCCGCGATGCCGACATGCGCGCGCTAAAGGAGCGTCTCGACATCCCCGTGAATTTTGAGATGGCCGCGACCGAGGAGATGCAGGCGCTGGCTCTGGAACTGCGCCCGCACGCCGTGTGCCTGGTGCCGGAAAAGCGCGAGGAGCTCACCACCGAGGGCGGGCTGGATGTCGCCGGGCAGCAGGCGCGACTGACCGATTTTATCGTGCCATTGCGTGAAGTGGGTATTCGGGTGTCCTGCTTCATTGAAGCATCCATCACGCAGGTGGACGCATCTGCGCGGGCAGGAGCAACGTGCGTGGAGTTCCATACCGGGCATTACTGCCTGGCAGAAGGGGATGCGCGTGCGACCATCCATGCAGCGTTGTGCGAATCGGCGCAGCAGGCGGAAGCGTTGGGGTTGGAATGCCATGGCGGCCATGGGCTGGATTACGATACCGCACCGCTGATCGCCGCCGTTCCTCAGATCGTGGAATTGAATATTGGTCATTTCCTGATGGGGGAAGCAATGTTTGTCGGACTCGACGCCGCTATCACACGTATGAAACATATCATCCAGGAGGCTTCATGATGCAAAAGAACACGCCTCCTACCCGAAAAGAACGATTGAAAGATCATTTGCGCGATAACCTCAAACGCCGCAAACAAGCGCCCAAACCGGGTCTGCACCGCCCGAAGAAACCTTCTTAATCCTGTTGTCCTGACTGCTTGGCGGCTTGCCAGCGTTGTTCCAGTTGTGCCAGTGATTCCTGATCCAGCGTGGTGCCCTCGGCTGTTGCATGCGACTCCATATGACGGAATCGAGTGTCAAATTTTCGGTTGGCTTTGCACATTGCCTCATCCGCACTGATACCAGAAGCACGTGCTAGATTGACAATTGTGAATAGCAAGTCACCAATTTCCTCTTTCAGATGCGCCGGGTTGTTTTCTTCCATCGCCTCCGTGACCTCCATCAGCTCTTCTTTGACTTTGGCCAGTACGTCCGCACGATCCGCCCAGTCAAATCCCACCCGCGCTGCACGCTTTTGCAGTTTTTGTGCCCGAACCAGGGATGGCAATGCCAGAGGGATGTCGTCCAGTGCCGATACGCGCCCGGCATCTGCCCGCTCTTGTGCTTTCTGCGTCTCCCAAAAGCGGCGATGCGAGGCTTCATCGGGGTAATCGGCGTCACCGAAGACATGCGGGTGCCGCGTTATCATTTTTTCAACAATGCCGCGCGCTACGTCATGAATGGTGAAATGACCTCCCTCTTCCGCCATGCGGGCATGGAACATCACCTGTAACAATAGATCTCCCAGTTCGGATTGTAGCGCGACCATGTCACCCTGTTCAATTGCATCCACCACCTCATAGGCTTCTTCCAGCGTATAGGGGGCAACAGTAGCGAAGGTTTGCTCCTTGTCCCAGGGGCAACCATGCTCCGGGTCACGCAGCTGCTGCATTAGGGAAATGAGTTGGTCGATTGGCGGTAGTGAAGTGTCAGGAGGAGGGACTGACATAGCTGCTATTACTAACGATCTACCCGCTCCAGCAGGGCGTCCATGGTATCGACTACTTCATAGATGTCACGGGTTTCGGGGGTAGCAAAGCCGTTATCAATGATATTATCAAACAATGCTACCAGATGATCCCAATAGCCCTCATGATTGAAAATAATCACCGGCTTGTCATGCAGGCCGATTTGTCGCCAGGTGAGGATTTCGAAGGTTTCATCCATGGTGCCGAAGCCGCCGGGAAAAATGACGAACATTTCCGAGCGCTTATACATTAGCTGTTTACGGGAGTGCATGTCATCGACCAGAATAGTTTCATTCAGATGCTGATGCTCTTCTTCAATGGCGCGGAGGTTTTCTGGAAATACACCGGTGACCCAGCCACCGTGTTCCAATACGGCATTCGCAACGGCACCCATGACGCCGCAATCGCCACCACCATAGACCAATCCCAGCTTTCGCTGTGCCATTTCCTGGCCGAATGCACGGCCTGCTTCCAGATGCTGTTTCGGTACGGCATTTTGGGCGCCGCAGAAGACGCAGATATGTTTTTTCAGTTGTTCTTTCGGAGTCATAAAAATCTGTAATGAAGTGGGTTGCCCTGTGTAGAGCAATTATCCCGCCGGGTCAACCGAAGGATTGGCCGCTTCCCCGCTTTGCGTCAGCGCCGCGATTTTACGTTCCCGAATCATCGAATGATGTTCAATACGGCGCAATGCTCCAGATACTTGTGCCAGGCTGAACATGACCAGTGTTAATATCGCTACCGGAATGATCAGTACAATCCCTAGCTCCAGCATATTCAACGCGTCAATATCCAAGGACATCACGGTCAGCGCCGTTACCGCCAGTAACAATAAAGAGCATACAATCCATATCAGGCGAATCAGCCTCATCCGGGTACGCAATTTGGTCAGGCCGCTGATATAGACGGTTTCATCTGCTTTTAATGACAGAATGAGGTTGCGCTGTTCTTCTAACTGTAACCTCATTTCTGTGACTTCACTTTGACGCTGTTCGATTTCACCTTCCATACGCTTTAGCTCGCTTTTCTCCTGGGCAATATGTTCTTTTTCCATTTGCAAGCCCTGGTTTTGACCCTGTACGGGTATATCATTGGCTGCCGTAAAGTCCGTGACGGTGAAGGGAACATCCTGGAAATGGGCATTTTTAAAGGATGCTTGTTCCAGTTGTGCATTGGTGAAATCAGTGCCGTTACAATGTGTATCACGCATGTCCGTCTGATGCAGGATTGCATCGTTTAGGCGCGCATGCGTAAAATCAGCACTTCGACACGTGGCATGACTCAGATTGGCGCCACTAAAATCCGTCTCAACCAGAGAGGCATTACGCAATACGATGCGTTCCAGTTGAGCCCCCTTCAGGTTCGCTTGATGAATATTGGCGCCCAATGCATTGGCTTGTGTGAGCACAATGTCTTCCAATAGTGTGTTATTCAGGCTGGCAGAGGCAAGATTTACCCGACTCCAGTCAGATCCGGCGGCATTACATTGATCCAGTGTAGCCTCCGTTAAATCTGCATCCATCATGATGGCACCGCGTAAATCGCAAAGGCGAAGATTGGATCCTCGAAGATTTGCTTGCTGTAAATTAGCACCTGAGAAATCAATTCCCTCGAACGAAACATTGGAAAAATTGGCGCGCCGCCCTTCTTTTCCATCCGTGTCCAGCCACAATACATGCTGGGCGATAGCCTGATCAAATACCGCCTGAGTAATCGCCATGCCGCTTTTTTCTGTGGGAGGTGCCGGCGGGGCAGCGGTAGCAGCAGGTGGCGGAGGTGGTGTAGGTTCCGGCGCTGGTTCAGGTGGCGGCGGGACAGGTGCAGGCATGACTGGAGCCTCTGGTGGAGGCGGAGGCGATGCCGGAGAAGGTGCTGTTGCTACTGGTTCACGAGCAGGCGGAGGCGGGGGTGGCGCGCTGGTGACGGCCGGAGGTTTTTCCGGCATAGGGGGCAATGGTGGCGATGTAGTAGGTGCAGCTTGCGGCGCAGGTTGGGGAGCGTTCCCCAATTCTGGCCTCGTCGGGGGCATGTCTGGGCGTGGAGGCGGAGGCGGTGCGCTAGTTACGGTAGGACGTTCCACTCCTTCTTGAATCGTTGTTTCAGTTTTTGAAGCAGCTTTATGGTCGGCCTCAAATAGTCGCTGCATAGGAGGAAATGACGGCTTGTCTCCCGCTGGTGGTCGCGGTGGCGGAGGGGGAGGAGGAGGGGCTCCTTTCTGAGATTCGTCGTTACTCATAATATCCATTATTTTTTATGATCCACTCATTACAGTGTCACCATATATATTTCAGATACATAGGGACAGAATGCAATGACTTCTCCATCCATTGGTAGCGTAAAGGCGTTATTTTTTCCTTAACTGATGCCTGGATTACAAGATATGGTTAGTTAACGTTACAAACCAATCAGGAAGCGGCGCGGATCTTCGATTGACTCTTTGATGCGTTTCAGGAATGTAACGGATTCGCGGCCATCAATAATGCGATGGTCATAGGAGAGTGCGACGTACATCATCGGACGAATCACTATTTCGCCGTTGACGACTACGGGGCGTTGCTCGGTTTTATGCATGCCCAGGATACCGGATTGTGGCGGGTTGATAATCGGCGTTGACATCAGCGAGCCATATACGCCGCCGTTTGAGACGGTAAACGTGCCGTCCTGCAAATCTTTCATTGCCAGGGTACCTTCCCGCGCCTGTGCCGCTTTCTGAGCGATGTCCGCTTCAATCTCAGACAGTGTTTTCACATCTGCATCACGAATGACCGGCACGACCAAACCTTGTTCAGTACCAACGGCAACCCCAATGTCATAATAATTTTTATAGATAATTTCATTTCCATCAATCTGTGCGTTGACTTCCGGAATCTCTTTTAATGCCGTTACTGCTGCTTTGACAAAGAATCCCATAAAGCCGAGCTTGATACCGAATTTTTTCTCAAAATCTTCCTTATACTGGGAGCGCAACTGGATGACATTGGACATGTCAATTTCGTTGAAGGTGGTCAAAATGGCGGCGGTGCTTTGCGATTCTTTCAATCGCTTAGCAATGACCTGGCGCAGTTTTGACATTTTAACGCGCTCTTCACGCTCACCTCGTGGTATGGGAACAGTAGACGCCGCGCTGGTGGTGGCACCACCGGATTTCAGCGCAGAAAGAATATCGCCTTTAGTAATACGGCCATCCTTACCGGAAGCAGGAATCATTTCACGGCTTAATCCGGGGTTTTCTGCCAGTAGTTTGGCCGCTGCCGGGCCATCTGTCTGTTCGGTGGCCGCTTTGCTGGTTATTTGATCATCGCTAGCACTGTAAGCGGCACCCTGTTCTTGTGCTGGTTCGGATGCCGTTGTTTCCGGTGCGGCCCCTTCTTTGACCTGTCCTAGTACAGCGCCGACTTCGACGGTCGCATCTTCGTCTACAGCAATGGACTCCAATACACCATCTGCCGGAGAGTTGACTTCCATGGACACCTTATCCGTTTCCAACTCCACCAATGGCTCATCTTTCTTGACACCGTCACCCGGTTGTTTGAACCATTTGGCAATGGTGGCCTCACTAACTGACTCACCGAGGGATGGAACGACAATATCTGCACACATAGGGGCTCTCCTGCTGTTTGATGAGTGTATGCAGCATATATAGTAAGAGGTTGCGCATGCATTCACTACTGTTGCAACCATAGAGTAGCAATAGGAGCATGTGAACAAAAAAAGCGGAACGAAGCCCGTCCCGCTTTTCAAAAAACGCCGGTGTCGGCGCGAATGTTACGCTGCTTTTTTAGCGATCTTTGCTGCCTCGTCCATGGCTTCGGCACAACGCTTGTTGATTACGTCAAACGCTTCAAAAGCTGATTTGGATACCATTTCAGTGATCTCGCGTGCAGAGCTAACGCAAGATTCCAGCACATCCTTAGTCACTTCAGATTGCTTTTGCGTATTGGCTTCCGGTGATGCACTGCTCAAAATATCGCGGGATGCGCTCAGGCATTTTTCTACATTGTTTTGGCAGACTTCTGCGCCGCGTTTGTTAACTGCCTGCGCACCTTCAATGATTACTTGATTTGCAGCAGAGCATGCTTCCAGGTTGCGGCGTCCCAGATTGAACAGTTCATTAAAATCAACGGTTGGAACGTTGTAATTAGAGAAGCTCTTGAAAAAATCAGAAGCAGTATTTTTTGTTGCCATGACTATATCTCCTGTTGTCGTCATACTTAGTATTATTGCGAGCAGGGGGCAAAAACCCAACCTACATTGCAGTGCAATATGGAGGCTTTTAATTGTGTTGTCAACCCCTTTTGTGCAACGCACAATAATATAAGCGAATCCTTACATTATGGATGGCTTTCGGTGGAGAGCCGTCGTGCGCGGTCAATCGCTGCCTGTACGGCCTGATCCATCAAGGTAAACAATGTCGGATTATCCATCAGTTGTTGCAATGCTGCCGCAGTCGTGCCGCCTTTGCTGGTCACCTGTTCACGCAAAGCGGTCAATATGTGCGGATGTTTGGAAGTTGCCTGCTGTTGCGCCATTTGGGCACTGCCATGTACTGTCTGTATGGCCATTTGTAGTGCCATCTCGTCAGGTAATCCATGTGTCGTACCTGCCGCCGCCAATGCCTCCATAAACAGATAAACATAGGCGGGACCACTTCCAGCGATGGCTGTCGCTGTATCCATAAGCGTTTCATCTTCCAACCAATAGACATCACCCAATGCATTGAACCAGTTATCCAATGGTTGTTGCTCGGTAGTATCCAATGGTATCGCAGTGATTAGCGTCGTGATGCCTTCTCCAATCATCACAGGCGTATTAGGCATGGCACGAACGATCCGCACCGTATCGCCGAGCATCTGCCGATAGAATGCCAGCGTGCATCCGGCGGCAATCGAAATATAGAGTGGCGCCGTACCAAACCGGTGTGCCAGGGCAGGCAATAATTCCGGTAAATGTTGAGGTTTGACGGCCAGTAGAATGGCAGCGGGCGACATGGTCACCTCATCGAGTGTAGCATGCCAGTGAATTTTATCCTGCATCGCCAGCATATTCGGCAATGGGGACGGTTTCACTACCACTACTTGTTTCGGTAGGACATCCATTTCCAGCCAGCGTGTCAACATTGCCTGTCCCATATGTCCGCATCCGATCATTAACAGGGAATTCATACATAGTCCTTTTAAGAAATGAATTTCGATCAAGACGGTATAACGCGCGGCACGTCAAGTCTGAAAAACGGTTCCCTCCCTATATAGCAGTTTGACTTTATGACTGCCTGCGTCTTCTATGTATTTTGGGTGGTAGCACCTATCATAAAGTCAAGGAACTGCTATATATTATATGATGTATAGCACGACTTTGCGTTTATGATGACGTGTATAGCAGTTCAACGTAAGAATTTCCTATTCAGGAACGTTCTTACGTTGAAAAACTGCTATATTTTAGAGGTTATACTCGACCTTCAACTTCAAAATTTCACAGGAAATTTTAAAGTTGAACGAGTATAAAACACGCAATCATAAACGCAACGTGCTATACAACTCGCCTTTCATAGGGCTTCGGTCGCGTTTTTTGCAAAACCCTATTTACATTTCGTGATGATGGAGTAGTGTAAACACGTTCATTGCAACCATGCAGACAGGCATTGAGGGAGAGTTTTTCTATGGAGCAATCGTTGGGACAAGCGGAAACAACCACGTCAGGCCAACTATCTAAAGATTTTGGCAAAGCGCATGTCATCATCGTCGGCAATGAAAAAGGTGGATGTGGAAAAACAACGACAACGATGCACCTGATTGTATCGCTGCTGCGGCTGGGATTTTCTGTTGGTTGTATTGATTTGGATTCTCGCCAGCGTTCCCTGACTCGTTATGTGGAAAATCGCCGCCAGACCATCGCCAAGGAAGGCGTATCGCTGCCGATGCCTCGGCATGCGGTGGTGAATAAAAGTCCGTTTGATTCTCAGGAAGAAGCCAAGCGCGATGAGCGTGAGCGATTCGCACAGGCACTGTCTACGATTTACGGAAGTTGCGATTTTGTAGTGATCGATACGCCTGGAAACGATACTTATCTGTCGCGTCTGGCGCATTCTTTCGCCGATACGATTATTACGCCCATCAATGACAGTTTTGTTGATCTGGACGTGCTGGCGTCGGTAGATGGACGGACGCTGGAAATTATTAAGCCGAGTATTTACAGTGAAATCGTCTGGGAACAGAAATTGCAGCGTGCCAAGCGTGACGGTGGTTCGATTGACTGGATTGTGATGCGTAACCGCCTGAGTAATATTGACGCCAAGAATAAGCGCTTTATGGCCAAGGTCACCACCGACCTGTCTCGCCGTATCGGGTTTCGTGCAGCACCAGGATTCAGTGAGCGGGTGATCTATCGTGAATTGTTTCTGCAAGGGCTGACCGTATTGGACGTTATGGAAGCCAATGCCAATGTGAAAGTCTCCATGTCTCACATCGCTGCGCGTCAGGAAGTGCGAGATTTGCTGAAAACACTGAATATCGAACGGATTAATGAACGGGTCGAAAAACTACGTCAGGAAGAAGAGCAAGGTGTGCCTCAGGATGCAAGTGCGCCTGTGGCAGAGGAAGAGACGGTAGTGCAGTCGGCACCGAAGGCGGAAGCATCGAGCGATCAACCGACTCCGATTGCCAAGCAGCAGCCTGAAGTTGTGAAAGCAGCACCTGTTTCCGAGCCGGATGTTCCGGCACCAAACCTGACAGAAGATGCCTTTACCTTCCGTCCAATCAGTCGCAGTTCACTGGATGCACCGAAAGAGCAGGAGCGCCGTAAAGAACTTGCCGGTGCGCAGGGCTAGTCACGTCACAGCAGGCTCTTAGACGATTATTCGCAACGCACTGATAGTGTCATCGCCTGCGAAGGATCACCCAGAATGATTTCGTTATCACCCGGCAGCAGGAGTGCCTTGGTGGTTGCTTCGCCCCGCCCAATCAGCTTGTCGTTGACAGTGGTCTTGAAGCGACTGCCGTGATCCACGACATATACCCCATCATCATGATTCTCGATGGAACAATGTTCATAGCTGACATTCATCCGTGCTGGGTCGCAGGGAATCTCTAGATCGGTGCTATGCGGTGGTTCCGGCAGATTGTCTTCGTAACCGCCTATTGTGTATGGCAGATTCGCAGTTTTTAGTTCAAACGGAGCGATGTTGTTCTTGAGCGACCCTGAAGGCGTGATATGGAGCACGTTGATGCTATGACCCAGCAACACCGTTGCCCGCTCTTTTTCCGCCAGCCGTCGGTTCATTTCTCTCAGCCGTGATACCATTGCGGTGAGGAAGGGTTGTAACAATGGTGGTGCTTGCTGAAGCATCTCCTGCATTTCACCGGCGCTCAACACATCGACGATTACGTGATCCAATGCGCGGGCGCTGGCGGAGCGGTCATCCCGCGGTTCGAACAGCGCCATCTCACCGAACACTTCCCCTTCTTTCAATACAGCCAGTTCGACTTCGCCCTGTTTCGTATGCTTGAGGATCTGCACGCGTCCAGTACGGATAATACAGGCATATTCCCCAGGATCGCCTTCGGAGAAGATCATGTCCCCCGCTAATACTTCATACGCTTGCATCGTTTTCCTCCACCTTGAAAATATCAGTGTGCATGGTGGGGGTTAAGAAACTGTATATGGCGCGCGTTTCAGGTGGTATGTGTTGTTTAACCGCTCAAGATGGTGGAGATTTTTCACGAGACGGTTTTCCTGAGAATGGCTCCCCGGGCCGGATTCGAACCAGCGACCGATCGGTTAACAGCCGATTGCTCTACCACTGAGCTACCGAGGAACACGCTACAGCAAGACGCTTTTCTAGCAAGCGTTTCCGGTGATGCCAAGTGTTTTTTCGTTTGCCTGGCTTAAGCGCGCACCGCGCCGTCGCTGGTGACGACATATTTGTAGGTGGTGAGTTCGCGGCAGCCGACCGGGCCTCGTGCGTGCAGGCGTCCGGTGGAAATGCCGATCTCTGCGCCCATGCCGAATTCACCGCCATCGGCGAACTGGGTCGAGGTGTTATGCATCACAATGGCGCTGTCAACCTGCTGCTGGAATGCGGCGACAGCTTGTGTGTCTTCAGCGATGATCGCATCGGTATGGTACGAGCTGTAATGGTTGATATGGGCGATGGCGTCTTCAATGCCGGATACGGTTTTTACGGAAATGATGGCGTCCAGATATTCCTGCCCCCAGTCGGCATCGGAGGCCGATACCACACGGCTATCTGCTTGCTGCGCCCGTGCGTCACCGCGTATCTCTACGCCGTCCAGTGCGTTGATGATGTCGGGGAGCAGTGCGTCGATGATAGATTCGTCGATGACCAGCGATTCTGCCGCGCCGCAAATGCCGGTGCGCCGCAATTTGGCATTCTGAATGATATGCACGGCCTTGTCCGCATCGGCGGAACGATGCACGTAGACATGGCAATTGCCGTCCAGATGCTGGATGGTGGGGATGCGGCTGTCACGGGCGATACGCTCAGTCAGCCCTTTGCCGCCGCGTGGTACAATGATGTCGATGCTGTCCGTCATGGTGAGCATTTCACCAACGGCGGCGCGGTCACGGGTGGGGATAAGTTGGATCGCGTATTCAGGCAGTCCGGCGGCTTGCAACCCTTCATGCAGGCAGGCGGCAATGGCGGAAGAAGAGTGCAGGCTTTCCGATCCGCCGCGCAAAATGGCGGCATTGCCGGATTTCAGGCACAGCCCTCCGGCGTCGGCGGTGACGTTCGGGCGCGATTCATAGATGATGCCGATCACGCCGAGTGGTACGGAGACTTTGGCGATGGTCAACCCGTTAGGCTGGGTGGTGCGTTCCAACTCATGGCCGACCGGGTCGGGCAGGGCGGCAATGGCGCGCAGGCCCTCAGCCATCCCCTGAATACGCGCATCGTTGAGCAGCAGGCGGTCGAGCATGGCGTGGGATAGTCCCTTTTGCCGCCCGAACTCCATGTCCTGTGCGTTGGCCTCCTGCAAGGCGGTGGTACGCGCGAGTAGCGCATCGGCGGCGGCGTGCAGCGCTGCGTTCTTGGCCTCCGGGGTGGCAGTCGCCAGCGCACGGTACGCCTGCTTCGCCTGCTGGCCGATCTGGTGCATCAGGGCGGGAATGTCGGTGGTGTGGTGTAATGCGGTTTGGGTCATACATGCGTTTTAACAAAGATGGAGAGCGTACGCTACAAGATTTACTTTTATGGCTGACTGTTAGGCGTTTATACTAACTTTGAAACATCATGCATACCACTCCCCCCTTGCGGGGGAGTCCAAGAGGACAACGTCTGATTGGGTGGGGGGTCATAAAAGTAGTATCTATTATTCTACCCCCCACCGAATCGCCTCCGGCTCTTCGACTCCCCCGCAAGGGGGGAATAGTATACCGAGAATTAAATCACTTCAATTTATAGTATTTCCATGCCCAACCCACGCCTCTATATCACCGATGCCCTTCACAAAGGCGCTTCACTGACCGTGTCGGAAAAGCAGGCGCATTATCTGGTGCAGGTGATGCGCCTGAAAACTGGCGATGCGGTGCGGTTGTTCAATGGCCACGACGGGGAGTGGCACGCAGTGATCCGGGACATCCGCAAAAAGCAGGTGACGCTAGAGGTGACGGAACAGACTTGCCCCTTCACCGCCAGCCCGGATATCTGGTTGCTGTTCGCACCGATCAAGGCCGGGCGGATTGATTATCTGGTCGAAAAAGCCACCGAGCTTGGCGTATCACGCCTGTTGCCGGTCAAGACGCAGCGCACCATTGTCTCGCGTGTTAACCATGAGCGGTTGCAGGCTCATGCCATCGAAGCGGCGGAACAGACGCAGCGGCTGGATGTTCCGGTTATTGAACCGTACCGCCCATTGCCGGAAGTGCTGGCGGGGTGGGATGATAAAAAACCTCTCCCTCTGGGAGAGGGAAAATTTATACCCCTCATCTACGGCGATGAGTCGGGGAATGGTGCGGCGGCAGCGCAGCTATTAGCAGATAAACAACCGCCATTGGCCATGCTGATTGGCCCGGAAGGCGGATTCAGTCCAGAGGAATTTGCTTTGCTCAAACAGTATGACTTTACGCAGGGCCTGTCATTGGGGCCCCGTATTTTACGCGCAGACACCGCTGCCCTTGCATCTTTAACCCTACTGCAACTATATTGTGGGGACTGGTACTAGACAGTATCGCTTATTCTACTACTATGCGCTGCAAAATCCATATGGATATACTGACAACACTGAACACATTATCCCATGATCGCACCGATGAGATCGCCGCGTGGTTCGATAAGGCGTATCGGTTGCGGCAGGTGCCGATTTATAGCTCAGTCGATGTTCGCCATGCCGGATTCAAGGTGGCACCCGTCGATACCAATTTGTTTCCTGCCGGATTTAATAATTTGACCGATGCCGGTAAGGATCGTGCCGCTCAGGCGTTTCAGGCATATATGGATGCGCTGTCTTATTCGGTGCAGCGTGTGTTGATTATGTCAGAGAGCCATACGCGCAATCAGCCTTATTTCGATAATGTACAGGTAATCATGGATATGTGTGAGGCCGCCGGCTTGGAGGTGGCGCTGGGACGGTTCGATCTGTCGGAAGAGGAAACGTCGATCGAGTTGCAACGTACGGACGGTGGCACCATTCGAGGCGAAGCGATTGAATTGGACGGGGCGACGTTACGGACGCTCAGCGGATTCGTGCCGGATATGATCTTTGTGAATAATGATCTCAGCAGCGGGTGTCCAAAAATTTTGTGTGATGCCCGGCAGCCGGTCTTTCCACCGCCGGGGATGGGGTGGTATCGCCGCCGAAAGAGCGTCCATTTCACGGCGTATAACCAGGTGGCCAATGAGTTCGCCCGTGCCTTCGCGTTAGACCCCTGGCTGTTTTCCACGACCATTCACCATTGTGGCAAGATCAATTTCAAGGAGCGCAAAGGGCTGGAATGCGTGGCGATCGGAGTGGATAAAACCATCCACGCCATTCGCAAAAAATATGAGGAATACGGGATTGCGCGTGACCCGTATGTGTATGTGAAAGCGGATAGCGGCACCTATGGCATGGGCATCATGACGGTGAAATCCGGTGAGGAAGTGTTCGAGATGAACAAGAAAACTCGCAACAAGATGAACGTCATTAAGGAAGGGGTGCACAATACCGATGTCATCATTCAGGAAGGCGTGCCAACCACGGATATGGTGGACGGGCAGATCGCGGAGCCGGTCGTGTATCTGGTTGGTGGGGAGCCGGTTGGCAAGGTGTGGCGCATCAATGAAGGGCGTGATGAAGAGACGAACCTCAACGCGTCCGGCATGCGGTTTGACCCGTTCAGCGAGGAGGCGTTTACGCAGCAGGCCGGGCTGGGGCTGATTGGTCGGTTGGCCACGGTTGCCGCCGCTTATGAGCATTACGAGCACGAAGCGTGCAATGAAGACGCTGGGCAGGCGAGCGCATGAAAATAGCCATACAGATGGATGCACCGAAGACGCTGAACCCGGCAGGCGATTCGACGATTGTGTTGTTGCGGGAAGCGGCGCGTCGTGGATACACACTGTATTACTACGCGGCGGAATCACTGTGCTGGAAAGAGGGGGCGGTGCGGGCGTTGTTGTATCCTCTGTCGGTAGAGGAGGGCGAATCGTGGTTCCGATTAGGGGACGAGCAGGAGCAGCCGTTACAGGCAATGGATGTCGTGCTAATGCGTCAGGACCCACCCTTTGATATGGGCTATATCACCGCGACCTACTGGCTGGATCGGATTGGTGGCGACACGCGGGTGCTCAATGATCCCACCGCCGTGCGTTCTCATGCGGAGAAGTTACTGCCGTTGGATTATGTCGATGCCATGCCCGACACCTTGATGACATCGCATAAGGACGCGATATTGGCGTTTCTTGAGCGGCATGGTGACATCATCATCAAGCCACTGTATGGCTGGGGAGGTCATGCGGTGTTGCGCTTGCGTAAGGGCGGAGACAACGTGCAGGCATTGCTGGAAATGCTGCAAGCGCGTGACCCATTACCCATCATTGCCCAACCGTTTTTGCCGGAAGTAGCCACGCAGGATATCCGGGTGATTCTGATCGGTGGGCAGGTGGTGGGCGCTTTTGCCCGTAACCCTGCGCAAGGGGAAATTCGTGCCAATATGCGCGTTGGCGGCAGTCCGGTTGCGGTAGAGCTGAATGCCACGCAGCAGGCATTGTGTGAACGCATTGCACCGGAGTTACAGGCGAAGGGGCTGTATTTCGCCGGGCTGGATTTGATCGGTGAGTATCTGACGGAAATCAACGTGACGTCGCCTACCGGGTTACGGGCACTGGAAGTGCTGTATGGCACTAATCCGGCAGCAGTGTTTTGGGATGGGGTGACGTGAACCAACCGGCCTTCCTCGCCAAACCGATGGAGCAGATGAGTGAGCAGGAATGGGAGTCGCTCTGTGATGGCTGTGGCTTGTGCTGTCAGATTCGCATTGAGGATGGCACTACCGGGCGCATGGCCTTATCCAATATTGCCTGTGAATATTTGTGTCTGGAGTCACACCGCTGCACCGATTACGCCAATCGCCAAACAAACGTGCCCGATTGTGTAAAGGTGACGCCGCAGAATGTGCAGGAGCTGCATTGGTTGCCTCACACCTGCGCGTACCGGCTGGTGGCAAAGGGGTATGACCTGCCGGACTGGCATTACCTGGTGTGCGGCGATACCGAACGCGTCCACACGCACGGCCCTTCCATGCGCGGGGAAACCGTGTCAGAGGATGGAGTCGATTGGGATGAATACGGGGTGGTGCGGTAATGTAGTATTCCCTATTTCATTTGATACGTCGTCGTCCATCGGATTCGTCGGTACGCACGTAGGTCTACTACGCTTACGTTCTCCTCACCTTGAACTCCTTGTCTGAAATAAAATAAGAAATACTACAAAAAAAAGACCGTGAGGATTTGCATCTCCACGGTCACTTAACTATCAGGAAAGTATCACGAATCAAACGTTTTCCATGACATGAGATCTGAGGTCAGCGCTAGTAAAGCGTGCTATAAATTTTCTTCTTGGCATGTTTGTTTGCGAAGCTCAAATTTACACCAGTTAATGGAGAAATTTTCATACCTCCAGCTTGCTAAAAGAACAAAAAATGATATGAGCACCACACAAATGATGACTATGTGTCGTTTTATACACCCGCCCCATGTTTCTTTATATGCCACATAATCACTTCTTGCGTTTTCAAGTTGTTTGCAGGCATCTCCCACTTCTCGGGTGAGAGCAGCATACTCATCCTTCCATTCTTTGATTAGGTCAGCCAGTTCGTGTGCGTCTATGTCAGCCATTGGGGAATAGGGCGGGATAGTTTTCTTTCAAGTTCTTCCTAAAAGAACGAATCGCGCGTATTTCGTGCACCAAATAATTGCGAATCTTATCAATAGGATCGGAAGATGAAGTATTATACTCCTGCATACTTTCAATCTTTCCTGCCGTTCGATATTCGACATAAATAGGGGTAGGAGTAATGCTATAATCAATCATTTGCATCGTTGTCTTCTCTTTCTTTCTCTACATCTTCTAAGAGCTTACCAAGCACTTCATGGAGTGATTTTGCATGATCTAATCCTATCACCACTCTCTCTATCAATGCTGCTGACTCTGGCTCCTCACTAAAGATCAAAGATACTATAATTGAATTGTTTTTCAATCTGTTAAGATTCATGCTGGTGCAAAATTTAGGTACCGCCCTGTCAGGCGGCACAGGCAAACGCACCACTTCTGCTTTTTCATCACTAGAAACAATAACTTGTTCTTTTTCTTCTTTATCCATAAGACAAGTCTACCAAAAAATACTACAACAGGGAATAGGGTTTTTGCCACTTTATTTGTACGTATGCTAAGGGGATAATCGGGTAATTAATCCTGCGGCTCACCGGTGAAGTGGCTGAGTTCTTCCATGATAAATTCGTGGATTTTATCTTTGTCAGACAGGTCGACATCAAAGCGGTCGGCAAGTACCTTATAATCTTTCTCGCTGAGTTGCAGGTCGAAAGAAACTTGATCCGTATTATGAACCCCAAGCCCGAGCGCTTTGCGGATGACATCGGTCACGCGCATATCATTGCGCAGTGCCTCATCAACCAGCTTGGACGCCATACGCAAATTCACCTGAATTGCACCCGAATGATTGCCATCATGCGGCATGGCAGGAATGAGCCGGTTAGATCCTGGCGTCGGTTTTGCCGGGACGGTAGCAGGGGTAGGCGTATGTACCGGCAGTTCAAAAATCTGAGCAGAATCCTGCGCATTATTGGCTTCTGATTTTATTTTTGAGGTTGTTGACGGCTTTTCAGTAGGTTTTGTCGGCGGGTTCTGCGTTTTTGAGGCAGGCTTTGTTTTTTCATGAGACGGCGGCGTCATACGGCGTGGTGCCGCACCCCGATCAATCGTGATAATGTCTTCCGCCGGGCGAAACACGGTCGCATAGGCGATAATATCTCCTGAGGCGAAGCGCTCGATTTCCAATGCTTTGTATTCCTTAAGGGAGACATAGAGCGAATAGTCAAACGTCTTGACTTCATTGTCCGGTGCAATCGATGTGCCACGTGCCAATGGAATTTTCAGTTCATAATGCATATGCAGCCAGTCGACCATGCCGGCCGTATGTTCCCGTACATAGAGATGTTGCGGCATATCGCCACGCTGAAGGCGTGTGTAGTCTTCATCCATGCATAGCTCTGCCTTGTGGGCATCGGGAATTTTCTTTGAAAGTGCGAGGTAAGGGGTATCGGTTTCCTGACCGGCGATAATCATCTGACACAGATGCGCATAGGTCATGGAGAATAGCGGGTAAGACGTAAACTGACTGCCGTTAAAATGGTAGACGGTGGGCGTTCCGACAATACAGGATTTTCCAGATAGATCGGACTGCTCCAAGGCGGCAAACGTGATAACATCACCATGTGCGATACTAGCAACATTGGGGCGTTTTGCAGCGCTGTCATCTCCCTGCATGAGCCAGTCACGGAACGGAAATGTTTTTCGCAGGGATGATAGCACGGCAAACCTCTTCTTCTTAAGAAACGCTACTGTGTCCCACATTTTGTGTCAACAAAAATGCCGAAAACTCATGCGTTTGTGCGGCGCACCACTATCCCTGACGGGCTTTAAAGCGCGGGTTCATTTTGTTGATCACGTAAATGCGCCCCTTGCGGCGTACTACCCGGCAATTCTTGTCCCGTTTTTTAGCGGATTTTAGCGAACTCAATACTTTCATAATAGCTACCTTGCGAACGAAGGATGGTGTTTAGCGTCTTATTGCACGTCTGTCAAGCCCGGTCGCAATACGCGACTGACGCCATGGCGCGTTTTTTCCCAGTAATGAGGATTGGTTAGCAACTGCCAGAAGGCACGCAACCCGGCGACGGCATGAAGCGTAAAATAAAGTGGATAGCCGAGAATTGCCAGCATACCCGGTTTGCGTTCGCTGTGGCGTGTAACGATATAGGCACAAATCCATTGGACCAGAACGCCGGTGATGAGTACCCAAATACAGAGGAATGTCACCATGGGAGAGAGTGGTATGGTGGCCGTTGGCCATAGCAACCAGAGCATGGAGGCGCACCATAGCAACGGGCTGATGACATAAGCTAGTGACGCAGCACCGATAAAGAAGTGAATGCCCCAGAACCCTCGTGCGCCAAAATGGCGATAGCGGGCAATGGTGTTGCGCGACAGAACCCCCCATGTTTGTAGGTAACCCTTAATCCAGCGGGTGCGTTGCTTGATCCAGGCGACGGCGGACATAGTCGCTTCCTCCTGTGTTAAGGAGGGCAATGGCAGAGTAATATGGCCTTCCGAAGCCAGCCGGATGCCAAGGTCGGCATCTTCCGTTACATTATAGGCGTCCCATGCACCAACTTCATCTAGTGCGCTACGGCGGATATGGTTACTAGTGCCGCCCAGCGGTATAGGGATATTCAATGCATAGAGCGCTGGAATCATGTAGTCGAACAGGGTCGTATACTCGATGGAGAAGAGCCGTGTTAGCCAGTTTTCATGATAATTGTAATAGTTCAGTCGTGCTTGCAAACAACTGACATTGGGATAGCGGCGAAAGGTCGCCACCGCACGGCGCAACTGCATCGCATCCGGTGCATCTTCCGCATCGTAGATCGCCACGAATTCACCTCTGGAAAAATACATGGCATAATTACAGGCTTTGGGTTTGGTTTGTGGGGTGGATTTTGGCACCGTAACAATATGAAACCGTTCACCGGGATGGGCGCGGCGGATGGCCGCTGGTGTTTCTTTATCATTTTCTTCCACAATGAGTTGGATGTCCAACTTGTGCGGTGGATAGTCAATGGCACTCAGGCTGGCCAGCATACCGGGTACGGAATCCGCTTCGTGAAAGAGTGGCACCAATATTGTATAAACCGGTAATTCCTCATCACTCGGTAATGGCAGGTTCGTCAGATCGTATACTTTCCCCCGGCAGGATTTGCCGACACAGACTAGCACCAGTTTGAATATCAGGGTTGCCAGAAAGAATAGCGAGCTGACCAGCAATACCAAGTGCATGAGGGTTTCCGGCACCAGTATGACAGCAAACAGGATGGCGAGTCCAAGCGCCATGCTCTGTAACCAGAGTGGCGTTTCTCGCGATTGTGGACGATGCAATGCATAATGGGGAGTCGAGTGATACAGTGATTCGGAAGCCGCATGTACCAGTTGCCTGCCGAAACGGCGTTGTATTGTCCAGACAATATCACGTGGTGAGGTCACTTCCCATTGGATCGCCTCACCCGGGTAGAGACGCCCGGCAATGTCAGTATGATGGCCGGGATTGGCGGTCGCCAGTATGAGCACACCTTCCTCGCGACGGATAGGAAGTATCTGGTAGTGAAGATAGCAGGCGACTTGCTGTGCTTTGAGCAGTGACATATCCGGCGGGTGGGTCAGCAGATTAGCAAATGGAAGGCCATGTTGTGTGGCCAGTTGGCGATACATGGTCAGGGTGGAGACATCGCCTCGATGGGTTAAAATATTGCCCAGCCGTCCGCCGGAACGTTGCTGTTGTTCCAGTGCCGCTTTCAATGCGTCAGCAGTGACCAGCCCTTTGTCATGGAGCCGCTCTCCCAGTCGCGTACGAGGGCGGAACCGGGTATGGGCGTTAGACACTGTTAAAATGACAGCCAGAGTGAGAGTAGACCACCGCCACCAGCGCCGGTATTACGTCCGCTGACATGGCGAAATCCACCGGCTTGAATACCAACGCCATCCGTAATCTGATACAGGGCAGAGAGTTGCAGCTTGAACAAGCGGTAATCATTTTGCCCGGCAATGGTGGTCAGCGCTGAGTCAATCCCGCCGACCGCATCGGTATATTGCAGTTCCGGTATCAGCGTCCAGTCATCCGCCAGTGATAATCCGGCCAATGCTTCCAGGATATACTGATCGTCACCATCGCCGAAGCGATGACGGTAAGCCAGCTTGCTATCCGCATAATGCTTGCGGCCAAACAGTTCAAAATTCCGGCCGGCGAGTACACCCAGTTCTATTGCCCCGTCTTCCTGCGTGACTTCCGACGGAATGCCGCCGACATAGGCTGGAGGCAACGTCAGGAGTGGTTGCACGGCGACGGCGTAGGTGTCGTCACGATAGACCTGATAACGGGCAAAGACATCGGCACGGCTGAGTCCCTGTAATTCCAGTGTACGCTGCTGTTCGGAAAACGTACCCGTCACCGGGTCTTGTACGTCAAAGCGCTGCCGATCTTCTTCATGCGTCAAGAACAAGGAGGTGCCAATCGTCCAATCAGCGTTCCAGCCATATTCGGCATAGTAGTTAATCTCGTTCTTGGTGAATTCACCACGCTTATCACGCTCATTACCCTGGCGATCAAAGAAACTGTCCGTGCTGTAATAGCGATAGGTGATAAAATGTTGTTCTTCGCCTTCGTCTAATGTCCAGGCGGCGGAGTAGGCGAGGGATGGCAACAGACCGCTCAGAAGTGTGATATTGACGGATAACTGACGGAACCATTTCATCGTAACCTCTCTTTTCGCGTCCAAATTGTATGGAAACGACACGAAACACGCAAAGATTATTCATTAATTGTATTAAAGTGCAACAATTATTTCGAGAATGATGAAAAAGCGTTACAACTATCCATACCCACGGGTGAACCCGTGGTAGTTTTCCCTGCGGGGCTACGGGCTGCTGCGCGCCCGGCATCCTGCCTCGCAGTCTGCATGCTCATTCACCCACGCCTAAAGGCGTGGTGCTCTGTCTTCGACCGCATAGCATGACCTTCGTAAGCATTTTCACACAACGTATGAAAATCTTCTGAACATGCTATAGATTCCGTGACGACACTATCTAAAGTGAAACGAGTATAAAAGAATAAGTACTCTACCCTTCATGGAAATCGCTGGGCTGAATACCCCAGAGATATTTTCTTAGCATCCAGCCTTTCAATGTATTTCCTTGATGCGTTACACTGACGCGGCACCAGTTGGTACGGCAGGTGATTGGTGAAACGACGACATGCGGTAAGAGTTGTGCTACCAAGCCGGAGGCATTATCCGGATGATGAAAAAGTGAGACATTGTTTCCCGTAACCAATGCCGTGCGTGCAGTACTGAGCAATCGTCCAAACATCCAGCCGGTCTCGCCGTCAATATCTCGCACCTGGAACCAGTCCTGATGGCGTGCAAGAACCTGTAAGGGAAGACCACGCGCAGTGTAAGTCCAGATGATCGGGTACATTTTCCCTGGCCCCACCCGCATATGCACTTCACTGGATTTGAGCGACATATAGGCTGGTTGTATATTTTGTCCTTGTGCAAGTGCTACTCTATGCGCGGTGCTTGCACCGATCACCATCAACATTACAAACAGGATACGCATTGCCTAAAAATATTTGGTTTCTGTAGAAAAGTACTGTTCGACCTGTTTGACGGAGTCCGCCATGCTCACCATAATCACGTCATCACGTTCATGGATGACATCTGTCTCACCGGGCAGAATTAACTGGTGATTGCGCAGGATGGCACCGAGTTGCACATTATTTGGTAATGAAAGGTGACCGACGACTTTACCCAGCAATTGTGAGTCTTTATGTATTTGTGCCTCAATAATTTCTGCCGTACCATCCATGATCGAGTGCACACCGTTGATTTTCCCGCGTCTTATATGGCGAAGAATACTGGAGACGGTGGTTTCTCTGGGATTCACCAGCACGTCGATACCAAGGTTTTCGAGCATTGGTATATAGGCCGAGTTGTTGACTAGCGTAACGGTACGTTTGCAGCCTAGGCGTTTGGCTAGCAGAGAAGCGAGAATATTGACCTTGTCATCGTTGGTCACCGCTACCATGGTTTCCGTCATGTCGATATCACATTCGCCCAAAATATCCTTGTCCAGTCCACTCCCATTAATCACGGTGGTGGTTTCTAGCTGACCCACAATATATTCAGCGCGCTGGCGATCCAACTCAATGAGTTTCGCTTTTACATGCTGGTCTTCTTTCTCCAGTGTTTGTGCGACGCTTAAGCCAATGTTGCCGCCACCAAGAATAATGAGTCGTCGTGCTTCTTCTTCATGATGACCGAACAATGCCAGTGCCTTTTCGATATCTGCTTTGGCGGCTACCAGATAGGCAATATCCTGATCGCCAAGAATAATATTCTCCTGACCAAGCCGAAACCGTTGTTGCTGGATTACGCCAAGCAACGCAATGTTATTACGTTCCATACGGTCACGCACCATTTTCATCGGCAGGTTACTCAGTGGGCATTCTTCTTCACATTTAATCGCCAGTAAGTGGACGTCACCACCGGCAAAGGGAACTGATCCCAGAGCGCCTGGAATATGGAGACGGCGCATGATGGCAGCAGCTACTTCCATCTCCGGGGAAATGATGATGTCGATAGGAAGATGGTCTTGCCGGTATAATTCTTTCCACGCACCGTCGAGGTAATCGGGGTGGCGAATGCGCGCCACTTTCACCGGGATGTTGAACAGGGAGCGGGCAATCTGGCAGGCGATCATGTTGACTTCGTCGGAATAGGTGACCGCAATAATCATGTCGCAGTTCTCAGCGCCGGCACGTTCCAGCACCGACGGGTGCGACGCCATCCCGCATATGGCTTTCACGTCCAGCGAGTCATTGATTTCGCGGATCAGGTCCGCATTCTTGTCAATGACGGTGACAGCGTTATCTTCTCTGGCGAGTTGCTGGGCAATGCTTCGGCCAACCTGACCGGCACCGCAGATGATGATGTCCATGAAACACCTACCCTATTGAGTTATCAGGTGAAAATCAGGCAGGGATTTTCTCGTCGTTATGGATGCCCAGTAGTTTCAGCTTACGATGCAATGCAGAACGCTCCATACCGATGAAGGAGGCTGTTTTAGAAATATTGCCGCCGAAGCGGGAGATTTGTGTCATCAGATATTGCTTTTCAAATACTTCTCTGGCTTCCCGTAATGGCATGGACATGATGGCGCTGTTGCCTTCTTCCTGGGTATGAATACCGCCACCATGACCTTTCAGCTCCGGTGGCAGCAGTGATTCGTCAATCTGGGCATCCGGCTTTCCTGAAATCATGATGAGCGACCATTCAATGACGTTACGCAAATGACGAATATTACCGGGCCAGTGATAGGATTGTAAAATCGCCATGGCTTCAGATGTAATCGCGCGCGGTGCAATGCCCGCCGATTTGGCTGCTTCTTTGATAAAAAATTCGCACAATTCCGGAATGTCTTCGCGGCGTTCACGTAAGGATGGCATGTGAATCGGTACGACGCTGAGTCGGTAATATAAGTCTTCACGGAAATTGCCACGTGCCATCTCATTTTTCAGATCCCTGTTGGTTGAGGCAACAACACGCACATCAACCGTGACACGCTTGTCGCCGCCAACTCGGGAAAAGGATTGGTCATGCAGTGTTTTTAACACTTTGCCCTGTGTTTCACGGGACATATCGCCGATCTCATCAATAAACAGGGTGCCACCATGCGCCCGTTCGAACAGGCCAAGCTTTTCAGCACCACCACCGGGACTATTTGCTTCCACGCCGAACAGTTCCGCATCAACCTGTGAAGGATGCAGGCTGGCGGCATTCAAGGTTACAAACGGACCTTTACAGCGGGCTGAATTATCATGAATCAGGCGGGCAACGACCTCCTTGCCGGTACCTTCTTCACCAGTAATCAGTACCCGACTGTTGGTAGGTGCGACTTTCTCCACAATGCTATTAATATTGCAGATGGCGGGTGAACTACCGAGTAGTGTGTTCTCAATACGCCCGCGTAATTTCAATTCTGCATTTTCCTGACGCAGGCGGGAAAGCTCTCCGGCCTTATTCACTACATGCACCAGATGTTCCGACTCAAACGGCTTTTCGATGAAGTCAAATGCACCGAGTTTGATAGAATTGACGGCGGTTTCAATATTGCCGTGACCGCTAATCATAATCACCGGTAGCGAGGGGTAACGCTCCTGACAGAATTCTAAAATACCCAGCCCATCCAGTTCGCTGCCCTGTAGCCAGATATCCAGAATCATCAGGCTAGGAACACGCTCTGCCAAGGCTTTCAGCGCCGTGTCACTATTCTTGGCGTTGCGAACGGAGAATCCTTCATCTTCCAGAATCTCACCGATTAGTTCACGAATATCGGATTCATCGTCAACTACCAGAATATCATTAAACATAGGCTAGCTCTCCCTCCCGCGTTGCAACGTGGCGTATTTGCCATACGTGATATGAAGGTTACATTATCAGCATTTTTAGTAAATGCAACATGGCGTATGGCGCTATTTTAAATTTTTTTATAGCAGTCTGACTTTGCGATTACACAGCTCTTGTTACTTGCACCAGTGGTGCTTTCCGGGTAGAAACCGGGCATGTTTTCGCAGATGAGAGACGATATACGGGCGATTATCGAGCGGGATCCGGCAGCGGGTTCGACGCTGGAAGTGGTGCTGTGCTATCCCGGGTTACATGCCATCTGGCTGCATCGGATTGCCCATCGACTGCATGGTTGGGGGTTGGGGATATTAGCGCGGGTGGTATCCACGTTCAGCCGATTCCTGACCGGGGTGGAAATCCATCCGGCAGCAAAAATCGGGCAGCGGCTGGTAATTGACCACGGCATGGGAATTGTCGTGGGCGAAACGGCGGCTGTTGGGGACGATGTCACTATGTATCATGGTGTGACGCTGGGCGGTATTACGCTGGACAAGGTGCGCCGCCATCCGCGTATCGGTAGTCGGGCAGTCATCGGCGCAGGCGCGAAGATTCTGGGGCCTGTGGTGATTGGTGAGGGGGCGCGCATCGGCTCCAATGCCGTGGTGACCAAGGATGTGGATGCGAATCAGACGGTGGTCGGCGTGCCGGCGCATCCGGTCGAGGAGGATACATCGGATCAGGCGACATTTACGGCGTATGGCGAGTCGATTGTCGATGAGAATGACCCGGTCTACCGCGAGCTCTGCGAATTACGGCAAAAGGTGGACGGGTTGTTGAACCGGAAGGATAAAGTGTAATAAGCGAAATAGCTACAGCCTTTAAAACCATTGTATCACTTACCAAATGTGTCATTCCCTGAATTTTCTTGTAGAGAAAATTCTAGGGGAATCCAGTATATATTGACCCTGGATTGCCCTAGAATTGCTACGCAATTCAGGCAATGACGAGTCAATGGTTTCGTAATATATTACTTCAGAGAATGATCTTGTGACGCAGATGGTGGTTCGTCGAGGCGTTGCCTTTCTATATCCAGATTGGAGTCAATGCGCGTGTTCGGTGGCGGTTCCTGTAGATTTTCCGGGACACTTTGTTGTTCGTGAGGTCGAAGCGTTATGAGGCCTAACGTCAGCGCAACGGTTACCAATACGCCGCTGAGAAATGCCTTGCTCTGCAATGCCTGCAAGTCTTCGCGGGACAATGTGATTGGTTTAAAATTATTCTGCGCAATCTCGGGTGCAATGTCCACTTTCTCCAATTCCTCTAATCTGGCTTTTTTCAATGCGCCGACGATTTTCGTGAGTACTTTTTCTTGCCCTGTAATAAACTCTTCGTTTGGTATGGAAGCCCCACGATCATGCAGTTCTGTAATAGGGGTCTGTTCAGCACTTTGAATAAGGTATTGCGCACATTGGGTTAGTGTTTCTTCGGGCTTTTCATTGTCCAGTAATATTGACCCTGCTTCCATATCAATAATCTCTAGAAAAAGAAGCATTGCACTGATTGTCTCGGACATCTCTGTAATATTTGTCGAATCGTCAATAGGATATAATAGTTTATCCGGCATATGGTTAGCGGAAATCACTTCATTGAATGGCTCCACACATTGATTGATTGTTTCTTTTATATTTTCAAGTAATTCTAAATCGAGTTCTACAGAGCTATCATTCTTCGATATTGTATTCAGAGTCTTATGTAGTCGATCCGCGAGACCATCTAGTTTTCTAACAAGATTAGGCACTTTGCACACCGCATCCCAGAATTCTTGTGTCTTTCCTAAATCGCTCATGCGTGGGGTTATAGGCAGGTTTTGTTGCAAAATCATGAAGCTGGCAGCCAAAGATTTACATTTCTTTTTTCCCTATTTATGGTGCGTCTATGGAAGCAACAATGGAACAGCAGATGTTAGCGGCATTGGACTGGTACCGTATGGCCGGGGTGGATGAGGTGATCAACGCCACGCCGCGCAACTATCTGGAAGCGCCGCAATCCGTAGTGCCGGTTGAGTCGGCGACTCCTGTCAAGCCCACTCCTACCCAGCCAGTGCGTCCCGTAATGCCTGCGACGGCACCCACCGTGCTGACCAGCCCCATCGATGCGATTCAGGAAGCGAAGAAGCTGGCCGATGCTGCCGATTCACTGGAGGCGCTCTACGACGCGATTGCCAATTTTGATGGCTGTCCGCTCAAGAAAACAGCGATGCATACGGTCACCCATGACGGTACCGCCTCCGGGGATGTGATGATTATCGGTGAAGCGCCCGGTGCCGATGAGGATCGGCGCGGCATTCCATTTTGTGGTGTGAGCGGTCAGCTGCTGGATAAGATGCTGGCGAGCATCGGCTATTATCGTGAGAAAAACCTCTATATCAGCAATATGATCTTCTGGCGACCGCCGGGCAATCGCAACCCGACCCCGGAAGAGCTGGCCATCTGCCGTCCGTTTGTCGAGAAGCATATTGCGCTGGTGCAGCCGAAACTGCTCTTGCTGGTGGGAGGCGTGGCGGCGAAAGACATGCTGAATGCCACGGTAGGCATTACCCGGCTGCGGGGTAAGCTGCATACGTACCGGCAAGACAGCCCGGCCTATGAGGTGCCGGCCATGGCGACGCTGCATCCCTCCTATCTGCTCCGCCAGCCGGGAGAAAAGCGCCTCGCCTGGTCGGATATGCTGATGGTGAAGGAGCAACTTCGGTGAGGGAAACTTCTGCCACATATGCCATATCCGGTTATCGTTATTCCGGATCACGCCTACGGCTTGTCCGGAATGACGGATACACGGCAATCGGAATGTGAACCATGCACGAACGTTCGACCATCTTCTACGTGTCCCGCATTCTGACCTGGTTTTACGGGGCGTATATCATTTACACATTTTCCCTGCGGCATTTGCCGGAAGATGTCAGCGAGATTTCTCGCTTCTTGTTCCTGTTCTTTCTGAATTTCGGGGTGCAATGGGGATGTTATAAGCTGTTGGCATTATGCAATAATGAACGCGAGGAACAAGCCGTGTTCTACATGCAAATCACCCTGATCAGTTGGGCAATCTATAGTTACCGCTTTGCCTATTTCAAAGGCATGGCCTATACACCAAGTGTGTTTTTCTACCTACCACTCACGCATTATGGTATCGTGCTGGTCATGTTCGTGATATTGATGATCCGTAACACAAGGAATCACCGATGAAGGTCGCTGTCAGAGATACTCCACGTTTTATTGCCGCGCCACCTGACAGTTGCCGTGCCATTCTGCTGTATGGCCCGGATAGCGGGTTGGCACGCACACAGTTTCAGGCATTATTGAAGGTACAGGATATCGATCGGCAAGATGCCTTTGCGTACACGGAACTGGACATGGCCACGATTCTAGAAACGCCATCCCGGCTTTATGAAGCCCTGCAATCGGTGAGCCTGACTGGGCAGGCCCCCTGTATCGCTGTGCGGGATGCAACGGATAAATTAACCTCCATTCTTAAAGACGCGCTGGAAGAAACGCCGCCGGGCAATCGCTTGTTGTTGGTGGCCGGAGATTTGCCTAAACGCTCTTCGCTGCGCAGCCTGTTTGAAAATGCCAAAGCGAAAGAGTTGGCGGCCATTGCCTGTTACCGCGATGAAGGACGGGATCTGGCACAGGTGATTCGCGGCTTTTTGAGTGAACGTGGTATTCGCTGTTCGCCCGACGTGATGCCAGCACTGATAGCACTGCTTGGTAATGATCGCGCGGTAACGCTGAGTGAGTTGGAAAAGCTGGATGTGTATTTAGGGCAGGAGCGTACGCTGGATGAGGCGACGGTACTGGCATTGCTGGGTGATAATCAGCATGTATTACTGGGCGATGCGGCACTGGCATGGCTGGCGGGGGATCGTGCCCGATTTTTCCGTCTGTGCGACCAGCTGTTCCAATCCGGGGAAAGCCCGGTGGCACTGCTTCGAGTGCTCTTGAACGGGACACAACGTCTACTCAGCCTCCATCAGAAAATGGCGGAAGGTGCCAGCCAGGATCAGGCGATGGCGTCGCTGCGCCCGCCGGTTTTTTATAAGGACAAGCCGCTCTATGGCAGAGCCCTGCAACGGTTCGATCAGACAAAATTGCTGCGGTTATTGGCGCGATTGCAGGTGTTGGAAGTAGATGTCAAGCTCAGTCCAATACCAGAGGTGTTGTTGCTTCAGACGCTGGGAATTGGTAATCGTGCACCGACAGTAAAAGTGGCGGCGCATGCATAGCAGTTCCTTGACTTTATGACAGGTGCTGTTAGCCAAAATACATACAAGACATAGGCAGTCATAAAGTCAAACTGCTATATCGGCCATTGACCATTGCTATGAATCGTGCGACAACCTCCGCCATGCAAAATACCCCCCATCTTCCTCCGTCTTCGGACGACCAACGCAACCTCCTCATTGCCCTGGCGCTCACCGCGCTGGTGCTGTTTGCCTGGAAGGTGCTGTATGAAGACCCGCAACAGCAACAACGGGAAGCAGCGAAGAAGGAGCAGCAGCGGATCGAACAGGCGACTAATCCTGATGCTGCCGTGATACCGAGTGCGGCGCAGGCCGGTCTGCAAGATATGGCAACGGTGGAAACGCCGATGTCGCGGCATGATGCGATTGCTGCCGCGCCGCGTGTGCGCATCAACACGCCGTCATTGCATGGCTCCATCCGGCTGGACGGGTTGCGCTTCGATGATCTGACGCTGGCGGACTATCATGAAACCATCGATCCGGACAGCCCGGAGGTGACATTGCTCACCCCGCGTCTGCCAAGTGAAGGTTACTTTGCCGAATTTGGCTGGGTCGGGCATGGGACGGATACGCCGAATGCGTCGACGCGTTGGGAAACATCACATCATGTACTCAGCGATACCCAACCCGTGACATTTCACTGGACGAATGCACAGGGGATTCGATTCGAGCAGGAAGTGGCGCTGGATGAACATGCGATGTTCACTGTTACCCGCCGGGTGGTCAATACGTCCGGCACGGTTCTGCAACTGGCGCCCTACAGCCTGATTAACCGGACGCTTAACGAGGAGGGACAAGCCTTCCTGATTCTGCATAAAGGGCCACTGGGAGTGAGTAATGATGTACTGCATGAATATGATTATGACGAGTTGCGCGACGGAAAAATTATTGACGAGCAACAGCGCGGCTGGGCAGGCATCACCGATAAATATTGGTTGACGGCGCTCGTACCTGATCAGGATGGCACCCCATTTAAAACGACCTATCAGCATTACACGACCGGCAGCGATCAGCGCTATCAGGTCGATATGCTGGGCGAGCCTCTGACAGTTGCCGCCGGAGAAACAGCCACCCACACCATGCGGTTTTTTGCCGGAGCGAAGGTGGTCAATCATTTGGATGCGTATGCGGAAACGTACAACATTCCGTTATTTGACCGCGCCGTGGATTTTGGCTCGCTCTATTTCCTGACCCGCCCGATCTTTGAGGCATTGCAATGGCTGCATGGCTGGCTGGGTAATTTCGGACTGGCGATTCTGGCGCTTACCGTCGGTGTCAAATTACTGATGTTCCCGTTGGCAAATAAATCCTATGCCGCGATGTCGCAGATGAAGCTGCTCATGCCGAAAATGAAAGAAATCCGCGAGCGCTACGAAGATGATCGGCTCAAGATGAATCAGGAAATCATGGCGATGTATAAGGAAGAGGGCGTTAACCCGGCCTCCGGGTGTCTGCCGTTACTGATTCAGTTGCCAGTGTTTTTTGCGCTGTATAAGGTATTGTTCATCGCCATCGAAATGCGCCATACACCATTCTATGGATGGATCACCGATTTGTCTGCTAAAGACCCGACCAATATCTTTACGTTGTTTGGGCTGATCCCATGGGATGCGCCAAGCTGGATGCATGTCGGAGCATGGCCACTGATTATGACGGTGACGATGATTATCCAGCAACGCCTGAATCCCAAACCGGCGGATCCGACGCAGGCACAGGTCATGCAGATATTGCCCTATATGTTCCTGTTCCTGTTTGCGTCATTCCCGGCCGGGCTGGTGATTTACTGGGCGTGGAACAATACACTGTCCATCGCGCAGCAATATCTGATTACCAAGCGGTTTGAAAAGCTCTACGACAAGGAGACTGGCAAACGCCTCAAACCGAAGCGGCGAAATAAGGGTTCATAACCCCCTGATAGGTCGTGGTTTTATGCTGCACAGCACAATGACATGTTGTTGTCATGCGGCATCGTCATTGCTATACACGGTGCACAGACATTGCATAACCACCCGCGAGGCACTCCCCTATGACCACCCAAAATGATCCGATCACCGATGATGAAGCATTAGAATTTCACCGGCGAGGGCAACCGGGAAAACTTGCCATTCAGGCAACCAAGCCTCTCATTACCCAGCGTGATCTGTCGCTGGGATATTCGCCGGGTGTCGCGGTGCCCTGTAAAGCCATCGCTGATGATCCGGACAGTTCGTATGACTACACGGCGCGCGGTAATTTCGTTGCGGTGATTTCTAATGGTACGGCTGTGCTCGGGCTGGGCAAACTCGGCGCGCTGGCATCCAAACCCGTCATGGAAGGGAAATGCATTCTGTTCAAACGCTTTGCTGATATTGATTCGATCGACCTGGAAGTGGATACCGAAAATGTCGAAGAATTCGTCAATGCAATAAAGCTGCTGGGGCCAAGCTGGGGCGGGATTAATCTGGAAGACATCGCCGCGCCGGACTGTTTCATTATTGAGCAGCAATTGCGTGAGTTGATGGATATTCCGGTATTCCACGATGACCAGCATGGCACTGCGATTATCACACTGGCAGGGCTAATGAATGCGGCGCGCATTACCGGACGTAAGTTTGAGGATCTGAAAGTGGTAGTCAATGGCGCAGGGGCGGCAGGGATTGCGTGTCTGGAACTGATCAAGCGTTCCGGGGTGCCGCATGACAACGTATTGCTGTGTGACCGTATGGGCGTGGTCTATGAAGGGCGCGAAGGCGGTGATATGAATCAGTGGAAATCAGCGCATGCAGTGGCCACGGACAAGCGTAGCCTGACCGATGCATTGACCGGGGCAGATGTGTTTATCGGATTGTCAGTTGCTGGCGTGGTGACGCAGGAGATGGTCAAGGTGATGGCCGATAAGCCGATCATTTTTGCGATGGCGAATCCGACACCGGAAATTATGCCGGATGAGGTGAAAGAAGTGCGCCCTGATGCGATCGTAGCTACCGGACGCTCCGACTTCCCGAATCAGGTGAATAATGTGATGGGCTTCCCGTATATCTTCCGTGGTGCACTGGACGTGCGGGCGCGGGAAGTCAACGAAGAAATGAAAATTGCGGCGGCGCAGGCGCTGGCGGAACTGGCGCGCGAAGAAGTGCCGGAAGAAGTCTGCAACGCCTATGCCGGGCGCAGTATGCGCTTTGGAGCGGACTACATCATTCCGACGCCGTTTGATCCGCGCCTGATTCATAAAGTGCCGGTTGCGGTGGCTAAAGCGGCGATGGATACAGGCGTGGCACGCAAATCCATCACCAACCTTCAGCAATACGAACATGAGTTGAAAGCACGCCTTGATCCGACGGCGAATACCATGAACCGTGTGTTTGATAAGGTGAAGGCGCATCCGCAACGCCTGATTCTGGCGGAAGGGGAAGAAGAGAAAACGATCCGCGCCGCTGTGGAATGGCGCGACTATGGTTATGGTACGCCGATCCTGGTGGGACGCGAAGACCGTATTCGTGAGAAGATGCGTGCTATGGCGATTACTCAGACGGAAGGAATTGAAATTACCAATGCAGCGATTAATGAGCATGTCGATCTGTATATCCAAACGCTATATGCTAAGCTGCAACGGCAGGGTTTTCTGTATCGTGACATTGTGCGTATGGTCAAGAATGACCGGAACACCTTTTCCGCCTGTATGCTGGAATGCGGACATGGGGATGCGCTGATTTCCGGTTTGACGCGCAGCTACAGCCGGGCATTGGAGAATATTTCGCGGGTGATTGATGCGCGTAGTGGCCAATTCCCGATTGCGGTGTCCGTTTGTGTGGCGCGGGGACGTACCACGTTCATTGCTGACACTATGGTGCAGGAATTACCGAACTCGGCGGAGCTAACCGATATTGCCGTGCAGACAGCAGCATTGGCGCGGCGCTTCGGCCATGAACCGCGCGTCGCGTTCCTGTCTTTCTCCAATTTCGGCAACCCGTTACGGGAAAAGTCCGAGCGTATTCGCGAAGCAGTCGAGTTAATGGATACCCGTGATGATGTAGACTTTGAATATGAAGGCGAGATGGGCACGGATGTGGCACTCAATGAAGAACTCCACAGCCTGTACCCGTTCAGCCGCCTGTCGGGTCCAGCCAATGTACTGGTGATGCCGGCGCTGCATTCCGCCAATATCGCCTCCGGCATGATGCAGGAGCTGGGCAATGGGTCGGTGCTGGGGCCGGTGCTGATGGGACTGGATAAGCCAGTGCAGATTGTCAATATGAACGCGTCTGTAGCAGATATTATCAACCTGGCTGCCGTCGCCGCTGTCGATGCGATGGCGCAAGAAGGGGATGATGAGGCACTGGAAGAAGAGGTGGCGTAAGCTACCGCTTTTTATTATTCTCCCTGACTCTTGGTAAAGCCCAGATCACCACAGAAATCGAACAGGTTGATGGCTTGAAGCACGTCGATGTCCGCTTCGACCAGTCGTTGGTGTAGTTTGGCTGGGTAGTCACGTCCAAGAATCGTATCCTCGCCATTGACCATGAACCGGCAGCGATAGCAGTCACTGATGAAGCCCTGTACCTCTGCGTCCGGCCAGACTTTCAGCCCTTTACAGGAGATCAACTTCAGCGAAGCCTCTTCGCCGGAGAGTTCCTGTAACTTGTTGCCCAATTGATCCAGTGTGGACTCGTCATCCCAGCCGACATAGATGTCTACGCCGATCAGTGTTTTTTCGCACTCGATAATGTCGACATATTCGCTGGGTTTCTTCGCGCCTTCCGGCAGTGGTTCATACTTGGCACGCTTGAACTTATAAGGGGTTTGCCCCAGGCGATCAACGACGGCTTTAGCAAAAGGCATCGTGCCGACGCGTTCCTTGCTGTTTGCAGCATTGTATATATCGCCGGTATGGATACCGTCTTCAATGGTTTTGAGCCAGGCGTTACGGATGGTTGCTGCGGTTTCGTTTTGTCCCAGATGCACCAGCATCATCACGGCACCGCCCAGCAGGCCAGACGGATTAGCGATGCCTTGCCCGGCAATATCAGGTGCGGAACCATGAATGGCTTCAAACATGGCGAAGTCATCGCCAACATTGGATGAGCCAGCCAGTCCAACGGAGCCGGAGACTTCGGCAGCAATATCGGAAATGATGTCGCCGTACAGGTTCTCGGTGACGATCACGTCAAAGGCTTCTGGGTGGGAGGCAACCCGCGCCGATCCGATGTCGATAATATAATGATCATTTTCAATGTCCGGGTATTCTTTTGCCACTTCGTCAAAGATTTTGTGGAACGCGCCGTCTGACATTTTCATGATGTTGTCTTTTGACATGCAGGTCACTTTGCGGCGCCCATTCTGCACAGCATAGTCAAAGGCGTAGCGGATGATTTTTTCACTGCCGGACTCCGTGATGACCTTATGTGCAGTATAAAGGTCGGTGGTGTGACGGTATTCAATGCCGGCGTATAAATCCTCTTCGTTCTCGCGGATAATCACCAGATCCATCATTGGGTGTAGGCTGTTGACGAAGGGGGCATAGCTCCGGCACGGGCGAACATTGGCATACAGCCCCAGTGTTTTGCGGATCGTCACATTGATGCTTTTATAACCGCCGCCTTGTGGGGTGGTGATCGGCGCTTTAAGCAGTACCTTAGTGCGTCGCAGACTGTCCCAGGCATTGGGTGGAATCCCGGTGGAGACGCCTTTAGAATAATAGGCGGCACCAATCTCAATGGTTTCAATATTCAGCTTGGCTTTGGCTTCTTTGAGGATGAACAGGGTGGCGTCCATGATTTCAGGGCCGATGCCATCGCCGAATGCTACGGTAATATCTGCAGTGCTCATAAGGGGTTGTATTGGTTGGGGTTAGCGGTTGTTTAGCCAGTGCGAGTAATACGGTCATTCCCGCGCAGGGGGACGGACATACAAGGCAATTATCACGATCCCGCCTACACGGGAATGACCGCATCGGCGCGCCAAACTAAACAGGAAATCATTAAAACGGATTCATGTGAAAGATGCAACTGTTCCTTGTATGAAGACGGAGTGCGGGGTGTGTTTTCTATGACGGCGATGTATGGGGGACATGGTATGTAATATTGAATCGGGAATTGGGCAAAGCGCATGACATGATTTAACAAAAAAGCGCCGTGAGAAAACTCCTCACGGCGCGTTTAGTTACACAACAACAAACTAAAGGAGTGTTACCTTAGAACGATGCTCTGATGCGTAACTGGCAGAGCAGCGACTCTGCGTCGGTCGCATCTGAGGTGTTGTATGCACCGGCAACAATCGGCGCGTTACCATCGATATCATAGCACTGGTCGTTGGTGATGGGATCGTTGTCACCACCACTTGGTGCACCGGTAAGTGTAGCGGCATCTGCCAGTGAAAGCACAATACCGGTTGCGGCATTTCCGTCATCGATCTTTTCATCGATCTGGAATGCTTCTAGTGGAGTGATGGCGTCACCGGATGTCAGAGCACAAGTGGTAATGGTGGTAGCCGTATATTGACCCAAACCATAATAGTTGCGACCCGCAGCGTTGGAAATATGGAAACGGTTTCCTTTACCAAGATCCGCTTCAATCATATGGGCATCACCAAACGTACCCGCAGCGATAGCTGCAACAGCCGTGTAATCGACTACGCCATTCACAGCGCCTTTGGTCAGGCCTGCTTCACGCAGATGTACCCAGAACAATGCGGACTCACCACCATAGCCATTCGCGTCAGTACAAGAGCCAGACTCAATCAGGCGATCATCATCACCGGCGTTCGCAGCGCCATGGTTTAAGCTGGACAGTGTAAAGTTTGGCGCTCCGCCCAAGTCGCCCGGCAATCCGTTATATTTTCCACGGAAAGTGTTGGTTGCCGTATCAAATCTTTCTACCTGTGCAACGGTAGCACGAATTTCAGCAGCGCGAATCATATCCTGACCCACCAGAACGCCACTGACAATGAGACCGATAATCACCAGCACGATGGATAATTCCACCAGGGTAAAACCGGCTTGGTTACGATGTTGTTTCATGTTTTTTCTCCATACATCCTATGTTCACATGTCAGAGGCAGGCCGTCAGCGCACCTCAGTCATGTCCCCCATTATCCCGGCCAAATGTTAATAAACCGTAAATTGCAGGTAATTCGTTTAAAATTCAGTCATTAGGTGTAAGTTACAAGACGTTTTCTAATAACCGCTTCTATTTACTTGCAAATTTTTTTCATCCCTATCATGATGGTGGTTTAGAAAGGTAAGGGGGGATTTATGGTCAACCACTTTTATGGCTGGCTGCTGACAGGGGTGCTGGTTTCGGTCACTGCACTGGCAGCACCGACGATCACCGGCGCCAATGCCGAAATCCGCAACCTGTCCGGCGAATCTATCGGTAGGATGGCGATTACACAAGGTGCGAATGGTGTGATGGCGCGTATTGAAGTGGAGAAACTATCTCCCGGCTGGCACGCGATCCATATTCATGAAGTCGGCAACTGTGAAGGGGAAGGGTTTAAAGCGGCAGGCGGTCACGCCAATGGCGACACCCATGCGCATCATCTGGGTAATCAGCACGGCTTCCTGACCGGTGACACTCGCCATCTCGGCGATATGCCGAATATCTGGGCGCATAAAGACGGCATAGCCAAGGTCGAATATTATCTGCCGGACGTTACAATTAATGCATTACTGGATGAGGATGGCGCTTCCGTCATTATCCACGAAAATGCGGATGACTATAAAACCCAGCCTAGCGGTGGCTCCGGTGCACGCATTGCTTGTGGTGTTCTTCAGGCTGGTTGATCTACTAAGCGCTGCGCTTTGAAAAACACCGGCGCATCGCCTTTTTCAGAGGCTTTCTGCTGATAGCGCGTTGAGATCCAGTCTGGCGGTGGCGTCTGCCAATCCTTCTTGCTCTCGGCCAGCCAGTCAAAATCCGGACTGAGTGCCAATTGCTCGAGCATCCACGCCGCATAGTCATCGTGATCAGTGGCAAGCCATAAGGTGGCACCCGTCGTCATAACGCGCCCCAGCTTCGACAGCGTTACCGGGTTGATTAATCGCCGCTTATGATGTGACTTTTTTGGCCATGGGTCAGGAAATAATATATCGACGCGTGACAGACAGGCATCCGGCAGTGCATCCAGCAAATGCTGAACATCGCCCGGAAACAGGCGGACATTTTGCAACCCTTTCTTCTCAATCGCACTCAAACATTTTGCGACCCCGTTCATGAATGGTTCTGCACCAATACACAGCACCTCCGAAGTTTGTTCGGCAATATGTACCAGATGTTCCCCCCCGCCAAACCCGATTTCCAGCCAGAGTTCCTGAAAGCCTTGCCCCAGTGACTCTAGCGAAACTTTTCCTTCCTCCGGCACGGCCACGGTAATGGTGGAAAGCACTTCATCAACCAGCATTTGCTGACGCGGACTAAGCTTGCGCCCCTTGACCCGCCCGTACGAACGCAGCGGCTTTTCCGGTGACACGCTTTGTGCTTTCTTTTTGTTCATAAGCCCATTACATATGGTGCTCATGTGTACATTAAAAGGAAAAAAAGCGCTGGTGACCGGCGCAACTGGCGGTATCGGTAAAGCCATTGTGTCTACGTTGCTGGAAGGCGGTGTGAATGTAGCGATCTCCGGTACCAATGAAGAAAAACTCATGGCCTTTCGTGACGAGCTGGGAACAGATGTAACCGTCCTGCCCTGCCGTCTGGATGATACAGAAGCGCTGGCTGGATTAGTGCCGGACGCGGAGGACAGACTGGGTGGACTGGATATTCTGGTGAATAATGCCGGTATCACTCGTGACGGATTGGCCATGCGGATGAAGGATGAGGACTGGGATGCGGTGCTGGATCTTAATCTGAGTGCTGCATTTAAACTATGTCGTTCTGCCATTAAGGGCATGATGAAACAGCGCGCCGGGCGCATCGTCAACATTACCTCTATTGTTGGGGTGATGGGCAATCCCGGACAGGCCAATTACTGCGCTGCTAAGGCCGGATTGATCGGCATGAGTAAGGCGCTGGCTTCGGAAGTGGCATCCCGTGGTGTCACCGTGAATTGCATCGCACCGGGCTTCATTAAAACTCCCATGACTGATGCGTTGGATGAAAAACAAACCGAGCGCATTACCGGCAATATCCCTGCCGGCCGCTTTGGTCTGCCGGATGACATTGCCCAAGGCGTTGTCTATCTGGCCAGTGATGGCGCAGCCTATGTGACCGGGCAAACGCTGCATATCAATGGCGGCTTGTTGATGGTCTAGGCATTAATGCCAGATTTTCAGTCTGCCTCTCCACTCCGAATCGGCCTGCTTGGCGGGTCGTTTAACCCGGCGCATGCCGGGCATGTGCATATTTCTCTGGAAGCATTGAAACGCTTGCAACTGGACTATGTCTGGTGGCTGGTTAGCCCTGCCAACCCACTCAAAGACCCAGCAACATTGGCACCGTTTGAACAACGCTATGATCATGCGGCAGCGCTAACGGCACGACATCCCCGGCTGGCCGTTAGCGACATAGAACAACGTTACAGGCTGCATTACACTCATCAATCCGTTCAGTTTATCCGGCAGCGCTTCCCACAGCATCGCTTCGTCTGGCTGATGGGGGGTGACAATCTTGCCGGATTCCATCACTGGGAACATTGGGAGCGCATTGCTGAGCGTATGCCTATTGCTGTACTTGATCGTGCCCCCTTTACCCATCACGCATTGCATTGTCCGTTTGCTACACGTTATGCGCATCGGCGTGTGCTGCCACAACGGCTGGCTGTTGCTTCCGTGCCAGCCTGGTCGTTTCTCTTCATTCGCCGACACCCGGAAAGCGCGACTCGGCTGCGGAAAATACTTGGTAAGCACGCGTTTTTAGGGCATAATAAAAGATAGCCGAAGAACGGCTGTGCGATTGTATAAACAACTAATGGAGATTGATCTATCGCCACCACTTCCTGGAAGGGTGACAATGATGCGCTAAAACGGGTTATTTTGTCATCACTGGACGACGATAAAGCGGATGCCATTACCGTCGTGGATTTAACGGGCAAAACCAGTATTGCCGATACCATGATTATTGCCGATGGACGCTCGGCGAGGCATGTCGGATCAATGGCGGACAAGCTGGCGAAGACACTCAAGGAACTGGGGGCGCCCTATCTCACATTGGAAGGCATGGAAAGCTGCGATTGGGTGTTGCTGGATGTGGGTGATATCGTCGTGCATCTGTTCCGTCCCGGCATCCGTGAGCTTTACAATCTGGAACGCATGTGGGCGGTGGCGATGCCGGAAGATGCCACGCAACTGGTGGGTGTTTAAGGTTCTGGAAGATTCTAATGCCCAATCTTTCCCTGCTTGTATGCCTCCATTAACGCGTCTGTGAGCACCAACTTGGCTTGGGAAATTTTGTCCATCGGTACTGCAAATGCTTCACCGCCATGTTCTAGATGCAGTATGCCGCCTTCAATATTCTGAATGATCCCTCGCCAGCGTTTGCGCCCATCCACGGGAAATCCAGCTTCTACCTTGGCTTCAAACCCGGCATAGCGGAGGAAATCGTCCTCATTCATCAGCGGACGGTCAATGCCAGGCGACGTCACCTCCAGATGGTAGGCACCCTCAATCGGGTCATTCACATCTAGCAAGGCGGATGCCGTGTGGCTGATCTCGGCGCAATCGTCGACTTGTATCTGTCGACCATCCAATGGCTCTACCATGATTTGCAGGGTGCGTCGTCCGTCAACATCCATCAACTTTGCTCGCACCAGGCGAAAGCCCATATGCTCAATACTAGGACGGAGGATGGTATCTATCTGTTGTTCGACGGGGGTCATGCTTCTGCCATTTATTTCAAGGTTACTCTTCGTTACATACCGCAAGTGCGATCGTCATTTCAAACTATAATGATTCAGTCATGATGGTTTGAGTACATGACGATCATCTGAATAGTTCTAGCACTTCCTTATACATTCCGTTTCATGACGTGCGTCATGGAATGTTGAAAGTGCTATATATAGGAGCAACATATTAACGCTTGCGAGTGTGGGAAAGCTTCGCTAGAGTCCGGTCACAACAGGTATGAGGAGGCATGCATGGGGCTGGAAATTCTGTTAAAAGGCGGCGTGGTAATGGCCATATTGGGGGCGTTATCGATTTATGCGCTCGCCGTGATTTTTTATAAAATCGTCCAGTTTTCGACCTCATCCGTCATGAAAACCAGTTTCATTGAACCGGTGATGCACCATGTCAAGCAAGGTGAATATACGGATGCAGACACAATGCTTGAGAAAACTTCCGGTCCCGTTGCACGGGTGATGCGTAGTGCTATTCGTTGTGTGTTGAACCGTGAGATGTCGGTCAAAAGCCGGGAATCGGAAATTGCCCGTATCGGAACGGCGGAGGTCCAGACGCTGGAATCTCACATGCGCGGATTGGAAATGGTGGCAAACACGGCGCCGTTGCTCGGACTGCTTGGTACTGTCATGGGAATGATTACGGTCTTTGCCACACTCAGTGAAGCTGGCGGACGCGTTGACCCAGCACTACTGGCTGGTGGTATCTGGGAAGCGCTGGTCACCACGGTTGGTGGATTGGCCGTCGCGATCCCTGCTGTTGCCGCGTATTACATCCTGGATTCACAGATTGAAAAAGTCCGTACCCGTATGCGTGATGCCGCGATCCAGATTCTTGCGCTGGAAGATGTGTTCATGCGCAATGAAAAAGAGCAAGAGCGCCGTGATATGATCAATGAACGTGAGGCAATGCGTAAGGAACAGGAAGAGATGCAAAAACTGACCGAAGAGCAACGCCGCCTTAAGGAAGAGCAGGAAAATTTGCTGGAAAAAGTCCGCACTACGGCACAATCCTCCGGCACATTACGCTTACTCAGCCCTTCCTACCGGAGCTAGCCACTGCTTTGTTACCTGAATGACGCGCTTGTACCGCATTGCGAGGCGCAGATTGCAATAGCTGACCGTGGGTTTCGTTTCGGTGATGGGGTGTTTGAAACCATTCCGGTCATTGGTGGCATTCCCTATCTCTGGGACGCACATCTGGCACGATTACAAGTCGGATTGGAACGGCTGTCTATACCTGGCAAGATGCCACATCTTCGTCAGCAATTAGTGGCATTGATTGCACAAAATAGCATCACCAACGGCATTGCCCGCATCTTCATTTCCCGCGGAGCGGGTAGCCAGGGATATCTCCCTACCTATGCCAGTGACCCGACTACCCTGCTGGAAACGGAATCAAATCCGCCCCCCATCGCCGGATTGTCAGATGCATCTGACGCATCCCGGAATCTGTATCTCAGCAGTTGGCGGCGCTTTCCGCCGGATTGTCTTCCAAACGATACCAAGCTTATGCAAGGCGTGAACGCCACATTGGCGCGATTGGAGGCGCAGCAATCTAGCTATGATGATGCCCTGCTCCTTTCCACGGATGATACTATTGCTGAAACCAGTAGCGGTAACCTATTTTGGCTTGAAGGGGAAACGCTCCATACCCCCAGTCTAACGACCGGTTGTTTGGCCGGCACTATGCGCGCACGGCTCCTTTATTTATGGGGCGGCACCGTCACTGAAACGATGGCGACGTTGGACCAATTATCACACGCGGATGCGTGCGTGATGACGAATGCTTTGCACGGATCGGTGGCTATTAGCAGTATTCACTCACCGGCAATCTCCATGCAGTTTTCCGACAGCAGAGCGTTGGCAAAGCGTTGCAATGCGTTAATTCATATGGATATTCGTCAGGATACCGCCGTGTTCCGGCAGAAATATCTTGCAGGGGACGTCACACCTTCCTAGGGTTATTAGGTAGAATATCCGAGGGACTCCATCATGAAAAAACTGGTCATTGCACTGATCGTCATTGCTGCCATTGCTGCGGGTGGTCATTACCTGCTCTGGCAGCAACAGCTGGAAGCGTTTGAACATGAGGTAGATGCGCGCGTTGCTTCTCTGAACAATAAGCATGGCAGTGACAAAGTCAGCTTTACATACGATGCCAAAACTACGGGGGGATACCCAATGGCAGCAGTGGTGAGCTATACCAACCCAAAACTGACTCTTGCGCCGGAAATTTTTGAGCAACGTGATGCTACGCTTCCGGAGTCGACGCTTTCCGTTGACACGGTTTCGCTGAACGGAACCCTGACTATTCGTAACGCTTTTATGCAAAATACATCATCTCTGGAAGCGCAGGGTAGCAAATCGATTAGCGGTTCTCATTATGGAGAGCCATATGCTATGACTGCCACATGGGACGGTCTATCAACATGCTCGGTTACCTATAATGACGGGGCGTTGGCATTTCTCACTAAGGAATACAAAATTGATACTGTTGAAGATGTGCGCGATGCGCTGGAAGCCATTGAAGCTGTACACTGCCATACCAATAGCCTGGCCGTCACCGATGACATCTCTAAGAAAACCATTGCGCAAATCGGTCATTACGGCTTGGATTTAACATCTTCCGCCTCCACGGTAGAAGAGCATCGGTTGATTGGGTTTTCTTTTGATTTGGGTGATGCGCTGTTCAATGGTGAACCCAAGCAATATGTCAACGATCTGAGAGAAATGCTTACCCCTCTTTCTGAGGAAGATGCTTCACTGATTGCCCTGCTAGAACAGTATCCAGCATTACCAATTATGGATCCGGCGCAGGGCGGCAAGGCAAATATTGTGCTAAGCGGAGAATATGAGGGGCCGATTGATGACAAAGGCGCTAAGGCGCTGCGTGTTGATATTCGAGAGTTCACCGTTGAAAATGAGTTTTCACTGACGCAATTTCCTTTAAGCGTTCGCATCGGCGAGGATAAAAGTGTGTCCGTTCGTCATGATGGGCTGATGCGTATCACCAAAAAATATGACGACCTTATGCAGGAAAGTCTGGATATTTTGTTGAAAATCGCTCGGGATGATGCATTGGTGATGAGTGAGGAAACGCGTGCACTGATTCAGTCTGTGGATATGGAGGCGATTCGTGGATTGCTCCCTGATTTCCACGAAGCCGGTGATATTCGCTTGAGTGCCAATCTGGATGTGGCGGCCAATAAAGCCGTTGTCATTGATAAGGCGGGACTGGAAACCGACCTGTTCGGCCTGGTGGTGAGTGGTACGGGCAATCCAACCGCGATGGCAGCCGATATGCAGTTGGTGTGTCATCATTGTGATATGTTTATTACCCGCGTCGCGCAACAGGCTAATCGGGTTGGTAGCATCATGCATTCGTTAGGACAAAATCCTGCGCCGGTGATTGTCACCGATGCTGGAAGACAGGCGTTGATTTCCTTCATCTCAGGACTAGATACCGACCAGGATCAGGATACGGTTACTATGACGCTGAAAAATGGCGACGGTGGGCAGATGATGCTTTCGGGGCAGCCGGTCGGTATGGTACTGATTAAAGCGCTTGGTGAACTGGCACCACACTTCCAGCATGTCAGCCCACAGTTGAACCCACAAGCGCTTCCTTAATGCCAAAAACCTTTCCGTGGGTGGAGCCGCTCGCGCTTGCCCATACGCTGACCCATCGCGGTGAGGCGATAGCATTCCTTTATTCGGGCATGTGTACTGGCTATTCCGGGCGCTATTCTTACCTCGCATGGGAGCCGGGGCAATGCATTGAAGCATCACAGATGTGTGCGCTGGAGATGATAAGCGCCGACGCTGCACCGCTACCGCATTGGTTTGGTTATATCGGCTATGAGTGTGTTCACGCATTGGAAATATTGCCTTCTACGGGCCCAGCATCGATTGTTTTGCCGGATCTGCGTTTTTGCCGCTACGCAAAGGTATTGCGTTTTGACCATCAGGAACACATCATCGAGGGAGATGGTGTTACTTCCTTGCCAGATTGTGGTGTTGAACCGTTCTCCCTGCCACAATTGCATGGTATACCGCGCAGTCATATGGATGAGCATGCCTATCTGGCGCATGTGTCCGATGCGCTGGAGCAGATTCATGCCGGGAAGTTTTATCAGGTCAATCTGACACGTAAACTGGAAGGGGAGTGGCAACAAACGATCACCGATCAGCAGGCCTTTGCATTATTTCGTCAACTCTGTGATGCCAGTCCGGCGCCTTATAGTGCCTTTTTGATCTATGCAGGGCAGCATGTGATGTCATCGTCACCTGAACTGTTTCTTTCTCTCACACCGGACGGATGCATCACCACCCGTCCTATCAAGGGGACAGCATCTCTTGCAGGAAAGCACAGCCTGCATACGAGTGCCAAGGATCAGGCGGAAAACCTGATGATCGTCGATCTGATGCGTCATGATCTCTCCCGCGTCGCCGTTCCCGGTAGTGTGCATGTGCCGGGATTATTTGAGGTGGATGCATTTAGTACGCTACAACATCTCTCTTCTACCGTGCAGGGCCAATTGCGTGATGGATTGGGGGTGTCCGATCTTCTGCAAGCCACATTTCCTCCGGGTTCGATGACTGGCGCGCCGAAAATCGCTGCCATGCGCTGGATTGCCGAACATGAGACAGTGCATCGCGGTGTCTATAGTGGGGCGCTGGGCTGGATCAACGGATGCAGTTGTGAGCTTTCTGTCGTGATTCGTACGCTTATCACCCAAGGTAACCGCTATGAATTTCAGGTCGGGGGTGGCATTGTTGCTGACTCCGACCCGGAAGCGGAATACCGGGAGACACAAATCAAAGCTGCAGGGATCTGCCGGGCGCTCGGGCTGGATCATACGAAGATATAGCGCAATATCGACAGAAAAATTTCAGAGGAATCCAGTAAAACACGTCATACCGGCGGAGGCCGGTATCTTGTGCAATGAGACTCCGGCCTTCCCCCTTCGCCAAGGCTTCGGAGGACAGGGCGCCGGAGTGACGGGAATACAGCAGTAGTTACTGGACTGCCTTAGAATTGCTGCGCAATTTAGGCAATGACGAGTATATCTTTAATATTATTCTGTTTCTGCCAGCTTAGCGTCAATCACTTTGGAGAAGTCCTCCAGTGAGCGGGCACCTTGTACTTTCTCGCCATTGATATAGAAGGTTGGTGTCGCTTCAATATCTAGCTGTTCTGTCGCATCGCGCTTGATTTCCAGCACTTTTTTCTCGACGCCTTCATTTTCCATGCAGGCGTCAAATTCCACTTCCGATACGCCACCCACCTTGGCAATCTGCTTCAGGCTATCCATAAAATCAACGGACATCGCCCATTTTTTCTGCATACTAAACAGTACCTTCAGAAACGGATAATATTTATCATCCGGCACACACATCGTCAGCATAGAACCACGAAGCGCCGGCTCATTGATCGGGTAGTTACGTGCCAGCAGGCGCAGTTTGCCAGAATCAATATATTTTTCTTTCAGTTCCGGGAATATCTCGTTGTGAAACTGCGCGCAATGCGGACAGGATAAAGAGGAATACTCCACCATGGTCACCGGGGCATCGTCATGACCCAGCACGCGGTCATACGGTTGTTGATCCAGAATCCCCGCCACGGCAGCTTGGGTCGTAAGCAGGAGTATAGCAAAGAAAGAAGTCAGTAGGTTCATACTGTTAATTATACAGGATTGTTTTGCACCGTGCCAGCATATATAGCAGTTCTGCGTAATTTTGGGCATGAGATGGCTTATTGCGCTGTCCAACCACCATCAGCAGGGAGCAAGGTGCCGGTGATGTTACAGGCACCATCGGAGCACAGAAAGACAGCCAGTGCGCCAAGCTGATCCGTCGTGGTGAATTCCTTGGTCGGTTGTGCGGCGAGGAGCACGTCTTTCTTGACTTCCTCTTCACTAATGCCCCGCGCCTTGGCCGTATCGGCTACTTGTCCTTCTACTAGTGGCGTCCATACATACCCCGGACAAATCGCGTTGCAGGTGATGCCGTGTTGTGCCCCTTCCAGTGCAATCACTTTGGTCAGTCCGGCGATCCCATGCTTGGCAGCGACATAGGCGGATTTATAGGGTGAGGCCACCAGCGCATGCGCCGAGGCAATATTGATAATGCGTCCCCACCCCTTCTCTTTCATCGTCGGCACGGCATGGCGAATGGTGTGGAAGGCGGCAGTAAGGTTCAGACTGATGATCAGATCCCATTTCGCCACCGGAAATTCCTCGACTGGTGATACGTACTGCACCCCGGCATTATTGATCAGGATATCGACACCACCTAATATCTCCACTGCCTCCTGCATCAATGCTTCAATGGCATCGGGCTTGGTCAAATCGGCGCCGTTATAGAGAGCTTTGATGCCGTGCGTGGATTCTAATGCCACACGATCTTTTTCAATCGCGTCTGCGTCACCAAATCCATTCAGCACAATGTTACAGCCTGCCGCCGCCAGCGTCTGTGCAATTCCTTGTCCTATCCCGCTCGTTGATCCGGTGACGAGTGCGGTCTTCCCTGTGAGTGTCATGGTGTGTTCTCCCCTACTAATATGAATCCACTCTCCCCTTGCGGGAGAGTCCAAGAGACCAAGCGATAGCGCCGGTCGATTGGGTGAGGGGTGCTATGTTTACCCCTCACCGGATCGCGCGTTGCGCTCTCCGACTCTCCCGCAAGGGGAGAGTGGAAAACCTACTCCCTTTCCTCTTCTTCTTCAACCCGCTTGACGACTACTGTGCCCAGTGGCGCTTCGGCAGTCAAAGAGATAGGGAAGTGCGACACAGTTGGGTTATGGCGTAAATAGAGTGGTGGTTCCCCATCCCGATAATTTTTCAGGTCATCCTCATCATAACCCAGCAACGGTTTGCGATAGAGCGCGTAGGTGCGGCAGGGGAGCAAACACTCCGTCGAGGGTGCATGATGTGGAATCGCGTAGCCACGCAACAACCGCTTGCCGTCATAGATTTCGTTCGCATAGAGTTCTTCCGCTTCCGGTGGTTCACGCATAAACACCAGCAATTGCAGCATAACGCTTAGCGGATCCAGCGCCCGTGCCTTTTGGGCGTCGTTCAGTTCCAGGTCGTTGGGTGGCGTATTGACCACTTGCTGCAGCCGATGATTATCATAAGCCATGTCGGTACTGCGCTGCTTGTGCGGGTAGGTCACGCTGGCGTGATAATGGATGGGAACAAACTGGCTGCCATCCCGTTTGCCTGACACTTCCGCCAGCCGTTTTTGCTTATTGAACAGCCGCACGACTCCAGAGGTTTTGACCGAGGCGGTGATTTTGTAATACTCATCATTGGCTTCCCACCAGAACCAGAGTTTCCCCACTGGAATGCCGGTATAATAGATGCGGTAGGAGGCTTTTTCAGTTTCGGTCGGGTTAATGATGTCGAGCGCGTGGGCAGGAACACCACACATAATAAGCAGACACAGAATACCGCTATTTAGGGACTTGAGCCAGTTCATACCTATAACTATATCACTGATAAGCGAAACAGTACAGTGCAGGAGCAGTTTCATGCAAATTGAGAAATATACCGACGCCGCTAAACAACTCATGCAATCGGCACAGGCGGAGGCGCTGCGCCGCGACCATCAGCGGTTTCTGCCGGAGCATATCCTGATTGCCGCCTTGAAGCAGATGGATAAAGCCTCGCGGCATTTGTTGCAAGCCGCCGGTGGAAATGTCGAGCAACTCCAGCAGGCCACAGAGGCGTTGCTCACAGCGCAGCCGTCTGTCTCCGGCGGCGGGGCAGGCAATCTGATGCTCGATCCGGCGACCGCCAAGCTCATCGGCGCGGCGGAAGAATTATCACAGAAAGAAGGCGATGAGTTTGTGACCGTTGAGATGTTCCTGTTAGCGCTCGCGCAGCAGGATGGCAAAGCGGCGGAAGCGATCAAGGACGCAGGGATCACGCCAACGTCATTAAAGACGGCGATCAAAGAGATGCGCGGCGGGCGAAAAGCACAGTCAGCCAATGCTGAAGATCAGTATCAGGCGCTGGAGAAATACACTAAGGATTTTACTGCACTGGCGGAAGAGAACAGGCTGGACCCGGTGATTGGCCGCGATGAAGAGATACGGCGCACCATGCAGGTGCTCTCACGCCGCACCAAGAATAATCCGGTGCTGATCGGGGAACCGGGCGTGGGGAAAACCGCGATCATTGAGGGACTGGCTCAGCGCATTGTGAGCGAAGATGTACCGGAAACGATCCGTGGCAAAAAGCTGTTGGCGCTCGATTTAGGTGCATTGATTGCCGGGGCAAAGTTTCGTGGTGAATTTGAAGAGCGGCTGAAAGCGGTACTCTCCGAGATTCACGCGCAGGAAGGCGAGGTCATTCTGTTCATTGACGAACTGCACACGCTGGTCGGCGCCGGAGCATCCGAGGGTGCGATGGATGCGTCCAACCTGTTGAAGCCAGCACTGGCACGTGGAGAACTACATTGCGTCGGGGCAACCACGCTGGATGAGTACCGCCAGCATATTGAAAAAGATGCGGCGCTAGCACGGCGGTTTCAATCGGTGTTTGTTGCCGAACCGACAGTCGAGGACACCGTGTCCATCCTGCGGGGCTTAAAAGAAAAATACGAGGTGCATCACGGAGTGCGCATTACCGACGGTGCAATTGTAGCGGCAGCCACGCTTTCTAATCGTTATATTACCGACCGCTTCCTGCCCGATAAAGCCATCGACCTGATGGATGAAGCGGCGTCCCGGCTGCGCATGGAAGTAGACAGCAAGCCGGAAGAGCTGGACGAGCTAGACCGCAAAATCATTCAACTCAAAATCGAGGCGGAGGCGCTCAAAAAAGAAACCGATGACGCCTCTAAGGAACGGCTGGAAAGATTGAGTGAGGAACTGAAGGAACTAGAGACCACATCGCTCGACCTGAATGCACGCTGGCAGGCTGAGAAAGCACGTCTTGCCGATTCCAGCGAGGTGAAGGAAAAGCTGGATGCGGCACGCGCTGACCTGGAACGCGCTCAACGTGAGGGCGATTTGGCTAAGGCCGGTGAAATCGCCTACGGCATCATTCCCGAACTGGAAAAGCAGCTGGAACAGGCTGAGCATAATGAAGGCAATAAAGAAGCAGAAAACAGCATGGTGCGTGAGGCCATCACCGATCAGGATATTGCCGCGATTGTGGCGCGCTGGACGGGGATTCCGGTGGAGAAAATGCTGGAGGGCGAGCGCGAGAAACTCCTGCGCATCGAGGACGAACTGCGCAGGCATGTAGTGGGGCAGGAAGAGGCACTGGTGGCGGTGAGTAACGCCGTACGTCGTTCCCGCGCCGGGTTGCAGGATCCGAATCGCCCGCTGGGGTCATTCCTGTTTCTGGGTCCTACCGGGGTGGGTAAGACCGAACTGACCAAAGCGTTGGCACGGTTTATCTTTGATGATGAGAGCGCGATGCTGCGCATTGATATGTCGGAATATATGGAAAAGCATGCCGTCGCCCGGCTGATCGGCGCCCCTCCGGGCTATGTCGGTTATGAGCAGGGGGGCGCGTTGACTGAAGCGGTGCGTCGCCGCCCCTATCAGGTCATTCTGTTTGATGAGGTGGAAAAAGCGCATCCCGATGTGTTCAATGTGCTGTTGCAAGTGCTGGATGACGGACGGCTCACCGACAGCCATGGGCGCACTGTCGATTTTCGCCAGACCATTATTGTCCTGACTTCCAATCTGGGGGCGCATCATATTGCGGAGCAACCTGATCTTTCCTCCCCCCCGCTTGCGGGGGGGACAGAGGGGGGGCTGGAAGCAGATACAGGGAGCCCCCCCCTAACCCCACCCGTAAACGGTGGGGGAATTTCTCCCAAGGTACGCGATGCTGTCATGGAAGCGGTGCGCGCTGCCTTCCGCCCGGAATTTCTCAATCGGTTGGATGAGATCGTGCTGTTTAACCGGCTGGGGAGCGACCTCATCCGCGAGATTGCCGAGATTCAACTGGCACGGTTGCAGACGCGGCTGGAGGAGCGCCATATCACCCTGAGTCTGGATGACCTTGCCTATGACTGGCTGGCGAAGGTGGGTTATGATCCGGTCTATGGTGCCCGCCCACTCAAGCGCGTGATTCAGAAGCATCTGGAGAACCAACTTGCCTCTGATATCCTCTCCGGTGCCATCCCCGACGGCGCGTCGGTGCAGGTCAGTGCCGATAAGGATGGGCTATTGATTGAGGTGGGAGAGGGTAAGGAAGTGGCGTAATTATTTTTTGTCGTTGTTAAGGAAAACAGCAGCCTTTCCCATCACCTCTGCAAGTGCGCGGCAGCATGGGCGGCGTGGAGAGGTCGGGCGCCAGACCAATCCGATTCGGCGTGAAGGTGCCGGATCGGCAAACGGGATATACACCACGCCATCGCCCTGTTTCCGTGCCATTTGAGGAATCAGTGTCATCCCGATACCGGACGCGACCATTTGCCGTAAGGTTTCCATGCTGGTGGCGCGGACGTCGGGATGTTCGGATAGTTGCATCAGGTGGCATACATCCAGTGCCTGAGCGCGCAGGCAATGGCCGTCCTCCAGCAATAATAACTGTTCCTCATGGAGATCGTCCGGTGTGACCTGCACCGCCTGCGCCAAGGGGTGATCTGGTGGCACAGCCAGCAGGAATGGGTCGTCGAACAGGATATGTGACTCGAGGCGATCATCGGGGACAGGCAGTGCCAGTAACGCCGCATCCAGCGTCCCATCTTCTAATGCACTCAGCAACACGTCCGTTTTTTCTTCTGTGAGCAATAACCGCAAATCCGGCAATGCTTCACGGATGGGTGGTAAGATGTCCGGTAGAAAATAAGGAGCCAGCGTCGGAAACGCACCGAGGCGAAAGGTGCCGGCCAGTGGGTTTTGATGCTGTTGTGCCAGGGTCTTCAGTGCGTCCACATCCTGAATAATGGTGCGGGCGCGGGTGAGCATGTCTTCGCCAATGGGGGTTAGCATGATGTGCTTGCGACGGCGTTCAAACAGGGTAACGCCGAGCTGTTCTTCCAGCTTACGGATTTGCATGCTTAGCGCTGGTTGGCTGACATGGCAGGCCTGTGCCGCCTGACCGAAATGCCGGTGCTCGGCGACGGCAACGAAGTAGGTGAGGTCGCGCAAATTCATATCATAAGAATAACTTATGAAAAATATAAAATCAATATATTATACATATCAAATGGCCGCACGTATAGTGAACTCGTAACGCAGAAACCAAGGAGTGTACAATGTCAGATCAAGAAGCAACCATCCTGAAATGCCTTATGGAGGCGCAGGAAGTCCGTCTTAGTCCTGAACAGGCCAAAGAGGATTGCGGATGTATGACGCCATCCGTGGAAGGGGCGTTACTGCATGACCAATTCATCAACTAAGGAGTATAAAACTATGTTAGGAGTCGGCAATCCATTTCCAACCTTTAATGTTAAAGCAACGGCGGCGTTGCCGCTGGAGCAGATCACCATCGATAATGTGTTTATTGATGTCCATAATGCGTCCTATGTGGGCAAGTGGCTGGTGGTCTTTTTCTATCCTAAGGACTTTACCTTCGTCTGCCCGACCGAGATTGCAGCTTTCGGTGAACTGAACGAAGAATTCAAGGATCGCGATACGCAGGTGCTGGGCGGCAGTACGGATAGTGAGTTTGTTCACTGGGCATGGCGCAAGCATCAGGAAGAGTTGCGTGACCTGCCATTCCCATTACTGGCGGATGTGAAGCGTGAGTTGACCAGCGCTCTGGGGGTTCTGGATCCGCAGGAAGGTGTGGCGCAACGTGCGACCTTCATTGTCGATCCGGATGGGATCATCCGCCATGTCAGTGTCAATGACCTGAATGTCGGGCGTAACCCCAAAGAGGTGTTGCGCGTACTGGATGCATTGCAAACGGATGAACTCTGTCCTTGCAACTGGAGCAAGGGGGAAGAGACGATTGATCTCAATGATGCAACATCAGACGCAGCATAAGCGTCACGAACATAACCGGGAGAGGCGAGTCCTCTCCCAAATAAACAATAAAGGAGACTATTATGAATCTACAGGAATTAAGAGCTTCTCTTGAGGATTATGCCAAGGACATTAAAATCAATCTGGGCAATGTACTCTCAGAGGAAGGTGCTGAAGGGTTGAATCAGAATCAGATGTTGGGCATCGCACTTGCGTCAGCTTATGCAACACAGCAGGCGGATGTGATCGCTGCCATAGAGTCAGAGGCATCAGCAGTACTGTCTGATGAAGAACGTCACGCGGCGAAGGCTGCCACAACCATTATGGGGATGAATAATATCTATTATCGCTTTGTGCATCTGGCGAGCGATAAGGATTATGCTAAAATGCCGGCCAATCTTCGCATGAATGTGATTGGATCGCCCGGTATATCCAAGATTGATTTCGAGTTGATGAGTCTGGCCGTATCCGCCATCAATGGCTGCGGGATGTGTATCGACGCACATGTGCGTGAAGTCGAGAAAGCGGGTGTCACAAAATCCGGTATTCAGTCATCCATCCGTATTGCGGCGGTGGTGAATGCTGCGGCGCAAGCGCGGGTCATTAACTGAAGGGAGGGGGCAGGCATTAATCCTGCCCCAAAATCCGCCGCACTTCAGGAAAGCCAAAATAATAGCCTTGCATGTAGTTGACCCCAAGATCCATGAGCATCTTAGCGGTTTCGCCATTCTCAACAAATTCAGCGACCGTTTCCAGCCCGAACCCGTTCGTAAAGTCGAGCATGGTTTTGATGAACAGGTGATTGTCATGATTCGTGACCAGATCCCGGATAAAAATCCCGTCAATCTTGACCACGTCTACCGATAATGTTTTTAACTGGCGGAACGAAGTATAGCCGGACCCGAAATCATCCAATGCCACTTTCGCTCCCTGTGCCTGAATGGCGGCAACGAAATAGGCGGTGCGCCGCAAGTCCAGATGGACAGCAGTTTCGGTGATTTCCACCATCATGCGAGAGACAATTTCCGGGTGCTCTTTCGCTATCTGATTAAATTTATTCAGCCAGGCCGTGCTGTTTGCCGTCAGATTGGAGACATTAAAGGATACATGCAGTGCTGGATCATTGCGTAAATCCTCAACGATCATTTCCAGCACCAGCTCGTCGATAATATCAATGAGTCCCATACGTTCTGCGATGGGGATAAGTGGTCCGGCCGTTGCCAGATCACCGTCGTCTTTCATTAAGCGTAGCAACGCTTCATAATAGGCAATCTCACCATTGGAGGAACTGATGATGGGTTGGAATGCCATACAGAACTGACCATCCTTAATTGCCTTGGTGATGTAATTCACCATGTTCATTTCTTTGCGGCTATTGGAGGCATTGCTGAGCACGGGTTCAAAATCGTTGCTCTGAATGCCCCCGCAGTTTTTGACAGCAACATAGGCCTGATTGACGATTTCACTGGCGGAGACGGTGCTTTCCGGCAGGGTGACGCTGGCAATGGACGCCAGAATATGAATCGTACCATAGCTGGATTCGTAGCCGAATGCTTGGATATGGCGACCGATATCCTGTACATGGTTGTCGAAAGTCAAGGTGCGCTTATCTTCAATAATAATGGCCAGCTGGTCTTTCTGAATACGAAAGATATTGCATTCTGCTTCACTGTTCTGACGAGTTTGCAATAATTCCTTTAAGGTGCTGGTGAGTTTCAGGATCGCTTCTTCACTTTCCTGATGGCCGAAGCCGCTGATAATCATCGGCAGATTATTTAACGAAATCAGTATTAAAGCGGCGCTGGCACCGGATCCATGTTCGTCGATGGTCGTTTGTAACGAAGTCACGAAGTCGCGAGGATAGCCTCCATCATCCATTGAGCCAGCGTCGGAATAACCGGCAGGAGGTGGGGGAGTGGGAATGGGACTTTGGGGAGAAACAATATCCATACATACCATATTCAGGCTAGCTACATATTGCGTGAGTGTACGGTATGATCGGTAAAATTATTACTAACGGTGCGTAATTAAGTTAAAATCTAGGCTAAATACGTAGCGGTAAAGCATAACTACCCAGGTAATGCTCTCCCGCATTACCATCAGTTTCACTTAGGAATCCTTCTTTACAGATAAGTTCGTTACTATCTGTGTCATAAAATAACGAGGCATCGTCTCCGGTGGGCTCTGGAGTAACATGCCCGATGGCCAAGTGAGTCGGTGTCGGGTTGGTGAATGGCAGGCAGGCGAAGACCCGAAGCGGCAGGTTGATATGTGGCCACCAGGCACCGGCTGCATCATAGGGAACCACGGCGATGGCGTGTGGGTGACGCAAGGTTTCCTCAATCAGGTCGGCTTCACGGATATTGCGGTGGGGCACCTCCGGGCCGAAATAATCAGCTGCCAGCGCTGCTGCAACGGGATCGTCTGTCAGTGTCAGTGTCTGAAGCGGAGATTCCAAAGCCGTGGAACTGCCGATAATAATGCGCCACAAAGCTGCCAGCATCGTATCGCTCAGTGCAGTGCCTTCGGCGTCTTTAATCAGGTCGCGCAGCATCTTCGCTTCCCGGCCAGGGCGAATGACGCTGCCGGGCAGTCCATGAGAACGTTTCAGGGTGCCAACTTGCTGGACGATATCAGCGCGTTTGGCCAGCAGGCCCAACAGTTCTCGGTCAATCGCGTCGATTGCTTCGCGATAGCTTGTTAGCTGTTCTTGAAAATCGTCACTTTGTTTCATCGCTTGCGTCACCGAGTGCATTCCCGTAAAAAGACGCATTACCGCACAGAAGTCAATGACAATGGAACAAGAACGGCAGGAGACACTCACTTTCGGTGCATCGCGCAGGCGCGTCAGTGTCGGCAAGATCACGACGATTGCTGCCGAGCGTCCGATTCATCTGTCCTGTGGGGTGGAGCTTTCCGATATTCCAGTGGCATTCCAGACGTACGGGACGCTCAATACCCAAAAGACCAATGCGATTTTAATTTGTCATGCCCTGACGGCGGATCAGTATGTGGCGTCCGGCAACCCGGTAACTGGTAAGGCAGGGTGGTGGCATTTTATGGTGGGGCCGGGAAAACCGATTGATACGAATCGCTTTTTTGTGATTTGTTCCAATGTGCTGGGTGGCTGCATGGGGACGTATGGCCCGAAACATGAGGGGCAGGAGGGGGTGCCGCTCGGGCTGCATTTTCCGGTGGTAACCATTGCCGATATGGTGCGGGTGCAGAAGCGGTTGATGGCATCTTTGGGCATCCCGAAGCTCTTCGCCGTGATTGGCGGGTCGATGGGGGGGATGCAAGTGCTGGAGTGGGCATCCACCTATCCGGACTATGTGCGTTGTGCCATGCCGATGGCGACCACCTCCCGCCATAATGCGCAGAATATCGCCTATCATGAAATCGGGCGACAGGCCATTATGGCCGACCCCGACTGGCGCAAGGGTACGTATCAAGAGGAGGGCACATTCCCGACCAAGGGGTTGTCGGTGGCGCGAATGACGGCGCATGTGACCTATCTTTCCGAGCAGGCATTGCAACATAAATTCGGACGTATGTTACAGCAGGGAGAAACATTAGATTACTCCTTTGATGCCAATTTTCAGGTAGAGAGCTACTTGCGGCATCAGGGGGTAAGCTTTGTCGAGCGGTTTGACCCGAATTCCTACCTGTATATCACCAAGGCGGCGGATTATTTCGACATGACGGAAGCGTATGATGGCGTGTTAGCGCGCGCCTTTTCCGGGACGCCGGTATCGTTTTGTGTGTTGTCTTTTTCTACGGATTGGTTGTACCCGACTGTGGAAAGCCGGGAGATTGTCAGGGCGTTGAGCGCCGTGGGTGCCGATGTCAGCTTTACTGAAATCGATTCGCCGCACGGGCATGATGCGTTCCTGTTAGAGGATACGCAGTATATGCAGGTGATCGGCGGGTTCTTGGACGGCAAAGCGCGGGAGGTGGGCATATGAGCCGTTCGGCATTGTCGGAAAATTTGCAGGCGATCGCTTCCCTGATTCCACAGGACGTGCGGGTGCTGGATGTTGGCTGCTCAAAGGGGCATTTACTGCGCTGGCTGGCGGACAATAAGTGCGTGCAGGGGCGCGGCATCGAGATATGCAAGGACAAGGTGCAGGCCGCGATTGCCGACGGGTTGTCGGTGGTGCAGGGGAATGTCGAGGAAGATTTACCGCACTATCAGGATGGCGCCTATGACTATATCGTCCTCAACCAGATTCTTCAGCAGATGGCTGATCCAGTGGCGGTGCTGACCCATGCAGCGCGGGTGGCGGGGAAAATCATTGTTTCCGTGCCGAATTTTGGGCATTGGCGCAATCGCTGGTATCTGGCGATGAATGGCCGGATGCCGGTCACCAGCCAGCTGGATTATGAATGGTATGAAACGCCCAATATCCATTTCTGCACGCTCAAGGACTTTACCGCCTTTGCCGATATGCTGGGGCTGCGCATTGAGCGGCAGGTGGTGCTCAGCCATTCCGGTCTGCCCGGTGCCCTGATGCGCTATCCCCGGGTCAGTAACCTGTTCGGGGAAAAGGGTGTGTTTTTGCTGTCGCGGGAATCATAGCGTTGTCAAATAAAGTCTAAACCATTTTCCACTTGCCCCGGTTTGGGGGATTGCCTATCACTGCAATAACATGCGTCATTCCGGGTGAAGGTCGGAATCTATCAAAACTCCTCCCCCCGCTTGCGGGGGGAGGTTGGGAGGGGGGTGTCATACAGTTTCGGTTTTGATTTTCTTACGAAAATCACCGGACACCCTCCCCCTAGCCCCCTCCCGCAAGCAGGAGGGGGGACTTTTGGATTCCGCTTATCCATAATGACGCATGTGAGAAACATAAGGGGCGTAGCACAGATGACCAATAACGTAACCACGGAAACATCCGCAGCGGTTGGCGAGGTTGCCAGCGGGACGATTGAAGCGGCAGGGGCGGTGATGCATGACATGTCAATCTGGGGCATGTTCCTGCAAGCCGATTTCGTTGTGAAAGCGGTGATGATTTCACTGTTGCTGGCGTCGTTCTGGTGCTGGGCGCTGATTTTCGAGAAAATGGCGCGCTTTGGGGATGTACGCAATCGCGCGTCGCGCTTTGAAAAGGATTTCTGGTCGGCGGACAATCTGGAATCCTTCTATGAAAAGATCAAACGGCGCGGGAAGCATCCGTTTTCGGTGGTGTTTATGGCAGCGATGGAGGAGTGGTTCCGTTCTGGCAAGGATGCCCGACAGCGGGGCGTATCGGCGCTGGCGCCCAGTGGCATTGACCGCATCGCCAAAGTGATGAGCGTGTCGCGTAACCGGGAACTGGAAAAGCTGGAGCGCGGGCTGGGTTTTATGGCCTCGGTCGGTTCCGCCGCCCCGTTTGTCGGGCTGTTCGGCACGGTGTGGGGGATCATGAACAGCTTTCAGTCGATTGCCTTTTCCAATAACACCTCGCTGGCGGTGGTAGCACCGGGGATTGCCGAGGCGCTACTGGCCACGGCGATTGGCCTGTTTGCCGCCATTCCAGCCGTGCTGGCCTATAACCGGTTTTCCAGCCAGTTGGGCAAGATTGCCGGGAGTATTGAAGATTTTGAGGTGGAATTTCTGGCCTTGCTCTCACGTCAGGCCGATGAGGCGCGACGCTAATGGGTATGCAGCAGGGGACGTCCGCCGGTGGCCGGGGGCACGGCTATCGCAAGCAGCAATTCACCGAAATCAATGTGACGCCGTTTGTGGACGTGATGCTAGTGCTGCTGATTATCTTTATGGTTACCGCGCCAATGCTGACCGCCGGGGTAGAGGTGGATCTGCCGGACTCCAAGGCCGGTTCACTGCAAGGCAAGGATGAACCCCTGTCGGTGACCATCAAGCCGGGCGGCATTGTCTTTATTCAGGAAACCAAGATTCAGTCTGAAAATCTGGTGCCCAAGCTGAAAGCCATCGCAGGAGAGAAGTTTGATACGCGTATCTTCGTGCGCGGTGATGAAAGCATCCCTTACGGCGAGGTGATGACCATTGTCGGCGAGATCAGCCATGCCGGGTTTCGCAAGGTGGCGCTGGTGACCGAGCAACTGACCGGCAGGCGGTAAAGGCCGCGTCGTTTGATGGAGATGCAGCGTGGCGTCGTCTATTCCGGCGGGATTCACCTGATCCTGCTGATGCTGGCCTATGTCGGGATGCCGGACTGGTTTCACAGGGAGATCGAGGCGCAGCCATTGGTGATTACGCTGGAGGATTTGCCGATTACTGACAAGACCAATGTGAAGCCGTCGGACAAGCCGATTATTCGCGAGAAAAAGCCACCGGCACCAAAGCCAAAGCCGAAACCAACGCCGCCAGTGTCCAAACCCAAACCGAGGCCTCCTGCACCCAAGCCAGAACCGGTGAAGGAACCGGTCAAGGATAAGCCCGATAAGAAGCCGGAGAAACCGAAAGACAAGCCGAAACCAACACCCCCGCAGGACGACGCATTGGATGAGGTACTCAAGGATTTGAAAGAACAGGCGCGCGATCCGGATGGTGACAAGGATAAGAAGCCGAAAAAAGATCCAGGACCGGCGCAAAATCTGACGCGATCCGATGCGCCCTACGACCCAACGCAGCCGCTTTCCCTGAGTGAGCGTGATGCAATCACCAGCCAGTTTATCCAGTGCTGGCGCGTACCTGCCGGTGCGGCGAATGATTACACGCTGGTGGTCAGTGTGGAGGTGTCACTGCGCGCCGATGGTAGCGTGATTAAGGCGACACTGACGTCGGATCAGCGTGGGCGATACGGGTCGGACACGGTGTTTCGTGCGGCAGCAGACAGCGCTTTGCGGGCGGTGCAAATGTGCAGCCCGCTCAAAAACCTGCCCGCCAATAAATATAGTCGTTGGAAAGAGATGCGTCTGAACTTTGATCCGAAGATGCAGTTATATTAATTTTTCTGGCTTAATTGTTATTCAGGCGCTATGCCTCTGTGCACATGACTGATTCCCATGCGATAAACTCTTCCCTCAAAGCCAAACACGCGGCGCGGTTAGCGGCTGTGCAGGGCGTTTATGCCCGGATGATTCACGCTGGCGGCACGCTCGACGCCATGCTGGCCTGGCAAATGGAGGAAGTCGGGGATGATGCCCCATTACCCATTGCCCCGGAAAAGAAGCTGTTGCAAGGGGTGACGGTGGGCGTGGAGGAAAACCGCGAGGCGCTGGAATCGCACCTGACGCGTATTCTTAGTGATCGCTGGACGGGTAAGCGTATGGGGCTGTTGATGCGCGCCCTGTTGCTATGCGCTATCTATGAAGCTTTGTATCACCCGAAGCTGGAGACGGCTATTTTAGTTGACCAATATGTCGGCGTCGCCGATGCATTCCTGGATGATGCCGATATTGGGTTCGTCAATGGTGTGCTGGGAGAAATCCTGCAGGATGTCCGTGGTGATGCGTGAGCATGACCTGATTGCTACCTATTTCCGGCCATTGGCACATCCCGATATTTCGCTTGGTTTACGTGATGATGCGGCTTGTGTCGATGTGTCCGGCATGGGGTCGCTGGTGGTGACAACCGATATGCTGTGCGAGGGTATCCATTTCTTGCCGCATACCCGCCCGGATGATCTGGCCTGGAAAGCGCTGGCCGTCAATGTGTCGGATCTGGCGGCGATGGGAGCGATGCCACATGCATATCAGCTGGCGTTAGGGTTAAGTGCGCGGCAGGATACTACGTGGGTGGAGGCATTTTGCACCGGGTTGACGGAGGCGCAGCATGCCTTTGCTATTGGTCTGAGCGGGGGGGATACGATTCGGGGGTGCCCGGCGCTGAGTCTGAGCATCACGGCGCATGGGGTGTTGAAGAAAGGGCGGCAGCCGCTGACACGATGCGGTGCGCGCCCGGGCGATCACGTTTATGTCAGTGGGACGCTTGGCGATGCCGCATTGGGGCTGCATTGCATACGCGAGTCACTGCCGCTGGAACCGGCGATGCAGGCGGCATTGGTGCAGCGCTATTTGCGCCCAACGCCACGGATTGCGTTGGGGCAAGCGCTGCAGGGGATCGCTACTGCCTGTATGGATATCTCCGATGGGCTGATGATGGATGCACAGAAGCTCTGCACGGCATCCGGGGTGGGGATGATGTTGGAGCTGGAGCAATGCCCGTTGTCTCTGGCCGCGCAGGCCGTGCGTGATGCGGATGCGGCCATGTGGCAGGCCTCTATTTCTGCCGGAGATGATTATGAATTGCTGTTCACCGTGCCGCCGGAGATGGATGTGACGGTATTGCGCGCCAAGGCGGATGTTGCGATCACACGGATTGGTACGGTTGAGGAGGAGGCAGGCTGCCGGTTGATTGATGGAAGCGGTGAGCCAGTCACGTTACCCAATGAAGGCTATTCGCATTAGGCGTACTAATATGACGAAAAAAAACCTGCATCCATGGGAAAGCAGGTTAGTGGTTTCTGTAAGCGCCAGCGCCGTTAGCTTCCATTCTCCTCCAGCTCATCAATCTGAGCTTTGAGAGATGCATTCTCAGCCTCAAGTTGTTCTACTTCTTTCTTAAGCTCGACAGTCAAATTAAAGAAGGTATGAGACTGCTGTTCAAGGGCCGAACATAGCCGATCATAAATCTTAAAAACAGACGCTACAGTTTCACTTAAAGTTGCCATAAACCCTCCTGGATTTATGATAAGTCCTGCGGGGTAACCGCAGAATGAACAGGTGGCACGTTCCAAAAGAAACGCACCCTTACTCCATAAGAAAAAAAGAAGTGCTTTATTTATAAAGATGAATCATGGAGATGGCAAGGGTTTATGTAGGGCGTCATTCCAAGCTTGGCCTTAAGTGACGAATACTATGAAGCAGTCGCCGCTTCCTCTTCCTCGCGGAATGCCTCATCGGAGAGGCGGAACAGTTTCAGTGACGGAGCGGCGATATAGATCGAGGAGTAGGTGCCCACAATCACCCCGAAGCACAGCGCCAGCGCAAAGCCGCGAATGATTTCTCCGCCCAGCCATGCCAATGCGCCGGCGGCTAGCAGGGTGGTGACCCCGGTCAGGATGGTGCGTGACAGGGTCTGGTTCAGGCTTATGTCAATGATTTCATTGATGGGACGGGCATTGTGCTTGCGGATATTCTCGCGAATACGATCGAAGATGACCACGGAATCGTTGATCGAATACCCGATGACCGTCAGCACGGCGGCCACGGCGCTGAGACCGAATTCAAACCCGGCCAGCGCATAAAAGCCGATGGTCAGGGTGGCATCATGCAGTAAGGCCAGCAGCGCTCCCATGCCGAACTGCCATTCAAACCGCACCCAGATATAGAGCAGCATCCCGGCAAAGGCGAAGAACAGCGCCAGTGCCCCGGATTCCAGCATTTCCGAGCCCACGGTGGGGCCGACATAATCGACGCGGCGGAATTCGACGCCCTCTCCCAGCGCATCGGTCAGGGCGGCTTTGGCGTCTTCGACGATGGCGGCTTGTTCTGCGTCCGGGTTACCTTCCAGCCGAATCAGCACTTCACGTTCGTCGCCGAAATGTTGCAGGCTGGTGTCGCCATATTTCGGGTCGTCGAATAGTGGACGTAACTGTGCCAGGTCAGCAGGCGCTTCCGTACGGATTTCCAGCAGGATGCCGCCCGCGAAGTCAATACCCAGGTTGATGCCGCGCGTAGCGATCCAGCCAATGGTGGCGATGATGAGTATCAGGGACAGGATAGCCGCCGCCCGACTGAATTTCATAAAGCGGACATGGGTATTTTGGGGGATGAGCTTGAGTAATGCCATGATTCCCTATGTGTCAGATGGGGCGAAGGATTGCAAGAGGTCTCGTACATATAACTCCCCCCTTGAGGGGGAGTCCAAGAGAGCGAGCGAATGCGAAGGTCGATTGGGTGGGGGAAACCTCTCCCTTTGGGAGAGGTCGACGAGCGTAGCGAGTCGGGTGAGGGCTTTGTGGTTACTGATAGAAGCCTTCACCCTAACCCTCTCGTCGCTGCACCCGCTAGCGGGTGAAATCACGAGAGAGGGAACTCTACCCCCCACCGGATCGCACTGCCTTCGGCGTGTGCTCTCCGACTCCCCCTCAAGGGGGGAGTTATATGTACGAGTCTTACTTGCATTTCCATCAACGCTTTGGTAACATATATCAAATTTTCACCGGGTGTGCTTGAGTTGTACATATTATTTGTATAACTGTTATTGTTTTCGTTTGTGTTTCTTTCGGGAAAGGCAGGCGAGTCAATTAGGCGCACCTGGTGAGAAGGTTGTTTAGTAAAGTTCTGGGATCAAATTATGACACCTGAACAGGAAGTTGTTCAAGTCCGAGCTGCAATTGGATTAGCAAGTACAGCTAATTCCGTGGAGGTGGTTAGAAAAACCGGTGATTTCTACCTGGTTTGGAAAGTGACTTGTTGGGAACTAGGTCTAGATCCGGTCACTGCCTCTAGCGATGAGGTAATTGCGACCCTTAAATCAACGCTAGGGAATAATGACGGTGACACCTGTCCCTCAGGCGTCGATTATCATGATTTCTTAGCTGACCACGAGCACGGATCGTAAATCCTGATCGTCGATAATGATTGCCACTTAGAACCTCTGGTTCGGTAGCAATCATTTTTTTTGTGTGAAAGTTAGGAAAATGTCACTCCGTCGAACTCGCCGCGCTAGCGCAGCGGGTGACGGGGTCTGGCCGGATGCCGTCATGCGACGGCATGACACTTGTAAATTATGCACCACCCCCCGTGCCCTGTTGCACCTGCCACAGCGTGTAGGCGACATAGCCGATGGCCAGCAAAGCACCCTCAGTACGGCAGATTTTACGACCGGTCAGCATGAAGGCTACCAGCACCATGGACACCAGCAACAGCAGCCAGACGTCATAGTCGAGGAAGGATGGATTAACGGCAATCGGATGTACCAGCCCGGCCACGCCGGTAATCGTGGCGACATTAAACAGGTTCGAGCCGATAATATTGCCAATGGCGATGTCGGAATGTTTGCGGTACGCCGCGACGACACAGGCCATCAATTCCGGCGCGGAGGTGCCGAACGCCACAATCGTCAGGCCAATCATCGCCTCGGTAACACCCAGTGAACGGGCCAGTTCGGACGCGCCGATGACCATTTGATCGGAACCGATAATCATGGCGGCAATACCAACCACGATCGCTCCGAATGCTTTCCAAGTCGGCCACTCGACGTCGGTTTCTTCTTCCAACTCTTCAACCAGATCGGCATCTGCGCCCTTTTTGACATTGTTGAACAGGTAGATCAGATAGAAGAAAATCAGTGCCAGCAATGCTGCCGCATGGGGGCGTTCGATCATGCCATTAAACATAAAGGCAGCGAACAGGATGGTGGCGAACATCATCCATGGTGTATCGCGTTTCAACACCTTGGCTTCCACATCAATGGGAAAGATCAGCGCCGTGATGCCTAACACCAGTAAAACATTGGTGACGTTACTGCCGACGATATTGCCAATTGAAATGTCCGGCAGGCCGTTCAGTACGGCTTGTACGCTCACCACCATCTCCGGTGCGGATGTGCCGAGCGCCACAATCGTCAGGCCGACGACGAGGGTGGGTACGCCAAAATTTTTGGCCAGTGCAACGGAACCGCGTATCATCACATCCGCGCCGAGCACCAGTACGGCCAGTCCACCAAATAATTGCAGCAGTTCGATCAGCATAAAGACACCCTGTTTATAAATATTACAAAGTAAAACTGTATCGCTACGGTGCGTCATCTGTCAAAATGATTCGGTATTTATTCCAGCGATGTCTTCTTGATTTCGTGCACGTTTCTTTTATGTTACCTGTTATGAGATATATCATATGCGCATTGGCAATGTTTTGTACCGCGTGCACCGGTGGTGAAGTGCGGGAGACACTGGGATTGAATCGAGCGGCACCGGATGAGTTTCGTGTGGTGTCGCGTCCGCCGCTAACCGTGCCGCCGGAGTTTTACCTGTACCCACCGGAGGAAGCGCGGGCGAAGGCGGTAACACAGGATCGTCATCAGGAAGCCCGTTCCCTGCTGTTTGGAGCCGGACAGGGGAATTATCTGGAGCGCTATAGTGAAGAGGCAGTGAAAGCCGCCGGTAGTGATGATACGTCTGTGGCACCGGTGGGAGCCAGTGCGTTGCCAACACCGGGGGAAGAGCGGTTACTGGGGCGCATCGGTGTGAATCAGGCTGATGGTACTATCCGGGAAACGCTACGTCAGGAATCGCGGGCGCTGGAGGCGGAGTCTGACAGTCTGTTAGATTCCTTACGTGAGCCGTACAAAGCGCAGGAACCGGTGGTAGATGCGGTCAAAGAGCGCGAGCGCCTGCTGGATAATCAGAAGGCCGGCAAGGCAGCCAATGAAGGTGAGGTGCCAACGATTACGGAAAACGAATCCATCCTGGATGCCTGGTTTTGATGCGTCCATCACGGCTAATCGCATGTGGTATGGTTATTCTGCTTGCTGCCTTGTTGCCGGCATCACTACGTGCGTCGGAACCACTACAATTCACGGATCGTACGCTGGATAATGGTCTGCGGGTGATTGTTGTGCCGATGCACCGGGCGCCAGTGGTTTCGCATACGCTGTTGTTTTATGCAGGTGCGGCAGACGACCCACTCGGCGATTCCGGGGTGGCGCATTATCTGGAACACATGTTCTTCAAGGGTACGCCGAAGGTGCCCGATGGCGAATATGCACGGCGTATTGAGCAGTTGGGCGGGCAGTATAATGCCTTTACCAGTGCTGATATGACCGGCTATTACGTGACGGTGGCAAAGCAGCATCTGGCCACGGTGATGGAGTTGGAAGCCGATCGTATGATACATTTGGCGCCACCTGCTGACAGTTATGACGCAGAACGCGATGTAATTCTGGAAGAACGCCGCTTGCGTACCGATGTCAGCCCGCCTGCCTTATTGTCAGAGGCCATCAATGCCGCTCTGTTCCGCCATCATCCTTACGGCCGTCCAATCATTGGTTGGGCGCATGAAATGGCACAATTGAATGAAGCCGCTGCAATGGCGTTTTTCAAGCAGTATTATGCACCTTCCAATGCGGTGCTGATGATTGTCGGAGATGTCACGCAGGAGGAGGGATTGTCACTGGCGCAGTTGCATTATGGCAGCTGGGAGGCGGTAGAAAAACCGGAGCGCAGTTGGGTCAGTGAGCCGCCGCGCCGTGCCGATCATCAACTCACGTTGTATCATGAGAATGTGACGGCACCACGGATTGTTCGACGCTACGCGGTGAGTAGTCTGGGAAGTGATGCGCAGGTATCGGTATCGATGGCGCTGCTTTTTGCTGAAGAATTATTGGGCAATGCTCGCACGGGGATGCTGTATCGTTCGTTGGTAAAAGAGCAGAAGCTAGCCACCAATGTGCAAGTGTATTATTCACCGTTCAGTCTTGGTGAGGCGACGTTGAGCGTGGTGCTGACCCCGGTGGAGGGGGTGGCGCCGGACGCGCTGGTTGCCGCGTATGAACAATCGTTGACCGAGTTTCTCGAGGTGCCGATCGATGCGCGCGCCATGGAACGTACCCGCAACCAGTTGAAGGCGTCCAGCATTTTTGCCCGTGACAGCGTGCAGGGAATGGCGTTCATTTTGGGGCAGTTGGTAATGATCGGACTGGAGCCGGAATGGTTCAATCGCTGGGAAGAGTTGGTGGCAAGTGTGAATGAAGAAGCGATACATCAGGCTGTTCGGCAGCAATTGCTAAATACAAGAAATGTCACCGGGTATCTGATGCCGCAGGAGCCAAAATCATGAGCCGGTGTGTTGGTTTTTTCGTGATACTGGTGCTGGCCTGGATGCCAGCGCAGGCGCTGGAAGTACAGGAAGTTAAAGCAGATGGTCTTCATGCATGGCTGATTGAAGATACCAGCCTGCCGATTTTCTCTCTGCAAATGGAAATTCGCAACAGTGGCAGTGCCTATGACCCGAAAGGCAGGGAAGGATTGGCGCATCTAACGGCGGCGATGCTGACGGAAGGGGCTGGCGACTACCGTGATGGTGCATTTCAGGAAGAGCTAGATTTTTATGCAATTGACCTGTCCGTCAGTGCCGGTCGGGATGCGTTGGTCATTCGTATGGAAGCCTTAAGCGAACATCGTGACAAGGCATTTGAGTTATTGGGATTGATGCTGATGCAGCCGCGCTTTGACGTGCCAGATATGCAGCGCATACGCGCCGAACATCTGGCAACGTTGGAGCGATTGTGGGAACGTCCCTCCCATCGCCTATCAACACGGTTTTATCAGGAAGCATTCCCCGGCCATCCTTACGGCCGCCCGTCACTTGGGACAGATGAGAGCATCACAGCGATTACCCGCGATGACATGCAGACATTTATGGAGTCGGTCATAGCAAAAAACCGGTTTATTGTATCGGTCGCCGGTGATGTGAATGCAGAAACGCTGTCAGGATTGTTAGCGCAGTATTTGGGAAATGTGCCGGAATTGGTGATTGTAGAAGGTGATGCAGTTGTAGGAAATGCTGATTTACATATGCGGCCTCAGCCGATTATTGAGAAAATGGTCACGCCGCAAACCCCAGTACGCATTGTCATGCAGGGTATCGGGCGTTCGGACGAAGATTTTTATGCTGCGTTCGTGCTCAATCATATTGTTGGGGGTGGCAGCCTGTCGTCACGATTGGGGAAGGCCGTGCGCAAGGAACAGGGGTTGACCTATGCGATTGGTTCCGATCTTGCCATATTGGATCATGCGCACTGGTTCAGTATTGATTTTTCTACCAAAAACGCATCGGCACAACAAGCGATTCAGATCGTTCACGATACGCTGGATGCTATTGTAAATGATGGAATTAGTGAAAACGCACTGCAAGAGGCGCAGCGCTATTTAACGGGTGCTTTTCCATTGAATACCGACTCCAATACCGAGTTGGTGCGATATTTGAATGTGATGCAGCGTTACCAGTTAGGCAAAGATTATCTTGAAAAACGTAACGAATATATTAATGGTGTCACCCACGCGCAGATCAATGTCGTGGCACGGCGTTTATTTGATACAAAAGAAGAGCTTATTATTATGACAGGAGAGTACGATGAATAATACCGCATTTCAGTCCGGCAGCGATGCTGCACAGAGCAGCCCGCTGACGCTTGACTGGTGGGAGCCGGAAAAGGATGAAGGATTTGACCAGGCGGCGGCGTCAGCGGCGCTGGATGGGTTGAAGCGACTTTATGGCAACGGGATCCCGCTTTTGCGTATTCCAGAGCAACGGGACGATCTGGAGGAGATTACCATGCTGGCCGATAAAATCCGCGCACAGTCGGATACGGTGGTATTGGTGGGTATCGGAGGCTCAAGTCTGGGTGCCGAGGCGTTGACCGCCATCGCTGGTGTTGGCCAAGGGTGTCAACTGCATATTATGGACAATCCGGATCCCGCCAGTTTTGCTGATTTTCAGGCAACGCTGAATACATCAACCACCTCTTGGCTGTTTGTCAGCAAGTCCGGCGGTACGCTGGAAACACTGTCACAGGTATTAAGTGTGCTGGAGTGGCTGGAGTCGGAAATCGGTGCTGCCGGTATCGCCGAGCGTTGTTATGCGGTGACGGAGCCAAAGGATTCCGCCCTGACAAAACTGGCGAAACATTATAACATGCCGCTCTATGAGCACCATCCTGATCTGGGAGGGCGCTGGTCGTGCATTTCTAATATTGGCCTGACGCCGGCTGCGTGCACAGGCGTTGATGTTGGTGCATTCCGAGATGGGGTAAACGCCATGTTGCAGCATACCCTTAGTGCAGACGTACATGTAAACCAGCCGTTGCTGGGAGCATTGTATAATTGTCGTCAGCTTGCAGGGGGGCGTTCCATTCGCACCATCATGCCATATATCGACCGTCTGGAGGCAACGGCGTCCTGGTGCCGGCAACTGATTAGCGAAAGTCTGGGGAAAGATGGAAAAGGTATTACCCCGTTGGCAGCGCTCGGCACGGTCGATCAGCACAGTATGTTGCAATTGTTGCTGGACGGGCCGGATGATAAATTCTTTACCGTAATTACGACGGATCATGCCGGTAATGGCGTACGAATACCGGAAAACCTGGCAGAATTATCTGGTCTTGGGTATCTGGGCGGACAGGCAATCGGCAACGTGTTGGATGCCTTCCAGCAAGGAACCATCGGTTCGCTTCAGGCCTATCGTCGTCCCGTCCAGACCATTCACCTGCCGGTCGTCGATGCGTTCCACCTGGGCGCATTACTGATGTATTTCATGCTGGAGACCGTGCTTATTGCTGAAATTATTGGTGTTGATGCGTTTGACCAGCCTGCCGTGGAAGACAGTAAGGTGCGTGCCAAGCACGTGCTGAATCAGGGGTAATCAGGCATCATGGGTGCTCCGTCCGGGACTGACGGTTTGCTTGCGATCATTGAGCGCTTTGATCAGGTATCGGCGCTGGTGGTCGGGGATGTTATGTTGGACCGGTTTGTGTATGGTGAAACTCGGCGTATTTCTCCGGAAGCGCCGGTGCCGGTACTGCGAAGTACGCATGAAACCCGTATGTTGGGTGGGGCGGGCAATGTGCTGCGTAATTTGTCAGCGTTGGGCGTAAAAGCCGGGTTGGTGTCGGTGCAGGGTGATGACGCGACCGGGCAGGAAATACAGGCATTGGTTGATGCCGAGCCATTAGCCGAGTATCATCCGGCGACGGAAGCTGGACGGCGTTCTACACTGAAAACACGCTATATCGCCGGTGCGCAGCAATTATTGCGTGCCGATGATGAAGATACCAGCCTTCCAGCGGAGGACATCTATGAGGTATTGCTTACGCAATGCCGGCAACATGTGCATGCCTATGATGCTTTGATCCTTTCTGATTATGCCAAAGGTGCCCTAACACCAGATGTTATTCGGAGATTGATTACTATTGCACATGATAACGGCAAGCCTGTTTTTGTTGATCCGAAGCAATGGGATATTTCGTTATATCGAGGGGCGACCCTGTTGAGTCCGAACGAGCAGGAAATGGAGAAGCTTCACCGTGCTCCTCTTGCTTCCGAACAGGACATGGCGGATGTCGCGGCGGAGTGGTGTCAGGAGTATGCGATTGGGCATGTATTGGTGACACTCGGTGCAAAAGGTATGATGTTGGTAAATGCTGATGGGCTGCAAAGCCGGATTAAGGCGAGGGCGCGGGATGTATTTGATGTCTCCGGTGCCGGGGATACGGTGATTGCGACAGTGGCGACTGCCACTGTTGCCGGCGCATCATTGGAAGAAGCGGCACGGCTTGCCAACCATGCGGCTGGTATTGTGGTTGGGAAATTGGGGACGGCGACCATTCATCGTACCGACTTGAAAACAGCGATCCATACGGCGCATATCACTACCGGGCGTAGCAAGATTCTTTCCCGTGCAGCGGCACAGGAACAAGTGCAGGCATGGAAAGCGCGTGGCCTTGGTGTTGGCTTCACCAATGGCTGTTTTGATATTGTCCATGCCGGACATATTGCGTCACTCAGCCATTGTAAGGAGCAATGTGATCGTCTGGTCATAGCAATTAACAGCGATGCATCGGTGCGTCGTCTCAAAGGGGATGCTCGTCCGGTGAATACGGAGATGGATCGGGCGCTGTTACTGGCGGCGATTTCAGTCGTGGATATGGTGGTGATTTTCCGTGAGGATACACCGGAAGCACTCTTGGAAGAGTTATGCCCGGATGTGTTGATGAAAGGCGAAGATTACGAACTGGATCAAATTGTCGGCAGGGATTTCGTAGAAAGCTATGGTGGCAAGGTTGTGCGTATTCCATTGGTAGACGGCTATAGCACAACCAATACAGTGCAGAAGATTCGCGAAGGGGTCTTATAGCATGTCTCCGAGGTCGCATCTCCCGTTTTCCATTCTCCTGAAAACGGTGGCGCTCGTGTCGTTATCACCGTTACTGGTATTGGCAACCATGGCTATTATCGGTCAGCTGGAGATCACCGCTTTTTTGGTCGGGTATACACTGATTCTTTTTGGGACAGTATTGCTGGTCTACCCGTTTTTGAAAAACATGGCTTCGCTGACGGATTATGTGCGGGCGATGGCGGCAGATCGCAAGGTTGACCCACCAAACCTGACATTGATTAGTATGATGTTTGAATTGTCAGAGGCGCTGGAAAGTCTTCGTGGCTTGTGGGAGCGGCGTAAGCAGGAGATGCAGACCATCATCCGTGAGCGTGAAATTCTGGTGGATACGTTGCCGGATATTTTGATTATGCTCGGTGATGACCAGCGCATTGTTCGAACGAACCGAGCGGCACGCGCTATTTTTGGGCAGAATCTGGCAAAATTACCATTGTCGGAAGTGATTCCCAGCAAGACACTGGCTGAGGCGTTGGAAGGTGTGATGGAAGACATGCGCTGCCGAGAAGTGGAATTCCGCCTGAATGAGCCGGTGATGCGGGATTTTCTGGCGATTATCGAGCGGTTTCCGATTACATCGACGGGTGGGATCAGTATCGTGATTACCATGAATGACATCACCGAACTTAAAAGCGTGGAGCAGATGCGGGCAGATTTTGTGGCAAACGCCAGTCATGAAATTCGTACGCCGTTAGCCAGCATCAGTGGTATGATCGAAACCATTCGTGGACCGGCGCGTGACGACGATAAAGCCATTGATGAATTTCTTGGTATTATGGCAGAGCAGGCGGATCGGATGCGTCAGCTGATTAATGATCTGCTATCATTATCAAAAATCGAAATGAATGCGCATACGCCGCCAACAGACGCAGTGAATCTGGCGAGTGTGATTGACACGGAAGTCAAATACTTCGAGTTGCCAGCGCGTGAAAAGGATATGACTATCATTACGAGTATTCATGATCCCGTACCTGAAGTGCGGGGTGATCGTAATGAATTGGCGCAGATTGTTCATAATCTGATCGGCAATGCCATCAAATATGGGAATGCTGCTACAGAAGTGCGCGTGATGGTCAAGGTGACAACGGAATTGCCACCGGATCAGAATATGCGCAATCATTCCCGAGTGGTTATGTTCTCGGTAAGAGATCAAGGGGAAGGGATTGCCAAAGAGCATGTGGCGCGGCTGACTGAGCGATTTTACCGTGTGGATTCCGCTCGCACCCGTGAGGTAGGTGGTACAGGACTTGGATTGGCAATCGTCAAAGGAATTTTGACGCGTCACCGTGGAGCGATTGCCATTACTTCGACCGAAGGTGAGGGTTCCTGTTTTACGGTCTATTTGCCGATTTTTGACGACATTATATAATCTTATCTCTCATTCAAATCTGGAATAGAAAATTAACTATTTAACGCTATTCTATATTTTATGAGCTTGTCATCGCGCAAAGATGAAGGGGTGATGATAGTCACCCAGAATAATGAAGCAGGCAGTCTCACCATAGCTGGCGCAAACCAGCATCTATGTGCGCTGCTAGGGTATGACGTCATGCCGGAAGGTATTGCGTTGCAGGATATATTGGCGAAAACGACGGCAAACCTCCTGAAGGAAGAAATTGAATATGAGGGAGACGCCAGGGATCTGGCTGAGGTGCTGTCAAAATTTCATAAGATTGTGTTACAGCACCAGGATGGCACGGATATACCGGTAGAATTCACTATCATCCGCACCGTAGCACAGGATCGCAACCATATGTTTCGACTGGTCGTTAGCAGGGAGACCCTGCGAGAAGAGCAAAAAACGCTGGCCAGAACTCTGAGCCAGGGATTCAAAGAGCAGGCGAAGTTAGACGATACGACAGGTCTGCCCAATCAGGAAACCATGCGGAAAAACATTCAGCTGGCAGAATCCCTGTTAGAAGGCAAAGACGTGGATGCCTGTTTTGTCTATCTGCGGTTGGAAGATGATGACGAGATGCTTGCTTCAGGTAAGGCCAATATTGATGAAGTCTTGCGCCACGTCGGTAGCGTGGTGCAACGAAACCTTCGCAGTGACGATACGATTGGCCGCATTGACAGAGATGCGCTGGGGATTATTCTGGTTGATGTGAATAAGGAGACCGTGCATCTGGCGTTGGCACGTATTCCCCATATGGTGGCGCATGATCCGTTGGTGCTGCCTGGTATGGAAGCCTATATTCCCAAGTTACGGCAAAGCTGTGTTTTGCTGGATGATATGCCGCCCGATGATGTGGTGACGATATGCCAGCGATTGCTGGATGAGGATAGCGAGCGTGACATGGTTATGTTCCGTGGGGAAGCATTTGAGCCAACTATGTTTGCTCAATCCGGTAGTTAGGTGTAACAGAGCCTGTACAAATTTGATTGCGAGGTATCATACGATCGGGTTTATAGTCGATTCGTTTCATTTCCATACGGAAATAGGAACGAATGACAGGCTATAACTTCATAATAGCACGACCTTCGGAATGATATTTTATACGGGATGTATGAAAATCATCCGAACGTGCTATAGATGCCTGTATGGACTATCTCCGCTATTTGTCACGCCGTATTTCATTGCAGAAAGGAATCGGCGAAAAACACGCGCAGCGGCTTACCCGATATTTCACACGCCAGAAAAAGCAGCAGGATACGGAAGCGACGCTTAAGGATTTACTCTTCCATATCCCCTATGATTATGTTGACCGGCGGCATGTCACGCCACTAGGGATGGCGCGAGAGGGAGTGCGCACAATTCGGGTGCGGGTATTAAAGCATCTGTCTGCCCGACACCAGCGGCGTGCGCGACCTGTGCCCTACAAGGTGCAATGTGAGGATGATACCGGTAGTGTGCTACTGGTGTTTTTTCGAGGGGACTCGCGCTATTTGCAGCAACAGCTCCCGGTAGGTGGCGAGGTGATTATTAGCGGGCAGTTGCAGCGCTATGACGGCATGTGGCAAATGACGCATCCTGATTTGATTGTACCGCCGGAGCAGAGTGAACAGATATGCCGTCTTGATCCGGTCTATCCGTCGACAGAGGGTATTTCGTCGCGTATGCTGTCGCGCTGGATTCAGGCGGTATTGGAAGGGGTGCCGCCTGTGCCGGAATGGTTGGCGGAATCGACGGTACGGCACCATGGATGGGTAGGATTCGATGCCAGCTTGCGGCAGGTGCATCACCCGGATTCCGAGGAAGTCCACGCAATCGCCCGGCAGCGGCTGGCTTATGACGAAGCGTTATCACATCAGTTGTCACTGGTGCTGTTGCGTCGACAGCAGAAACAGCAGCCGGGTGTGTCGATTCCCGTACTGACCAATGATATTGAGGATACCATTGCCGCTCTACCCTTTGCACTGACGGAAGGGCAGCGGGAGGTATTGCAGGAGATGGATCATGATATGCGCTCTGGCGAGCGGATGCTGCGTCTGTTACAGGGTGATGTGGGTGCGGGGAAAACGGTGGTGGCGGCGCTGGCGATACTGGCGACGGTAAAAGCCGGGCATCAGGCGGCGCTGATGGCGCCAACGGAGATATTGGCACGGCAGCACCTTCAATCGATGGACGCATTGCTAGGAGTACTGGATGTTCCGGTGATCTTTCTGGCCGGAAGCTTGACGCCACGCCAGCGTGAGGAGGCACGTGAGCAGTTGCGCATTCACCCGGCAGCGATTGTGGTTGGCACGCATGCGTTGTTTCAGGAGGGGGTGGAGTTCGCCAATCTGGCATTGGTGGTGATTGACGAGCAGCATCGCTTTGGCGTCAATCAGCGTCTGGCGCTTAGTGAAAAGGGATTGGCCGGCCAGGCATTCCAGCCGCATATGTTGTTGATGACGGCGACGCCCATTCCGCGTTCGCTACAAATGACCTATTACGGCGATATGGACGTGTCGCTGCTCAAGCAGAAACCGGCAGGGCGCCAGCCGATCGATACGCGTACCATTGCATTTGGTAAACTGGAAGCGCTGTTGGAAGGTGTAGGGCGGGCGTTGGCGAATGGGGAGAAGGTCTATTGGATTTGTCCATTGGTTGAAGAGATGGAAACCCCGGAGAATCCCATGATGGCGGGGTTACAGGCAGCGGAGTCGCGCTACGGCGCATTGGAAGTACTATTTTCGGGAAAGGTAGGGCTGGTGCATGGCAGGATGTCGATGCAGGAGCGCGAACCGGTGATGCAGGCATTCAAGCGTGGTGATGTCCGCATTCTGGTGGCAACGACCGTTGTGGAAGTCGGGGTCGATGTACCCGATGCGACCATTATGGTGATTGAGAATGCCGAGCGGTTCGGATTAGCGCAGCTTCACCAATTGCGGGGGCGGGTTGGTCGAGGTGATAAGCCCTCACGTTGTTTGCTGCTCTATCAGGAGCGCTGTTCCGAGACGGCGCGGCAACGGTTGAAAACCATGCGTGATACCAATGATGGGTTTGTGATTGCTGAGATGGATTTGAAGTTGCGCGGTGCTGGAGATGTGCTGGGTACGCGGCAGACCGGGTTGCCGGACTTTACCTTTCTGGATATGGAGAAAGATACGGAACTATTTCGCTCTGCACGCAAGGAAGCGGCACTAGCGTTGGAGAATGATCCGGCACTGTCGGGGGAAAGAGGGCAGCGTTTGCAGGGGTTGTTGCGGTTGTTTGAGTTGGATGCCTCCATGCGACTAGTGCGTTCGGGGTGATGCCTGTTTGTTACAAATGTATTACGTTTTTCTTTTTGTAATAAAAAGGATATATTTGCATAGTAATATCAAATAATATACTATAATTATTCAGGTAGATTTGAAATGTCAAAAAAATCAAAAGATGAAGCACAAGTACATATTGATCTGGGCGATATGCCTGAAGGAACAGAGGTAGTTAGCCCAGCGCCTGAAGACTTTATTGATCCGGCTCTCTATGTAAAGGTGACGACCATTGCGGATGAGAATATATTAATTCCAATCAACCGTGTGGATACAATTGTGCTAAAGTCTGGCAATCATACATACCAAATAGACGAGGTAAAGAAGCTGAACTCAGCAGCAATTGCTGATGAAATTAAAAACGGGGTGAATGTATTGGCGGTGGAACAGATACGAGCAAATGGCTTAGTAGAGGATGGAGTTATGGAAATTGCTGGCGGTATTGACGCTCATCAACCTGGCGCTCCCATAACAACACCTACATCAACGGCATTAGGTGCCCCGTTGCTGCACCATTTTTAACGGCGCAGTAGGTTTTATGCCGCGTTTTCGACCTGCTGATGGCGATCCACCGCTTCGCGTAGAAGGTCCAGCGCTTTTGCCTTGCCTTCCCAGCCGATAATCTTGACCCATTTGCCTTTCTCCAGATCCTTGTAATGCTCAAAGAAATGTTGGATCTGGGCAATTAGGATGTCCGGGAGGTCGCTGTATTCTTCTACATTATCATAGAATGGGTAGGTCTTGGAGGTAGGTACCGCAATGATTTTCTCATCAACACCGCCATCGTCTTCCATTAGCAAGACACCGACTGGGCGGGCGGGAATCACGGCACTGGCCATGACAGGCATGCTGGACACCACCAGTACATCGGCTGGGTCGCCGTCGCCGGAGAGCGTGTGCGGCACGAATCCATAATTACAAGGATAGTACATGGCGGTATGGACGAAGCGATCAACAAAAATCGCACCGGATGCCTTGTCCAATTCATATTTGACCGGGATTGATCCCATGGGGACTTCAATAATCACATTGATTTCTTCGGGGGCGTTTTTACCGGTAGGGATTTTGCTGATGTCCATAGAATACTCCTGCTGTCTTTAATGGCGGCGTTATAGCAAGATTCGGCAAAAATGCCACAATAAATTTTACGTGTGTTTTCGTCACTCCGGCGAAGGCCGGAGTCTCATTGCACGAGATACCGGCCTTCGCCGGTATGACATTTAATCGCACGTGCCAGCAAATAATGGTCAGCCAACACGCAAGCCATCATCGCTTCGCCCACCGGAACGGCGCGGATGCCAACACAAGGGTCGTGGCGGCCTTTGGTACGGATGGTCGTATTATTGCCATGCGTGTCGATAGTGGCTACCTCTTTCAGGATGGAACTGGTTGGCTTGACTGCAAAGCGGGCGATAATCGGTTGACCGGAGGAGATACCACCCAAAATGCCGCCAGCGTGGTTGCCATGAAAGACCGGTTGGCCGTCCTGCATTTCAATCGTATCGGCGTTTTCCTCGCCACGTAATGTTGCGGCGTCGAACCCGTCCCCGATTTCCACGCCTTTGACGGCATTGATACTCATCAGTGCCTGCGCCAAATCACTATCCAGCTTGCCATAGATCGGTGCTCCCCAACCGGTAGGGACACCTTCTGCTTGCACTTCAATCACAGCACCAATGGAAGAGCCGTCCTTGCGAATGGCACTAAGATAATTTTCCCAGATAGGTGTCATCTCCGGGTCGGGACACCAGAGCGGGTTGTCGGTGACATGTTCCCAATCCCAGCGCGTGTGATCGATGTGATGTTCGCCGATTTGCACCAGTGCCCCGCGAATCTGCACGCCTTGTGTTGCCAGAATCTTACGAGCGATAGCACCGGCGGCGACACGCATCGCCGTTTCCCGTGCACTGGAACGTCCGCCACCGCGATAGTCACGAATGCCGTATTTGGCGTTATAGGTGAAGTCAGCATGGCCAGGGCGAAACGTGTCCTTGATCTCGCTGTAATCTTTCGAGCGTTGATCTTCATTATGGATGATGAGGCTGATCGGGGTGCCGGTCGTCTGTCCTTCAAACACCCCGGAGAGAATCTCTACCCGGTCGCTTTCCTTGCGTTGGGTGGTATACTTGGACTGTGCCGGTCTGCGCTGATCCAGATAATGCTGGATGTCGGTTTCGGTAAGTGGAATTTGTGACGGGACGCCGTCGACCACGCAACCAATCGCTTTACCATGGCTTTCGCCCCATGTAGTGAAACGGAAAATACGTCCGAAGCTGTTGATGGTCACGTCTCGTCGTACCTATATGTCACCGATATCCGGCGCATTGGCATTTTTCATACCGACAATATGGTAGCCGTTATCGACATGCAGGATTTCACCGGTGGTACCGGCTCCCAGCCCCGACAGCAGGTAGAGTGCTGCGCCACCTACTTCTTCGATGGTGACATTGCGTTGCATCGGGCTGTTATACTCATTCCATTTCAGAATATAGCGAAAATCACCGATGCCGGAAGCGGCCAATGTTTTGATTGGGCCAGCGGAAATGCCGTTAACGCGGATATTGTGCTTGCCCATGTCCATCGCCAGATATTTGACGCTGGCTTCCAGCGCCGCCTTGGCCACGCCCATCACATTGTAATGCGGCATGTGGCGCTCGGCACCCAGATAGGTCAGTGTCAGCATACTACCACCCTCGTTCATCAACGGGTAGGCGCGCTTGGCGAGTGCCGTAAACGAGTAGCAGGAAATCTGCATGCTGTTGAGGAAGTTGTCCAGACTCGTATCCACATAATCGCCTTTCAGCTCATTCTTGTCGGAATAGGCGATGGCGTGGACGAGAAAGTCCAACTCACCCCATGTGTCCTTGATCTGGTCGAACAGGGCGTCCATGCTGGCATCATCGGTCACGTCACAGGGAAACACCATGTCGGATCCGAGTGATGCGGCCAATGGTTCGACGCGCTTCTTTAGAGCTTCTCCCTGATAGTTGAACGCCAGTTGTGCGCCGTGTGCCGCCGCATATTGGGCAATACCCCAAGCGATCGACTTGTCATTGGCCAGCCCCATAATGAGACCTTTTTTGCCTTTCAACAATTCTCCGGACAAAACAGCAGAGGTCACGTCAGTTTCCCTAATTTATTGAACGATTTGCCAGGAACCATCCGGTTGGCGGCACGCCGTGCCATAGCCTTGTGATACCTGCCCACCGACATTGATGCTTTGCGTGTATTCGCGGCAATATTGACCGTTGGAAGCTTGATAATAGTTGGATGGTGTAATCGTGCCGGAGTTGCCGGTCTCTGGGTTCTGCCACGGTAGGCTTTGGCCTGGCTGTGCAGTTTCCAGCGCTCGTTGTGAGGTGCGGTTGTAATAGGCCATGTCGGCGCGGTCGAGTGACTTGCCCACTTCTGATCCCAGCTTGGCACCCAGCAATGTACCAATGGCGATAGCTGCAATGTTTCCTTTTCCTTTCCCGATGTTCGAGCCGATGGCGGCACCACCTGCTGCACCGGCCAGGCCACCTAGCAATTCTTTATCAAGCCCTTGCCCACCAGATGAGTAACCACGTTGTCCCGGTTGTGCACAGGCGGTCACCATGGCACCTACCGTCAATAAAGCAATCCATTGTTTCATGATGAATATCTCCTTAAGAAGCTATAGTAAAACGCCAGCCTACTCGGTTGCGGCAGGTTTATCAAGCAGGGTTTTTCCACCTTTCCAAGCTTTCATACAAACGATGACAAAGAGCAGGCCGCCAAGAATGGCGATGCCACCGCCAGTGCTTTGAATGCGTAATGCCAGGTCAGCTTGTTGCATCGCTTCACCGCCGGCGCATGGGTTTTTTCGCTCTACGCCATAGCCTCCCGACCAGAACAGTCCGACAATATGCATGATTTGTCCCACGCCCAATAAGGTCGGCTGCCAGATGGCCAGTTTGGAACGTTCCATATATTCATAGTCATGTGCCATCAGTGTCAGATAGGTCAGTCCCATCAGTGCTAGGGTAACTCCTAGCAGAGAGCCATGGTAATGGGCAGGAATCTTGACATTGATACCATCGATCATCACCCCGAACATGCCGCCTAGCCCGAACAGAATAAGCGACCACCACAGGCAGGCACCGAGTGGGTGGCGGTAGCGGGGGAGTAGGGGGTGTTTCCCCTGCGCTGCCTGCACGATGTAGAGCAGTACGAACAATACGGGGGCAACACCGCAAATCCAGGCCATCAACAGAGAAAACATCTGGCGGAAATCAGCACTGGTTACCTCATAAAGGAAATAAGGGATGGGGGTGGTGAGCACGGCCAATGCATTGATGATGAGCAGTGCGCGATAACCGCGATGTGCCCGGTATCCCGGTACTAGTGCTTCCAGTAAAAGAATCCAGGCGATCAGGGTAAGTTGTACCCAGACGAATTGCAGTACGTGTCCGCCACCCCAGAACAGCATTTCATAGTATATTTCCCCGGTAATAGCGCGGTCGATCCCCTGATAGCTGGCGACAAACGCGCCAAGTGCGACCAGCAGCATGAACAGGCTGGTTAGTGTGTAGGTTTTTAACGTTATGTATGGTTGTTGCAATGGTTCCCCCTCCTGCTTGCGGGAGGGGGATAGGGGAAGGGCTGTTGCAGAATCGGGAATCGGGAATCGGGAATCGGGAATATTCAAGTTTGTGGTTCTCGATTCTTGATTCTCGATTCTTACATGGTGGGAAAGCCCCCCTCCTGGCCTCCCCCCGCAGGCGTGGGGAGGAATAATACTTTCATTTGTCATGTCTGGCCTGTGAATATAGCCATAGAATATCTCCATCGATTTTACGATGATCGCGGCCGTCATACAGCCAAGCGATACGAAGAAGAGCGGGTGTTCCAGTGTCGGCACATAATTACTCAGCAGTGGAACGGCCTCCGGGAGTAAAGCGGCGATGCTCATAAAGACAATGGTGGCAATTGTCAGCCAGCGTGCTGTGGCGTCATAGAATGGCAGGGAGGAGGGACGGTACGACCAGACCATGAACAGGATGGCCATGAACCACACGGAGATGGACAGGTTGACATGCGTAATCAGGCTGCGGTGAAACAGGGTTTCAAATAAGGCAACACAGCGCACGGATGGATGCCAGGCGAAGGAAACAATGATGGAAAAAACGCCGGACGCAGCGAGTGACGCAATGCCGATGGTCAGCCAGGAAAGTGGAAAACGGGGATAGACGGGTGGTGTCATCTGCGATATTACCTTTTGCATGTTAGTAAAGAGTCTTAGCACGGCTGACAAGTGCGAACCGGATGAAGCGCGCATTCAGCGCTCTTATCTTTGGTGGTTGCGTGTCTGTATTATTCTAGTCTTCCTGATGGTCTTGATCGGTGGTTTGACGCGGTTGACGGAATCTGGGCTGTCCATCGTGGAGTGGAAACTGGTGACGGGTACCCTACCGCCACTGAGTCAACAGGCCTGGGAAGAGGAATTCGCCGCATATCAGGCAACGCCGGAGTTTCATAAAGAGCATTATTTTATGGAATTACAGGACTTCAAACAGATTTACTGGTTGGAATATATTCACCGTTTACTGGGGCGACTCGTCGGATTGGTGTTTATGGCACCACTACTCTATCATCTGGCAACGCGTGCACTCACGCCGCCATTATTGAAGCGTTCGGCCTGGCTGTTTTTAATGGTCTGTGTGCAGGGCGCTGTCGGGTGGTACATGGTCAAGAGCGGTCTGGTGCATGATCCATGGGTGAGTCCGTATAAATTGGCATTCCATTTGTCACTTGCAACGGTGATTTTAGGGCTGTTGTGCTGGACGTTCTGGCAGGTGAGGGGCTGCTGTCATGCTGGTGTATTCAAAGAAAGCAGCGTAACGCATGCCGCAGTGACACTCACGCTCATTGCCATACAGATTGTGTTGGGGGCGTTTGTCGCCGGGCTGGATGCCGGGTATGTGTATAATACGTTTCCTTTGATGGATGGGCAGTGGGTGCCATTGCATATTGGGCAGGGGCATTGGCTGGAGCACATCCCAACCGTCCAGTTTTTGCATCGCTGGGGGGCGTTTGTCGTATTGGCGGCCATTATCTATCAGTGGCTGTTGCATCGGAACACGTGGACACACCTGGTGCTAGCAGTGGCAGTGGTGCAGGTGGCGTTGGGCGTGGCCACGCTACTTTCCGTTGTCGATATTGCGCTGGCAAGCGCGCATCAGATGACGGCGATGGTGCTGGTGGTGATGCAATTGCGGTATATTTTCGTGTTAAGGCAGGTGCCGGGCACTGTAACGCTACAGAAAGCATTGTAATATCGCTGCCAATTCTGCTATAAACAGAACACATGAAGGCACAATCATCAGTTGTACATACGCCTGCTGCGACCGCTGCCGATCATCGGATCGATTATGATGGCGTCTTTGAACAGGCGATTCATGCGTTAAAGCGCGAGGGACGGTACCGGGAGTTTAATGATCTGGAACGGATCGTCGGGCGTTTTCCTGTTGCCAAAAGCCATACTACCGGGGAAGAAATTACGATCTGGTGCAGTAATGACTATCTGGGAATGGGGCAGCACCCGGTTGTGTTAGAAGCGATGCATACAGCGCTGGATTCCATGGGTGCCGGTGCAGGGGGTACGCGCAATATTTCCGGTACGCATCATGCGGTGACGCAACTGGAGCAGGTGCTTTGTGAGCTGCATGGTAAGGAAGCGGCACTAGCTTTTTCATCCGGCTACATTGCCAACCAGACCAGCCTGTCGACACTGGGGTCGATGCTGAAAGACTGCATTATTTTTTCCGATGCCTGTAATCACGCGTCGATGATTGAAGGGATTCGCTACAGCAAGGCGGAGAAGCGTATCTTTCGGCATAATGATGTGGCGCATATACGTGAGTTGCTGGAGGCAAGCGATCCGTGGCGGCCAAAAATCATCGCTTTTGAGTCGGTTTATTCGATGGATGGGGACATTGGCCCCATTACCGACATATGTGATTTGGCCGAAGAGTTTAATGCACTGACCTATCTGGATGAGGTACATGCCGTGGGACTCTATGGAGACCGGGGCGCAGGCATTGCCGAGCGCGATAACGTCATGGGGCGCGTTGACATTATTCAGGGAACGTTGGGGAAAGCATTTGGAGTGATGGGTGGCTATGTAACGGCTTCTGCCAATCTGATTGACGCGATTCGTTCCTATGCGCCGGGCTTTATTTTTACCACGACCATGCCCCCGGCGATGGCGGCAGGCGCCGAGGCCAGTATCCGCTATTTGATGGCGCACCCGGAGTTGCGCGCAGCACACCAGCAGGCGGCATCGTTATTGAAAGGTAAATTGCAGGCGGCCGGACTGCCCTATCTGCCTACGCCGACCCATATCGTGCCGGTCATGGTGAAAGACCCAGTCAAGTGCAAGGCAGCATCAGACGCGCTGCGGGATGCGTATGGGATTTATGTGCAGCCGATCAACTTCCCGACCGTGCCACGCGGCTCCGAGCGCCTGCGTCTGACACCAACCCCGCTGCATAGCGAAGCGATGATGGATACGCTGGTGGGTGCATTATCGGAGATTTTTGCAGAGTTGGGAGTATAGAAATGCAGGCAAAAAAAATGGTTAAGTTAGAGAGACTCCATCTCAAACTTAACCGTTAAGCGTAGGGCATTTATTCCGAAGCACTCTCTCGCTTTTTCAGCGATGTCTTCCCAAGATACCCCAGAAATTACAACAATGTAATATTTTGGCACCAGTGATGGGGCGAAATCGCCCATCTCAGCACACCACACATCTCCCCCCAAGGGTTTGACGTGCTCCTTAAGTATTTTGTAAGGAGGTTTTTGTTCGAGGTAGCCTGGCGACAATACATTACGCGCCAGAATGTATATATTCTCTGAAGTAGATTCCAGAGGGAAATCTACTGAAGAAGATTCATTAGAGGCCATAAATTAGACTCCAAATGACAATACAAAGTTTTATAAAATCAGTATAGGTACGAACACGATCAAAGTAAATAAAAAAATTACTTTGGCTCCGCATCAACGCGTGTCAAACTCACCCCTTCCGGGTATGTATTCGTCTTTCTAGTCTCTCCCACAATTCACTATGTTCCTGGGAGAGCGATTATGAGCAAACAAACCACCACACCCCGTTCCACCGGCCTGTTTGGGGGCTGGTTTAAAAAGAATGCAGCAGCAAACACGGCAGAAGCCAAAGGAGCAACGCCGAGTTGGTATGCCGGGTTGCAGGCATATGTTCAACCGCCCGGCACGGCCATGTGGTCAGGGCGTGACTACCGGAAATTTGCCGAAGAAGCCTATCGGCGTAACGTGATTGCCAATCGTGCGATCAGCATGATTGCGCGCGGCGTTGCCAGCATCCCGGTGCGCTGCTTTGAGCTTACCGGGGATGGGGCGCGGCAGGAGGTGCAGCAGCATCCTTTGTGCCACCTGCTACACACACCCAATCCGTTACAGGCGAAACCGGCTTTTATGGAGGCATTGGTCAGCTATTATTTGTTGGCAGGCGATGCGTATGTGAAGGTAGTCGGAGCCGACGCATCCTATCCCGCCGAGCTACATTTACTGCGTCCGGATCGGGTCAAGGTGGTCGCCGGGCGGCAGGGTATTCCGCAGGGGTACCGCTATACGGTAGACGGGCGGGAGACGGTGTATCCGGTTGATCCGATTACCGGGACGTCACAGATTCTGCATTTACGGCATTTCAACCCGCTCTGTGATTGGCATGGCATGGCGCCTGCTGAAGCGGCGGCCTATAGTATCGACCAGCATAACCAGGCAGCGGCATGGAACCAGGCGTTGTTGCAAAACGGTGCACGCCCTAGCGGTGCACTGGTGTTGAAGATGGGAGATGGTGGTTCCGGACGGCTCACCGACGACCAGTATTGGCGGCTCAAGCAGCAGGTCGATGAGCAGTTCGCTGGTGCTCAAAATGCCGGACGTCCATTGCTGCTGGAAGGTGGACTGGAATGGAAGGAAATGAGCCTGAACCCACGGGATATGGATTTTCTCAATATCAAACATTCCTCGGCGCGCGATATTGCGCTGGCATTTGGGGTGCCGCCGCAATTGCTGGGGATTCCGGGCGACAATACCTATGCTAATCTGGCCGAGGCGCGGCTGTCATTGTGGGAGCAAACGATTTTGCCACTAAGTGGGTTGATATTGGGTGAGTTGCAGCGTTGGCTAAATCCGATGTTCGGTACGGACATGACATTGGAGGCGAATATTGATCGGTTGCCGGCGCTGGCACCAAAGCGTGAGGCCGAGTGGCACCGCATCAATGAAGCCGAGTTTCTGGATGCTGATGAAAAGCGGGCATTGTTGGGTTTTGACCGGCGGTAAGATGTGCCGTCTGTCAGTTGGAATATTCCCATGGATTGATAAGTGAAATACCGCACCCTTCAAAGTCCTTGAGGTTACGAGTGGCAATGGACGCATTGAGTGATGTTGCAATCGCAGCAATCATCATGTCCACCGGCTCCGCATGTCGTCCGGATTTTTCACGCTTCATTGCCGTGACGCCGTAGAGATGAGCGGATTCCACATCAAATGTAAAGACCCGGTTGTTGAACGCCTGACTCATAAACCGATCAAAATTCGTTTTCAGGGTGGAACGGCGTCTCCCTTCAGGCAGGCGCTCCAATCCACGCATGATCTCGGCAATGGAAATAGTGGTAACGCCGAAATGCACGGATTTTTGTGTACTTATCCATGCCGCAACGGAAGTATCCGGTGTTTCACGCATCAACTCGGAGATCACATTGGTATCAAGCAGTATCATACGTCAAATGTGGTGACGGTGCGTGTGGAATGACGATCCGGCAACACAAGCTCTATACCTTGTTTTTTACCAAAACATTTCGTGGCAATTTCCAGGATATTTTCATGACTGTGACTATCCTTTCGTGCCGCCTCCTGTAGCATGTTTCGCAGGTAGGCTTCTAATGATTGTCCGTGTTGTGCAGCATGAATGCGCAATACGTTTTTTGTCGCATCTGGTAAATCACGGATCGTAATACTGGCCATTTTGATGTACTCCTTACATATATATCATTGTAATCATTGCAATCATTGATGTCAATATAGCAGTTTCTCAACGTAAGCATTCCCATTCGAGGAAATTCTTACGTTGAACTGCTATAGTGTCTGGAAATTATGCAGGAGAAACTGCTATAAATTATATAGCTATCGTCATTTTACCCACATAAAAACTGCACAGTTTTTATGTGGAATGACTTAAACGATAACCGGTTGCATAGCCGTAAATTCGGTGTAGAATTCTGCGCATGAAACATTGGTCATGTAACTAATTGATGGCACAGATTACCCAGGAAGAACTGAATAATCTGGCGCGCTCCGTTGCCTATCATGTGGCGTTTACTACACTAACGCTGGGCATGGGTATTCTGTGTCTTCCTTTACTGGCCATCAAACATCCGGCGTTAACGTTCGTTATTCCCTATAAGTGGACGGGGTGGGCGTTGGACTTACAGCGATATATTCTGGGGCTGGATTATGAAGTGCGTAGCGTAGCGCCATTGTCCTCTGGTGGCGTGATCTATGCCGTCAAGCATCAGTCCGCATGGGAAACGCTGGCATTGTGGCATATACTGGATCGCCCGGTATTTGTATTGAAAAAGGAGTTGCTCAGCATTCCAATATTCGGTTGGTATTTACGGCAGGCGGATAATATCGTGATTGATCGTTCCTCCGGCCAGAAAGCCGTGGGGCAGATGATCGAGCAGGGCATGAAATACCTGATGGAAGGGCGAAATATCGTCATTTTCCCGGAAGGTACTCGCACCCCGGCGGGTGAAACCACGCGCTATAAGGGCGGGATTGCATCGATGTATGAGGCGCTAGCACCGAAGATTTACCCGGTCGCACTGAATTCCGGTTGCTTTTGGGGACGCAACGCCCTGGTACGCAAGCCCGGTACGGTGGAAGTGGAAGTGCTGGAGCCGATGCCGCAGGGATTGCCCAAGTCCGAGTTTCTGGAGCAGTTGCAGCAGCGCATCGAGACCGCAACGGCACCGTTGGTCGCCAATCCGAAATATCCCCCGCCACCGGATTATTATTAGGAGCGGCTGGTGGTTTCACTGGACAAGTACTGTGAAGCATTTTACACCATGCGCAGAGATTCATGACATACTTACAAGGAGAGGAACCATGGTAACGATTGGTATTAACGGATTGGGACGCATCGGCCGTAGCGTATTGCGTGCGCTGGAAGAGCAGGGCTATGACGATATTAAAGTCGCGGTCGTCAATGATCTGGCGCCGGTGGATAGCTTGGTGCACCTTTTGAAATATGACTCGGTGCATGGTCCGTTTAAAGGGGAAGCAAAAGCGAGCGGCAATGAGATCACGTTCGGACGACAGAAGATCACCACCACGCAGGAGCGCAACCCGGCGGATATCGGATGGGACAAGTATGGCGTAGACATTGTGCTCGAATGTACCGGGATTTTCAGTTCCAAAGAAAAGTCGCAGGCGCATCTGGATGGGGGTGCCAAGCGTGTATTGCTGTCCGCTCCACCAAAAGATGATGCCAAAACGGTCGTTTACGGCGTGAATCATACCACGATTTCTGATGACGATCTGGTGATCTCCAACGGTTCCTGTACGACCAACTGCCTGGCACCGCTCGCCAAGATTCTCAATGACACATTCGGAATTGAGAGCGGGTTTATGACCACAGTGCATTCTTATACCAATGACCAGAACATCGTGGATGCCGGGCATGCCGATCCGCGTCGCGCACGTGCTGCTGCGATGTCGATGATTCCAACGTCGACCGGCGCGGCCAAAGCACTGGGCGCGGTGTTGCCGGAATTGCAGGGCAAACTGGATGGGTGTGCGATTCGCGTACCGACGCCCAATGTCTCGATCGTTGACCTGACGTTTAACGCGAAGCAATCTATTACGAAGGAAGCAATTGCCGAAGCCTGTATTGCAGCCGCCAATGGTCCCATGAAAGGGGTGCTGAGTGTCACCGATGAGCCGTTGGTATCCATCGATTTCACTCATAACCCGCATAGCAGCATTGTCGATCTGACGTCGATCTATGTGACCGGGGATCGGCTGGGACGTATTGCTTCCTGGTATGACAATGAGTGGGGTTTCTCCTGCCGGATGCTTGAAGTCGCGCGGTATCTGGCGCAGACGAAGTTGGCAAAAGCGGCCTAGAACCTTCCATAATCTCCCACCCATGGCCTGCAAACACTGATTTTCTTCGCTTCCGTTGCTCATGTATTACAACATACACTCCGCTACGGTTCTCAGAAATCAGTGTTTTCGGCTCATGGCTGAAAGATTCTAAAATAGGTTCTATACCGATCATAGCGGGTAAAGCTGATGGGCATGTCTTTGGAACAGTTGATGCAGCAGGCGCAGGCGGGGGATAAAGCTGCGTATGGCGCCTTACTGGAGCAGGTGACGCCGATGGTCGAGGCCTACCTCTACAAGCGCGTTTCCGTGCGGGAAGATGTACCGGACATTGCACAGGAAATCCTGATGTCCATCCACAAAGCGCGGCACAGTTATGAGTCACCACGACCCTTTGCCCCATGGCTCTATGCCATATGCCATTACCGCCTGCAGGATTATTTCCGGCAGGTGTACCGATGCCGGGAAGATGCCTGTGAAGATTTCAGCCATGTGCTCGATGCGCTTGCCGCCCCTGCCGATGACGCCGCCGCGCACAAGCAATTACTTGGCAAAGCCCTGTCATGTTTGAATGACAAGCAACGAACTATTATAGAGACACTGTATCTGAAGGAGCAGAGTGCGCAGGAAGTCGCCGACCAGTTGGGGATTTCCGTGCCGGATGTACGTACCAGTGCGCACCGCGCCATGAAGCGACTGCGTCATGCCATGGAGGGGCTGACATGAACCAGGATATATATGCACGCCTGACGGAGGACTTAACGCCGGTGACGCCGATCAGCCGTCGCCGCTGCGTGGCGTTGTGGCTGGGATTCGCGCTTGGCTATATCGTGATGTTTGTCCTGTTGATGGGGATGCGTGCCGATATTCACACCAAGCTGGCCGATGCGGCCTATACGCTGGAAATGGGACTCTGTAGCGTGCTGATTATTGGTACCGGGGTAGCGGCGATGCTATCGGCATTGCCCGGTATCAATACCCGCTTGTTGCATGTGGGTGCAACACTTGGTGCTGCGGCGATAGGCGCGTTAGTGGTGAGTACAGCATTGTCCATGGCAATGCCGGGCTGGTGGAACGAGGCGCTGAATATCGGCCATCTGCGTGTTACGGCGATGTTGGTCGGGTTGTCGCTGCCGCCGATGTTGTGGCTGCTTTATCATATCAAACGCGCCGCACCGACCCATCTGCGCCGTACCGGTATGTTGACCGGGCTAGCGGCCAGTGGCTGTGCCTATCTGATTCTGCGGCTGACCATGGCCGACGATAACCTGATCAATGTGTTGTTGTGGTGCTATCTGCCGATGGTCGCACTGATCGCGCTGTCTTACTATACGGCACGTCTGTGGCTGCGGTGGTGAGTGGTGTTGTCGTCACCCCGGCGTAGGCCGGGGTCTCAATGTGATGTCCAAAGATTCCGGCCTTCGCCGGAATGACGCGTATCAGTTTACTTACTCATTGCGATATAGACTCCGTCCCAGTCGTCCGGCAGGGTGGCGTTGCGATAGGCGGTGATACGTTTGTGATACAATGCGACATAGCCTTTTAAATCAATAGACAGTGCGTCCGCCGCCGCTTCCATCTGTGTTAACTCCGTCTCGGTCCGATCCCAGTCCTGAGCGCGGTAAGATTGCAGCATGGCGTCATTCGCCTGCGCCAGTGCTTGCCACTCTGTAGTCTGTGCCATTTCCTTATCCCCCAGCAACCCATAGATACGCACCGCTTCGGTTTTGCCCTTGACCATAATCAGATCCAGTTCGATGGCTGCGACATCCTGCGCCGCTTGCCGGGTGTTTTCGCCAATGACAATGGTTACGCCATATTGCTTGCTTTGCCCTTCCAGCCGGGAGGCAAGGTTCACGCCATCCCCCAGCACCGAGTAATCAAAGCGTTGTTGTGATCCCATATTGCCGACGCAGCACGCATCGGTATTCAGGCCGATCCCGATCTGTACGGGAATAAAACGATGGCCTTGTGCGCTCGCTTCCTCTTTCAGTTTTTCGTTTAATGCAATTAGGTCATGCTGCATCGCCAGTGCCGCCTCGCAAGCATGGACAGCATGGTTGGCATCGTCCAGCGGTGCATTCCAGAATGCCATGATGCAGTCGCCCATATATTTATCAATCGTCCCCTGGCGTGAGAGAATCACCTCGGTCATCGGAGTGAGAAACCGGTTGATAAACTGTGTGAGTCCTTCGGCATCAAACTGTTCGGAGATGGTGGTAAAGCCGCGTATATCACAAAACAGTACGGTCATTTCCTTCATCTCTCCACCCAGCTTCAGTGCATCCGGGTGTGCGGCCAGTTGTTCCACGAGCGCCGGGGACATGTAATGGCTAAAGGCGGAGCGCACCTGGCGGCGTTCGCGTTCAGAGGACATATAGCGGCGCAATGACTCAACAAGGTAGAGCAACCCAATGGTGATACCTGGTGATACCGGATCAATCAGCATCCGGTGTTGCAGGAAGCCGAACCAGCTAACGCCGAATGCGCCAATTAGAATAATGACTGTACCAATCGCGCCGATGGATGGTGAGGCGAAGGCGACCAGTGCCCAGACCATCACCCCGGCAGCGATCATGGTCAGTAGCTCTGCCGCTTCGATCCAGTCGGGGCGTTGCAGATAATGTCCCGTCAGAATTTGTTCCAGTGCCTGTGTATGTACTTCTACCCCATTGGTAACCGGATCAAGTGGCGTGGCTCGAATATCTTTCAGTCCGGCAGCGCTGGTACCAATCAGTACCAGATGTCCTTCCAGTCGGGTACTATCGAACCCTTCTTCCAGCACTTCCCAGGCGGGAATGTAGCGTTCCTGTTGGTAAGGGGTGAAATGCACCCAGACATGGCCATGCCGGTCAGTGGGAATATCGAATGCACCGATGCGCACCTGCTCGACTCCGGTAGGCGTCGTGGTCACGATATAGGTGGACGCCCCTTGTGCCGTACGCAGGGTTTCTGCAGCAAGTCCCGGCAAGAACTGGTCGCGTACACGCATCAGGATCGGTACCTTGCGGATCAGGCCGTCCGTATCGGGAATCGCGTTTAAAGCCCCATTCCCTGCCGCGCCTTCAGTGAGTACCGGCAGGGTGCTGACCGCTCCGGCATAAGGAAAGACGCTGTCAAATGGAGGGTCGCCCTTGAATACCATTCCAAATTTTTTAGCCGGCATCTCGAAGTTAAAATCGGAGAGCACAAACCCGGTGACGACATTCCCGTTCGTGATCGCATCACCAAACTGTCGGTCGTAATCCGGTGGGTTGACATGTTGTGTGGCGTCCTTGCCCAAGAAGCTCTCCCATTGCGGTAATAATAATGTTGGAGAGGTGCGGTCTTCTTCGGCAAACACAATATCGTAGCCGACGGACGCTGAGCCGTGAACAAAAAGCTGCTGTGTCAATTCCGCTAAACGATGGCGTGGCCAGGGCCATTGCCCCAGACGGCTCAGGCTGGCCTCGTCAATGTCGATGATGGTAACAGGTAACGGCTCGTAAGTACGTGGTTGCAGGCGTTGATAGGTGTCAAAGACTTTCAGGCGTAATAGTTCCAGCGGTGTGGGTGCGGTCAGGTGCACTACAACAGCCCCGCCGAGGACTGACATTGGCAAGAGAATCTTAAGGAAATACCGGACTATTTTGACCATATCCTAACTATTGCCGGATAGTTTTAATAAAATACAAAGATTTTCCCGGTAGGGTGCCATTCATGCGTATGCTGATGAAAAGCTGTGTTGTCATGGTGCCGCTATTGTTAAGCGGTTGGCCTGTGCCGTCTATTGCATTGGATGTGTCGATCATTAGCGACCATTTGCCTGGTTTAGAGAAACTCGATCAATTGGAACGAGAGATACAAAACGATCCCGGCAATCTGGATCACTATTTCCACTATGCCACCATGGCGACGGAATTACGCGAATATGACAAGGCAGCCTCCATGTATGAGCGGATGCTGAGCGCTGTTCCCAACCTGCCGCGCGTCAAGCTGGAACTGGCGATGATCTATATGCGCCAGCAACGGTATGAGCAGGCACAAACATTATTGAATCAGGTATTGGAAGGTGAAGTACCACCAAAGGTACGGGAGAACCTAGAGCCAATGCTGGCGGAGCTGGACAGAGCAACGCGACGGCATTTGTTTAGCGGGTCACTGGCGCTGGGGGCACAATATGATTCCAACGCCAATGCCGCACCTGAATCCGGTATCATCAATATCCGCATTGCTGGGCAGGAATTACCATTTGAACTGGATGGCAATTCCGACAAACAGTCCGATCTTCAGGGATTCACAGCATTAACGCTTAATCATGAATACCGTCATCCTGACGAAGTTACCGATGGTGTGAAAGCCGGATGGCAGTCCACCGCCAGCCATTATATGAATGAATATGACAATCGTGACGAGCTGAATGTTACGGTGACATCCATTAGTACCGGACCAACGCTGACGGCACTTGATGGCAGGTTACGCACCGGATTGAAAGCTGGTTATAATCATATCACCCTGGATAACCATACTTATCAGCGCCAATATACCGGCGAGATTTCAGCGCAATATGCGCTGGATGCAGCAACACGTTTCCGGGTGATTTTGACTGAAGAACTGCGCGACTATGTCAATTCTCCGGATGTACGGACACTCGATCGTCGTGATGGTGATGCACGGCAGGCGCGTATTGGAGTGACCTATCTGTATACTCCACAAGATATTTTTGATGCCCAACTGCGGGTGCGTAGTGAAGACACGAAGCAGCATTTTTTCGATAACCATCTACAGGATTACAGCCTGAGCTATACCCGCCAGTTTGAAGAAAATATCTTTACACGGGCACATACCGGGTTCCGTGCAACCGACTATCATGCGCCTGACCCTAGTGTGTCATTACGTACGCGCAAGGAGAAGGAGTGGCGCGCCGGAGTAATGGTTGGCAAAACCTTTGATGGTAACGTCACCGCGACGCTGGGCTATGATTATCTGGATGTGGATGCCAATATTACCAATTATTCCTATGACAATCACCGGATTTCCACGACGGTAGGGGTACGGTTTTAGGCTATATCCTATTATAATATAGCACTTCCTAACGCCTAATATGGGATAAGAGCACTTCCATATTAGGCGTTAGGTGCTATAAATATATTTGAAGTGGGAGCGTGTATCTTTTAAGGATTTGCAAATCCTATGTTCATATTAATCACGCGCCTGTTGAATCACCCTTATGCCCAATTGATGCGGCTGGACAAGCCGGTAGGCATTTGGCTGCTGATGTTGCCCTGCTGGTGGGGTGTACTGGCCTATCGTGATGGTGGGATGCCCTACGGTATCCTTGCCCTGTTTGCACTGGGTGCGCTGGCGATGCGTTCTGCCGGGTGCATCATCAATGACCTGACCGATCGTGAGATTGACGCGCAGGTGGCTCGCACCAAGTCGCGTCCGCTGGCCTCTGGGGCGGTCACGCCACGCGAAGCCTATGGATTGATCGCTGCACTATTGGTTGTGGCATTGCTAGTGGCGATTGCACTTGGTTGGAAGGTAGTGCTGCTGGGAGCGTGCTGGTTGCCATTGGTGGTGCTCTATCCCCGCATGAAGCGGATCACCTGGTGGCCGCAGGCATTTCTGGGTATGACGTTTGGTGCCGGATCACTCTTCGGGATGGTCGCGATGACCGGCACGATTCAGGTGCATGGGTTGCTACTTTATACCGCCGCCATCTGCTGGGTGATTGGTTATGACACGATCTATGCCTGTCAGGACATGGAGGATGATGCCCGTATCGGTGTAAAGTCCACGGCGCGGCGTTTCGGCGAACACATACGGTTTTGGGTCGGCGGTTTCTTTGCTGCCATGCTGATGTTGCTGATTGTTGCCTGCGCACCGTTCATGCAGTTTTGGCAATGGGGAGTGTTACTGCTGATTGCATTATTGCTCGCTCGTCAGGTCTGGCGACTCAATCCGGAGAATGGCACATTATGCCTTCAGCTATTTAAGGAACATGTCTGGATTGGCACACTGATCTGTTTGCTGTGCCTGTCATTTGATGCGTCGATGGGTACATCAATCAAGTGACACATTGACTTACACGTTGATGTAGCGTAGCGTGTCTAGCAGTTACTTTGTGTAGATTCATGAATGATAAAGATTATGAGCGTGATGTCTATACCTGCGCTACCTCACTAATGATATGGATGTTGGGTGCGTTGATCGCAATATTTAACATTGTAGCCTATGTCAATATTCAATACCCTGACTTATTGAGTTAGTCTTTGACTAGCTCTTTTTTTTATGCTTCCTCCGCGTCCTGCAGGTCTTCCAGCCGTACATGCAGGGTAGTGCTACCACATTTGCAAGAATCATGTTAATACTTGCGTTAACATACGCTCCCTTTTAAAGATGAGTGCTATGACGATTCTTCCTATTGTGATTGCACCAGACCCGCTTCTCAAGGAGCGCTCGCACCCAGTGCAAACTATCACTGACGAGATACGCACCCTCGCCGCTGATATGTTCGAGACCATGTATGCTTCGAACGGCATCGGGCTGGCCGCTGTACAGGTCGGTGTGTTGAAGCGCCTGATCGTCGTAGATACGGAGTGGGGGTCGTCACGTTACAGCGATAATGAAAGTGATGAACGCAAGCCCGGCAATCCCATCGTGCTAATCAACCCGGAGATTGTCACATCCTCCGAGGAGCTACGCGCCTATGATGAGGGGTGCCTGTCGTTCCCCGGTCAGTATTCAGAAGTGACGCGCCCCGACAGTGTGACCATCCGTTATCTCGATCTGGATGGGAAAGAGCAGACGCTGGAGGCTGACGGTTTGCTGGCCACCTGCATTCAGCATGAAATTGATCATATGAACGGGGTGGTGTTTGTTGACCATGTGTCACGATTGAAGCGTGACATGATTTTACGCAAGCTGAAGAAAACCCAAAAACTACAATCGAAAGAGGCCTAGTACCGATGCGGGTGATCTTTATGGGAACGCCTACTTTTGCATGTCCGGCGCTGCAACAGCTGATCGACTCGCCGCATGAGGTGGTAGCCGTTTATACCGCACCGCCTCGCCCGGCGCATCGCGGCAAGAAACTGACCCACTGCCCAGTACATCAATTGGCGGAGACAAACGGGTTGCCGGTGCAGACACCCGCCAGTTTAAAGGATGCCAATGCGCAACAACAATTCAAAGACTATAACGCCGATATTGCGGTGGTGGTCGCGTATGGGCAGATACTCCCGCCTGTCATTCTGGAAGCAACGCCCTATGGCTGCGTTAATATCCACCCCTCTGACTTGCCGCGCTGGCGAGGAGCGGCTCCGATTCAGCGCACCCTGATGGCCGGGGACACCACCACCGCTATTTGTATCATGCAAATGGACGCTGGGCTGGATACCGGGGATGTGCTGTTGCATCGCGAAGTCATCGTTCATCCGGGTGAAACAGCACAGGAGTTAGAGCAGCGTCTTGCTACATTATCGGCGCCCATGGTGTTGGAAACGCTGGATGGATTAGCAGCAGAAACGATAACGCCTGTTCCACAATCCGAAGTCGGGGTGACCTATGCCGACAAAATCAGCAAAGCAGAAGCGGCACTGGATTTTGCCAAACCGGCGCGACAGGTCGTGCATCAGGTGCACGGACTCAGCCCGTTTCCTGGTGCCTACATCACCTGCGAAGGTGAGCGCATCAAGTGGCTGCGGGCGGAAATGGCAGCCGGGCATGACGGCGTGGCACCCGGCATGGTATTAGACCATCAACTTACTGTCCAATGTGCAGATGCAGCCGTGCGTCCGGTCACACTGCAACGCGCCGGTAAACAGCCAATGGATGCCGGAGAATGTTTGCGGGGATTATCAATTCCGTCTGGAACTATCTTCGATACCGTTAGCTGATGCCCCGCTATAAACTTACCATTGAATATGACGGCACGCCTTATGCCGGGTGGCAGCGTCAGAAAGATGTGCTGAGCGTGCAGGAAGCCATTGAAACCGCGATTTACGGCTTTTGCCAGCAGCAGGTGTCACTCACCTGCGCCGGGCGTACCGATGCCGGGGTGCACGCACTCGGACAAGTCGCCCATGTGGATCTGGTCGGCGACTATTCTTGCTTCCGCATCATGGAAGCGCTCAATGCCCATCTACGCAGAGAAGCGGTCAGCATCGTGAACGTCGAAGCGGTTCCTGATACATTTAACGCCCGCTTTGATGCGACGAAGCGCCGCTACCGATACCGTATCATCACCCGCCGTGCGCCACTGGTGATGGAACATAATCGTGCCTGGCAGATCATTGGCCAACTGGATCTAGGAGCGATGCGGGAAGCCGCCGCTTATCTCATCGGACATCATGATTTTACGTCGTTTCGTGATTCGCAGTGCCAGGCAAATTCCCCCATGCGTACGCTGGACCGGTTAGACATCACGCAGACAGACGACATCATCACGCTGGAACTGGAAGCCCTGTCCTTCCTGCATCATCAGGTGCGTATCATCACCGGTACACTGGTTGATATTGGCCGGGGAAAATATCCACCCGCCACCATACAGGACATACTGGCCGCCCGTTCTCGCCCTGCGGCCGGTCCGACTGCTCCTGCCTGCGGTTTGTATTTTGTTGAGGTGTGGTATACACTTTAACGTTATGATTGTACATGTATGGTCATCTTGTCATTAGCACAGACCGAACACATATGTTTCATAACATTATCCCCATTTACCAAACAAAGGCCAAAAACAATTACTTTAAACCATGTAATTGGCGTACAGGATGGCGCTAACTCTATATAATGCCGTCACTCGCTGCTCTATATCTTCTTCGGATAGATCAAAGGCTCGAACTCAGACCAATGCGACAATCGCACGGACCGACTCTTCCGAGTAATCGTCTTTATTCAGCTTACTGAGCGTCTCATTGATTTCACGCGCCTCACTGTCATATTCATCATCCGGTGCACCAGCGGCGATCAGTCCTTCAATATCTTCGGTTTTCAAAAGATCATGAATCAAATTCTGGTTTGGCATGAAACTTGTCCTTCCATTATTTCCGTTTTTACAATGATCAAAATGGTTTATTCCACCTGCACACCAATTTTGAGTAATTGGATGGCGGGGTTCCAGTTGGGTGGCCGTTCGTTCTCGCGTCCTCCTGGTCCCGTATCATCCCATTGCATACCATTTTCAATCCATTGCTGGCGCCATTCATTATGAGTTATATGGTACGCGTCATCACTCACACCAAATTGAAACCCACAACTAGGGCAAAATTCATAAGATCCCCCCCCTCCTTCCTCATCATAGGCAGGTTCATATAAATGGTCATAGCCACATACCGGGCATATATATTTCATAACGTTATCTCCATTTATCGATTTGGTGGCCGGAATCGACCACCGGGCAAGTTAATACGATCAAATATAGCGCCACTTCCACCGCCACCTGATCGGGGTATCGGATTGATGACTCTACCACTCTTTCCCACAAAACGTTTCTCCTGCTGTTTGTAATATTCTATTCCATCAGGAGGCTTAAAGAAAGTTCTTGGACTGCCATCCTTACGATATGCGCCAAACGTGTTGGTTTTTGGATCGTAAGCACGCATGTTCCCACTCTTGTTTACATGCATGGGAAATTTATTTCGTATGGCGCGCTCGCGAAATTCCTGCGCTTTCCGGGCATAATCTCTTGCTGAACGTGTATTGAAATTCTCGCCGTGTTTGGCAACGTGTTTTTTAAGTGCCTCCGGGCTAGTCCACCAAAATCGGCGTGCTATAGCCTCATAATCCGTTGTCCATCGTCCACCTTCCGGGCTTCCAGCAGGAACACGCGGCTGGTTCGGATTATATGTGATCTCATGCATGATCTGCATGAGTTCCTGTAAGGCCAGGCCAAGGTTACGGAGCTTGCCCGCCTCGACAAAGCGCTCCTCATCCAGTGCTTTCAGCCGGTACAGTTGCGACTCAATGTATACTCGTTCAACTTTAAAATTTCCTGTGAAATTTTGAAGTTGAAGGTCGAGTATACCCTTTAAAATATAGCAGTTTCTCAACGTAAGAATTTTCCTGCATAGGAAATTCTTACGTTGAACTGCTATAGATTCGCTCAACGTCTTCCAAACTTTCCATACGGGGAAGCATGGGGAGGACAACACAAGCCGGGAAGGGGCAAATACAGTGCCTTTGTGCTGGTAATTCGCTGTCATATCTTCTAAGAATAGGCCGGATAAGGAAATAATAACAATGACAGCAGATACAGCACTTTCTATGACCGAACCAAACGACGATATGCTACAGGAATATGGCGCCGATTCCATTAAAGTCCTCAAGGGGCTGGAGGCAGTGCGCAAACGCCCGGGCATGTATATCGGTGATACCGATGACGGCTCCGGCCTGCACCACATGGTGTATGAGGTGGTGGACAACGCCATTGACGAGGCGCTGGCCGGGCATTGTGACCTGGTCAAGGTTATCCTCAATGCCGATGGTTCCTGCACCGTGAGCGATAATGGGCGAGGGATTCCGGTGGGTTTGCATGAGGAAGAAGGCGTGTCCGCAGCGGAAGTCATTATGACACAGCTTCATGCGGGCGGGAAATTTGACTCTAATTCCTATAAGGTCTCCGGCGGACTGCACGGAGTTGGGGTATCCGTGGTGAATGCACTGTCTGATTGGCTGGAGCTGCGTATTTGGCGTGATGGTAGTGAGCATATCGCTCGGTTTGAGCGCGGTGACACGGTCAGGCATTTGGAAGTTACGGGTGATTCAAACGGCCATACCGGCACCGAAGTCACCTTTTATCCCTCGACTGATACGTTCAGTTTTATTGAGTTTGACTTTGCTACGCTGGAGCATCGCCTGCGTGAGTTGGCCTTCCTGAATTCCGGAGTACGGATTCATCTGGAAGACCACCGTCCGGCGGAACCAGTGATTGCCGAGCTTTATTACGAGGGCGGGACACAGGCTTATGTGCAGTATCTGGATCGTAATAAGAATGGGTTGCATGAACCGGTGATGATTGCCGGGGAGCGCGATGAGATTGGTGTCGAAGTCGCGTTGCAATGGAACGATTCTTACCATGAAAATGTACTGTGCTTTACCAATAATATTCGTCAGCGCGATGGGGGGACGCATTTGCAGGGATTCCGTTCGGCGCTGACCCGTACCATCAATAATTACGCCAATGCGTCCGGGATTGCCAAGAAGCAGAAGGTCTCGCTCTCCGGGGATGATGCGCGCGAGGGACTGACCTGTGTGCTGTCCGTCAAGGTTCCGGATCCGAAATTTTCTTCACAGACCAAGGATAAGCTGGTGTCATCGGAAGTGCGCCCGGCGGTGGAAACGCTGCTCGGTGAAAAGCTGGCCGAATGGTTTGAAGAGCGCCCGAAAGAGGCGCAATTGATTGTCGGCAAGATTGCTGAAGCGGCCGCAGCGCGGGAAGCGGCGCGCAAAGCCCGTGAGCTGACGCGGCGCAAAGGGGCGCTGGACATTTCTAACTTACCGGGCAAGCTGGCGGATTGTCAGGAGCGCGATGCCAGCAAGGCCGAACTCTTCCTGGTAGAGGGTGACTCGGCGGGTGGATCGGCCAAGCAAGGGCGCGACCGCAAATTTCAGGCGATTCTGCCGCTACGTGGGAAAATTCTTAATGTTGAGCGGGCGCGATTCGACAAGATGCTCTCTTCGCAGGAGATCGGCACCCTGATTACAGCGATGGGTACCGGGATCGGACGCGAGGATTTTAACGTCGAGAAACTGCGCTATCACAAGATCATCATCATGACCGATGCCGATGTAGACGGCGCGCATATTCGTACCTTGCTGCTGACCTTCTTTTACCGGCAAATGCCGGAGCTGGTGGAAGGCGGGTATCTCTATATTGCGCAGCCGCCACTCTATAAAGTCAAACGCGGCAACGCGGAGGCCTATCTGAAAGATGACCGCGAGCTGGAGCATTATCTGGAGCAAACGGCGCTCGATGATGCGGTGGTCACGTTGCATGATGGGCGACAGCTAAGTGGCGATGCGCTGGCGACGGTGCTGGGGCAGACACGCAGCATCAAGGCGCATCTTGAGGTGTTGGCACGGCGCTTTACTTTGCCTGTGGCGGGAGCGGCGTTGCAGGCGGGTATCTATGCCGCCGGTACTGGGGATGCACAAGCGGCGACACAACTGGCTGAGCAACTCAACCGGCAGGATGACCATGGCGGCTGGTCGGTGGAGGTGCAAGCGGACGCTTACAAGGCGCATCGTGTGATGCGCGGCGTAGAGGAAGTGGTGTTGCTAGATGCGGCCAGCCTGAGCAGTCGGGAAGGGAAGGCGCTGGCGGAACTGACCGGCTATGTGCAGGATGTGTTTGCCGCGCCGCTGACCCTGACTCGCAAGCAAAGCGAAATAGCGATTGCTTCGCCGGTCGCGTTCTATGATGCGATGATGGACATGGCGCGCAAGGGCTTAAGTGTGCAGCGCTTTAAGGGGCTGGGGGAAATGAATGCCGAACAGCTCTGGGAGACGACGCTGGATCCTTCCAATCGCACCCTGCTACAGGTCAATATCAATCACAGCGATGACGCCGACGAGGCATTCTCTGTGCTGATGGGCGATGTCGTCGAACCCCGTCGCCAGTTCATCCAGGACAACGCGCTGAACGTGGAGAATTTGGATATTTGATGAGGTGGAGACGGTGTCTCTATCGCAAAGACAACGTAGAATTTTTACTTGCGGAATAAATTAATTTTTGTTACCTTCTCCGCTTTATTGTTTTGGATTTGAAAATATGAATCCTCAAGAACTGGTTTGTACATTGGAAACTTTAAATGTTTCCTATGAGAAAAAAGGTGAAGAGATTCACATTTATTCCAGTGATTATGACGTTTTACGTAATCACGGCATCAAGTGTTCTCGTGTAATTGTGCGTGAGAATTCTTTACTATGGGTGGCGAGTTGGAAAACCCAAGAGGAAATTGCGGGTATATACAACTCTATTCACACCATGCCGTTACGGTGGTGGCTCGTCTTATACCGTATGGCGTACCATAATGTCCGTAATCAAAAGCTTCCGGAGGGTTGCTATTACAGAAGCGACCTCAATTGGAGGCACATAGAACTCATTATATCGCATCTTCAAGAATGTCGATATGAAGAAGCCAAAGAGGCTGTAAAACGTTATTGGAAGCGCTTCTAACGGAGGCGCTTTTTTTTCGTTTAATGCTCCGACTGATCGGTACCGATGCGATCCTCTAATGCGCGCAGCCGGTCTTCTACGGAACGCTTCCATGAAAATAACGTTTCGTCCGAATGGTAGAGATTTGCAATATCACGCTGCTGTGCGCCCAGATGCTCTTGAAAGGCATCAATCCGCTCGGTCAGGCGATTAATACGTAAATCTGCCTCGTCAAAGCGCTGATGCATACGCTTGAATTGCGCAAGAAAAAATGCTTTATCCAGTACGTCACCCATACTTGAATTCTGTCATAGATTCGCCCGAAGCTCAAATAAAAAAACCATTAGAAAATCTGTGTTTCTTCTTACTGCTAGTACTAAGAGAACTGTTATAGATTATCCATCATGACCTCACCTTCCAACATTGCTGTCAAACGTCCCAAGCACGCCATCAATGGGTGGATCAATCTGGATAAGCCCTATGAAATGACCTCGACACAAGCGGTAGGGGCGGTGAAACGTATCTTGTCACCAAAGAAGATCGGCCATGCCGGGACGCTCGATCCGCTGGCAACCGGGGTGTTGCCACTGGCGCTGGGTGAAGCGACCAAGACGGTGCCGTACATGATGGATGCCACCAAGGAATACCGATTTACATTGGCCTTCGGCAAGCAAACCGATACGGATGATCGGGAAGGGACGGTGATTGCCCGTTCGGATGTGCGTCCCACCGATAAGTCGATACAGGCCTTGCTGCCACACTATACGGGTGTGATTGAGCAGCGCCCCCCTGCTTTCAGTGCGATCAAGGTACAGGGGAAGCGTGCCTATGATATGGCGCGGCAGGGGGAAGAAGTAGTGCTGGAGCCACGCCCGGTTAGGATTGATACGCTCACATTGCTGGAACGCCCGGACGCTGAAATGGCTATCTTTTCCGTCACGTGTGGAAAGGGGACGTATATTCGTTCGTTGGCACGGGATTTGGCTGAAGCATTAGGCAGTTGCGGCCATGTGGCCACGTTGCAACGCACACGCGTAGGTTGTTTTAAGGCGGAGGCCGCAATTTCTCTGGACGAACTGGAATCCTGTGCTATAAAGGGCGCAGTTTCCCAAACGGGAGATTGGCTTGAACCAGTTGAGCGGGCGCTGGACGACATCCCGGCTGCACATCTGGATCAAGAGCAGGCGCAGCGGTTGCGTCATGGCCAGCAATGTTTGCTGTCTCCTTGTTCATTTGAGGAAGAGAAAGCGACGTTGTATAAGGCATTTCGTGGCTCCAAACTAATTGGGCTGGTGAAACGCCAAGGGCGCTGTGTCACACCGCAACGACTGTTTAACCTATAAGTTATATGAAATAAGGAGTACAAGATGTCGATCACTGCCGAGCGCAAAACTGAACTGGTGAAAGAATATGCCACCAAGGATAATGATACCGGATCCCCGGAAGTACAGGTAGCCATTCTTACCGAGCGGATCAAAAACCTCACCGAGCATTTTAAATCCCATGCCAAAGACCACCATTCCCGTCGCGGGCTGTTGATTTTGGTAGGTCGCCGTCGCCGTCTGTTGGATTATCTTAAAACTTGCGATGAGTCCCGCTACCGCAACGTGATTAAGCGTTTGGGCATCCGTAAATAGTGCGAACGCGCCCATTGGCTGCCGCACATGACCACCGATACATCATCTTTGACACAGCTGGGGGCAGATGCCCCGCTGCCTGCCTCGCCTGATGAGGCAGTGTTGGAAGCGGTGCCGAATCCGCATTTGAATGTGGATTATGCGGTGCGCTTTACCTGTCCGGAATTCACCTCGCTGTGTCCGTTGACCGGACAGCCGGATTTCGCCCATTTTGTCATTGATTATGTGCCACGCCATCACATCGTAGAAAGCAAGTCACTCAAACTGTTTTTAGGTGCGTTCCGTAATCATGGTGCGTTTCATGAGGATTGTACGGTGGCTGTGGCCAAGCGGGTCGTCGATGCGATCGAGCCGATGTGGCTGCGTATTGCTGGCTACTGGTATCCGCGCGGTGGTATCCCGATTGACGTATTCTACCAGACTTCGGATGCGCCGACCGGCGTCTGGGTGCCGCCGCTTGACGTTCCCCCCTATCGCGGGCGGGGATAACAAAAATCTGTTCTGTCGGGCGATGTACAAACTTTCCTGGTGACTCTTCATCACAGCACGATATAGTCCACACATGGTAAACATCTGGGCATTGACGGATCATCGCCCCGGTACGGCGAATCAAGTGCTGGGCGTCGCGCACCGCATGCCGCATATCGTTACTGAACAGAAACTGCATTACAGTCGATTATCCAAGCTGCCCAATGGCATTCTGGGAGTGTTGGGTCTGGCCGGGCTTACCCGTGTCAGCCGCACGCATATTAGCCCTCCCTGGCCGGATATCGTGATTGCCGCTGGACGCCGCGCCGCGCCGGTGGGTGCCTATATCAAGCGTAAATCTCCCAAAACGGTGGTGGTGCATCTGATGCATCCTTGGTTGCCGCTGGAACGGTTTGACCTAGTGATACTGCCGGCACATGACCATGTGGCACCGCGTTCCAACATTCTAACCACACTGGGCGCACCCCACACACTGACGGAAGAAACTCTGTTTTCCGCCCGCGCCCGTATGCCCTTGAACCCCGACCTGTTACCCAAACCCTGGACGCTGCTATGCCTTGGTGGAAACACGTCGCATGGCAGTTTTCTGCTGACCGATGTCGAGCGGCTGGTTGCAGAGCTACAGCCCATTGCCAAGGATGGTGGCGCTATTCTGATGACCTCCAGCCGTCGCACGCCTCCGGCACTGGCCAGTGCCGCCGTTGATGCCATTACTGCTACCTATCCGGAACTGACTCTGTCGTTCTACAGCCCAGAATATCCGGAAGAAAACCCATACCATGCCTGGTTATCGCAAGCGGATCGTATCATTGTCACAGCCGATTCCGTGTCCATGATTTCGGAGGCTGCCTTCACAACTGTCCCACTCTACACATTCGCTCCGCAGAAAGCCGCCGCCTCCAAACATCTGCGCTTTGTTGAAGAACTCATTCGCGAAGGATATGCCAAACCGCTGGAAAGCTATGACCCGCTTTGGGCCAGCAGTCCTCGCCTCGACGAATCCAAACGTGTTGCCGATGCTATTGAAAAATTACGCCGTACAATGGAATATAAAACATGAGTATATCTCCCTTGGAAAACATGATTCGTGAAAGAGTTGCCGAGCGTGGCGGTATTACGGTTGCGGAGTATATGGAGCTTGCACTGGCACACCCGGAGCATGGCTATTACATGACCCGTGACCCGTTTGGGGAACAAGGCGATTTCACCACGGCCCCAGAAGTGTGTCAGATTTTCGGAGAGTTGATCGGCGCTTGGCTGGCAGCGATGTGGCAAATGCTGGGACAGCAGGAAATGGTACTAGTCGAACTGGGGCCCGGACGTGGGACGCTGATGACGGATGCACTCAGGGCAACGCGGCACGTGCAGGGTTTTCATGAATCGCTAGTCATTGTGCTGGTGGAAACGAGCTTGCAACTACGGCGTTTCCAGCGCGCGACGCTAGGTGGTTTGCACCCACGTATCAGCTGGCAGCCGACATTGGAGGGTGTACCAGATATGCCGATGTTGTTTGTCGCCAACGAGTTTTTTGATGCGCTTCCGGTGCGACAATATGTCAAAACATCCGCTGGGTTGCAGGAACGCATGGTGGTAGTGGATGAAGATACCGGTGATCTGGCGTTTGAAGTGCGGCCAATGGGAGTGCAACTGGTCAAAGGTGGTTCGCACCGGGAAGAGGCCAATACCGATGGTCTAATTACCGAGTCCTGCCCGGCCGGTCGGCAGATTGCTGATACGCTGGCTCAGCATCTGGCGCAGTATGGTGGTGCCGGGTTGGTAATTGACTACGGTTATACTGGCGAGAGTCGTGGTAATACGTTACAGGCGGTGCGGCAACACGGGTTCTGGCCGGTCTTGCAGGCACCCGGCGAGGCGGATATTACCGCGCATGTCGCGTTTGATGAATTGGCTTCCTGTTTTGAGGAGCAGGGAGTTGGCACTGCTCCAGTCAAGGGACAGGGAGAATTTCTGCATACGATTGGCGGGGGGTTGCGGCTGGAAACCTTGCTACGAGAAGGGTCGCGTGAACAGGGGGAGGCGCTGAGCAGTGGTTATGAACGGCTGGTCAGCCCGCAGGCAATGGGAGAATTGTTCAAGGTGCTGACCGTATGCAGTGATGCGAATATCTCGATGCCGGGTGTGTAACATGTATGCCATACTGCTGTCACGCTGACTGAAACCGGCTGCAAAGTCACAAGAAGTTGGCGGTGCACAAAACTAATCGATTGAAAAACATGATTTTTTTGCATGTGCGAAATGTTAAGTTTTCGTGAAATGCCTGTAAAAACTTGCATAAATACATTCGAACCCTATAGTATGGGTTTAATTGTGATAAAAATGATACAGATGACCTTACCTTATTACCGGTGGCTTAAATGGGCGACCCTGGGGGCATTTATTGCCACCTACATCCTGATTACGGCGCTGAGCGACCATATGCACTGGGCACGCACATCTTCTGCACCGGCTCCTGTGAGAACGGCGGCAGTGCCGGAATCGGTTACGGTAGCTACGCGTGCGACTAATGACGTGGTGCCATTTCCCACCTGCCGCGATCGCTATATCGATCTTTCCAGTGATCGTGCCTACCCGATTCCCCACTGGATTTATTCTCTGCCAAAACATGCTGATAAGGCGCTGGTGTTGGCGATTGCCAAGAACGAATCCCGCTTTTTACCCTATGCGCAATCGCATGCCGGAGCGATCGGCCTGATGCAGCTGATGCCGGCCACGGCGCATTATATGTTGCAGAAGCACGGCGCAATGGATGCCTTCCTGGTGACCAGCGGGCCGGAAGCGCATGGTTATACACCGCGTAACCCGTTCGACTTTAAAGACCCGTATGTATCGTTGGCAATCGGACATCGTTATATCGAATATCTGCAAGAGCGCCCCTATATCGGTGATAACATTGTTTACACGCTGGCGGCATATAATGCCGGGCCGGGCAATCTGCTGAAATGGAAGAAACGCTTCGGGAAGCTGTCTCCGGCGGTATTTGCCAAGCGTATCCCGTATCGTGAGACGCGCAACTATGTGCGCAAGGTGCTGCATGACTATCAGCGCTATCAGGCACTGCTGCCAAATATTACCGAGACGGTGTGGATCGATAGCGATCAGTGCTGATAGTGCTCCATCATGCCGCCGATAGCATCGCATTTCTTAGGACTCTAAGTGATCGTTACGGGCTGTATAAGTAATATTCTCGTAACAATTATAAGGTAGAGTGACGTTGTTATGGAAAGGCCATTAGAGAACTTAAAGCTCATCGCATACGATGCTAAGAAAATGGGAAACTTGGTTAGCGATGGTGCGTATGGCAATTGGTTTATGGCAGAACAGTGCGCTAGGCATGTCTGCGTGACTACTGATCCAGATGCAAAAATTCCGGAACCATTAAGCGTCGAAGAAAATATTACGCTGGACGAGCATATGAAAATCAACCCCAGCAGAATTCCTTCAATGGTATTGGAGGGAGAGGAAGCCTATACATATTTGCTTATGGTGGCCACGGGTCTATTGGAGAAACACCGTGGCGATGAGCATGTAAAATCTGAAATGGCCAAGTGTTTTCATAGCTGGAGAGACGGCAATCAGGAAGTCCCCAGTGACCTGACACACTTAATGCAGGAAGTCTTCAACGATACGAAAAGTATACGCAAAATGGCATTGCAAAACTTGGCAAGCTATACCAATGAGCCTACTACAATCGCAAGAAAGATGTTGGATATGAAGACCGACGATGAAGGTGCTATCTTGGTCATAGGTGATAAAAATGAAGCGACGGCAAGAGTGTGCAGAAATCTAGGTCGTTATTGTTCGAAAATTTATTTGACGAATCCTGCGGGGAAGCATGCGCTCGATGAGAATTATCAAGCTATTGAGCTAGATATAAGGGATAAAAAAGTTTCGGTAGATGTGGAGAAGGTCAGTAGTGATGAAATAAATCAAGAGTTATTCTCCAATGTACGCCATATATTTTGTTGTAATGCAATGGGTAGTCATCAGGATTTTGAGCAGCGATTGATTAGTGACTGGCGCAGCAATGACAACATATCTTCGATGGTGCACTTGCGGGGTGTACCACAAGAGCGTGGTCGAACTAATGATACATGGGGTCAACTAAAAGGCATGCCCGATTTTATTGATCGCGAAATGATTGATGCGCAGCATCAAGAAAATCTAGCTGCCAATAAAGAGGTTATCGCGTATGCGCTGAATGCATGTCACAATTGTGCCAACACGCGCAGTCTGGGTAATGGTAAAAAGCCTGTCCTTAATTTTATTACTTTGCCTCCGGAAGAATATGCACATCGTACGAGTAGTCGAAGCTGTCCTATCCGAAATATTCTGAGCACATAAATACAAAAAAACACTGGATTTCTGTGCACATTTCTGCTTTAAGGCGTCTTCCGAATCATTGACACAGGAAGAATATATATGGCGGTACATTTACGTTTAGCACGTGGCGGGGCAAAAAAGCGCCCGTTTTACCGGCTGGTAGCAGCCGATGTGCGTGCACCGCGCGACGGCGCATTCATTGAAAAACTAGGCACGTATAATCCGAACCTGCCAAAAGACAGCGACGAGCGCTTTCAGTATAGCGCAGAGCGAGTGAAATACTGGCTGGGCGTTGGTGCCAAGCCGACCGATTCCGTCGCACGCTATCTGCGTAAGGACGGGCTGTGGGACGAAGCACCGAAATATACGCCGAAGCCAAAATCCGAAAAGCTAGCACCACGGGCGCAGGCGCGCAAAGAAGCGGAAGAGGCGGCTAAGCTGGAAGCCGAGCAGGCTGCGGCTGAGCCAGCCGAAGAAGCCGTTGTAGAGGAAGCAGTTACCGAAGAGGAAGCACCTGCAGAAGAGGCAGCTGAAGAAGAGACCAAGGCCGAAAGTTAGGCGTCTTGGCTTTTGTCATGCCGTCGTATGACGGCATCCGGCCAGACCCCGTCATGCGACGGGGTGACAACATCACCCCGACACATACGGATTTTTCCCAGTACGCAATAGTAGGCGAAGCGGTACGCCCGGTAATTCAAACGCCTCGCGTAGATTATTGGTGAGATAGCGTAGATACGACGCCGGCACCTCCTTGCTTTTATTCGCAAATAACACAAAGGTCGGGGGACGTGCTTTGGTCTGGGTCATGTAGCGGAATTTCAGCCGTCGCCCGCCTACCAATGGTGGCGAATGATGCTCGATGATCGCATGTAGCCAGCTATTGAGCTGCGCCGTAGGAATACGGGTATTCCAGATGTCATAGGTTTCCTGTACCGCTTGCATCAGGGCATCGGTACCGTGTTTTTCCGTTGCCACCATCGGTACCACGCGAATCCCCTTCATTTGCGGCACCACGTCCTGCAGGCGGCGGTGGAGTGCGGCCAGATAAGCGTCATCGACTGTGATCTGGTCGGCTTTGTTGAGGGCAATGACGCAGGCGCGGCCCTCACGCTCGATCAGCCCGGCGATGGTGTTGTCCTGTTTTTCCAGCGGTGCCGTCGCGTCCAGCATCAGCACGGCGACTTCCGCATATTTCAGTGCCTGAATCGTGGCACTGACCGAGATTTTCTCCAGTGATTCATTGATATTGGCCTTGCGCCGCATTCCGGCGGTATCCACCAACTGAAAAGGTTGGCCGTGCCAGTCCAGTGCCACGGTCACGGTATCACGGGTCATGCCCGCTTCCGGGCCGGTCAGTACGCGTTCTTCGCCGAGTAGGGCATTAATGAGGGTGGACTTGCCGACATTAGGGCGCCCCAGAATGGCCAGTGTGATGGGAGTGTCAATGTTATCCGCGTCGGTATGCTCTGTTTCGGTGTTGTATTCGCTCAGCGCGTCATAGAGTGCGTTCATGCCGTCACCATGCTCGGCTGAAAAAGGGACGGCATCGCCAAACCCCAGCCGGTGCATCTCAAGTAGCTGGTCACGTACCTTACTCATCGCTTCCGCCTTATTGGCGATCAGCAATACCGGTAGCCCGGTTTTACGCAGGTGTCGGGCGAAGGTTTCGTCTTCGGTCGTCACACCGGCACGGGCGTCCAGAACGAACAGAATCAGGTCGGCATCGTCCAGCGCTGCCATGCTCTGCGCGCTCATGCGTCCTGCAAGAGAAGCACGTTGCAAATCCTCCAGTCCCGGCGTGTCAATGATCGCGAAGTCCAGCCCACCGATGGAAGCCTGCCCGTATTTACGGTCACGGGTGACGCCCGGCTGATCATGGACAATGGCTTCGCGTTTGCCTACCAGCCGGTTATACAGGGTGGATTTGCCGACATTGGGTCGACCGAGAATGGCAACACGAAGCATAGATTACTTTACCTGATATAGGGTTGCGTCGCCACCGACAAGGTAAGCGGCATCCCCGGCGAAGGATGGCGATGCGGCGATACTGTCTACCAGCGAACCCTGTGATAATAATTCGCCGGTCAACGGCGCATGCATATACACCATCCCCAGATGGTCAAAGGTCACTAACCGGTCATTCATGAGGAATGGACCATAGAAGCGTGGCGTGATTTCAGCCGTTTCCGCTAGTGGGCGCGACCAACCGACTTTCCCCTGATATTTGTTGATAGCAATCAACTCACCAAACTCACTGACAACAAAAACGACGTCTTCGTCCAGTGCCGGGGCATGACGTGTACCAATGGGTAATTCCCACAGACGCAAACCGCTGCGCATGTCGTTGGCAACCAACAGGCCGCTGGTGCTCGCCGCATAGACCAGTGCGCCGTCTGTCGCCGGGTTGGCGTCTACACCACTGAACAGACCGATGGCCATGGTACGGCGTGGACGTACCAGCACATCATTCCAGGCCATCGTACCGTCAGCCAGTTGTAGGCGGAACATTTCTCCCGACGGATAGGCAACGAACACGCCGTCATCTTGAACGGCAGGTAGTGAGGTGCCGAACAGTCCATCCGTTTCCCCGATGCCGCGATGCCGCCACAATAACTCACCGTTGGTAGCATCTAGACAAAGCAACTGACTGTCAGCTGTCATCAGGAACAGGCGGTTGCCGGAGAGGCGCAGGGAAGATCGCACCGGCTCTGAAACGCGGTAGCGCCAGCGCAACTTGCCGGAAGTGGCATCTAGCGCTACCAGCAAACCGCGTCCGCTCAGGCCGTAGACCGTATCATCTGATAATGCCAGTCCCCCGGTTAGCAGTGGTGCATCGCTTTCCAGTACATCACTGACCCATCGTACCGTGTCGATATCGCTTCTCGCATGTGCGGAAATGACGCCGTGGCCATCCATGGCAATAACGATTTGATCGTTGATCACGGCAGAAGGTGCAATAGCTGCCGAAATCCAGTCATTTCCATCACCAATCGTTGCTTGGTCAGCGACATTGTCCAGCGAAGCGCCAATCATGTGCCCACCATGGCCAAAGGGGGCACCGCCTTCCTGTGGCCATGCGTCAAGCGGTTGTGCTTTTGCCAGGCTCAATCCCTGAAGACTGTCTTCGTCAATCTTCAAGCGGGCGCTGTCGCGCATGATGTCGATCAGCCCTTCTTCATCAATTGTACTGCGATC
>JANQNR010000019.1 GCA_028279475.1 Rickettsiales bacterium | reverse complement strand
CGGTGAGGGGTGAGCATAATTACCATAAGTATTTGACCCCTCACCCAATCGGACAACGCTATGCTTGTCCTCTTGGACTCTCCCGCAAGGGGAGAGTGGGGTGATATTGAAAACCTAATACCCCCACTGGCTCTCCAATTCGTTCCATTTCTGCTCTTCGGCGGCTTTTTCAGCGTCCATCTTTGCCTCTTTCTCTAGATATGCCTGATACCATCCGCCGGCGATACGATCACAGCGTTCATCGAGGTCTTTCTTGGTACCCACTCCGCGCCGTCGCCGCTCACGGTTGGAAATCAGCGTATCCAGCTCAGCCTTTAATACATCACCCACTTCTTTCTTCAGGACGACACCCTGCTCATAGCTGATGCCGAAATTGCTGGCCAGATCTTCCAGCAGCGTCATGTTCTTCTCCCGGTATTTGGCGATTTCCTGATCAATGAAGGCTTTGCTGTGTTTGCCCTGCCCGGATGTATAATAATAAAACATATATTGGTGTTCACAATAACCATAGGCCAGTTCCTTCATCACCTCGTTACGGCGTTCGTCACTGCGCTGGTAACGTTCTTCCTCCAACTGCCGCTCGGTCAGATCGCGAATCAGCTCCGCCGTATCCGGGTTGCCGAAATAATCGGCAATTTCCAACGGCAGCATACCATTCAAGTCACGCACCGTATAATCCGCCTCGGCTTCTTCTACGAGGAACCGCATCATATCGACATTGTTTTCCCGTGCGGCGATGATAATCGGGTACTGGTTATTGACGCCGCCACGATTCACATTCGCCCCAGCCTTGAGCAAGGTACGCAACACGGGTACCGCATCCTTATCCTTGCGTGACGCCGCTACCGATACCATGGGCAACCCGACCTCGTTCTTGGCATTCGGATTCGCTCCCTTCTTGAGCAGGAGTGCCACATCCTCCGCCTTGGAGAAGCGCACCCGGTAGGCCAGCTCATCTTCCAGCGAAACGGCCAGCGTGGGCGTTGAAAACAGAATAACGAGAATAAAAGAATAAAGCCACTTCATCGCTCCACTATACTGGAATTTGGCAGTCGAATCCAGCCCTACCTCTTGACATCGCAATGCAAACACATATCTGGCCATTTCAAGCACAGAATAAATGAGGAGATGATAGAATGGCACAAGCAGATGCAGCAGTGAAAGAACCTGAAACAGACGGCGAATCCATCGCGTTTTCAGCGGAGATCAGCAAGGTACTCAAGCTGATGATCCATTCGCTCTATACCAACAAGGATATTTTCCTGCGTGAGTTAATCTCTAATGCCTCGGATGCCTGCGACAAATTGCGTTATCAATCGCTGACCGATCAGTCCCTGTTGGATGGAGAAAGCGAGTTACGTGTGACTATCGCCCATGATGAAAAAGGCGGCACGATTGACATTACCGACACCGGCATCGGGATGAACCGCGATGATCTGGTGAATAATCTCGGTACTATCGCCAAGTCCGGCACCGAGGAATTTCTGGGACAACTCACCGGTGACAAAGAAAAGGATATTTCCCTGATTGGTCAGTTCGGCGTCGGGTTCTATTCCTGCTTCATGGTGGCCGACAAGGTCGAAGTGCGCACCCGCAAGGCCGGAGACACGCAAGGCTGGCTATGGATATCCTCCGGGGACGGCACCTTTACAATCAATACGCTGGATGAGGAGACGCCGCGCGGCACGCAAGTGCGGCTACATATGCGCGAGGATGCGAAGGAGTATCTGGACACGTTCAAGCTGCGCCATATCATCGAAACCTATTCCGACCATATCAGTTTCCCAATATATCAGCGCCCGGTCACACATGAAGGACAAGGTGAGCCAGAGTTGGTCAATGAAGGCGGAGCGTTGTGGACGCGCTCGAAATCAGAGATCACTGATGAGCAGTACCAGGAGTTTTATCATCATGTGGCACATTCGCCTGATGAGCCGTGGCTGACTCTACACAATACAGTGGAGGGAAAGGCATCCTATACCAACCTGTTGTTTATTCCGTCGATGAAACCGTTCGACCTGTTCCACCCGGAACGCCGCCGACGGGTGAAGCTCTATGTAAAGCGTGTATTCATCACAGAAGAGAATGTCGATCTGGTGCCGCATTATCTGCGCTTTTTACGTGGGATCATCGATTCTGATGATCTGCCGTTGAACATTAGCCGCGAGACGTTGCAAGATAATCCTCGCCTGCGTCAGATTCAGGCCAGCATCACCTCCAAGGTGCTCAGCGAATTAAAGAAAAAAGCGGAACAAGACAACGAATCCTATGAAACCTTCTGGGAGAATTTCGGTGCCGTGATCAAGGAAGGCCTGTGCGAGGCCGATGCGCCGAAGGAGAAGATTCTTGATGTGTGCCGTTTTTCGTCCACGGAACACGGTAGCACCAGCCTGAAAGACTATCTGGAGCGCAAGAAGGAGAACCAGGAGCATTTCTTCTTCCTGACGGCAGATTCACTGGAAGCGGCGCAGCACAGTCCCTTACTGGATGGGTTCCGCAAACGGGGCATTGAGGTGCTGCTGTTCACCGACCATGTCGATGATTTCTGGGTCAATGTGGTGGGGCAATATCAGGAGGTATCCTTCAAATCGATTACCCGTAGTGACATTGATCTGGATGCCATCGTGCCGTTAAAAGAAGATGCGTCCGAGGAAAAAGCAGACGATAAAAAAGCGACGCTGGACGCCGAGCAGCAGGACGCGCTGATTGAGAAGCTGAAAACCTGTTATGCCGAGACGATCAAGGATGTGCGTTCTACCAACAAGCTAACCGATGCGCTGGCCTGCCTGGCGGTGGATGAGGGCAGCATGGATATGCGCATGGAGCGGTTTTTGATGGAACACAACCAGCTACCGAAACGCAGTGCCCGAATTCTGGAAGTCAATATCACCCATCCGTTTTTCACCTATCTGGCGTCGATCATGAAAGACACGAAGAAGGAGCAGGAATTTTCCGATGCGGCGCAGTTGCTGCTGGATCAGGCCTGCATCATCGAGGGAGAACCGGTGGAAGACCCGGCAGGCTTCGCCACGCGTATCGGTACGCTGATGCAAAAGGCGTTTTCTAGATAGTTTATTCCCCCAGCCATCGTTTGCGCTTTTTCATGGTCGTGGATTCACCGCCGAGATCGAAGACGCTGTCATAGACAATGCCTTTTTTCTCATAATAATCCTGATGGTAGGCCTCCGCTTCGTAGAATGTCCCAGCAGGTTGAATAATGGTAGCAATGGGCTTGCTGAACGTGCCTGATGCATCGGCACGGGTTTTAGAGGCGCGAGCAATGCGATCCTGTTCCTCATTTAATGGCAAAATCACCGAACGGTATTGTGGGCCGATATCGACGCCTTGCCCATCACTCTGAGTCGGATCATGGATCAGCCAGAAGGCTTCCACCAGTCGTTCGTAACTGACCTTCGTCGGGTCATAAGAAACACGAACCACTTCAAAATGACCGGTCTTTTTACGACTGACCTGCTCATAAGTCGGGTTTTCCTCCTCACCCCCGGCATAGCCGGAGACGACGTCCTGCACGCCGTCAATCGCCTGAAACTCTGATTCCACGCACCAGAAGCACCCGGCGCCAAAGATCGCGTAGTCTGTGTTGCTTTCTTCTGCCATGGCGCTACGGCCTCCTATTATTATAAATCCTATGATTGTATATGCAAAAATGTATTTCATAAAATACCCGATTGTTGTTGTCCACTCTCCCCTTGCGGGAGAGTCCAAGAGGACAAACATAGCGCTGTCCGATTGGGTGAGGGGTTATAATGTGGTTGGTATTAACCCCTCACGCATCGTCTTCGGCGCCGTTGTCGCCTAGACTCTGCTGCTCTCCCGCACAGCACCCACAAGTGGGGTGCTGTGCATTATAGAGGCCTGCACCCCGCAAGCGGGTGCAGGTGGGGGAGAGCAGAGATCAGCGTGTGCTGTATGACGTTTGCCTCCATACCCATTCATTCGTATCGGAAAACCATGACATTACAAGATTGACGCGCTATAAGGCCGCATGGGTGTTTTCTTTGGTGAAAAAACGATTGCATGGTTTGATGTCTGGTCGATCGAGCATCTGGTCGCCGGCATTTCCGCCTATAGTATAGCCGCATGGATTGGCCACCACATACATAAAGGCGAAGCCGTATCGCCAGCACTCTTTAAGCGCATCATTTTCCTTATTCTCCTGGTCATGGCCTATGGCTGGGAAACGCTGGAGCATTACCTGGAAGCGGGCACGACCGGACTGGAAAGCGTGACCTATTGGTTTCAAGGGGTGGAGTTCTGGGGCAACCGGCTAATTACTGACCCGTTACTGGTGCTGGTGGGTGGCTATCTGGCGATGAAACACCCCCGGCTCATCACACCGGCGCGGATTTTCTCTGCCACATGGCTGATTATTCATATTTTTGTGTTTCCCCATTCGATGTATCTTCATACATTATTAGAATAGTTAGATTACACAGAACATATGGCCATCTTCAAAATATCTGAACTGCTCGGCAAAGTATTCAACAAGAAAAAGGATAGTGATGGGGACTATCTGACCATCGCCGAAGTCATGCACCTGCTGCGCGAACGCGGTTTCGGGATTATGATCGTCCTGTTTGCTTTGCCTAACCTGTTTCCGGCGTTTCTGCCGCCGATTCCTACCCTGTTCGCCATTCCTTTAAGTTTTTTCTGTGTACAGATGATTTTGCGGTTTGAAGCCCCGCACTTGCCGGGGATCATCGCCCGCCGCCGCCTCAAGCGCTCCAGCCTGCAAACGGCGATCACGAAATCCATGCCGTACATGAAGAAAGTCGAGTCGATCATCCGCCCACGCATGGAATTTATGACCTCCAACACGGCGGAGCGCTATCTGGGTGTGTTTATGCTGCTGTTTTCCCTGACGGTAGCGGTGCCATTGCCGATGACCAATTTTATCCCCAGTATCGCGTTATTATGTATCGGGATTGGCATCTTAGGCAAGGATGGGCTGGCGGTGAGTATCGGGTTGGTCATTGGGATTGTTTGGGTGTTCATCCTGTTTTTCTTATCCAAGGAGCTGGTGGCATGGCTCAATGGCAATGAGGGCGACGTAGCCGGCGACTATCTTGCGCAATTATGGTATGTTATTGCGTGAGTTGTTGGCTGAAGGCAAACATTACTCAACCTTCACATGATTGACATATCCGTTTCATCAAACTGCAACATTTCCCCTGTAGAGTGTAGGGTAAGGAAAAACTATAAAGGAACATACGCAAGGTATTGTTATGGCTCTTAAAGACTTTAGAAAAAACATTACACAACCACTCAAAAGCATTTTTGGTGATTTTAGGGGGATATCCAAAGAGAGTCGCGAGGCGATTGATAATGTAGGTAGAACCAAAGACGTGGATCCTGCAGAGAGAGGTGCAGATAAATGGGGCTACAAGGCAGAGCAATCACGGCATCAGCTGAAATATGAAAAAACTGAGGCAGAGAGAACCGTATTTAACCAGGATTTTGCAGATTATCAAAGAGGCCACGAGGGAGTGATTTATGGAACGCCGGATCGGGTGCGAGAGCGTCGGCAAGGGGACTTTCGGATAGATCACAGAGGCATGAGTGACGATATGGATTGGGTGAGCCGCGCCAATGGCATCCCCCATCGTGACAATGATAATAGAGGAAGTAGACGTATGAACCCACAAGATGACAATAGGCGTCCCTATGACGTCGATGGCAGGCTGACCGAGAAGGAACTGATTAACAGTCTCGTGGCAGCGCAGCAAACTGGAGCAGTCAGTGGGGCTGAGATGGAGCAGTTCATCGACAATGTTTCAGCGATCACTGGCGAAGATTACGTTACCATCAAAACGCGTAACGGCAGAGAATATCCGGATGTGGATGAAAAGAAACTGGCAAAGGATCTGATTAAATTCACGAAAGAGCAGGATTATAATGTGACGGGGCTAGAAATCGGTGACCCCAGGACAGCTAAAGAGTTAATGCAGCAAGTGGCGAACATTGCCGAGCGGGATTACGGGGTGGCGCAGCCGCAAGCGCAGCAACCAAAGACTGACCAACCGCAGGCAACGCGCTCAACGAATGCGACTGAGCAGCCGCAGTCCGGTCAGCCGAAGATTGGCAGTAATGCATTTGAAGACCAAAACCGAGAGGTTATTTATTGGAATGATGTGATTGAGATACAGCAGGCGAAAAAGCACGGGAATACGGCAGTATTGGATTCCGATCAGACAAAGCAGTTTATTGCGGATTTTGAAAAGAAGCACGGTGAATCTCTGTTCAACTTTAATGCTAAAGGTGAGATTAACCGCATCATGGGTAATCCCATTCATTATGGTACCCCCAAGCAAGAATATCCGTCTGGTTCAGTAGCCAAAGCTGAGGCGAAAACAGATACGGTTGATCCGAAGCAAGCGGAACTGGCGAAGAAGGTCGGTGATAAATTTGGCAAGACTTTGGACAAAATGGATGCTGGTCTCCGGGCAAAAGTAGAGGCGCAATCCATCGAGCAGTTGCATGCGAAAGGCTACACGCAGGTGACGAAAGAGAATCTTGCACAAGAAGTCGGAAAATTACTCACTACAAATAACGAAAAGCTTGCGCAGGAGATTGCCGATGGTGGCGATAAGGTGATTCTGGACAAGAATGTCGAGATATTGAATACGCTTCAGAATATGCCGACAAAAGCTCAGGCGCTGGCAAATAAGGCATTCGCTGAACGTAAGGATATGACACCGGAAGCTCTCGCAGAGGCACAGAAGAATGTGGATGCGGCAACAACCAAGCCGAAAGACACAAAAGCGAAAGACGCCAAGCAGGATGAGCTAAAAGTCAGCTTTTCTCAAATCGAAGGCGCTGATTTGAAAACACTGAGTGAAGTGGAAGCCCCGGCGGCTACGCCGAAAAGCACGCCGCAGCCGACAAAACAAGAGGCACCGAAGCAGGAGACGCCGCAGGATACACGGATCACGTTTACGCCGGTGCCAAAAGGCATGGAAGCCGTGACTGCTGCGCAGACCCCTGCAAATAAGGATAAGCCAACGTCACCGCAAGTCGGGTAGTTCACTAACGATACATCCTGGCAGTCGCCGTTGCCCAAAACGGGCGGCGGCGATTGTGTTTGTGGGAGGAGTGTGTATGATGGGTCTCGTTTATTCGTCATTCTGGACAAGCGATAAGCGCGATCCGGAATCCAATGTTACATCGTCACTCCGGCGAAGGCCGGAGTCTCATTGCGCGAGATACCGGCCTTCGCCGGTATGACGTATTTTGGTACAATGGACTTAAGGCTCAAGCCCGGAATGACGTACCAGTGATCATTAGGAGAAAACACATATGACATGGCTGGCCGTTGGGATTGGCGGGATGATCGGCGCCATCATGCGTTATGGGGTCGTGCAGTTGGTATCGGCACCGCTGGGTACGCTATGCGTCAACGTGCTGGGGTCTTTTGTGATTGGGGTGCTTGCCGCCTGGCTGGAATGGCGCTCCGGCGTATCGGAGTCGTTCAAAGCCTTCCTGCTGCCCGGCCTGCTCGGTGGGTTAACGACCTTCTCTGCCTTTGCACTAGATAGCCTGACCCTGATGGAACGCAGCGACATGATGCAGGCAGCTATCTATATTTTGGCATCTGTCCTCCTGTCACTCCTCGCTGCGTTTGTTGGTATGATGATTGTGCGAGGGATCGTATGACCCTGCATGTGATTGATGCACAGGATGACGGCTTGCGGCTGGAACAATGGTGCAAGCGGCACTTACCCGGCGTACCCTATGGGCTTACGCAAAAGCTGATCCGCAAGGGTGCGATCCGGGTACAGGGTGCCAAGATAGGGGCGAAAGACGCGATTACCACCGGACAGACGGTCTATGTGTCCGACCAGGTTAACATAAGGCCCGATGCCCCTAAGCGCACGAGTCTACCGGATACCACACAGCTGGAAGCATTACGCCGCATGGTCATCCAGGAAGATGCGCGCTGTTTCGTGGTGAACAAGCCTGCCGGACTGGCGGTACAGGGTGGTTCCGGGCTTCGGGACTCGGTGGATGCGCGGCTGGAAGCGTTGCAGACTCCTGGAGCGCAGCGTCCGCGTTTGGTACATCGGCTGGATAAGGATACCAGCGGCATCCTGCTGATCGGCAAATCCCGCGAAGATGCGGCATTTCTGACCAAAGCCTTTCGCGATAAAGCGACGCGCAAGCTCTATTGGGCATTGGTGGTGGGGACTCCTAAGGAGCCGGTCGGCACCATTGAGTTGCCACTGGGGAAACGTTACCATGATGGTAAAGAGAAAATGTCGGTGGTGGTCGATGATAACGACGGGCAGCAAGCGCTGACCCATTACCGGGTGGTCGAGACCTCTGGTAAGCTTAGCTGGGTGGAACTGTGCCCGATCACCGGGCGTACGCATCAACTGCGTGTCCATATGGCGGCCATCGGCCACCCGATCTATGGCGATGGGAAATATGGCGGCAGGCAGGCATTTATCGACCATGATGCCCTGTCACGGCAACTGCATCTGCATGCACGGCATCTGGCGTTGGATGAGGCCGGCTACCGGCTGCGTGTGACCGCCCCCATGCCGGAGCATATGCGGCAGGCGTGGGACGCATTGAACCTGCCATCGGAGGATCAGGGGGTGTCCCTGTTGGAGTTATTATAATGTTTCCTATTTTAATTTCAGACGAGGAGTTCAAGGTGAGGAGGGCGTAAGCGTAGTAATCTACGTGCGTACCGACGAATCCGATGGACGACGACGTATCAAATGAAATAGGAAACATTATATGAGGCAGGGGATGAAACGGGAGTATCAAGAAGTGGCCTGTGAACAAGTCGGCGACGTGGTTGTACTTCACCTGGATGGAACACCGGTGATGACCGAGGCCGGGCATACGCTAAACCATCACTCCGCCGCACTTATGGACGCTGTTGCTGAGGAATGGCAGGCGCAGGAACAAGCCGTAGATTTATATGCCATGCCACTGACCCGATTGTTGGGTGCTTTGATAGAGTTGGATGAGGAACGCCGCACCAGTCTGGAGCAGGAGCTATGCCATTATGCCTTGCATGATACGTTGTGCTATCAGGGGGAATTGGATTCCTCATTAGAGAAAGCACAACGGGAGTCATGGGGACGCTGGTTGCAATGGGCACAATTACGATTTGGCGTCGCCTGGCAGGTAACGCATGGCGTCATGCCGCAGGAACAACCGAAAGCTATAGACGCTACCGTGGCCGCATGGGTAAAAAGTCTGGCGCCAGAGGCACTGGTGACACTCTATAGTCTGACACAGTCTCTCACTTCGTTTATTCTTGCGTCGGCATTGTTGGAGGGCATGATGACACCGGACGATGCCGTGGCCTGCGCCTGGCTGGAATCGGACGTGCAGGCGAAGCTCTGGGGCGAGGATGAAGCAACGCTGGCCGACCGCGTGCACTGTATGCGGGATGTGGAAGCCGCACACACTTGGTTGAATATAATAAATACTATCTAGTCCTGATTTTCTTTCATCCTGGCAACGGCCTGTCCTGCCGCATCATAGAATGGGAGCAAAATCAAACTGGCACCCTTCTCCTTCAATATCTCCTGATCGTGCGGTTGTTGCGTAGAGACGGCAATGCCACCTTGATAATCTTGCTGTTTTAAACCCTCTATCAGAGAGAAGCGCGGGTCTTCATGTGTAATACCGATATCATGCTGTGGCATGGCAGAAACAACCCACTTCACCCCACTGAGCGGCAAACCACCTACAAAGTCCGGATCGCACGCGTCACCATACATCACCGCATGCCCCTGATCGCGCCAACGCCGCACTTCATCCGGATTAAAATCTATCGCTAAAAGACGAAACCCTTCCTGATCCAGATAGTGAGCGATCGCCTTTCCATAACGTCCGAGTCCGAACAATATGACATCATAATCGCCTTTCGCATTGTCCGTATGCTCCAGCTTTTCCTCTCGAAACGGATTTTTACGCTCAAACATATCCAGCAGCGGTTCCAACTTCGCATACAAACTATGTGAATAGGTAATCATATAGACCGAGAGTGAAATGGTAATCAGCCCAACTAACGTTACCAGCCCCAATGATTCATTGGAAACATGCCCCAGCGTCGATCCCATTGCCATAAAAATCAGGGAGAATTCACTGATCTGTGCCACGGTCAGTCCGGCGAGAAACCCGGTACGTTTACGATAGCCCATGAGCCCCATAATCACGATGACGATCAAAGGGTTTCCAACCAGTACAAACAACGAGAAGAGCAGCGCCGGAACGATTTGCGCACCAAGCAAGCCAAGGTCTAACTGTGATCCAAGAGCAATGAAGAAAAACAGTAACAGGAAGTCGCGTAAAGAAGAAAGCCGTGCAACAATTGCTTCACGGAAAGGAGTCGAGGCGAGCGAAATACCTGCGAGCAGCCCCCCCAACTCTTTACTGAAACCAAGGTGACTGCCAATCGCAGCCAGCAGCGCTGCCCAGCCTATGGCAAAGGTAATCAGCAATTCCTGTGAATGCGCCATGCGACCGACGAGCGGTGTAGCCAGATAGCGAATGAATAGCAGCACGAATCCCAGCATCAACAAACCATATGTCAACACACTAACGATATGGGTAAGCGCCGACCCTTCGGCACCCTCCTGGGCTCCGACGCCAAACGCCGATAGTGTCATCATCGCCAGTACGACCACCAAATCCTGTACAATCAAAAACCCGACAGCAATACGGCCATGCAGCGAATCCACTTCACGTTTATCAGAAAGCAGTTTCACAATGATGATGGTGCTGGAAAACGTTAGTGCTACGGCAACGTAAAGCGAGGTGATGGTATCAAGCCCCAGGGCAAGACCGATCAAAAATCCGACGACTGATGTGAACGCGACTTGTCCCAATCCGGTGGCCAGAGCAACTGGGCCAAGCGTGCGGATAAGTTTCAAATCAAGTTTGAGACCAACAAGAAATAATAGTACGGCAATACCTAATTCTGCCAGTAATTGAATATGCTCGTGTGACTGGACGATCCCTAATGCAGAAGGGCCGGCCAGTACACCTACCGCGATAAAGCTCACAATCATTGGCTGGCGCAGAAGTAAGCCGATAAACCCAATCACTGCGGCCAACGCCACAAGTGCCGTCAGCTCATAAAAGGGAGAAGCGTGAATCCAATCAGTAACAATGTCCATGAGGCTTTCTTCCATTCCTTATAAAGAACTTTCTCGAATGCAAGTAACAGCAGGACAGGTAGAGAATCTCCATCGCCGTGAACGCTGTCGTTGAGTATTTAACGCAACACCATCACGTCACGTTCACCGGCCAGAGGCAATTGGCGGCGCGCCAGCTCATCCAGCAAATCCGCGTCGACCTGCTCTCCTTTAATTAATGCAATATCACGTTCCAACTTCAGGCGCTCAGCACGAATAATCTCTATATCTTCCAACAGACGCTCCTGTTTATGCTGTTCAATAAAACGAGCAACCAGTCCCTGATCGCTATGGAGCATATGGATGGCAAAATACAGAAATAACAGCCCCTTCCAGGAAGCATGAAACACCTGACTGATAACCATGGAAACTCTCATGGCTTTGATAGTGCTATAAAATGAAACGGGCTGCAAGCAATTGATTTAATAGTATCATCAAACTCTACTGTAGTGGACTACAAATGTGATTTTTCTCCACTTTCCCCCTTCGGGCTACGGAGGACATGCCGCTTTAAGGCCTGCCCGCCGAAGCCTGCTTGCAGCCGTAGGTGGGTTCTCGAAAACTCTCATTTTCGTCTCAATACAGCGAATTTGACAATACTATTTAAGCAGCAGCCTTTGCACCTGCCGAAAGCTTGGTCCCATCAAAAATTGCACCATCATAGGCACTATCAGCACCCAATTCTTCCTCAATCCGGATCAATTCATTATACTTTGCGGTGCGGTCGGAACGGCAGAGCGAGCCGGTCTTGATCTGCCCGCAATTCGTGGCCACGGCCAGATGCGCAATCGTGGTATCCTCGGTTTCCCCGGAGCGATGCGACATCACGGCTGTGTACCCGGCGCGATGCGCCATCTCCACCGTTTGCAAGGTCTCAGATAAAGTACCGATCTGGTTCACTTTGACCAGCACCGAATTGGCCAGCCCTTTCTCAATGCCTTGTTGCAAAATCTCCGGGTTGGTGACAAACAGATCATCGCCCACCAGCTGAATCTTGCTGCCCAGCTCCTTGGTCAACGCTGCCCAACCTTCATGATCATCCTCGGCGCAGGCGTCTTCAATCGAGGCAATCGGGTAGCGTGACACCAGGTCAGCATAGTAGGCCACGAGTTGCCCGCTATCGAGCGAGCGCCCCTCACCTTTGAGCTCATACGTACCATTGCTGTAGAATTCGCTAGACGCAGCATCCAGTGCTAACACGACATCTTCACCCGGACGATACCCGGCATTTTCAATAGACTTCATGATAAACGACAATGCCTTGTCGGAGCTTTCCAGCGCCGGGGCAAAGCCACCCTCATCACCAACATTGGTATTATACCCGGCTTCTTTTAAGTCCTTACGCAACACATGGAAAATCTCGGCACCGATACGCACCGACTCACGGCAATTCTCCGCTCCGACCGGCATAATCATGAATTCCTGAATATCGATCGGATTGTCGGCATGCGCCCCACCATTGATGATATTCATCATCGGTACCGGCATGCGGTTGGCAAATGCACCACCAACATAGCGGTAAAGCGGCAGCCCCACCGCCTGTGCGGCGGCCTTGGCCGTGGCTAATGACACGCTCAGCACGGCGTTGGCACCCAGCCGGCCTTTATTTTCTGTGCCGTCCAGTTCGATCATCATCCGGTCGATGGCCAGCTGGTCTTCGGCATCCATCCCAACCAACGCATCCAGGATTTCGCCATTCACATAGGAGATGGCATCCAGCACACCTTTCCCACCATAGCGCTTCTTATTGCCGTCACGCAGCTCCAACGCCTCCAGCGCTCCGGTTGATGCACCGGACGGCACGGCGGCGCGCCCCAGCGACCCATCTTCCAGCAACACCTCCGCCTCCACGGTCGGGTTACCCCGGCTATCGAGAATTTCACGTGCAAAAATACCCAGTATGGCGGTCATAACATTACTCCTGACAATGATTGTGTTTGCGCCATCACTACGCGACCTTAGGACTTAGCGCAAGTGGATAACAGGCCTCCAACACATTTACTTTGCATTGGGGATATATTTCTGCTACCAAAATTTGCATATTTGTATGTTACAGCTTTGTACTACGAATTTGTTTTTTTTTAGGAGTCAAAATCATGACTTTTGTAGTAGATGACACCCTTACAATCACCACTGAAAAATTAGGTGATCCGTTTACAGGCGCACAAGTGGTAGTTGTAGAGGTAGTAAATGAAGAAGTGCTGAGGGTTAAATTACCTAGTGCACCTGCTAAGTCTGCTTTCAAAGTGTTAACCAGTGACGTAACTAAGACATAAGCTTGATCACATGCATTTGTGACTTCTCTTTATTTCCCCATTATTTTTCCCCTCGGAAATTTAATTGGGGATTTTTTTTTGTCCGGGCTATGCTGCATCGATGGTTCTGCCTAATCCCACAACCCTCCAACAACAGGCCTCCGACCCGGCAGTGTCGGTCTGGGTGGCGGCGAATGCCGGTTCCGGCAAGACCAAAGTGCTGGTCGATCGTGTGCTGCGCCTGCTGCTGGAAGGCGTCTCCCCCTCCCATATTCTCTGCCTGACCTACACCAAGGCCGGTGCCTCGGAAATGCTGCTTCGCGTCTCACGCAAGACCCGTGAATGGGCGGTGATGGACGATGCCGCACTCACCACCGAACTGGAAGCCCTCTCCGGTACCGCCCCTTCCACAGAACACATCACCATGGCACGCGGGCTGTTTTATGGGTTGGTCGATGCTGCACCGGGCTTGCGCATTCTTACCATCCATGCCTTTTGCCAGCAGGTACTGGCCCAATTCCCACAAGAAGCCGGCATCTCCATGCAGGCCACCGTCATGGAAGACGCGCAGATGTTTGAACTGGTTGCGCAGGCGCGCCGAGCTGTGATGCGTGAGGCGCACCGGCAACCGGGCACTCCTCTCGCCGAGGCCATCCATACACTCAGCGACTGGTTGAGTGAATACCGGTTCGAGGAAATCATCCGCGAGATTCGTACCAAGCACTGGGAGTATCACCCGATTATCCGAAATCAGGCTACATTGGAACAGGCAGTCAGTACTCTGTATCAAGCAGCCGGATGTTCCCAGGATGAAACGGAGGAATCGCTGGCACATGCGCTTGGCCTGCATGATGAGGCCTACCGCGCAACGCTACATGCTTGCGCCAGTTTCATGCTGGAACATGGTAGTCCCAACGACAAGAAATATATCATGCCGCTGGTCGAATGCCTGAAGCATCCTTATTCGCATGACCGTTTCCATCAATTGGCGATTGGACTACTGACCACTAATTTTACTGTGCGAGGTAAATTTCCAACCAACGCCATTCGTAAGGCTGGTGGCGAGCATGTATGCGATGAGATTCAACACCTCATGACCAAATGCGAAACCTATGTGCGCCATTGGCATACGCTACGATCCACTCGCCTCAGCCATGCGACCATGGTCATCGCCGAGGCCTTCTTCCGGCAGTATGCCACCCTCAAAACGCAGTCCAACCTGATGGATTATGATGATCTAATTGCTCATACACTGGCGTTGCTGGAAGACCCGGCCACTGCCCCATGGGTACTCTATAAGCTCGACGGGCAGATCGATCATCTGTTGATTGACGAAGCGCAGGACACCTCGTTGCAGCAATGGAGGATTACGGAGCGCCTGAGCGAAGAGTTCTTTGCCGGGATGGGAGCACAGGGCGATCGGCGCCGCCTGTTCGTCGTCGGCGATGATAAGCAGTCGATCTATAGCTTTCAGGGTGCGGCACCGAAGGCCTTTGATGCACAGCGCCGCTATTATGCAGCACTGGCCGAGTCAGCCGGCCATCCATTCCGACATGTGCCGATGCAGACCTCGTTTCGTTCCTCCGACGCCGTGCTGGATGTCGTCGATGCGTTCTGCGCCGATGAGGAGGTACGGCAAGCGGTAAGCAGTCATAATGAGGACATTCGGCACCATGCCCATCGCCGTCATACGCCGGGTGGGGTGACGCTGCATCCGCTCATCATCACAGAGCGCCCACCCAAACGCCAGCCCTGGCAACGTGTCGATGAACTGGTGCAGGAAGATACGGGACGGAAACAGCTGGCCGCGCAGGTCGCCGATCATATCGTAGCAATGCTCCATCCTGATTACCGGCATCCAGCCACTGGAAAGCCCGTTAAGGCCGGTGATATTCTCATCCTGGTACGCACCCGCAGCGTGCTGCCTCCCCTGTTGAATCAGGCGCTCTCACAGCGCAACATCCCAACTGCTGGGCAGGATCGTGTGCGGCTCAATCAACATATTGCCGTGAAGGACTTGCTGGCACTGGGCGCGTGTCTGATCGACCCGACTGACGATGCAGCGCTGGCCGCAACGCTCACCTCTCCTCTGTTTAACCTCACCTATGACCAACTGACCGAGTTATGCGCTAACCGGGATGACGGCGAGACGGTCTGGCAACGCTTGCAGCATCACCCGAATCACGCCTCCATCATCGATGAATTTCGCCGCCTGCAATCCGTAGCAGCACAGGCAACACCCCGGAACCTCTACACACGACTATGCTTTGCACATCACGGCATCCACCGTTTCGCAGCGCGCATGGGAGAAAGTGTGCGCGATATCCTCTATCATTTCCTCCATGCCTGCGAAACGTATGAGGCCTCACATCATGCCGTCAGCTTGCTGGGATTCCTCACCTGGATGCAACAAAATAACAGCGACATCAAACAGGATATGGAACAGGCAGGCGAGGAAGTACGCATCATGACCATCCATGGCGCAAAAGGGCTGGAAGCGCCGATTGTCATCCTACCGGATACGTGTGGCACTCCCGATGATATGCGCCGGGAAATTTTGTTACCTGCCACACACCGTGAGACACCACTCATGCTGTTTAAAGATGGCAAGAAGGACTCACTCAGTGGCGTTTTCCGAAACGCTTATGATAAGCGCAAGCAAGAACTCTACCAGGAATCGCTACGCCTGCTCTATGTCGCCATGACCCGCGCTTGTGATGAATTGCATGTCTTCGGCACACCTGAGAAAGGCGGTTCAAGTGTGCAGGAAGGCTGTTGGTACTGGCATTTGCAGCAGGCCATGCAGCGTCTGAATGTCGAACCATTGGAAAATGACACGCTAGCCTATCGCCGTCATGATGAACAGCAACCGACAGAGATATCTCCTGCCACACATGAACCACCCGAACCATTACCGGCGCATCTGCTGATCCCTGTCACACAGGCACCGATTCAAGCACCATTCCAGGCGCCTTCAACGCTGGCACCTCCCACACCCGCAATAACGCAACCCACTACCAGCATCGAAACCGTTTCACCGCTGACGGCAGCAGAGCGTGGCACATTGATGCATCGCTGTCTGGAATGGCAGTGCGGCATGGCATATGAGGAGTTCCTCAGACGGCTGCCTGGCTTTATACGACATCTATGTCCTGACATACCCGTGGAAGCACAGGATTCTATCGTCCAGGACTTACAACGACTGAATCAGCACCCAGACATTATTGCTTTGCTGGAACTGCCTGCACTAGCCGAAGCGCCCATATGCGGCACACTGGCCGACGGCACACTCATCAGCGGCCAGATTGACCGTCTCATCATCACCGAATCCGCCGTTACCATACTGGACATTAAAACCGGTGCACCACCTGCCTCATCTGAGGACGCGCCCGAACAGTACCGCATGCAGATGGATGCGTACCAGCAGCTGGTCGTGCAGCTTTACCCGGCGCTACCCGTCACCTGTATTTTACTCTATGTCGGAAATGACGCCGCGATAATGGCGCTATAATTAGGCAGCGGCCTGTGCTTTTTTGATCTTGTTTTTAATCGCCACCGCTTCTGGAGTCAGCTTCAAGTTGGACGTACCTAGCAAATACGCATCCAACCCGCCATTATGCTCAATGCTGCGCAGGGTCGAAACCGGTATATCGAGACGAATTTTCTGCCCAAGTGCCTCGCTCAGCAGCGATACGCGTTGCATGTTCGGGTTAAAACGGCGGCGAGTCTTACGCTGGGAATGCGAGACATTATTGCCGAACTGAATCGTTTTACCGGTAAGTGCGCAACGTTTGGACATGACGAAACCTTGTCTGATATTAGTTAGGATGAAGTTTATAGGGCTGGACACCCAACAGGTCAAGCATTTTATGCTAAGTCGATACCCGCCGATGCCGCCACGGCACGCTCATGCTGCATGATTTTTGCCGGGGAGATCGATGCTCCCCCTTCCACATCAAACAAGCCGGTAGATGCTGCTGCGGCTTCTACTGGCTGGCCTTCAATGTTGGGCGCGTCTATCTGCGCGGCTTCGCCCGGCATCGCCTCCAGCAGTGCCATTGCCGCGCCTTCGACCCCTTCCGTGTTCCAACTAGCCATCGTTTGCATATCCACGAAGCAGGCTTTCAGCGCATTCCCGATAAAGGAAAACGGTCCTACACACCCCCCTACCTGCATGGCGCTTCCAAACAGATTGAGCAGGGGAACCCGCATATTCATAACACCCTGTCCGCCACTTAGATTGACCGTGTATCCCAGTGGAGGTAATGCAGCAACTAGTCGTTGCGTCGGATCAGCACCCGCCGCCTGCTGCATGGAGGCTAGAACGGCCATATTGGGGCCTTGGGGGAGTCCTGCATCGGCTGTCATAATAAGGTGACACTAACATAATTCCGAGTCAGTTTCATGACAATTTTTCAGTTTTTCATTGAGAATTTTTTCTCTCTTCCGGCCAGCTTTTCCGCCATTTATGCTCTGCCTATGGGAATGTTACAGTTCGATGAAGATTATGCGTTTTTTGCATGGTTTCCATTGCACTAGGCGCATGGTTTCCGCATCATGTAAGCGTGGGAGACACGAGGATTTCCCACATCGCAAGGAGTTGATCTGATGTATCGAATGTTAGCCATTCTTGGTTGTTGTTTACTGGTTGCTGCGTGCAGCACCACGCCACGCTATACAAAGCTGGCCGCATGGGACACCATGTATTATTACGACCCCTATACCACGGCAGAAGCTGAATAATTCACGACTTCAAAAAGCTTCCACGTATATCCATCGTCGATTTCTTACCAATATGACGATAATTTTTTGAAAGCCACTCTTCCGCCGCCTCTCGTCCCTTATCCCGCAAGTCACATAAAAATTCCCAGTTCGGACTAAATTTGCTCGCCACGCTGTAGTCATTCATGATGCCATCGGCACGAATAGCATGCATGTAGAAGGTTTCATGGGTGATGTGATGGCGGAACTCGTCTTTGATCCACCCTTCCTCCAGCATGCGTTGAATAAAGGCAATTGCCCGGAATTCGCGTAACAATGACGAATTGAAACTCACCTCATTGACACGATTGACAATCTCGTGTGGCGTCGTTGGCAGCTCTTCACGCTCAATGGGGTTGATATGCACCACGACCATATCATCCGTTTCCGTGTGGTAGAACAATGGATAAAGCGCCGGGTTCCCCATATATCCACCATCCCAATAATACTCGCCGCCGACTTCCACCGCTTGAAATAGCATTGGCAAGCAAGCAGAAGCCATCACCGCATCAGCGCTGATTTCTTTGTTCTGGAACACCTTGATGCGGTTGGTTTTGACATTGGTGGCACAGACAAATAACTGGACGCATTCGCATGTTACCAATACATCAAAATCCACATGCTTGAGCAGAATATCCTTCAGTGGATTGAGGTTAAGCGGGTTGAATTGATACGGAGAAAACAGGCGCGTAAACGATTCGAATGCAAAATAGCCGAGCGGGTTATCCAGCGGATGTCCGCCGAACAACACCATATCCATTGCGGAATCCGGTACCCCTGCCAATGACTTTCCCGTACGCGACACATCACGCCAGAACGACTCCAGCGCTTCCCGTGCACCATCAACCCCTCCAGTCATCATGCCATAGGCATAGACTGAGGCATTCATCGCCCCGGCACTGGTAGCTGACAACCCATCAATACTCAGGCGTCCATCTTCTAACAAGGCATCCAGCACTCCCCAGGCAAAGGCACCATGTGCCCCGCCGCCCTGAATAGCTAAATTGATTTTCTTCTTAGAGCGTTTAGCGGGCATGCTTGATGTGATCTAATATCACCGGCACTATTTGCTCCCGGTATTTACGCCCATTGAAAATCCCGTAATGCCCGGTAGCTTTTTGGAGATGATAGCGTTTCTTACTTGCAGGAATATTCCGACATAAATCGATCGCTGCTTTGGTCTGTCCCACACCAGAAATATCGTCACGCTCACCCTCTACGCAAAGCAATGCCGTCTTCTTAATCGCCTCCGGCCGCACCAAACGACCACGATAATCCAGCATCCCCTTCGGCAGCAGATGCCGCTGGAACACTTTGTCGATGGTCATCAAATAGAATTCTGATGTAATATCAGCCACCGACAAATATTCGTCGTAAAATTTGCGGTGCGCCGCCGCACTATCTCCATCACCATCTACCAGGTGCTGGAACAATTTGACGTGCTCGCCGATATGCCGATCCAGATTCATGGTCATGAATCCACTTAATTGCAAAAACCCAGGATAAACTTTTCGCATAAACCCAGGATAGTTAGCCGGGACGCGTGTGATTACATTACGGTGAAACCAGTCCAACGAGCGCTGATGCGCCAACTCATTGACCTTGGTCACCCCGACGCGTGTATCGATCGGCCCACCCATCAACGTCATACTGGCCGGTACATACGGGTCATCATCATCGCTCATGACCGACACCGCCGCCAGCACCGGTACGGCCGGTTGGCACACGGCAATCACATGCACATCCTTCCCAAGGAAGCGAATGCAGTCACGCACCATGGCGATATAGTCATCCAGGTCAAATGTCCCTTCCAGCACCGATACTTCACGCGCATCGACCCAGTCGGTAATATATACGTCTCCATGAGGAATCAGCGCCTTCACCGTTCCCCGCAACAGCGTCGCATGGTGTCCGGACATGGGCGCGACAACCAGTATTTTTGGGTCTTTCCGACGCACGCCAATACGCTTAAAATGGCGCAAATGACAGAACGTTTCGTTCATCACGATATGGTTTTCTACCGCCACCGCTTTGCCGTCAATTTCTACTTCATGAATCCCGAAACGCGGCTTCGTATAATTGCGTGTTATGCGTTCCAGCAGCTCAAATCCAGCGGCAGATTGACGCCCTAACCCGGTATAGGATGCGGGGCTAAAGGGGTGATTAAGTGCTTGCATGCTCCAATTGGCAAAAGCCTGCACCGGCGCAACGGCAGCGCGATGCCATTCATACATTTGATATAAGGCGAAATTTTCCATGGTGACCCTATGTAATTTATATTAGAGTCGTAGCATATACCCTATCGCGCTACCAGCGTTTCTTTATTTTCAGACAGTTACCCATATAACCATTTCGCCATGCTGTAATAAATCGGCACCCCGATAATCAGATTGAACGGAAACGTTACCACTAATGACGACGTGACATAATAGACGGCATTGGCCTGTGGCAACGCCAGCTTCATGGCTGCCGGCACTGCGATATAGGATGCGCTAGCTCCCAACACTCCGAACAGTACCGCTTCCGAAAATCCCATCCCTAGCGTATGTCCAAGCGCTAATGCCATGGATGCACCCAACAATGGCATATAGAGCGCAAACGCAATGAGTCCGATCGGAAACTTACGTAAATGATGGAACTGCCGCGCTGAGACCAGCCCCAATTCCATCAGGAAAATACACAATACCGCATAGAATGGATGAATAATGTACGGCTTGATACGTGCCAACCCGGCATCGTCTGCGGTCATGCCAATCACCAGACTGCCCATCAATAGCACTATGGAACTGTTGAACATGGCATCGCGAATCACGTCCGGTGAAAACAGGCGTTGCTTCTGATCGCCTTTCAGACGCTTGCTTTCCCGTGCCAGCAAAATACCAGATAGAATCGCCGGCGCTTCCATCAACGCCATCAGGGTCACAATATAGCCCTGATACACATAGCCACGCGTCTCTAAATAGCTCACCGCATAGCTGAACGTCACCACACTCACCGACCCGTAATGCGCTGCCACTGCCGCTGCATCCAGCCGGCTGAGCTTCGTTGTGCTACGCAGCAGGAAGCACCCCAGAAACGGGATTAAAAAGCTGAACAATATGGCGACTGCAAACACCGGCCATAATGCCAGTATCTCACTGGCTGAGGATTCGCGTAACGCAATCCCGCCCTTCAATCCAATGGCCAGCATCAGGTACATCGACATGGCTTTGGTCACCTGGTCGGGAATGTCTAAATCGGAACGCAACGCTCCCGCCAATATGGCCAGTATAAAAAACTGTACCGGCGGATTGAGAATGACCTCAAGCATCCACCGGCACTCCTTTGCTGGTCGAATATTCAAAATGCAACGCCGTTTCCGGATGCACCAATGGATACGCCGAATGCGCTGCGAGTGCCGCTTCCGAAAACCCACAAAGAATGAGCTTCAGCTTATGCTCATAGGTGGCGATGTCCCCGATGGCATAAATGCCCGGCACACTGGTCTGCATGGTGGTCGGATGCACGGTGATATGATTCATCTCCAGTTGCAAGCCCCAGTTGGCAATCGGCCCTAGCTCCATCGCCAGCCCGAAGAACGGTAACAATGTATCCGCCTCCAGGGTTCGCACATCGCCATCCAATGTTGCCACCTGCACGGCCGATAGCTGCCCATCCTGCCCTTGCAATGCATGTAATTGATAGGGAACCACCAACTCAAAATTGTCATGCGATGCGACCAACCCATTCAACCGGCCAATGCTTTCCGGTGCGGCGCGGAACTTGGGGCGGCGATGCACGACATAGATTTGTTGCGCAATATCCGCCAGTGACAGCGCCCAGTCGACAGCAGAATCCCCGCCCCCGGCAATGACGATACGCTTATCACGAAACGCTTCCTTGCGCCCCACCATGTAAAACACCGACGTTCCCTCATAGGCGTCCAGCCCTTCCAGCGGCGGACGGTTTGGCCCGAATGCGCCGCAACCTCCGGCAATGATGATTGCTTTTGCCGTAATCACCGTTCCGGTAGAGGTGGTGACCTGCCAGTCATCTCCCTGCTTTGTGACGCCGGTGACCTGCTGTCCGAGATGATAGACCGGATCAAACGGCGCGGCCTGCTCTTCCAGCCGCCCAATCAGCTCGGCGGCATCAATGGCAGAAAATCCGGGAATATCATAGATGGGTTTTTCCGGGTAGAGCGCCGTGCATTGCCCGCCAACCGCCTCCAGCGTATCGACCACATGGCAGCGCATTTTCAGCATCCCGCATTCAAAAATGGCAAACAGCCCGACCGGCCCAGCCCCTACAATGACGATGTCCGTCTCATATTGTTGTGTCATGGTGATCGTTGTAGAATCACCGGCGGCACTTGGCAAGTGGAACCAACCTCTCTATCTAACTCCCCCAGCTTGCACCCGCGTGCGGGGTGCATGCCTCTTTGGTGCACAGCACCCCACAGGTGGGTGCTGTGCGGGGGAGTCCAAGAGACCGAGCATAGCGAAAGTCGATTGGGTGGGGGGTATGTTTTGTAGTGATCCCCCCACCGGATCGCACTGCCTTCGGCGTGTGCTCTCCGACTCCCCCTCAAGGGGGGAGTTATGGATGGAATGATCTCAGTGTCTGATAAGGAAGGCAAAAAAAATGATTGCTACCGAACCAGAGGTTCTAAGCGGCAATCACTTACAAATCAATGAGGAACTAAGATGCCTAGAGACTAGTAATCAAACTCCGGTGTCACTGGCCCTGCCAACTTCATGAGTTGCCCCTGCAACTCTTTAATAGTATCGCGATCATCTTTGATCGATTCAATCAAGAATTGATGATCCACATCTGGATGTAGTTTCATCACTAGCCGGATATCAATCAGTTCAGCATGAGCCCCCCCAATTGCCTGAGCAACCTCCTCGGAAGTGGCCGTAATCGGCAATCCCAGTTGGTTACGAATCTGTTGAGCTTCTTGTTCTGGAGTCATAATTTTTATCTAGAATTTACAACAATCTTTTCACCAGGTGCGCCTGATTGACCGCCTGCATTTCCGCAAAGAAACACAAACGAAATCATAACAGTCATATGAAATTGTATATGACTCAAGCACCCTAGGTGAAAATTTCATGTATATTACCAAAGCCTTGCATGAAATGCAAGTGGTTCCCGTCATTCCGGACAAGCGTAGCGCGATCCGGAATCCAGGTTCCCCCTCCCGTTTACGGGAGGGGGTTAGGGGGAGGGCTGTTGGAGAGTATCTCAATATTACTACAGCCCCCCTCCTAACCTCCCCCCGCAAGCGGGGGGAGGGATAATTATGGATTTCGGCTCAAGCCCGGAACGACGACAATATTACACCACTCCAAAATGCTTCTCTACGTAGGCCAGCAACTGCGCCACACAGGCGTCGATCGTGGCACCTGCCGTATCGATCACCAGCTCCGGATTGTCAGGGATTTCATAAGGAGCGGAAATCCCGGTAAATTCGGAAATCTCACCGTCACGCGCTTTCTTATATAGTCCCTTGGTATCGCGCGCTTCACAGGTCGCCAGATCCGCCTGAATATGCACGGTGTGGAACTGCTCCGGCGCGGCGGCGCGGGCACGGCGGCGATCCTCCCCGTAAGGCGAAATAAAGGCGGAAATCACGATCATCCCGGCATCGGCGAATAACGCTGCCACCTCGCCGACCCGGCGGATATTCTCGGCGCGATCCTCCGGTGCAAACCCTAAATCGGCATTCAACCCCTGACGGACATTATCGCCGTCAAGCACATAGACTTGATACCCACGCGCAAATAATTGCTGTTGCAGCTCCTTCGCCAGTGTGGACTTACCCGAACCGGACAGGCCGGTGAACCATAGAATCCCTCCTTTATGGCCATTGACCGATTCACGTTGATCGGTCGTAATCATCATCTCTTCGGTAAAGAGATGCTCTGATTTTACTGCCTGAGGCGCGACGCGTTGATCCGCCAGTTCGCCCATCGACAGAATGCCGCCACCGCAAATACGATGCTCATCGATTACGACACAGCGCCCGCTGGCCGGTAGATCGTCATGTGCATCCAGCACGGCCAGTCCACGCACCTGCCACAAGATATCCGCCACCTGATGGCGCGCCACCACATCCGACGGTACTTCTTCCAGTGTGTTGGTATCGATTACATGATGGATGGCGCGCACCTCCGCCTGGTAGCTCGCCGTATTGATACGCAGCGTGTAGGACGCTCCGACGGTCAGCGGTGTATGTCCCATCCAGAACAGGCGAGCATAAAACTGGTTGGTCAGGATCGGCGGCTGCACTACATGGCTGATAACATGTCCGCGCTCGACAAAGCGTTGCTCGTCCAGCGTGATGCCGATGGCCTGCCCAGCACTGGCAGCCGCATCGCCTGCTGCTGGCCATCCCTCAAGTGACGCCACACGCGCCGTATAATTACCCGGAGAAATCAGAATCTCATCACCGGCGCGTAACTGCCCGCTTTCCAGCGTCCCGGCAATGATGCGCCGGTCATCGAACTTATACACATCTTGCACCGGTAGTCGCAATGGCGCATCGGCATTGTGGGCAACCGGCGTCAGCCCGGCGAGCGCCTCGACCAATGTCATCCCGTCATACCATGGCATCGCCTCCCCGGCCTCCTGCACCATGACCCCATTATAGGCCGATACCGGAATCATCGCCTGCGCGGTAAGTTCGATCGTGTCCAGATAGGCGCGGCAGGACTCCGCCACCTCTTCGTAGTGCGCACGATCATAGCCGACTTTATCCATTTTATTGATGACCACAATGACCTGCCGAATGCCCAACAAATGCAACAGATAGGCATGTTTGCGGGATTGTTCGCGCATCCCCTCAGCGACATCGACCATCAAAATCGCGGCATCGGCCTCCGCCGCCCCGGTCATCATGTTCTTGAGGAACTCATGGTGGCCGGGTGCATCGATCAGGACGTAATCCCGCGCCTCCAGCCGTAACCAGAGCTGCGTCATATCGATGGTAATGCCTTGCGATCGCTCTGCCTGCAATGCATCCATCAGGAATGACCACTCAAACGCGACGCCCCGGCGCTCACACCCAGCGCGTATCTGCTCATATTTGCCGTCGGGCAGATGGCCGGTGTCATGCACCAGCCGCCCGATCAATGTCGATTTGCCATGATCGACATGTCCGGCAATGACCAGCCGTATCTGTTCGCGCAGTTCCTCATTGTTCATAGGGCGCATGCTTAGCGGATAACGTGGATGGGGTAAATATGAATATCGGTGCGAGGGGATTGGCAACCGGCAGGCAAAAAATAACCGGCAGTGCCGAGGATGCCGGTTGGTTAGGTCATGATACTACTTAGGTCATGAATGTGCAAGTAGGTTGCGGAGGCTCCGCCTTCTTCCTCGTAAGAGGGTTTGGGCTGGTCTCTTGCTCTACAAGCAATAGCTTAAGTGTTTCCACTTTGAGCCTCTGAGCTTCTTTGAATTCATGTTCAGTGTACCAACTCCCAGTCACTGTATTATATTCAGTGTCAGAAAACGGAGCCTCCTGAATTTCTTGAATCAAAGCTTGAATCTTTTTAACAGAAACATATCCTTGCATGGGATACACCTCCAATATTGTACAACAAAAAAAAACATTGTTTAAGCAGCCTCGGACCGCAAAAAAGATAGGAAGAGTATAGGGCACCTCCTCCCACCATGCAAGCCAAACCTGAGGCATTCATTAAATATTCATTAATTTTTCTGCCATTCCGGGCGATCCATGGACATACATCATCTTCAGAAATGACAGGCTTGTTTCGTGGATCGAATAGCGTAATAACGCGTTAGGCGATAGCATCCTCTCCAATACAACAGCACTTTTTTCTTTACCTTCATGAATTTGTCATGATTTCATGGCATACTATAAGGATAGGATAAGAAAGCAGGATACTGTTATGGGAATGTTTAGTTGGATGGATGAGATTAGAAGTGGTCGAGGGAGCACAGATATTGTTCCGGCTCCAGTTACAGTAGATGTGCCAGCGGTGACTTTAGAAAGCACTAAGATTCCGGCAGGTGGAGATAAAGGTATTTTTGGAAAAGCAACAGATGTAGCAAAAAATGCTGGATCTAAAGTGCAGGAAGTATGGGGTGGTATGGACACAAAAACCAAGGTTGCTGCCGTTGCCGGTACCGCACTGGCTACCGCCATTGCTGGTAAAATGGCGTTTGGTAATAAAAAACCTGAACCACAAGTGCCACAAAGCACTAAATGGCAGGATTATGAGAAGGGGCGACGCCAGCAACCACAGGGGCAGGAAGCGTATATCGGGTAGCACCCACAGCAATATTCAATGAGACCGTACGATTTGTCACCCCGGCGAACTCGCCGAGCTAGCGCTGGCGCAGCGGGTGCCGGGGTCTGGCCGGATGCCGTCATTCGACGGCATGACAGTGCAGCACAGTGATCCCAGCGCTCTGGGCTACTTACTTTTTTCTTCTTTCTTCGGCTGCAATTGTTCCTGAAACTGTTCGAACTCCAGCGCCTCAATCTCTTCTTTCGTCAGGTAATCACGCCGCACCCCTGATTCGCCCGGCAACCAGATCAACTGCAAATTCTCCGGATTCCGTGTGAAAATCCGCTCTTCCTGTACCATCCCCAGATTCGGCGGAATGTTACATTTCGACAGGCCGATAATGGTATGTTTCTCATCGCGGCACATCCCCAGCACGACCCGCGCCCGGTCGATGAACACCTGCGAACCGCGCAACTCATCCAGCACTTCCCTTGAATTGGTCGGACGCGCACCTTTCTGCAAGTGATGCACGATAATCATGCCGCAATTCTTCTCAATCGCAAATTCCTCAATCGCTTCAAAGAACTCACTGACCACGTCGGAATTGTCCTCATCCCCGCTGAGATATTTCCGCGCCGGGTCGACCACCACCAGCGATACGTCCGGCATTTTGCGCAGGCGCAACAGATACTCACCGAAACTAATATCCTGATCGGCAAACTCGGTACGGTGGAATTGCAGGCGCTGCGCCCGCCCCTCCGGGTCAAACAACTCACCCCGCGCATTGATGATCGCCGGACCATCCTCCCCGGAGAAATAGACGCAGACCCCTTTGGTCACGTTGGTATTGATCGGCTGCCCCAACCAGGTCGGCGGCTCTTCGCCTTCCTCATAATCAATGGCCGACAGTACACAGAGTTGGTGCGCAGCACTACTCTTCCCCGTCCCCCCGGAAGCGGCCAGTAGTGTCACGGCACCTCGTGGGATATAGCCCGGCACGATAAATTCAAAGGTCTCATCCGAGCCGATCCGCATTGGCCCGGTACGGTCGAACAGGTCAAGATCGCGGGCGCAGAGATTGAAAAACCGCGTATTGTGGGGAATATCCTTCGTATCTTGTCCGAAATGGGTATAGAGGCGATGCAACCGGTCATAGGCAATGAAACATTCCGTGGCATCCAACACCGTTTGTACATTGATCTGTGTTTCCTTGACCACCTGCTCCGCCGGTGCTTCTTGCAACGGCTCCGGGAAGGAATGGGTAATATCCGGATGATTAAAAATCCCGTGCAGACTCAGGTAGTTCAGGCCGGATAAAGGATAATACGGTGCATAGGGCTCACTCTTTACATCCGTCAGATCATAGAGCGCACGACATCCGTTCACACTGATACCGTCAGCTTCCGGTTCCAGTACCTTATCTGAAATTCCCAGCAGTTTAATTCCGGCCTGCGTATCATCGCCCCGATGGAAATGACTGCATAAGACGCCCTTATCCAGTGGCCGTTGCATCTGATCCGGTGTTAGTTCGGCGATCCCCAGCGCAAAGGCCGTCGCCCAGAATACTCCACTGCCGACCGGCTTGTAGCCCTCCCCATCCTGATGATGGATGATCGGATTCAACAACATACTGGAGTTTGGCAGGTTGCCTTCATTGTAGTGCGTAATCAGTTCAGTCAGGGCGTCAGAGGTCTCTTCATGTGTGAACCAGCGTGTCAGTCCCTGCTTGTCCGAACGCCATGGTTCCTGCCCGTCCAGCGTATACAGGCACATGGAACCTTCCAGCCCCACCGCCCGATGCGCCGCCCAGATGACATCCAGCTCACGCATTAATAAACTTAGCAAATTATCCATACTCTACCTCTCTATCGACCATAGTTTAAGATAGGATGAAGAAAAACAAGAATTCCACTTTACAAGCGACCACGATATTTTCTAGGTTAGGCGCTCGCTGGTTCAGCGTTTCGGAGGGATGGCAGAGCGGTTGAATGCACCGGTCTTGAAAACCGGCAAGGGGGCAACTCCTTCCAGGGTTCGAATCCCTGTCCCTCCGCCATGTCCTCAATAGCGTAGCGATAGGACAAATCAAAAACAGCATCTACCTCAACGTTCAATAGGTTTGAAAATGCTCCCGATTGCTCCGCCATGTCCTCAATAGCGTAGCGATAGGACAAATCAAAAACAGCATCTGCCTCAACGTTCAACAGGTTTGAAAGTACTCTCGGTTGCTGCGCCAGTATATAGAATGATATTTAAACCTGTACGCGAGGGGATTGAACGAACCCCCTATGAAAGAGGCGAACAACACCTTTGGTGTTGCTTCGCAGGTTCGAATCCCTATCCTCACGGATTTATTGGGGCAACAGTATATCAAACAGACTTTACAGCGCCATAGACTATACTTCCGTCTAGTGACGCTCACTATAGCAGTTTAATTTCGAACACTCATTTGAGGATCAGAAAAGTCATACATGGAAAATTTCTGGATTATATTGTTTGCTTTCATTCAATATCTGGTTGAAAATATAACGGTTTTATAGTTGATTCCTTTAACGTTGGGTAGTGAACACATGAATCTGGAACAGTTTATTGAAGAAACAAACCGAGCTGTGACTACAGATCAAGCCTTCTCCCTGTATGTCAAGGCAATCAACCAGCTTGGCTTTGACAGTGCTGTATACACCTTCATGACAGATCATCATTCCATTGGGCAAACTGCCGGCCATGGGGTGCGTTCAAATTATCCACAGGACTGGATGAATCATTATTTTGAGCGGGAATACCACAAGATTGATCCTGTAGTACAAAAAGGAATGAGGACAGGGCCGGCGTTTAGCTGGCAATCACTGGAAGAGACAACACCACTCGGAAAAAAACAAATCCGATTTATGCGTGAAGCGGAGGATGCAGGGCTTTTAAACGGTGTAGGAATTCCCCTTCACAGGGGAGTCGGTGAAGTGGCAGGGGTTGGCATTGCAAGCGATTGCCGATTTACCCTGACCAAAGATATGCTCTCAAAACTTAATTTATTTACGGAACAATTTCATACGGTGTATTGCGACCTGGTGCAGGAGAAGCCTTATGTGTCTGAGCCTGTGCACCTTACTTCTAAGGAAAGTGAAGTACTAAAATGGATGGCCAACGGAAAACATAATTCTGAAATTGCCGACATTCTGCATGTTTCGACGGCAACCATCAAGTTCCACCAACAGAACATCTACCGCAAACTTAATGCAAATGACCGGGTGTTGGCCGTGACAAAGGCGATTCGCCTGGGACTTATCCCTATCGATGTCATCGGTGTACGAACTATTTTCGACTAAACCCTATCCGGTTGGCTAGGTTTACCGACGACACCTTCCTGTTATCCCTAAATCAAATGGGAGACGGAAATGACAGTCGAATGTGTAACCCTTGCCACAAATCATTTATTTGCCGGAAATGCACTGGCAGCGCAACATCGCTTGCGATACCAGGCCATCATAAAACGTCAGGGTTGGGATGTGCCGGAATATGAGGAAATGGAGTACGACCAGTACGATAATCCAGCCTCCACATATCTAATCTGGCGAGACCATAATCTTGAAGCTAGGGGGGTGACTCGTTTGTACCCTACAGATAGGTCTTTCATGCTCACTGAGAACTTATCTGAATTTGTTGATAGCGACATGCCAACCGGTACCTATGTTATGGAGGGTTCGCGTTTCTGCATAGACCACAGATTAGATACACAGACCAGAAAGCGCATTGCCAACGAGCTAGTACTGGCATATCTGGAATATGGGTTGGCACATGGAATATCCCATATTGTGGGGCTGATGTATCCGGCATATTGGAAAGGGCTCTTCTATAAAAATAATTGGAAACCTTTTTGGCTGGGTGAACCACAAAAGACAGATGAAGGCCATGTGGCTAGAGCCGGGTATGTGATCATTTCGGAAGAAAACAGGCAGCTTGTGCGACAGGCGACAGGGATAAATCACAATATTATGAATTATGGAGATACGATCTATGAACGAAAAAAATCAACAGTATAAGGGCATTGCAGATAGCTGTATTCGAGCTATTGAAGAAGGATTCAGACTGTACAGTCAAGCACAACTGTATAATGCCTCGACGTTGAAAATACCGGCAATGGAATATCTCAACGAGATATTTGACTGGGGGCGGGTAAATCTTGATGATTTTGATCGTATGCATGTCAACATTGACGGGCAGATTATTACTGTAGAGACACTCGATCATAAGCTGAGCAATGATGGTTTTATAGATATGGTGGAATTATCCAAATATGCACGAGAGGCTCATTATGCAAATTGAAAAAGGAAATATACAGAAAGAGGGATATAGTGACCTGCAATCCATTGTGGGTAGTCTGTATTACCTGGAAAAAGAAGCAGAAAGAGCCAGACTTCTTTCTGTACAATGTGTTCTGAACGAAGCAATCAGCAAAATTAGTTCGGACACAGAACGTACAAACAGTGTTGTACGTAAAGTCGCTAATGATGAATATCTGTTCGAAAAACTGACACTGCTATTATCGTTCTTTAAATTAGCCAGCAAATTTGAATGCGACGACATTCATGCATTATTACTGGCGCTTGCGGATCAGGAAGGAACGCAGCACTAATGTAATGGGAAAGTAGAGTTTGTTTACAAGGGGGGGGTCAATACGCCGTAATCATTCCTTTCAAGAAATCTGTATCATCCTCTAGGCAATTGAAAGATTCAAGCCACTCATCTTTTTCAATCCGGAAATCCGGATAACGGTCTTGCGATTTTTGCTGGTGTTTAGCCGGAAAATCAATGATCTTCGCATGGTCATTTACTGGAACTCTCTTCATAGTGGCATGTTATATCAGCATGAAGAAGTTCTTTTCAATGGTAAGCTGATAAAAAACTAGACAATCAATAGAATCAGGACGATAGCAGCATCAAATCCGGACATAATGCATAGTGTGCTGGAGATTACGTGCGGTTTGAGATGGTGGAGCATAGCGGAGTCGAACCGCTGACCTTTACACTGCCAGTGTAACGCTCTACCAGCTGAGCTAATGCCCCACGATGTGGAAGTGCTTATCTATTACACACGCCATACAGGCGCAAGTGTTTATAGCAGTTTCACCTCTTCATGCCTGGTAGTTGCCTATTGCTTCGCAGCCCGCGCTTTTGCGATGTAGTTATCCAGTGCTGCTTTGTCCAGTGCATGTGGTACAGGTTCATTGCCAACAATCAAGAACGGCGTACCACGAATCTGGAGTTTATCGCCAAGCGCTGCTCCGTCTTTCAGCATTTGCGTGTATTTTGCATCGCTCAATTCTTTCTGAATCGCCTCACGCTCTACGCCGACCTGACCTGCATAACCATAAGCGTCCTCTGCTGTAATAGCCCCCTTATGCTGCATCATCAAGCCATGAAACTCATAATATTTTTCAGGCGCAAGTGCATTCACCGCCAGTCCGATTTTGGCTAATTTTTCAGAGCGTTCACCGAAAATCGGATATTCCTTAAATACCACGCGCACATCTTTCAGGCCAGCTTTATACAACGTGTCAATTGGCTTGAACATATATTTGCACGCCGAACAGTTATAATCAAAAAACTCAACAATCGTAACTTTTGCATCCTTATCACCAATCGTACCGTCATTCGGATCGTTGAAAATCGCATCGGCATTAGCCTTAATGGCCTCACGTACTTTGGCCAGCCCTGCTTCCTTGGCTTTTTGCTGATAGCGATCAACCGCTTCCATAATCACTTCCGGGTTATCATTGAGATATTGACGAATCAGATCACCCAGTTCTTCCTTCTGTACCGGCTCAGCGATAGCAGGCATGGCAAGGGAAAGGGTCAAGATAGTAATGGCTAGACTACGAAACATAGATAAAAACTCCTTGGGTAATAGCTCCACTTCATTATTCGATGGCCGGGTATAAAGCATTACACCCTCTTTGTATAGCGCGACCTTCACCTTTAAAGATATAGCAGTTCCTTGACTTTGCCATCATTCATCTTCGTCGAGCGTTTTTGCGAATAGGCGGAGGTCCTCCGCACGCAACCCTGCTGCGCTGTAGGGTTCCAGATAGGGGTCGGCGCGCTTGAGCCGCAACTCCAGTTCCTCACGATCATTATTTAGCGCTGCTAGTTCCGCCAGCGCCAACTCTGCCATTCCTGTCTGCCCGGCAACACCATAAACCCGTGCCAGCAGGCGCCAGGTTTGATGATAGGTCTGATCCAGACGGCTGGAGAGTTCCAATGTTTCCTGCGCCAACTCCAAGGACTCCTCATCTCCCAATGCGACGAGCACCTTGCCGTAATCACTGCGAATCAACGCAGCATCCGGTGCCAGTGTCTGCGCTGCACGATAGGCATCCGCTGCCTCCTGCACCCTGCCTCCCTTAAATAGCAGATACCCATATAGCTCATGCAAGTACGCATCATATTTATTCTTTACCAGTAATGGCTGAAGTTCTGCCAATGCCTCTTCCACCTGTGACACTTGCCCATAGGCCACGGCACGGGCAATACGTGCCTCCATCGTGTGATTATCCTTGGGATAGGTTCGCAGCACCTCCGGCAATTCCTTTAGAAAACCCGTTAATTTGCCACGCATACGCTGATGTTGCAACTGGGTATCCGGAGGTAATGCTCCCTGATACGATGAGGCTTTATGGTGATTACGGATATGGGTGATACGATCCTGACTCAGCGGGTGAGTACGGGCATACACATCCGCATCAGCATCTAGATGCCTTTTTTCTTCCTGGCGCAGACGCTCGAACATGTGCAGCATCCCCTCGGCGGAAATTCCCATGCGATCGAAATAGGATAAAGCCGCCTGATCCGCTGCCTGCTCGTTGGCGCGACTGTAGGAGAGCAGGTTACGGTTGGCCGCATGGCTGCCACCGGAGAGAATGGCCGCACCGACATCGCTGCCCCCGGCGGCAATGGTCGCAGCACCCAGTAAATAGGTCAAGATGGCGCCCACTTGCGCCTGCTCCAGCGCCGCCTCGGTTTGCAGCAAATGCCCACCGGCGATATGCCCGGTTTCATGGGCAATGACCGACAGCAGCATTTCCGGCGTATCGGTTGCCATCATCAGCCCGGTATGCAGGAACATATTACTACCCCCGGCAACAAAGGCATTGATACGATCATCATTGACAATGAACAGGCGCACCTGCTGCGGTGACATGCTTGCTGCCTGAAAGACTGGCGCAGACAGGTCGCGCAAATAGGCCTCGATTTCGGCATCCCGGATGAGCCCGGCTTGCACAGGCTGGCCAATCAGCAGCAATATGATTAACAGCAGGCGATATCGCATAATACTCATAGGTAAGTGAGAAATGCCCTAAAACAAAGCCTCATTTGTTAGGCGGAGGGAATAATCTGGGAAAATCATCGGTTTTTGCCTCGATTTTGCTGCCGATTCATGAAAATGTCACAATCGTTAGTTAAACTAAAGAGTGAACTAGTATGTATAAACTATGGTAGACAGACGTCAGGCATATAATACGGCAAAAGATTCCCGCCCGGATTTCTATGGCATCGATCCCACAAAGGACATTGCCAATGGGAATTGGGTGGAGAAACTCTATAAGCAACTCGGCGGCAACAAGCTCGGTGAAGATGCTGGCTGGACGTTTGTACGTGAAATGGCGTATCTTATCACTGAGTTTGTTGAGAATCACGGGCATAACCTGGTCGATCATCGTATGGGAGAGATTCCATCGGAACTTGACTTTACCGGAGAGGGAGGCGCATCGCTCACTGATGCATTATTCAGCGATAATAAGGCAGCAAAAACCAAAGCTGCCATTACATTAACAACCCAAGCCGCTGTTATTGTAGCTCAGCCGGTCTGGGAACTTAATAAAGCGCATTCTCAGGATAAAGAATTACGTGAAGCAATCAGAGAAGAGATTGCACCTTTAATACAAAATAATATCGTTGATTTCAGAAGCAGCAGCGTTCTTCCAGGCGGCAAGAATCACAACAAGGTGCTTGAAAAGCTTGATGGTACCCTGCAAACCCCTTTCAACTACAAGATGATTAATATGCTCGGCTCGTTGGGAATGGCCGGAGCACAAAAAAAGGCGCGCGACACATTCCGTGAGGATCGTGCCCAAGGCATCATTGAAGAACGTGATAGCCGACTTGAAAATGAAAACCTAAATCCAAAAGAACGGAAAAACATCAATGATAAAGCTGAAACGGCACTCAAGGGGAAGATTTTTATTCCTGATGCGATGAGCCTACGCAAAGAGAATATCTTTGGCAAAAAAGAAGATGACAGATTCGCAGTCTATGACAATAAGCTAAATGCGACTAATGCTTGGCTAATTGGAGGACTGATCGGCACCAGCCAAATCAAAAAAATGGCCGAGGAAAGCAAGGAGCATGGCTCGCCGGATGTCATTGCCTATGATCTGATTATCCACCTGCAGGAGGAAGTGAGCAAAGGTAAATTGGGCGACGACATCAGCATTGAAAAGCTCAAGAAAATGCACCCGAAACACAAGTTTCATTGCCCAGCCAAAGGGAACAAGGTGAAGCTTTCGGATTATATTCAGGAAATTTTCCACCAGCATGTAGTCGATCATCGGGAAACGCCAGATATTGAAGGAGTCAGTGAGGAATATGAGCAAGAGCTGGCCGAGCGCTCAGAAACACTCGCTCAGGCGATTTTAGGGAAAGATGGTTCGAATGTAACGCTGCACCCCTTGTCACTCATCACGTTGGTGGGAGAAGGGCTGGTTGTTAGTCACGATGGATTTGACGTTAGTGATCCGGAAACACTGGAGACAGCAATTCAAGAAGCGCGCCATGCATTGCCGGGAGATCGTGCGCCTGAGAAAGCCACCGTTCCTGCTGCCGACAAAAAAGAGGGAAAGAACAACATCACCCCACGCGACAAGAAAGCAGATGCGCCCAAAGAAAATGCACCCGATACCAAGGTCAAAAGCTCTGACCATCGCGGCAAGATGGAGACAAAAGGAAAGCAGGAAGCAAAGGATACTGCTGCAAGCCGCTAGGCAGTCAATTACCTCTGATAACTTTTACTGGCATTAGCAGATTCCTTACGATAGACATGACCTCAATTAACAACTTGAGGCTTTAAGCAATGGCGCAAACTCCCGGCATTATTAAAGGGAATACAGGCGAGTGGGAAATGGTGATCGGTCTGGAGGTGCATGCCCAGATCACGTCCAATTCCAAGCTTTTTTCCGGCTCTCCCACGGATTTTGGCGCAGAACCAAACCACCATGTATCATTGGTCGATGCTGCTATGCCGGGAATGCTGCCGGTCATCAACGAAGCTTGCGTGGAACAGGCGGTACGCACCGGGCTGGGACTAAATGCACAGATCAATCTGCGCTCCGTCTTTGACCGTAAGAATTACTTTTACCCTGACCTGCCACAAGGCTACCAGATTTCTCAGTTTCTTGACCCGATTGTTGGTGAAGGCACCATCACCATTGAACTGGATGACGGCGCTGTTAAAGAGATCGGCGTCACCCGCCTGCATCTGGAGCAGGATGCCGGAAAATCGCTGCACGACCATAGCCCGTCTGAAAGCTTCATTGACCTGAACCGCAGCGGCATCGCCCTGATGGAAATCGTCTCGGAACCGGACCTGCGCAGCCCTGATGAAGCCGGTGCTTACATCAAAAAACTGCGAGCCATTGTGCGTTATCTCGGCACGTGTGGCGGTGACATGGAAAAAGGCGAACTGCGCTGTGATGCCAATGTATCCGTGCGCCGCACCGGCGATGAAACACTGGGCACACGCTGCGAAATCAAGAACCTTAATTCCGTGCGCTATATGATGAAGGCCATCCAGCATGAAGCCGAGCGCCAGGTGGATCTGCTGGAAAGCGGCGGCGTGGTCGATCAAGAAACCCGGCTTTATGACGCGAATGTCAATGAAACGCGTACAATGCGTTCCAAGGAAGACGCCCATGATTACCGCTATTTTCCCGACCCGGATCTGCTGCCGCTTGAATTACCGCAAAGCATGCTGGATCGTATTAAAACGGAACTGCCGGAATTACCGGATCAGAAAAAACAGCGCTATGTCGCCGAGTTTGGTTTAACATCCTATGACGCATCCGTACTGGTGTCCGATAAAGAAAGCGCTGCTTATTATGAGGCGGTCGCTACCAAGGCCGACCCCAAACTGGCCGCCAACTGGATGACGGGTGAACTGTTCGGACGTCTCAACAAGCTGGAACAGTCCATTACCGAATGTCCGCTTTCGCCGGATACGTTTGCCGGGCTGTTGGCACTGATTCAAGATAATACGATTTCCGGAAAGATTGCCAAAGACGTATTGGATAAGATGATCGAAACCGGTAAAGAAGCGTCCGTCATCGTGGACGAAGAAGGGCTGAAACAAGTCACCGATACCGGAGCCATTGAAACGATGATTGACGAGGTCATCGCCGCCAACCCGGACAAGGTCGAGCAATACCGCGCCGGAAAAGACAAATTGTTTGGTTTCTTTGTCGGGCAGGTGATGAAAGCCAGCGGCGGAAAAGCGAACCCGCAGGCAGTGAATGAATTACTGAAAAGCAAGCTATAGCCATGCCCCTCCTCCCCTCTGGATTGCAGGATACCCTGCCGCCCGCTGCCGCGCTGGATCGACACATCACCAACGTGGTGCTGGATCGTTTTGCGCTGTTTGGTTACGAGCAAGTCGCTCCGCCACTGCTGGAATTCGAGGACAGCCTACTTGCCGGAAAAGGAGCGGCACACGCCACCAATACATTCCGGGTGATGGACCCTGAGTCACAGCGCATGATGGGGCTGCGACCGGATATTACTCCACAGATTGAGCGTCTGGCATTGACCATGCTGGATGAACGCACCCCCATATCACGGCTTTCTTATTCCGGACAGGTACTGCGCGTTGCACCGGATGGGCTGTCTACGAAACGCCAGCTGCGGCAGGCAGGGATTGAGCTGATTGGTATGACCGACCATATCCACCCTCTGGAGCCGCTGACTGCTGCCATCGAGGGGCTTTCCTTACTTGGCCTGTCGTCGATGGTGGTCAGCCTGTCATCCGCCGGGCTGTTTGACGCATTACTAGGCGGATGTCTGGATACGTCGCAAGCATCCATTCGCAAGGCCATTTATCAAAAAGATACCAACGCCCTACCCGCATCCATGCCTTATAAGGAACTGGTCATCGATTTACTGACACAACCGATCGCAGAGGTGCTGGAAACACATACGCTGCCACATGCTGCATCATCTCATATTGACATGCTGCAATCGCTGGCATCAGCGCTGAGTGCACAGTTCGGTGATACGCTGAGAGTGCTCATTGACCCGCTGGATACCGAGGGGTTTGATTATCATGACGGCACCTGCTTTACACTCATGGACGCTGAAAGCCGTCAGGAATTAGGACGTGGCGGACAATATAGCATTGATCATAACTATGCCGGATGCGGTCTGACACTCTATGTGGATCGGCTGGTGGATATTGTGCCGACTCCGCAGCAGGCAGAGGCTCAGACAGTGTCACCCGAAACATCCTACCAGGAAACCAAGCAATTGCGTGACCAAGGTATCGCCACGCATTACACCTATCAGAATTAATCAATAGAAAGGAACGCACTATGACCAATGTTGCCGTGATCGGCTCACAATGGGGAGATGAAGGAAAAGGAAAAGTCGTTGACTGGCTTAGTGAGCGTGCTGACGTGATTGTACGCTTTCAGGGTGGGCACAATGCCGGGCATACGCTGGTGGTAGACGGCGTGACCTACAAGCTGAGTCTGCTGCCTTCCGGCGTCGTGCGCCCCGGTAAGCTCAGTGTCATCGGCAATGGTGTCGTGATTGACCCGTTCGCCCTGTTCGCCGAAATTGATCGCGTGGCGGAGCAGGGATTGCACATCACACCGGAGACATTGCAGATCGCCGACAATGCCACCCTGATTTTACCGGTGCATCAGGAGATTGACGGCGTAGCGGAAAGCCTGCGCGGCAAGTCGATGATCGGCACCACACGGCGCGGTATCGGCCCGGCCTATGAAGACAAAATCGCCCGCCGTGCCATTCGTATCTGTGATTTGGGTGATGCGGAGCTGCTGGACACCAAGCTGGACGCGTTGCTAGCGCATCATAACATCACGATCGAGCATGCCGGGCTGACACCGATCAGCAAGCAGGACATGCTGGAGAAACTCGGTAGCATTCGCGAGCGCCTCCTCTCCTATGCCTGCCCGGTCTGGCGGACGCTTGATCAGGCAAACCGTGATGGCAAGCATATTCTGTTTGAAGGCGCACAGGGCACCATGCTGGATATTGACCATGGCACCTATCCCTTTGTCACCTCATCCAATACCATTGCCGGAGCCGCCAGTACAGGTAGCGGAATGGGTGCAGGCAATTTGCAGTATATTCTGGGGATCACCAAGGCCTATACCACGCGGGTCGGCAGCGGCCCATTCCCTACCGAGCAGGATAACGACACCGGGCAACGGCTGGGTGAACGCGGCCATGAGTTCGGCACCGTCACCGGGCGGCAGCGCCGTTGCGGCTGGTTCGATGCGGTGATGGTACGTCAGGCCATCAAAATCGGTGGCATTGACGGGATTGCCCTGACCAAGCTCGATGTACTGGACGGGTTCGAATCATTGAATATCTGCACCGGGTATCGTTACCGGGGTGAGGTGCTGGACTATTTCCCCTCCGCCCAAAGTGCGCAAGCCGAGGTGGAACCGATCTATGAAACGATTGAAGGCTGGTCAGATACGACAGCCGGCTGCACCAGCTGGATTGACCTGCCGGCAGCGGCGATCAAATATATCCGCCGCATCGAGGAACTGATCGACTGCCCGGTCGCCATGCTCTCTACCAGCCCCAAACGGGAAGATACGATTCTGGTAAAAGACCCGTTTGTGGGGTGATGCTTTGGAATCGGGAATTGGGAATCGAGAATTGGGAACTGAAAATTATGAATCTACATATTCCCGATTCTACAACCACCCACCACTGTCATCAACTCTTCACATTTACCCCATTGAGAAAAACCGTTAATTATGGTTTAATAAAAGAGTACAGATTGTGTTTTCTACAAAGAAATTACAGTCACTTAGAGGCCTTTTTTAAGGAGGCACTTTTTACCATGGATAACTATCAACCCCAAAAAATTAGCTTCGCCGTAACCTTAAATGGTGATAGCAAAATACCTTTAAAATGGTATTTAGCAATTTGGAAGGTACTTTTTGGTAGGATAATGTCGTCGATCAGTTCATTGCCAGCCACTACTGGTGAGCAAACTAGTCTGGCAGCGGACGGAGAGAACGGAAATGACATCATTGATGCTTCAGTCAACGGCACTGTCAAGGTAGAGGCAGAAATGCCAAAAGAACTACTCGACGCCATCACGGCGCGAGTAAAAAATATCCAGGTTTAAATAAGAACTAACAAACTCCCCATGGCATTTGCCCCCCAAGGCTGGCCATGGGGAGTTTCATGTTTGGGGGGTAGTTTTCTTCGTCATTCCAGCGGTTTGTCCCGCCAACGCATGGCAACGCGGAAGGCCAGAGCCTAGGGCGGCTTTCAGCCAGTCATAGCAAAAGATACCGGTCTCCGCCGGTATGACGTATGTGGCATGATGGATTCCGGATTGCGCCTACGGCTTGTTTATAATGTTTTTAAAAAACGACAGTTTTATGCCCGTTGAGCAGCACCCGATGCTCACAGTGATGGCGCACCGCGCGGTACAGCACTTTGCTCTCAATCTCTTGCCCGACACTGACCAGCTCATCAATCGCATGGGTATGATCCACCCGCGCCACTTCCTGCTCAATGATCGGCCCTTCATCCAGGTCTTGCGTCACGTAATGCGCCGTCGCGCCGATCAGCTTGACCCCCTTGGCATAGGCCTGATGGTAGGGACGCGCGCCCTTGAAACTGGGCAGAAAGGAATGGTGAATGTTGATGGCCTTGCCGGAAAAATGCCCGCACATCTCCTGCGAGAGAATCTGCATATAGCGCGCCAGCACCAGCAGGTCGATGCGATTATCCTCGGCCAGTTCTTTAACCCTGGCTTCCTGCTCTTCCTTGCTATGCTTGCCGTCAATCGGCAAATGGTAATAGGGAATGTCATGCCATGCCACCAGCCGCTGCAAGTCGGGATGATTGGACACCACCAGCGGAATCTCTACCTGTAAGGTGCCGTTCTGATAGCGATGCAGCAAGGTATTGAGGCAATGGCTGGCCTTGGAGACCATGATCAACAGGCGTGGCTTGCGCAGGGCATCGTGCATCTGCCAATCCATGGAAAAACGCTGCCCGACTTCTTCGTCAAAACGCTGTCGCAAGGATGCATGTTCCGGCGTTTGCTCCGATGCGCGGAAATGGATGCGCTGGAAGAAGGTGGTGGTCACCGGATCGCCATATTGCGTCGATTCCAGAATGAACCCGTGCTGCGCCGCGATAAACCCGGCCACTGCCGCAACAATCCCCGGCACGTCCGGGCAGGCAATGGTTAGAATATATTCAGGTGCATCGTGCATCGTATCTGTGTAGTCGATTCTTCACGCCGCATCAACCGTTATGCCGTAAAGTCTCTCTTTCGTCATTCCGGAAGCCCGCGAACTCACAGCTTTGCTGTGAAGTGTGAGCGGAGTTATCCGGAATCCATCATGAATCTTGCTCGTTGATAGATGGATTCCGGGTCTTCGCTTACGCTTCGCCCGGAATGACGGTTATGAGGTTGCCTGCCGCCGCTGCGCTTTGGCAAGACAGATTGCCCAAATGACGCATTCACAAAAAAGATATGGTTTACATTCTGTTAATATATAGCTATAATGCGCATAGTTTCTCACCTACCCTGTAGGCTATAATGGTACTCCCATTGTTAGATTGCACATTTATAATCAAGTGCATGTACCAACAAGGTTGGTGAGAATATTGTTAGTGGAGAAAAAATCCATGGCAAAGAATCGTTCCGGCCTTAAGCTCCGTAAAGGGCGTTCTCCCGTGTACAAAAAAACGGGATGGCGTAACCTGCACGTGGGGGATGGTGCCCCATGTAGGCGCCGTAAAGCCAAACGAAAGAACGGCGTTCCCATAATTGTCAAAGGCGTTACAGGTACGCTTGTGACGCCAGAAGGAAAAAAGCGGCGACACGTTGATGCCGTGTTCAGAGCATTTAATTTTTTTTCTGTCAGTGAGTCCATTGCCACTTTTGCAATGGACACCTACAATGCTCCAACAGGGTTCCCAGAAAAACACTGTGATGATGTTTTCTTCGTCCCTGATTAAGCTTAAATCTCTTTCGTAGGGTTTAAGCTTATTTTTTTGCCTGAAAACATAAGCCTGATGAATATGAATTGTGGATAAATAACGATGGTGCATCTGCTCTCCCCTTGCGGGAGAGCAGCAGAGTCGAGGTGACAACGGAGCCGAAGACGATGCGTGAGGGGTCAATTACTATCCACCCCTCACCGAATCGAGCGGCGCTACGCTTGCTCTCTTCGACTCTCCCGCACAGCACCCACCTGTGGGGTGCTGTGCATCAAAAAGGCTTGCACCCCGCAAGCGGGTGCAAGCGTGGGGAGAGTGGAGTTTTGGACAGGCCTACCCATGTTCAGGTTAATGCGGTTTTGGCTCATTCGGGAAGAAACAGCGAATGATGGTGCCTGTGCCCACCGTGGATTCCAGCGTGACCTCGCCACCATGAAGCTCGACGAAGTTTTTCACCATCGACAGTCCCAGCCCGGTGCCGGACTTGCGCACGCCCGGCGCACCTCGGTAAAATTTGTCGAACACGGCGCCTTGTTCATCTTCGGAGATCCCCACCCCGTTATCCTCGACCCAGAGCGTCACGCCCTCCTTAGATCGCTCTGCTCCCAATACAACGTTACCGCCCTCATGCGAATATTTCACCGCATTGCTCAGCAAATGAAACAGCACCTGCCGCACCCGGGTTTCATCGGCGCGCATCAGGCCGATCGTCTCAGGACATACAATTTCCGCACGCACATCATATTCGCGTAACCGCTCACCCAGCAGCGTCATCATCGCGTGCAGCATTTTGCAAATGTCAAACTCGCTGATATTGAGCGTCAGGTAGCCGGCTTCAATACTGGAGAGATCGAGAATATCATTGATGAGGTGCATCAGATTCTGCGAGGAATGGTGAATCCCTTCCACATACTCGCGCTGCTTGTCCGACAGCCCGCCAAAATAATCCTGCTTGAGCATCTCGGCAAATCCACTGATGGAGGTCAGCGGCGAACGCAACTCATAGGACATATTCGCCAGGAATTCGGTTTTCAGTTTATCGCCTGCCTCCAGCGCTTCATTGCGTTCACGCAGCGAGCGCTCAACCAGCGTCGAGGCGGTCATATCCACATAGGTCAGCAGCACCCCGCCATCCGGCAACGGCACCATCGAACAATCCAGCACCGCACCGTCCTGCCGTTCTATCCGGGATGTTTCATAGGTACGCGACTGCACCTGAGCAATGAATTCACGCTTAAAACCATCCCAGTCCGGCACATTGTAGAGCGATTTCGTACGCTCCAGCATCTCGGAAATATGCACCCCGTCCGGCAGCTCTTCCTCTTTCAATTCCCACAATGACATGAATACCGGATTTTTCAGCCGCAGACGGCCATCTTCACCGAAGACGACCACCCCTTCGAACAGATTGTCTAATGTTTCCTGCTGCACGGCGATCAGGGTATTATAGGAACGCTCCAGCGCCAGCCGGTCGGTTACGTCTTCGTAAATGAATAAGACGCCTCCAGCGGAATGAGGAATCGCCACATTTCTCAAAATACGTCCATCCGGCAGGTAGAAAATTTCTTCATGCGGTTCCGTCACCTCGTTGAAGATTTTCAGACGCTGCTGCTTGAATGCCGGGAAATTGACCTGTTCCGGCAGCTTGCGCAATTCACGCAGATATTCGAGCATTTCAGAGAAAGTCGGTTGTGACTGCAAACGTGCTTCATCGATGCCCCAGATACGCACATAGGCCTGATTATAATATTTCAACCGCATATCGACGCCGTAAATGGTCATGGCGCTGGAAGAGCTATCCAACAAATCTTCCAATGTCGTCAGATGGTCTTTAATCTCTGCCTCGGCCTTGTCCAGTGCCACAATATCCTGCGCCATGCCGATGATATGCCCGGAAGGAGACGGGTAGTCCTGCACCTCAAACATCCGCCGCTCGCCATCAACCACCAGGCGCTGTCGCTGTTGCTCCGGCTCCTGTTGCTCTTGCGCTTTGCGTGCCTGCGCTTCCGCATTCCGGTAAAGTTCCGGCATCCCCTGCCCTGCCGACGGTGCTTCATTGTCTTCCGCCAGCTCCAGATAGGCCAGGTTACAATAGATCAATGCCAGCTGCGCATCCCGTACCCAGATCGGATGCGGCAATGTATTCAATATATCCAGATGCAGGCTGTTTTGTGCCTTCAGTGCATTATTCTCACTCTGTACCGCCAGCATCTTCCGATAGGCCTTTGATACAGGGCGCAGGGTAATAAATACGGCCTCCTCTCCTCGCCACTGAAGCATCGTCACTATACATTCAAACCGCTCACTCTCAATATTGCGAATAATATCGGATGCTTCCTGCTGCTCGGCTTCATTGGCCACTAATAGCTGAAACCGCTCTCGGTCCTCTTCGTGCACCCCCTTCTCCACATCCTGCAATTTTGAAAAAGGCTGCCTGGATGAAGCAAAATGCCGCACCCCTCGGCAATAGAGCAATCGTTGGTCCTTCGGGCGGCAGACCAGAAATACCCACCCCTTGCCAATCAGCTCACTGGTCAGCGTACGCGCCACATGCTCCCAACGGCGACCAATACGGTATACAGCATAAAAAATAATGCTGGCCACCATCACCACCAGACCAAGCAAAATGCCGATGGTCATCAATGCATTCGGGTGATCCAGCATTGTCTCTGCCATGCAGTCCTCTTAATAGCGATAGGCTTCCGTCTTGTAGGGGCCATCCACATCAATCCCCAGATAACCCGCCTGATCCGCCGTTAGCTGGGTTAAGGTGACGCCCAATTTTTCAAGATGTAGTCTGGCCACCTTTTCATCCAGATGGCGTGGCAAGACGTAGACCTTGTTGTCATAATTCCCAGCATTATTCCATAGCTCAATCTGTGCCAGCACCTGGTTCGTAAAGGAGGCGCTCATCACAAAGCTCGGATGCCCGGTGGCACACCCCAGATTCACCAACCGCCCCTTCGCCAGCAGAATCAGTCGCGACCCGTCCGGTTTGGTGATTTCATCGACCTGGGGTTTGATTTCATCCCACTGGTAATTGTGTAGGGATTCCACCTGAATTTCATTGTCGAAATGGCCGATATTACAAACAATCGCCCGGTCTTTCATATGATGCATATGCTCGTTGGTGATGACATCACGATTGCCTGTCGCCGTAACGAAGATATCGCCGATCGGTGCCGCCTGCTCCATCGTCATTACTTCGTAGCCTTCCATCGCCGCCTGCAAAGCGCAAATCGGGTCGATTTCGGTGACCAGCACCCGCGTTCCCTGACCACGCAGCGCGTCGGCACAGCCTTTCCCGACATCCCCATAACCTGCAACCACAGCGATCTTCCCGGCCAGCATCACATCCGTCGCCCGTTTCAACCCATCCGGCAGACTTTCACGACAGCCATACAGATTATCGAATTTGGACTTGGTCACCGCGTCATTGACATTAATCGCCGGCACTTTCAACGTCCCGGCCTTTTGCATATCGTGCAGGCGCAGTACGCCGGTCGTCGTCTCTTCCGACAAGCCGCGCACCTCCCCCATCAACTCCGGATAATCCTGATGCATCATCCGCGTCAGATCCCCGCCGTCATCAAGAATCATGTTCGGCACCCAGTCCGGGTTGCCCTTGATCGTTTGGTGGATACACCAGTCATATTCCTCATCCGTCTCCCCTTTCCAGGCGAAAACCGGCACCCCGGTTGCTGCAATTGCCGCTGCTGCATGGTCCTGCGTCGAAAAGATATTGCACGAACTCCAGCGTACCTCGGCACCCAGCGCCGTGAGCGTTTCGATCAGCACCGCCGTCTGGATGGTCATGTGCAGACACCCGACAATCCGCGCACCCTTCAGCGGTTGCTGGCCAGCATACTCTTCCCGCAGTGCCATCAATCCCGGCATTTCCGATTCGGCCAGCGAGATTTCCTTGCGCCCCCATTCAGCCAGGCTGATATCGGCGACTTTGTAGTCATTGTCATTGACGAGGGTGGCGGTCTGAGTCATGGGTATCCTGCTTTCTTGTAAGATTAACGATGCCGCCATCATGCGCGTTCACCGGTGGAATTGCAATGATTACTGCCTGGGCATGGCAAATTCCTACCGCTTCGCTGCCGCCCGTTGCAAACGGTCATTGATCGCCGTTCCAATGCCCCGATCTGGAACAGGCATGACGGCAATGCTCGCCGGATTCAACGCATCAAGCTGGCGCAGATAGTCATAGAGATGGTGTGCTGCCTCTTCCAGATCACCCGAAGGGCTAAGGTTCAGGCATGTGCCGAGCGCCTCCGGCACCGCGCTACCAAAGGCTAGTAATGCTTCTCCCTCATGCACATCGGTTGCATTCAGTCGTACCGGCGCATTAGGGGCATAATGAGAAGTAAGTAGGCCGGGGGATTTAAGTTGTTCATCTGCAATATACCTCCCCCCGCAGGCGGGGGGAGGATAGGTGGGGGGCTGTCGCATGTATGTACTACCTATCAATAGCCCTCCCCCTGCCCCCCTCCCGCAAGCGGGAGGGGGAAATGCTTCAGTCCCCACACTCCCCTTGCGCAGGATCACCGGTGCATCTCTGGTACAATCCACTACCGTGGATTCCAAGCCAATCTCCGTGGCACCGCCATCCAACAGCATACGCAACTGGCCTGGATGCTCTGCAAATTCCTCCCTCACATGCTCCGCTTTCGTGGGGCTCACACGCCCGGAACGGTTGGCACTGGGCGCAGCAATGCCAGCACCGAACTCTTGCAACAATGCCTGCGCTACCGGATGCGCCGGACAACGCAACGCCACTGTCTTCCCTCCCGCCAGCAGTTGAGGCGCAAGCACGCCGTCCTTCACCGGCACCACCAATGTCACTGGCCCTGGAAAAAATTGCTCCGCTAACTGGTACGCCAAGGCATTAAACACACCATAACGCTCCGCCATAGCTAGATCCTGCACATGCACGATCAACGGGTTATGCGATGGTCTGCCCTTGGTGGCATAGATGCCGGTCACCGCCTCCAGGTTCTCTGCCGCACCACCCAACCCGTAAACTGTCTCGGTGGGAAACGCCACCAACAAGCCCTTGCGTAATAAATCAGCGCCACCTACTATATTTTGGGGCGTTGGCACAGAATCAATAAAAGAGTTATTTGACAGTTGACCAGTAGGCATTCTAGGCTGATAGTAGTAGATAATTCATTATGTCATAAGGGGGAAATGCCAATGCGTCAAAAGGTGATTACCATTGCTCAGCAAAAAGGAGGCGCCGGAAAGACGACGCTGGTCTGCCATTTAGCCGTTGCCTTATCCCAACGCGGTTATCGCGTCGCCTTGATTGACATTGACCCGCAAGGCAGCCTGACCCAATGGCACAAGTTGCGCGAAGAGCGCATGGGTGAAGATTATACCGGCATGCATTTCTCGGCACTATCCGGCTGGCGCGTTGGTAGCGAAGTCTCACGCCTGCGCCGCGATTATGACGTCATCCTGATTGACAGCCCTCCCCATGTGGAAACCGATGCCCGCACCGCGATTCGATCGGCTGACCTGGTACTGGTTCCAGTACAGCCTAGCCCCACCGATTTGTGGGCAACACAGGCAACCATCAAATTTGCCGGTAGTGAGAGAGTGCCGGTGCGCACCATCCTCAACCGGGTCAATGCAAAATCCAAAATCGTCGAAAAAATTCGTGCGGAACTCCCAGAATTAACCGATAGCGTGATCGGCAATCGCGTTGTATTCGCTTCTTCTATTATGGAAGGTAAGGGGGTGACGGAGGTCGACCCTAAATCGCTGGCCTCTGCAGAAATCAAAGCGCTGGTGAAAGAGATGATCGCTCTGTTCCCCGAAGACAAACCGAAAAAACAACCAGCCGCAGCAAAGAAAAAGAAAGCAGCAAAAGAGGTTGCCTGATGAATTCGTCATTACGTTATAAGCGCTATCAGCATCGCTTTTTTGAAGGCGATGACTGGCTGGCGTTGGTTGGCGACGGCACGAATATACAGGAAGTACGCCTGGTACGCGGCGCGGAAACCCTGCCCCCTGACTGGCAATTATCGGCGGACTACCAGCCCGAACTCTGCGCAGCGTTGGATCAGTATTTTGACCGGGGAACACCACTACCAAAACGCACCAATCTTCCCTCCGGCGGTGATTTTCGCAAGGCCTGCTGGCGGGTGATGAGCGCCATCCCGTTTGGCCGCACCATCAGCTACGGTGAACTGGCAGAGCGTGCCGGTAGTGCTGGCGCGATTCGTGCTGCCGGAAGTGCCTGCGCCACCAACCCCCTACCCCTCTTCATTCCTTGTCACCGAGTATTGAAAAAAGACGGCACCGTGGGCGGCTTCGCCTGGGGTGCGCATTACAAGGAAAAATTACTGGCACTGGAAGGGATTCAATCGCCAGGCTCTTAGGCAATGGTGACAGCCTGCCAATCAAAATATGCCTTCAAAAATTCGTCTTGATCAACTGCTTGTCGATCACCAACTGGTGGAAAGTCGCACGCGCGCGCAGGCGCTGATTATGGCCGGGCAGGTACTGGTAGGCGATGTGCCGGTGACCAAGGCCGGGCAGACGGTAGCAGAAGATGCTGATATTCGGCTGAAAGGCAAAGACCATCCCTGGGTGTCGCGGGGTGGGTTGAAGCTGGCCAAGGCCATTGAACATTTCACCATCGATGTGAGTGGACAGAGCATTATCGATGTCGGTGCATCGACCGGCGGATTTACCGATGTGCTGTTGCATCACGGAGCCGCGAAAGTCTATGCCGTCGATGTCGGGCATGGGCAACTGGACTGGAAATTGCGCGAGGATGCGCGTGTGGTGGTGCTGGAAAAAACCAATGCCCGCAACCTGACGCAGGAACAGATTCCGGATGCTATTGATGGGGTGGTGTGTGACGCCAGTTTTATCAGTTTGAAAACGGTGCTGCCGGCAGCACTGGCACTAGCGAAAGATGACGCATGGCTCTGCGCATTGATTAAGCCACAATTCGAAGCTGGACGCGAGCAGGTTGGTAAGGGTGGCGTGGTACGTGACGCGGCGGTGCATCAGGCGGTCTGTGATGACATTCAGACCTGGATTGATGGACTACCCGGCTGGCAGGTACGTGGCGTCGAACCCAGCCCCATCACCGGACCGAAGGGGAATGTCGAGTTTTTGCTTTATGCGAGGCGGGAATGAGCGTCATTCCGGGCGAAGCGTTAGCGAAGACACGGAATTCATCTATCCACAATACGTCATACCAGCGGAGGCCGGTATCTTTTGCAATGAGACTCCGGCCTTCGCCGGAGTGACGCAACAATGGTGGATTCCGGATCGCGCCTAAGGCTTGGCCTTAAATGACGGCGTCTTATTAAAAAACGCCATTTACATCTGCCCTCGTTTTTGGTAAGCAAGCTACTGACGATTTGCTTTTTAGGAAGTGTTATGCGATTTGAGAAAGATTTCTCATCGTTGCCTTTACGAAAGAAGATTGCAGTCGTCTGCATATGGCTTCTTTCTGCAGCATTGTATTTTTTTGCAAGACCTTATGTAGATGGCAAGGCAACCGTTTTTATCGCACTACTGTGTGTAGTGCTGTTTTTGGACACATTAAAAATTAGGCAAAGAAAGTGAGACTCACTGAAACCATCGCGTTTGAGTGAGTTTTTTTTTGCCGTTCCAGAAGCCTGCCTAATACAAGATTGTCATGCCGTCTTCATGACGGCATCCGGCCAGACCCCGTCATTCGACGGGGTGACATCATATCAAATATCCAATGACTCTAGCAGTGCCTGCCCGCGCTCCTGCGTCTGTTCCTGAATGAACTGGAAGCGCAGTTCCGGCTTTTTACCCATCAGCGCATTGACCTGATCCGCCGTTTCTGTGTGAGCATCGTCAGGAATCACGACCCGCAGCAAGGTACGCTTTCCCGGTGTCATCGTGGTTTCCTTTAATTGCGCCGGTGTCATTTCCCCCAGCCCCTTAAAGCGCCCCACATCAATCGCGCCGCGCTCCTGTGAGAGCGTTTCCATCAGCGCATCTTTCTCGGCATCGTTCGCCGGGTAGTAATGCTGCTTGTTATGGGTAATGCGATAAAGTGGCGGCTGCGCCAGATAGAGATGCCCTTCACGCACCAGCTCCGGCAATTCCAGATAAAAGAATGTCATCAGCAGCGACGCAATATGGGCACCGTCAACATCAGCATCGGTCATGATGATGATTTTCTCATAGCGTAGCGCGTCCAGATCAAAATGCTTGCCGCTTCCGCAGCCCAGCGCCTGAATCATATCGGCGATTTCCTGATTGGCTCCGACCTTGTCTCGCGTGGCGCTGGCGACATTGAGAATTTTCCCACGTAAGGGGAGGATGGCTTGTGTTTCACGGCTGCGCGCCTGCTTGGCAGAGCCTCCGGCCGAGTCGCCCTCCACAAGATAGAGTTCCGTTCCCTCTGCCTCGTCGCGAGTGCAGTCGGTCAGCTTACCCGGCAGTCGCAGTTTCTGTGTGACGCTTTTGCGGTTGATTTCTTTCTGTTTGCGCCGTGCTAGCCGCTCTTCCATACGCCGGGTGATATGTTCGACCAGTGCCGAGGCGCAGGCGGCATCGCCACTGAGCCAGTGGTCGAACGGGTCACGCATCGCACTTTCTACCAGCCGCGCTACGTCTGATGTCACCAGCTTGTCTTTTGTTTGCCCCTGGAATTGCGGCTCACTGATGAACACGGAGAGAATGGCATGCGCCCCGCCCAGTACGTCATCAGCGGTAAGCTGTCCTGTTTTTTTATAGCCGGACATCTCGGCAAAACTACGGATGCCCTTGGTGATGGCAGCGCGCAGCCCGGTTTCATGGGTGCCGCCCTGCGGGGTGACGATGGTGTTGCAATAGCTGTGCATCGCGGTTTCTTCATCGCGTGGCCAGGCGAGCGCCCACTCCACGCGTCCACGTCCTTCGGGCAGGTCGGCGCTGCCGTCAAAGATTTTGCCGATGATCGGTCGGGATTCCAACTCATAGGCCAAGAAATCCTTCAACCCATCGGGATAATGCAGGGTTGCTTCCGCCGGAATATCGGAACCTTCCACTAGTTCCGGTGCGCATTGCCAGCGAATTTCGACGCCCTTATACAGATACGCCTTGGAACGCACAAACTGGAAGATTTTCGCCGGGCGGAAGCGGTGCTTGCCGAAAATCTCTTCGTCAGGAAGAAAGGTAATGGTCGTACCGCGTCGGTTGGGTGCTTTGCCGATTTCCTCAATCGCTCCCTGCGCATGACCCCGCGCATAATGCTGTCGGTAGAGCGTTTTATTGCGCGCTACTTCCACAATCAGATCACTGGCCAGTGCGTTGACAACAGAGATACCGACACCGTGCAATCCGCCCGACGTTTGATAGACCTTGGTTGAAAATTTCCCCCCGGCATGAAGGGTGGTGAGGATCACTTCCAGTGCCGATTTATCCGGGTATTTAGGGTGCGGGTCAATTGGGATGCCGCGCCCATTATCACGCACAGTCAAGCGATTGCCAGGCTCCAGCATGACTTCGATGCGGTTGGCATGTCCGGCAACGGCCTCGTCCATGGAATTATCGAATACCTCGCTGATGAGGTGATGCATGGCGTGTTCGTCGGTGCCACCAATATACATGCCCGGACGGCGGCGCACCGGCTCCAACCCTTCGAGCACTTCAATATCATCAGCGGTGTAGCTTTCCTGTGCCGGTTGCTTCAGTGCAGCGCTTGCATTAAATAAATCCTGACTCATAGTTATGGATATAGCCCGCTACCAAAGGAATGCCAAGGGTTTCGTTGTCTAAACGGCTATAGTTGCGAGGTAGCGGTGATGATCCCATCCTCCGTAATGACAGCATGAAGCGGAATATCATGTGCATCGTTAGGTAAGCGCTCGACCTGCTGGCAGGCAAAGGCCAGTCCGATGCGTTGCGCTTGTCGCCCAACCTCGCTGGCGAAATAGCGGTCATAATAGCCTTTGCCATAGCCCAGCCGGTGGCCGTTTGCATCAAACCCTAATAGAGGAGTGATGATGCAATCAGGGTCAACAGATTGCTTATCGATCGGTTCCATGATCCCGAATGCGCCGGGTTGCATCGGCATCTCCGGAGACCACGCAACGAATTGCATTGTATCGGACATGGTGATGGGCAGCGCCCAGGATAGATTCGGCACGTGGGAGGCAATTGCTAACGGTGAGATTTCATCATGAACGGGCATGTAAAGAGCACAGCAGGTGAAGGTTTGTGCAGACAGATAGTCATACAGATGACTGATAGCGTGTACAGTGAGGGCATCCCGCTTATCTGATGGAATGCTGCGGCGGCGCTCCCGCAGAGTTTGGCGCAGGGCTTCTTTTTTATACATAAATATTATGTGAATTTTTCAATGAAGTTTCACGATCTCTTAGCGACTATGCTAGTATAATTACCCCATGGATGATAGCTACAATATTGCTATCATCACCCGTCTATGATGCCTGACACCAAAACCCCTTGTCAGCGTAGCATGCATACGCTACACCCATGCTTCAGCGCGGATGTGGTGAAATTGGTAGACACGCTAGATTTAGGTTCTAGTGCCGCAAGGCGTGGGGGTTCAAGTCCCTCCATCCGCACCAACCTTCGCAACTTATCGAGCGAAGCGAGATTAGCGAGAACGCTGTCGCGCCGTAGTTCCAAGAGAACGAAGGTGGACTTTCCGCTGCTTCGGCTCAGCAAGCCTGCCCAGAAGTTTACCCTTTCCCTCTCTGAGGACACCAGATTTCATTGCTCTCGTGTAGTCACCCCCCCACACTTATGAGTTATGAGGCGATTGTCATCTTATTTGCAAAATATGTGTGCTCATACAGACAATGAGTCTGCGGCAATGACGGAGCTTCGTATTGAGTGTTAAACCGAGCTTGTTCCAATCGAACGCGTGGTCATGATATCTGTACTTTTGACAATCCGTAACTTACCTTTGCCGCCAGGTAGCCCACCTTTGAATTTACCGATAGCCACCTGTTTGCGCTGGCGGATCGATTGCTTGCCCAGTCCGATGTCTTTGGCCAATTCGCTGCGGCGCTTGGCGTAATTGGGTGCTACCATCGGATAATCCGGTGGCAAGTTCCAGCGCTTGCGATACTCTTCCGGCGTCATGTTGTAGTTGGTCTTCAGATAACGCTTGAGCATTTTCAGTTTTTTGCCGTCTTCCAGGCAGATCAGATATTCTGGAGTGATGGAGGCTTCCACATCCACGGACGCTTTTTCCAGTGTTGGACGGGCATGATTGCTTTGTGCATCATCAAGGGCGCGGTACACGGTATCAACCACCTCAGGAATGTCCCCCGTGCCAAGCTGTTGTGATGTGACCAGTGCCGCCGTAATCTCACCAGTTGCACGAAGCAGTGCTGCCTTGATCGTATGTGTGTCTGAGGTCATAGTGTTTCCCTAGTAATACATAAATAATGATTTTCACATTCATAGCATAGACATGGACGTCGCCGCTAGAGAATATGTTCTTCGACAAGCATACTGAAACATGAAGGAATTAACAAGTGGTTAATCAATACGGCGTATGGTTTTCACAGAAATGTAACACCGATCGACAGCAAATTTTGCTAGTATCAAATTGTCAGGAGATGTTGTATGGATCATACTGAAAAACCAATTCCGTTTGGAGCCGACTATATCATGAAGCCGGGCATGACCTATCGTGATATTTGTATCGGTATGCGGTTGGACGAATCGGAGATCGAGGCAGGCATCAAGGCGCTGGAATTATTAAATGGACCCGAAGAACAGTTTTTAGGAAAAGAAGGACAACCCGATGAACAAGATTGATGATCTGCCAAAGCCTGCCGTAGTCAAGACGCCAACCATTGAGATGATTAAATCTGTGGATGCGGTGTCTCCGGTTGGCGTGGGAAAAAACGTCAATCTTCAAGATATGGGAGCCATCTTAGCAGTGTTGCCGACAGCACCTTCTGATCTGATGCTGGATATGTCCAATGAATCGCTAACACCTCCAGAAACCCCTGCCGTTGGATCGACCGGAAAAACTACGCCGCAACTTAGCTAAAGCACCCGAATATTCTCATTATTCCCATCTTTCTGATGCAGCCAGGTAATGGCCTGAGTGAGTGCATCAACCCGGTCGTCATGGGCACCATGTGGAAAGGCTAGTAATTCGGCAATGGTGTCCTCCTTCCACGACGCATGACGAGGAAACAGGATACGCCCCGATTCCAGCAATGGGGTGATGCGGGCGACGCGGTGCACTTTGTCCCCTTTTGGCAGTATGGCAATGACGGGCATGGGGGAGTCTCGACGCAAATCCTGCAAGAGTGATTGGCCGCTGGCCTTGTCCTCAATCAACACTGCATCCGGCATAGTGCGTTCATAATGGGATAGCACGGTGCGCCGCAATTCCGGGTAGTCGGCGCGGAAAGCTAGCACATCTAACACATAATACTGGTGCTCATGCACCCCGATCGTTACGCAGGCGCTGTAATCATTCGCGTGTCCGGATTTGATCGCCGTATCCCAGCTTTGGATAATGCTGTCCCATGTGCCGGGTATCGTGTCGCCAGTGTGCAGCCATTCCTTGCGAATCATATGACCCTGCTCACTGACCGGCGATTGCAGATATTGTGCTGAAAACGCCATGCTTCCCAAATCCATGCGCAACTGATGCAGAATGGCTTCCGATTCGCGTGTCGGCTGGAGCAGGTCACCTGCTTCCATAGGATACACGTAATCTCCGATAGAAATAGTCAAGGGAGATTCAGCGATTGCCGGCAGGCAAAGCTGTTCCCATCCGCCTTTGCCGAGTAGGTGACCGGTCAAATCTTCCTCATGCAGGCGTTGCATCACCACCAGCATTTTTCCATGACGTTTGTCGTTCAGCCGTGAAGACAACGTGTGGTCGAACCAGTGATTGGCGCGATTGCGGAAATGACGCGAGGTCGCTTGTGCCGGATTTAGCGGATCATCGACGATAATCACGTCGCCACCTTCGCCAGTCAAGGTGCCACCGACCGACGTTGCCAAACGGAAACCGTAGCGCGTGGTAGCGAATTTATATTTCTCATTCTGTCCCGGCATGATCTGCATCTGTGGGAAGAGCTGGCGATACCAAGGACAGGCGACTAAAGCGCGCACATCCATGGCATGTTTGATACTCAGCGCTGAGGAATAGCTGGCGGTGATGATTTTTGTCTCCGGCGCACGCCCCAGCAGGTAGGACGTCCAGGCCACCGTCGTGGTGAGCGATTTCAGCGAACGCGGCGGCATGTTGATAATCAGGCGACGGATATTTTCGGTTTCCAATGCGTCCAAGTATTCGCTGATGGCATCAAGGTGCCAATTGTGGATATAGTCTTGTCCAGGGTTCAGTGTGTGAAACACCTTGCGCAGGTACGATGGGAAATGCGTGCGCAGGGCATGATGATATACCCGCCGCAGGGCGACATGGGGATGATCGGAGTCTGGTGGGTTCGGCAGCACCAACACATAATAGGCGGAGCACCTGAGATCAGGGAGAGGTAGAGTTGTGCCGTCGGAATGACGCAAACGAAAGCCAGTCTAGGATGCGTCTTTCTCAGGGGTATCAAACCCGTATGCTTGTTGCATCTGCTCGATGATTGAGGGGAGTTTCGATGAAAGGAACAGACTATCTTGATGGTGTAATCGTCTGTTCAGGTGCCATAACATCAGCATGTACCTCAGTCACAGTTAAGGAAGGAAGATCGCTTGATACGCCATAGCTGTCTTGTATGGATGATCGTTGCAGGTCAAAATAAACGATTTTGGCTTTAATGATCTTTTCCCGGATATCTTTGATAAAGTCATTAAACCAGTCATTCGTATCGCCATTCGGGCATCTCGCGTCAGCTCGTAATATCCAGTTTTTTGTGTCTGCGTCCATTTTACGCAATGTAACAATCTTAGACGGGGCACCATCGCCGCCACTAAAGTAATAGGCTTTTTCTAGCTCATCTCGAAACACTCTTGATGTTCGTCCCGTGCCCTTATTGATAGCTTGATAGAGTTTTTTTTCACGTAGGTTGTTTTCACAGATGCGGCCATGATCAGATTTTTTCCATTCTTCAAATGACATGCCACCATTGGCATCATTTACGTCAATGGCAATCATATCCTTATAAAGCTTACGAGCGTTCATATATTCAGCACGTATGTTACGTAATTCCGTTATTGCTAATGTCATACTCTATTTTCATCAAGTTAATTGGAGTTGATTATCAAAGGTTTCTACATAAAGATTAGCTTAGCGGTGTGGCGATTGTATGAAATTTATGTGTTTACGCCTCCGCCCCCCTGTAAAACACATACTGCCCCACCTCCTTGTTCTGCTTTCGCCAGATGACATTATCGATAAAATAATGGTGGATGTTGATGAAGATATCGAACCCGTAGAGGAAGGGTAGCAGGATGCCGAGCGCCAGTGCTACGTCGCCGGTCAGCCATTCCAGCGTACGGGGAACGCCGGTAAACATCAGGATGCCCATCAGGAAGCTGATGAGCACGAATTTGCGTAGCCGCTCCCGTGCCTCCTCGTTTTGCATCTCGCCATGGTCGATCAGATATTGCCGCTCGCCACGTTTATACGCCCAGACAAATAGCAGGTACTGTGCCGAATGCCAGAGCGGTGTCATATAGACCCATAGTGGATGGTAATAGGCCAGCAGCATCAGCGTGTACATGCTGCTATACCCGGCCAATGCCGTCAGTGAGGGGCGGGCGCCGGTGCGGATCGCGTGCATGGCAATCGCCAGCGCCGACGCGATACCATAGAAAATAACCAACCCTTTTAGTAACTCGATCACATAAGGCGGGATGCCCAGATCCAGACTGTAGAACTCGACGCCATAATAGTCCTCGGATTCTTTCTCATAACCCGGCACCCAGATATTGCCTTCCAGCCAGGAGAGTATCCACACAACCATACAGTTGATGAGCAAAATACGCCGGGTAAAAGGAGAGTAGTAGACCTGTTTGAGCGCCGAGAGCATGACAAATACACCAAAGGCCTGTTTCACGTAATGCCAGCCGACGGTGAAGAACAGAACATGCACCCCAATCGCAAATACGTCCCGGCTTTGGTCGATAAAGGCATAGATCAGGTACAGGAGCAACGCCACCGGCACCACGATGCCGGCCAGAATATAACGCCAGTAGATAGAAGCGTCAGCACGGTGCTTTTTCAGTTTCTCCGGGTAGCGCTGATACATGAGTTGATACGACACCATAAAATGCGGGTGATTGACCAAGTAGGCCATCACAGCGAAAAAGATGCTGGTATAGAACAGGTCATACCCATCAACGGTGCCGTCGGCACTCACCGGGAAAGCGAGAAACAATAGTGGAATCAGGAAAAACGCAATGCCACCGGCTAACAAAAAATCGACTGTGGGTGAGACTAGATAGCGCCGCCCCTGCCATTCCCGTTGATGCAATATGCCTGCAACTGTCATTGGTTATACGTGTATCTGAGACAAATAGCCCGATGCAAATGTTTCCAGCATGACGTAGGTCAGGATACCGAAGATGGCGGCGATGATATCGTCGAACATCACTCCGAAGCCGGATTTAAAACGTTCGTCAAACCAAGAAATTGGCCAGGGTTTGGCGATGTCATATATGCGAAACAGGATAAAGGCAACCAGGTAGCCTGCCATGGTGGGGGGGACGAAGACCAGCAATAGCCACATGCCTGCCACTTCATCAATGACCACTTCTTTTGGATCGTCCTTGCGGTCATGAAGTTCCATATAAATATCACTGACCCAGATGCCCATGATAAATATAAATAAAGCAGCCACGGCCAGGATCGGTGCACCGAAGGCATTATGGATGACGTAGGCGAAGGGCAGAGCCGCCAGTGAGCCGACTGTGCCGGGCGCTATCGGAGCAAGGCCGGTACCGAACCAGGTGGCGACGAATGTATGAACGCAGCGTGGCATTTTTCAGGCTCTGTTTACGTATATCTTAATGTTTTGTTGCAAGTCGAAAATGGCTGAATACGAGGCGGAGCCCGCAGTGCGTAGTGGTGCTACGGACAAGGGCTTCAACATCTCGTCATTCCAAATAAAAAACCTGCGGTTTTTTGATTTGGATAAAATGACGATCCTCTTATAGCTATAGCAGTTTCTCCTACATAACTTCCGAACGTGATATGTCCGGAAATTATGTGGAACTGCTATAGGAGTCGGCCATTTTCGCCGCAATACTTTGTACCATGGCTGATTTTGCCGAATAACGGCGGCAAATGTCTCCACCGTAGGAACCGCTACGCTGTCGTCATTTTCCTTGTTCTTCAACAAAATCAGTCTCATGGCAAAATCCTTAATATATACGTAAGCAGAGCCTAGTATACCATATTTTATGGCAAAGTCATGATTACAATTGCATGAACCGCGATGCCTTCCTGCCGTCCTTCAAATCCGAGCCCTTCGGTTGTGGTGGCTTTGATGTTGATGCGTGCAATATCCACACCCAGTATATCCGCGATACGCTCCCGCATGGCCTGTTTGTGTGGGCTGATTTTGGGACGCTCACCGATGATGGTAATATCAGCATTGGTCAGGCAGGCATCGCGCTCTTTCATCAGGTCGCAAGCATGCCGTACGAACCGGGCAGAATCCATGTTTTTAAAACTATCATCACTTGGTGGGAAGTGCTCGCCGATATCACCCTCCCCCAGTGCACCGAGCAGCGCGTCGGTCAGTGCGTGCAGCACGACATCGGCATCAGAGTGACCTTTCAGATAATGGGTGTGTGGAATATCGATGCCGCCAAGTCGGATCGTCTGATTGGGTGCGTCATGTGGAAGTAGTCGGTGGACGTCGTAGCCAAACCCGGTGCGAGTTTCGTGCATGTTTGAAATCATGTGCTGCGCCCGTTCCATATCGTCCTTTGTGGTGATTTTAAAGAGGTGCTCGTCTCCTTCAACCATGGCAACAGGAATGTCAAGCCGTTCGCACAGTCCTGCATCGTCAGTAACGGTTTCCCATTGCTCATGCTGCGCCCGGCGGTGGGCATCCAGAATGGTCGGATAGTCGAAGGCCTGTGGGGTTTGGATACGGTAAAGCCCGGCTCTGTTGATGGTTCCACTTACCTTATATTCCTCCCCCTGCTTGCGGGGGGAGGTTAGGAGGGGGGCTGTTTCAACGCTTTTGAGCGTATCCGCCACCGGGATACCTGGCACGGCGGCTCGCTCTGTCTCCAGTGCTGCCAGCAGGCGGTTGCAGACATGTGCGCTGACAAACGGGCGTGCCGCATCATGGATGAGGACATGAGAGATGTTTGCATCTTGTAATGCTTCCAGTCCGGCTTGCACTGATGCCTGCCGCGTATCGCCGCCCCGTACGATGATGGCATCGCCGACATCACATACATCTAAGAAGGGTTGATGATCTGCCCCGATCACCAGTACATAATGCGCATTCGGTAGTGCGCGTCGCAAGTGGCCAAGCGTATGCATCAGCACCGGGATACCTCCGAGTGCGGCGTATTGTTTAGGAACATCCAGGCCGCAACGTTCCCCGTTGCCGGCGGCAACGATCACAATGCCGATCTGGTGTGTGTCAATCTTTTGCTTTTTCGTCATTTCCTGCTATACATAATGTCTAATATTTGGAAAACGCAAACATCAATGAAGCAATCTTCACTAAAACCCATCCAGATTGGCGATAAGGTCACGATTGACACGCCGGTGATTCTGGCGCCCATGACCGGGGTGTCCGACCTGCCGTTCCGCAAAGTCGTCAAGCAGTATGGTGTTGGTATGGTGGTGTCGGAGATGATTGCATCGAAGGCAATGGTACTCCAGACCCGTAATTCACTCCGCATGGCCAAGCGGGACAAGATCGAATACCCGATGGCGGTGCAACTGGCCGGGTGCGAGCCGGAGGTGATGGCCGAGGCGGCGAAACTGAATGAGGATATGGGCGCGGATATTATCGACATTAATTTCGGCTGCCCGGTCAAGAAAGTGGTCAATGGTTATGCCGGCTCGGCATTGATGCGTGATGAGGTGTTGGCTGGGCGGATTTTAGAGGCGACGGCCAAAGCGGTCTCGATTCCGGTGACGCTGAAGATGCGTATGGGCTGGGATCATGAGAGCCTCAATGCACCGACGCTGGCGCGCATTGCCGAGGCATGTGGCATCCAAATGATTACGATTCATGGGCGTACGCGTTGCCAGATGTATAAGGGACAGGCGGATTGGGCGTTTATCCGTCAGGTGAAGGACGCGGTATCCCTGCCGGTGATTGCCAATGGCGACATCACGACGTTTGAGGATGTGGACAATGCGGTGCACCTGTCCGGTGCGGATGGCGTGATGATCGGTCGCGGTACCTATGGGCGACCCTGGTTTCCGGCACAGGTGATGGAGTATTTGCGGACCGGAGCACCGGGTGTGGCACCATCACTAGCCGATCAATATGCGACCATTCTCCGCCATTTCGATGATATTCTGACCACCTATGGCACGGAGAACGGGGTGCGCATCGCCCGCAAGCATATTGGCTGGTACACGAACGGACTGCCTTATTCCGCCGAGTTTCGCAACAGCTATAACAAAATCACTGATCATGAAGATGCCTTACAAGCGCTGGAGACGTTTTATGCGCGGCAATTGGATTCATCGGAAAATCATCGTATAAGTATTGCCGCCTGACGAAAACGAAGATAAGTAAGAGAATATGAGCTCCCATACCGACCTTCGCACCGGCATCTACGCGGGGACGTTTGACCCGATCACTTTCGGCCATATTGATATCATCCGACGTTCACTCAAAGTGGTGGATCGGCTGGTGATCGGGGTGGCACTGGATACGGGCAAGCAGCCGATTTTTTCACTGGAAGAACGCACCGCACTGGTCGAGCACGACATACAGGCGCTGGGAGACGACGCACAGCGCATTGAGGTGCATGCCTTTTCTGGATTATTGGTCAATTTCGCCCGTACGCATGGCGCCAACCTGCTGGTGCGGGGTTTGCGGGCGGTGTCTGATTTTGAATATGAATTCCAGATGGCCTGCATGAATTCCAAGCTGGCCGATGAGATGGAAACGATCTTCCTTACCGCGTCCGAATCGACGCATTTTGTGTCGTCACGCTTTGTGAAGCAGATTAGCCGCTTAGGCGGCGATGTGAGCGGGTTCGTCTCGGAGCACGTGGCGGCGAAGTTAGAAGAGCATTATGCTGAGGCTTGAAGCCTCCAAAACGTGCAGTAAAGAGTCAGCTAATGCCGATCGACTGTTCGCGGGATTTGCCACCAACTTGTGGAGGACTTAGATCACCTAATGCAGCCAGTGACACTTCCTCTCCCTGCTTACCACCAAACCCAATGGCGGCCATCGCCGTGCCTAGTGTGGCGATAATCGGTGCCAGCATCTCTTTCATTCCAGCGAACAGACCACCTTTTTCTTCTTCAGCAGCATTTTGTGTGCTCATACCTTGCGCCGGGGTGTTGTTCATCATCGCCATTGGGTCTTGATTCTTCAAATGCGCATCTTCGACCAAATCAGCAATCACATTTTGTGGTATATTCCCGGCATTGGGAATCTGTCCAGCCATTTTCGCTTGAAGCTCAGATGCAGAAATGGAAGGATTTTCAGCCATGATCTGATGCGCCAACTGATCGATTTTCAGTTTGGCCATGTCAATGTCCTTCGCATCCACATTTCCAGTATGCGCTGAGGTTTCCATCGCTACATTCATCTGCTGGCCTGCATCCAACGCCGGAGCGAAGGCATCATTGCTTATTGCTGCACTTTGCCCAGCCTGTTCGAGAAACGCCTCACCACCTGGTACACCTTCAAATCCTTTTACATCACCAACACCAAGCTGTGAAAGCTTATCAATAGGAAACTGGGAGCCATCGAGCCCGAGTGCGTCAAACACTGCCAGCGCTTCATTGCGTTGTTCAGGGCTTGCCGATGGATTGGCAAGCGTTAGAGCAGCGCTTTGTAGAATAGGATCAACAGTCATAATCACGTCCCATTAGTTAGAATTTTCTAATATCATATTCTCATATATATCATAATATTTTATTAATATTAAGTCATTATTTTCATAATTCTGTAATAAAAGTACTTTTACTTGCCTAATACTACGCTATTTGTGGCCTAAACGCAACCGCAATGCCTGTAATTTAATAAACCCTTCCGCGTCGCGCTGGTCATAGACGGCATCTTCTTCAAACGTCACATGTTCGGCGGAATAGAGGCTTTTCTCTGCCCGCCGTCCTTCTATAATAACATTTCCCTTGTACAAGGTCAAACGCACCTCCCCGGTGACATGCTGCTGCGATTCGTCAATGAGGGCTTGCAGCATCTCCCGCTCGGGTGAGAACCAGAAACCGTTATAGAGCAGCTCGGCGTAGCGCGGCATGATCTCGTCTTTCAGGTGTGCCGCCCCGCGATCGAGTGTGATCGACTCAATCGCCCGGTGCGCCTGATGCAGAATCGTGCCGCCCGGTGTTTCATACACCCCACGCGACTTCATCCCGACAAAACGGTTTTCGACAATGTCGATGCGTCCGACACCATGCTTGCCGCCCAGCGCATTGAGCCGTGTCAGTAACGTCGCCGGAGACAGCGCCTCGCCATTAATCGAAACAGCGTCGCCTTGTTCAAAGCCAATGGTGATGGTTTCCCCGTCATCCGGAGCGCTTTGAGGAGAGACGCTCCAGCGGAACATGGATTCGTCCGCTCCAACCCACGGGTCTTCCAACACCTTGCCTTCATAGGAGATGTGCAGCAGGTTGGCATCCATCGAATAGGGCGCTTCGCCATGCTTGTCCTTGGCTACTGGTATCTGGTGCTTCTGTGCATAGTCGATCAGCTTGGTGCGCGAGTTCAGATCCCATTCCCGCCATGGGGCGATGACCTTGATGTCCGGCTGCAACCCATAATAGCCCAGCTCAAAACGCACCTGATCATTGCCTTTACCCGTAGCACCATGGGACACAGCCTCCGCCCCTACCTGACGAGCGATCTCGATCTGGCGCTTGGCGATCAGCGGGCGGGCGATGGAGGTGCCCAGCAGGTAAATGCCTTCATAGAGCGCATTGGCGCGAAACATCGGGAACACATAGTCACGCACGAACTCCTCGCGCAAATCCTCAATGAAGATATGCTCCGGCTTGATCCCCAGCATTTCCGCCTTGGCACGCGCCGGTTCGACCTCCTCACCCTGCCCCAGGTCAGCGGTGAAGGTGACGACCTCGGCATCGTAGGCTTCCTGTAGCCAGCGCAGAATGACGGAGGTGTCCAGCCCACCGGAATAGGCGAGGACGATTTTAGAGATGGAGGGTGAAGTCATGGTCGTTCCTTATCTGTTTGCATATATGCATGCGAAATAGAACGGAACGGAGAAGAGCGCAAGCTTATCTGTAGATGCCGGTCTCAATCGCACAAGCCATCTTGATACACTCCAGCAAGGCATACGGCGTGTGATTTGGCTGTTGTGTTATTTCCACAATCGCGTGTTTCAGTGTGTTAGCTTGTGCATCGGAAAGTGCAGGAAAATGTTTTTCGTAATGCGGGCGTCCGCCATTGCGAATCCTGTCATGTCCGATTTGTCGAATGAATAACGGAGTCACGTTGGTGGAGGGATGATTGACCATACTGACCGAGAGCTTACGGGTTTTGTCAGCGCACAGAAACAAGCGGATACGACAATGCACATCCTTTAACGCAATCTCCCACTCCTCTTCCACGGTGGCGCCTAGCAAACGAGTGCGATCATGGAATTTCTGGCGTGATGCCGCATGAGCCGCCTTGAGTGGTGTCACATAATTGCTGGGTGCCGTTGGGTTAATCTGGAGCTTGGGAACAGCGCTGGACATGGCATACCTTGTTACTGTAGTATTACTTAGTATTAAGCTGCCATTACAATAAAAAATCAGGCATGTAAAGTATAAAGATGAAACAATTTAATAAATTTATTAACGCCGCGGCCATGGTGCTAGTGCTGTTGGCATTGGTAGCCTTTTTCGGAAGCGCCGGACAATTCGGCATTACCGATCATACGGTCTCTGATGCGCAGGCCGAACGCTTGATTCATGCGTCGGAGGAAGCAGCGACCTCAACCGGTGGGCGGCGAGATATTCCCCTGAATGGTGGGCAGGCCATTGTAGCATTGGATAGTGCCGGGTTCGAGCGGCTGGTGCAGGTGTCGCAGGAGAAGCCGGTCTTTGTCATGATTTACGCATCCTGGTGCCCACATTGCAAGCGCATGTTCATGGCGTTGAACCAGTTGCAGAAACAACATGGAGAGGCATTCCAGGTGGCTGCCATTTCCATTGATAACAAGCTGGAGTTGGCGCGTGAGTTTGCTCAAAGCGTCGCGCCGCTTCATCTGGAAACGTATATCATGAAGGACGGCGCGTCGTACCGGACAATCAGCAACCGGTTGCGTGAGATGGGGCTGCGCTTTCAAGGCGGTATTAAGCCAAGCGTTCCGGTTCCATATAATACGGTATTATATAAAGGAGAGCCGGTTGCCGAAATCGCCGGTGCGCTGCCAGATGACAGGTTGGCAGCCGTGGTAGCTGAGATTATCAAAGGCGCAGCGTATTAGGTGGGAAAGCTTTTTTACAGTTCTCTGGCGCATTCGATATCGCTTTTCTTGAAATGGTGCCCTCAGAGAAGAAAAGGTTAAACTTTTGGACAGGCTTGCCGAGCCGTAGCAGCGGAAAGTCCGCCTTCGTTCTCTTGGAACTTCGGCGCGACAGCGTTCTCGCTAATCTCGCTTCGCTCGATAAGTTGCGAAGGTTGGTGCCCCTGGCCCGACTCGAACGGGCACTCCCGAAGGAAACGGATTTTGAATCCGTCGCGTCTACCAATTCCACCACAGGGGCACGTGGAGGCGCATCATAAGCCGCATGGCGCAGGGGTCAAGCGGTTTTGCCACCTTCCCTCCTCTCATATTCAATGTCATAGAAGCTTCACACTCAATCCCATAAAATTACGCTATAGTGGTGATTATGACTAAGACTAGCAACACAGATGCACGTATTACCATCGGTTTCCGCGGTGCTATGCTAAAAGCCATTGATGGCTTGGAAGGTAACGGCCCTTACAGCAATGAACAAATTACAGCGGCCATTAACACAGCCATTGATAACGACCAGCAATTTTTAAACACGGCTGAGCTGAAAAATTCTGCCAAGTCTTTCTTTACGGATTTCGTGGATAAAAAGGATAATGACAGCCTAAACAAGTTTATCGCAGCCACCAAACAGGCAGCACGAGAAATATCAAGTAAAACTCAAGGCATGCCTGCTGAATTGCTAATAGAAGCCAGTTCAGGAAACGTAATGGCATTGTTCATGGATCCGAACAAATCCAAACATGCCCCTACTTTGCTTGATCTTAAAAATGATGTAGAAGTATTTGAGAAGGCGGGCAAACAGCATCTCGGCATTAATGAGATGACCGAGGAGATTGATAAGTATTTTGCACAAGCGCAGAACAAAAGCAAACTACAAGCACCTGCTCCTGAAGCTCAGCCTACAGAAACACCTGCAACCACAGCTCCAGCATCTGCCGACGCTACAGCGCCAAGCACGACAGCAAGTGCACCTGCTGCGCCAGCCTCTAAACCCAAAGAAAATACCACTGCACCAACGCAGCAGCCGGAACAACAGCAAACAAATCCATTCCTTCAGTTGATTGTCATGCTCATGTCGGCGTTTTTTGGCATCCAACCCAGCAGCGTTGCCCAGCAACCAACGCAGGAGCAGGGACAGCAGCAGGCAACACAACCGGAAAAAACCGCTCCCATGGACAAGGCGCTAGCTGACGCACGAAATGCCAATGTTACTGCAAAGGCCAAACCTGCCCCTGAGAGCAATGACAACAATGTCACTGCGCCACCGCCCAACGCACCACAACAAGTGGCACAAGTTGGCAACACCCCCACCAGATAGGACATAGAGAAACCTCTTTAGCCCAGCGGCAGATTTCACTATACTGCCTGTATGCTGCCGTTGTTGCTACGTCGTTACCCGTTCCTCATACCACTTGGACTTGCTAGTGCAGCAGTTGGTATGGCACTCCTGAGTCAATATGGCTTTGGCACGCATCCTTGCGATTTATGCCTGCTGCAACGCTATCCTTACGCGGTGATCGTTGCGCTGGGGCTGGCAGGCTTGGCGATAAAGCACTCAAGATTTCGTCAAGGACTGTATTATCTCATTTTACTGGCATTTCTGACCACTGGGGGCATTGCCGCTTACCATGTCGGCGTTGAGCAAGGCTGGGTCAAGGGGCCTTCCGGATGCAGCATTGAGGCATCGGGCTCCAGCAGTCTGGACGCGTTAAAAGCAGAAATACTCGGTGCACCGCTGGTCAGTTGCTCCGATGTCGGCGCATCATTCCTTGGGCTGTCGATGGCCGTCTGGAATGCGCTCTATGCCCTTGCCTGCATGATTCTCTGGCAGCGGCACCGGCGGTATGTTATAACGTCTTCATGACTCAGTCAGAAAATCCCATCCATCGCATGATTCGTGTGGATCATGCCGGCGAATATGGTGCCAAGCGTATCTATGAGGGGCAACTGGCCGTCCTGCGCGGTAAACCGTCTTATGATACGGTACGGGAAATGCGCGATCAGGAGTTGGAGCATCTGGAAACGTTTGATGCGCTGGTACGTGACCGGCAGGTACGCCCCACCGCCTTGATGCCACTCTGGCACGTGGGCGGCTGGCTGCTGGGTGCCTCTACCGCTGCATTGGGTGAAAAAGCGGCAATGGCTTGCACTGTTGCCGTGGAATCGGTCATTGACGAACATTATCAGTCGCAAGAGGAGGATCTGCCGGAGTCAGAAGCAACGCTCAAGCAGACGATTGCCCAATTTAGGGAAGAGGAGCTAGAACATCACGATACCGGACTGGCCATGGGCGCCAAGCAGGCTCCTGCTTACCAACTGCTCTATCACGGCATTCGCGGCATCACCAAAACGGCGATTGCGCTCTCAAAACGCGTGTAGGGCGCAGCATTACACCGCGAAGGAGTTGCCGCACCCGCAGGAAGCGGAACTGTTGGGATTACTGATCTTGAAATAGGATGCGCCAAGCTCTTCCACATAATCAATCATCGACCCCTTCAGGAACTCCAGCGACATTTCGTCAATGATGACGGCGGCCTGCTGATGCTCAAACACATGGTCATCGCCGACGTTTGCCTCTGCATCAAAATCAAAATGATACTGGAAGCCGGAGCACCCGCCGCCATCGACGCGAATGCGCAGCCGCGATCCTTCCGGTTCGTTATCCACCAGATGGGCTATGCGCGCCGCCGCACTATCGGAAATAAGAAAACTCTGTTCAGTTTGCATATACTCATTGAAATAATACGTGTTTCCTTTTACTGCAAGGGATGAAGTGCGCAAATATGCAAGGAATGCCTCTATGACACTCGCTCCCTACGCCACCCACCCCACTGCATCACGCGGCAGGAAGGTCGATGAGCCGGAATGCACCACCCGCAGCGTGTTCCAACGCGACCGCGACCGCATCATCCACAGCGCTGCCTTCCGGCGGCTGGAATATAAAACCCAGGTCTTTATCAATCATGAAGGGGACCATTACCGTACCCGCCTGACCCACAGCCTGGAAGTCGGGCAATTAAGCCGTGCCATGTGCCGTTCCCTAGGTCTGAATGAAGACCTTGGTGAAGCGGTGGCGTTGGCACATGATCTAGGACATACCCCCTTCGGCCATGCAGGCGAAGACGGGCTGAAAGTCGTGATGGCACGACATGGCGGTTTTGACCATAACGCCCAGGCGCTACGTATTCTTACCGAGCTGGAGCAGCGATACGCACAGTTTGACGGTCTGAACCTGACCTGGGAGACTTTGGAAGGCATCGCCAAGCATAATGGTCCTCTTCCGACCAGTATTGACGAGGGGCTGTCGGAAACCATCGCCGCCTACAATGCCTCCCATGATCTGGAACTGGCCAGCTATCCGGGTGCCGAAGCGCAGGTTGCTGCTCTCGCTGACGATATTGCCTATAATAACCATGATCTGGAAGACGGGGTACGCGCGCGTATGTTTACGTTGGATGAACTGCGCCATATTACTCTGATTGATGAGATTATCAGGCTTGTGGATGACGCACATCCCGGCCTTGAGGAACAACGACGTGTCCATGAGGTCATTCGCCGGATTATCAATCGCATGGTCGATGACCTACTGCATCAAACGAGAGCAAACTTGTCACAGCACACAATTGAAGATGTCTCGCAGATACGTGCCCTTGGCGAACCTGTCGTTGCTTTCTCTGATGCTATGAACGATACGAAACAGCAGTTAAAACAATTCCTAATGGAGCGCATGTATCGCCATTACCGAGTCAACCGTATGACTAGTAAAGCCCGACGCGTCGTGCAGGAGCTATTCACCTTCTTTTTTGAAGAACCGGAGTGCCTGCCCACCCCATGGCAGAAAGACATAGCAGATATGAATGACAGGCAGCGCGCCCGCACAGTCTGTGACTTTATCGCCGGGATGACTGACCGTTTCGCCCTGAAAGAATATCAGCGCGTGTTTGATGTACAGGCTTCCAGCTAGATACTCGTGTGTACATTATCTAAAAATCCAATCCGATTGATGTGTAGAACTCTTTCTGTTCCTTCCATTTACCGGAGACTTTGACAAACAGGAACAGGTGCGCCTTGCATTCCAGCAGACGACCAATGCGTTGGCGAGCAGACTGGCCGATCTCTTTGAGCATGGCTCCCTTGCGTCCTACAACGATCTTCTTCTGCCCTTCATTCTGTACATAAATGACCTGACGAATTTCGACGCTACCGTCCGGGCGCTCTTCCCAGCTTTCCGTATCTACCGTGACGCTGTAAGGCAGTTCCTGCTGCAACCGGAAAAACAGCGATTCGCGGGTAATTTCCGCTGCCATCTGCCGCATCGGAATATCGGTCATCTGGTCTTCAGGGTAATGCCAGTTATCCTCCGGCACATGCTTGGCCAGCCACTCCCTGACGTCCCGTGTCCCCTGCCCTTTCAAGGCTGAAATCATGAAACAGGCGGCGAACTCATCCTGCTGATGCAATGTCTCGGCCAGCGCCAACAGGGTTTCTTTCGGCGTTTTATCCACCTTGTTGAGCACAACGACTTTCGTTGCCTTGCTGTCCTTGATGGACTTGAGCACGGTGCGCGTATTGTCACACATCCCCTTATACGCATCGACAAGTAGCAAAATAATGTCTGCTTCCTTGGTACTACCCAGCGCGGCATTGACCATCGCCTTTTCAAACCGGGCATCCGCCTTGAAAATCCCGGGCGTATCCACAAAGATTAGCTGGCTTTCACCCTCAATGGTCATACCAAGAATCCGGTTACGGGTAGTCTGCACTTTCGGCGTGACAATGGCGATCCGTGCGCCGACCATATGATTAACCAGCGTCGATTTCCCAGCGTTGGGGACACCAACGACTGCGATAAATCCGCAGCGCGTACTCATGCTAGCAGACGCTCCAGCAACGCTTGCGCCGCTTCCTGCTCTGCTGCACGTTTGGATGCAGCCCGTCCAACTGCCGAGCCATGCTTTTCTACCACCACTTCAATCGTGAAGATGGGCGCATGATCCGGCCCATCACGCTTCGTTTCCGTATAGACAGGCAACGACAATCCCCGCCCCTGCGCCCATTCCTGTAACGCGGTCTTGGCATCTTTCGGCGGCGTAGTCATTTGCGTGAGTAACGGCGTCCAGTGCATACGAATAAAATCTGCTGCTTTCTCCAGCCCACCATCCAGATAGAATGCCCCGATCAATGCCTCACACACATCTTCCAGGTTGGATACATTATCGCGCCCGCCTCCAGCTTCTTCACTATCGGCAAGCAGGATGGCCTGCCCCAATCCAATCTTCCGAGCCACTTGCGCTAACGTCTCCCCACATACCAGCGCTGCATGCCGCTTAGCCATATCGCCTTCGCGTGCGTCCGGGAATGTCTGGTAGATCATTTCTGCGACAACCAGCCCTAGCACCCGGTCGCCCAGAAACTCCAGCCGCTGGTTATTGGTCTCTGCGCCCAGCGAACGATGTGTCATTGCCAGATCATAGAGTTCCGAATTGGCAAACTGATCTCTCATCGGATGTCCTTGATGAGCCGATCCGTGCGCATCGCCCACACCCAATCCCAGATTTTCCAGATGCTGGTGCGGTCATCAATTGAGAAAAAGATGATTTCCGCCCGCCCGATCAGGTTTTCTTCCGGGACAAACCCGACCTGTTCGCTAAAGCGACTGTCCATGGAATTATCACGATTGTCGCCCATCATGAAATAATGCCCCTCCGGCACCGTATAAACCGGTGTATTATCCACTTCGCTTTGCGGGTTGGCGTCCAGCACGCTATGTGACCGGCCACCCGGCAATGTCTCGGTATAACGGCGCAGATCGGCCAGTGTGCCGTCTTCCAGACGGTCGGTAAAGTTACTCACACGATCCATATCCACCGGCAACCCGTTTAGGTGCAGTACCCCGTCGATCATCTGCACCGTATCACCCGGCACCCCAACTACGCGCTTGATGAAATCCACTTTCGGATTGGATGGCAGGCGGAACACGACGACATCGCCGCGCTCCGGGCGGGCATCACTACCGATGCGCCCCTCAAACAGATCCAGCCCGAACGGGAACGAATAGCGGCTATAGCCATACGAATATTTGGATACGAACACATAATCGCCGATCAGCAATGTATCTTTCATCGAGCTGGAGGGAATATGGAACGGCTCGAATGCCAACGAGCGAAACACCAGCGCCAGCAGGATTGCATAAGCCATGGTGCGGATGTTCTCATCCCATCCGTAGGTTTTCCTTTTATCATCATTCATCCGCGCACCATAGGGAAGGTCAATGCATGTGACAAGGGATTAGGTGACGTGATAAATCGCTAAAAATTATTGTACTACTAGCAATAGCGCTTTTCCAGATAGTGACGCGCCGCTTCGGCTAAAAAAGCGGAGCGGTTATTGCTCACAGCGGCAATATCATCCAGTAAATGTTCATCCAGCACCACATTCACCCGCTTGCTCTTTGACGGCAAACGCGCTTCAATCGTTACAAACAATGCAGCATCTTCAGCTAACTCATGCCGGCACACCGCTTCAAATGTCATCGGGGCTTCCGGTAACGGGTCGCCAAACTCCTGCATGACATGGATATGTGCCTGCAACGCCTCACGCGCCATGGCAATTAACTCTTCCATGGTGCTACCTGCGCTAATACATCCCGGAAAATCAGGAAAACAAATCCCGTAATCCGTATCTTCGCCTTTATGGACGATGCCGATAAAATGGTGCATGCTACTTTTCCTCCTTCAACGAAGCCTGCTTCAAAATGCTTTTTAATGTTCCTTTTGCTATATCCTTTTTAGGATGCGGCACAGTCACCGTGCCGGGCTTGGACGGATGACGGAAATGATGATGTGAACCGGTGACACGTACCATTTCCCAGCCATCCCGTTTCAGCATTTTGATAACATCCCGGCTGTTCATTGTGTATATAATACACAACATTTGTCGTCTTTGTCAATGCATGACATATAGCAGTTCAACTTTATATTTTCCTGTTTCAGGGAATTATAAAGTTGAACGAGTATAGATGAAGTTATTTCTTTTCCCCATATAAGTCATCAGCGCGGGTGCGGAAAGCATGTACCATTTTCTGCGTCGCCCGGTTGAACAATCCGCCGATGAGTTTATCCAGTAATTTCGTCTTGAATTCAAAATCGATATGGAAGTCAATCAGACAGCCGCCATCCTCCTGCGGCAGCAATTCCCAATGATTCGTCAGGTGATGAAACGGGCCGCGCTCCATCGTCACATCAATCACATACGCCGATGCATCGCCCTGCACCCGCGAGACATAACTTTCCCGAATATGCTTAAAGGCGATGACCAGTTCTGTATGAAAACTACCGTCGGCTTCGTGCGACAGAATCCGCGCCGCCCGGCACCAGGGGATAAACTCCGGATAACGCTCCACATCCAGCACCAGATCATAAATCTGCGCCGGCGTATATGGTACGGACTCTTGAATATGATGTGCAACCATCGAAATTGCTATCCGGCCAACCGCGCCTCGCGCTCCCGGCGCATCGCCTCAAAATCATCACCGGCATGGTAGGACGAACGCGTCAGTGGACTTGCAGCTACCATCAGAAAACCTTTCGCTTTCGCCATGCGCTTGTAATAACGGAACTCGTCGGGCGTGACATAACGCTCGACCTTCGCATGACGTGGCGTGGGTTGCAGATACTGACCAATGGTGATGAAATCGACATCGGCACTACGCATATCGTCCATCACCTGCAACACTTCGTCTTTCGTTTCGCCCAAGCCGACCATTAGCCCGGACTTGGTGAACATCGACGGATCCAATTCCTTCACGCGCTTCAGCAGATTGAGTGAATGAAAATAACGCGCCCCCGGACGAATGGATTTATACAGGCGCGGCACTGTCTCCACGTTATGGTTATAGACGTCCGGCTTAGCTGCTACGACAGTTTCAATGGCGCCATCCTTACGCAGAAAATCCGGGGTAAGAATTTCAATCGTCGTACCCGGTGATGCCATGCGAATCTTATGAATACAGCGGGCAAAATGTTCTGCGCCACCGTCCGGCAGATCATCTCGATCGACCGACGTAATCACCATATGCTTGAGTCCCAATTCGCGTGTGGCCTCTGCCAGATTGTCCGGTTCATGTGGATCAAGCTGATCGGGACGCCCAGTCTGCACATTGCAGAACGCGCAAGCACGGGTACAAACGCTACCCAGAATCATCACGGTCGCATGTTTCTTCGTCCAGCATTCACCGATATTCGGGCAGGCTGCTTCCTCACACACTGTATTGAGGCGTTTTTCGCGCATTAAGTCACGCGTATTCTTGTATTCCTGTGATACCGGCGCTTTAACCCGAATCCAATCCGGCTTGGGCAAACGCGGCGCATCCGCCGCTTTATGTTCCATCAATGGCACAATGTCCGTCATCCCTTGATCCTATACATTGTTTTTTCTATTGTAATGTAGCCGATTACCGCTATAAAGCAATGTCTGTTTCATGGATTAGCAACAAATTGAGAGAAAATATATGGCGCGGGTGACGGTTGAAGATTGTGTGGAAGTCATTCCAAATCGTTTTGAGTTAGTGGCATTAGCTGCTCAACGGGGCAAGCAGATTGCATCCGGTGCGGCATTAACACTAGATCGTGACAACGATAAGGACGCCGTGGTTGCGTTGCGGGAAATCGCAGAACAGACGATTGAACTGGAAACCATTGAACAGGAAGTTGTTGCCTCTTATTCCACCTATAAAATGTCAGAATCCGTAGCTCCCGAAGAAGCCAGCGACGAGGCCATTGCCGCTTCGGCCGTCAGTGGCGATGTGGATGAAGCCTTCAAAGACGCACAGGAACAACCGATTGAAGCGGGCGAGGATCTTGAGCAGCACATGTCGTTTGAAGGCATGGATGAAGATATTGATGACTAAGTAGTTAGTTCAGCTATTTTTCTCGCCGTTGCGGATCGCCATAACTCCCATAATCCTCGATCATACCATCACCACTTCGCCGTTCCTCGTAGCGATCTCGGCTAAGCGGGTTATGATTCTTGATGTTCATATAGGAAATGATGATTAGCGCTAATACAATCAGCCCAACAAACCCCTTAAACCCCATAATAGTCTCCCTTTTTGCGTTAGCACCGCACTTTATTTGGAATCCAAGGCAGTGCAAAACGCTGTTAGTAATATTTATACTCCTATAGTAGTAACGCATTTTTAAGCGTTTCAAGTGAAAGATGGTCTATGCGCAACCCAATTCGAGAAAATGCCCTGAAATATGGGATGGCTGTCACGCAGCATGACCTGTTTAAAGTTATGGCAGTGGCTTTGATGACCATCGATCATCTTGGTTTTTTCTTTGATGAAGATAATCTCTGGTGGAGGGTGATCGGGCGCTGGTGCGTACCCATCTGGTTTTTTCTGGCCGGTTATGCCCGTCCTTCTTCTACTCCACGTGACGTCTGGTGGCTGGCTGGCCTCATGATTGCTGCGGATCTGATACTGGTCAGCCCCATCTTCCCACTCAACATATTGGTCACCATCCTGATCGCTCGCTGGCTGATTACCCGGATTGAGTCCTATGACAAGGATCTGTTCATGGTCGCCATGTTTACCGCCTGTTGTCTTGCACTGTTGCCGCTCACCTTTAAATTTTTTGAATATGGTACCCAGGTATTCCTGTTTACACTGGCGGGCTTCTATCGCCGCGCCTTGCCGGGGCACTGGCTTGGTGCCGTGACGCTTATTGTCGCTACCATCCTGTTCATGATCGTACAACATGCCTCTTTCGGCATGACACCGGTACAGGGAGGTGTCATGGCTATCGGTATGATACCAATCATCTGGGGGCTACATCATTTCCAACGCCAAACTCATCCCCGCTACTCTGATGTCCCAGCACTGTCACCCCTGATCCGCTATACCGGACGCAACACGCATTATTACTATGCAGTCCATTATGTATTGTTCTTAGGAATTGCTACGGCACTGAACCCACCTAAAAGCTGGCAAGTAATCTGGTTTGCGATTTAGGCGTCGCGTTTATCATCAATCTGGGACGGCTTGGACTCGCCTTCCTCTTTCAGCCCGGCTTTTAACGAACGCACCCCTTTGCCGATGTCGCCCATCACACGCGGCAAGCGCCCTGCCCCGAATAACAAGAGCACGACCAGAAGAATCAGTAATAATTGCCAGATGCCTAAACTCATAACGCAAGTAGTATGAAAGAATTACCAGCCATTGTCCAGCAAGAAGCAACGCCATCACTCTCACCTCTCCGCTTCCAAGTAAAAATTAAGTGATTTTTAAATAAAACTGTAGTAAAATTTAGTGTGATGCAATGTGTAATGGACAAACATTTCCGATGAGCATAAGGTTTTACTACTCTTTCTTACCCCGCGTTTTATGGATGCTGACGCTGACATGCATGCTTCTGGCACCCAACGCTTATGCCGGTGGTGGAGTTGGGGGCAGTGTTGGCGGCGGCGGAGCAGTACAAACGCTCTATAGTGGCGATATCGGTAATTGTCAGGCACCGGGACTAGACAACATGTTCTCCGGTTTCGTCTGTAGCTATCAGGAAATTGTCGACCAGGTGATGACGAATATGTATTTCGCCATGCTCACCTATTTCCAGGAACCATTCTTTGCCGCCATGACGCTCTTTGTCATTGCCATGGGAGCAATGTTCGCACTCGGCATGCTGCCCTTCACGACCCGCGACATCATGATTATTCTGGCCAAAATTGCTATTGTCTCCGGGTTTGCCATGTATCCAGAACTGTTGATTGATTTGCTGTATCAGGGCTTGATTGGCTTTATGTACGATACGACCAACACAGTTGTCAGGGTTTTAGCGCCTGACCAAGGCTCTGTGAACGGAATTTTCGTATGGATGGATCAACAGCTAAACAATTTCCTCACAACACAAGATGCAGCGCAAACCAACCAAACCTGTGATAGCGACATACTAGCGTTACTTTTTGGACTGGCCATTACCATGCCACCCATCTTCGCCATGGCGCTCTACTTACTGATCCAGCTTATTATGGTCTTTATCCGTACCGTACTGGGCTACCTGGTGGCTATTACCGGCATCATGTTTCTTACCACATTGGCGCCAGTATTTATGGCTTTTGCCTTCTTCCGCATTACGACCAGCTATTTTGAAAAATGGCTGTCCTATTTATTAGGATTCGCCATGCAAATCTTTATCGTCTTCAGCTTTATCGCCGTGGTGTTGTCTCTACCCTTCGAATCCAAATTACAGGGCGCCATGGATACGGTACGCCCCTATGATCGGGTAGCGTTCCATGACGGACAACGGCTGGACTTTAACAACTGGTGTACCATCTGCGCCTCGGCTGCACTTGGCTCCCCAACGCAGGCAGACACCTGCACCGGCGATCCAATTACCCCAACCAATGTACAAGTGGGTGGTATGGGTGCCTTTATCGACTGGGTAGGACAGGAAATTATTATCCTAGCCGTGATGGCCTATCTGGTTGAAGTCATCCTTAAAGCAGCGCCGGAAGTCGCGCGCTTCGTCGCCGGTGGTGGACTCATGCCGGCACTTGGAAATGCCGGATTGAGGGGTGGAGGCAATGCCCTGACACAAGGCATTGGAGCCTTTGGAGGCCGGTTCATTGGTAATCTCCGCGATACGCCTGGCGGCATTGATAAACGTGGCGCCAAAGCCGTAAGTGATGCGTTTTCGCAACTAGTTGTCCGTAGATAACATAAAAGTTACCATAAATTAGGCAACTTGACACTTTTTGTGATCAGCCTGCAATACTTGATGAATCAAATAATTTTACTAAAATTTATAAGTAAAAAATCGCTTTTTTTAAAATAAAATGACAAAAATTACACTGACTGTAAGAAAACTGTAACATAAGTGACATATAGTATAGTTGTTAACAGGATGAATCAGCCTCACGGTTGTTATGGTTCAACTAACACACTATTGGAGTTCAACATGAAAAATTCTACAAAACACTTTTTTACGTTCCTGGCTATGGCCGTTGCTGTCATGATTCCGGAACTGGCCGCTGCTGGTAACCCAATCGGTACCACGCTTTGTGCGGTAGTTAACTGGTTTACCGGCCCTGTAGGTGGCGGTATCGCAACACTGGCCGTGATCATCATCGGTATCGGCGCCCTGATGGGGAAAGTCTCCTGGGGTATGGCAATTATCGTTGGTCTGGGTGTCGCCGTAGTCTTCGGTGCAGCACCATTGATCACGGAACTGCAACCTTCCACAGCAGGTACCTGCTAGGTAGCATTTCTCTCACGGGCGGGGCGCGATGCCCCGCCCATCGCAAAAGGTCACAGCACCCTTTCTTTGATTGGCTCGACTGTGGCCTTTTTGTATGTATTCTTATCACTTCATTTACAAATAGCCTCTAGACTCAACTGCATATTCATCATGGTGGAATTGCAATCCCTCCTACCACTGATTAAAATAACGACAATGTTGTTATAGCCAAGGAACAGAACAGAAGTGCTTGACCAAAACACCCTTCCCCCTACCGCCTATGTACCGCAAAGGCGACCTTTGTTTGGCCTGGGCAAGCGTCGCTTCCAGCACCAGAATCTGGAGTTCTTTCGCGACATTACTGATGATGTCGAAGAATCAGACTTTGTCCCCTACGCCTGCCTATATAACCATAATACCATCATCACTAAAAATGGTGAATTATGTCAGACGATTAAAATTACCGGTCTGAACCGTGAATCCATCGGGCATGGTCATGACCCGGAAGAATTGCGCTCACTGATTCGCGAGTCACTGAAGCGTCATGTTCCAAACGACTCATTCGCTATCTGGTTTCATACGATTCGCAAAAATACTAGCGTGGTGCCGGACGGTGAATTCCCGGAAAGCAGTTACGTCAAAGAATTGAATGATGCCTGGATTGAACAAAATGCTTTCAGTCATCAGTTCGTCAACGAAGTCTTTGTAACCATCGTCCATGAAGGACAATCTGCGCGTATTTCAAAAGATAATAATTTTATGCGCGGCCTGATTCCTTCCATCGATCTGAAACATCGTAATGCGTACCTGGACGGTATTTACACCGTATTGAATGAAACGGTGGAGAAAATCCTCGACGATTTGAAAGATTATGGAGCTCTGCGCCTGACTACCTACAAAGAAAATGGTATTTACTATTCCGAACAACTACGGTTTTTGGAAAAGCTGATTAATTTCGTGGATCGCCCAATGCCCGTGGTCGAGATGGATATGAGCACCTATCTGACCACTGGGGAAATCACCTTTGCCTTTAATGCGATGGAAGTGCGTACCGCGCTTGGAAAACGCCGCTTTGCATCGATTCTAACATTAAAGGAATATAAGGAAGCGTCATTAAACGTCATCGACCAGTTTCTGCAGCTACCGATGGAATTTATCGTGACGCAATGCGTCAACTTCGTCAATCCTCAGAAGGTTCTGTTTGAATTTCAGGAACTCTATAACTATCAGCGCCTGAGTGAAGATCCCGATATATCCCGCCTGTCCGAACTGACGGAGATTGTCGAAAGTAATCGCCAGAACCCGAATGATTTTGGTGAGCAGCAATTGACTATTTTTATCCTCTCCGATACCGTCAAGCTACTGGAAGAAAATATTAAGAAGTCCATTGCCTATTTTGCCAAATACGGCATGATCGCCGTGCGTGAAGACATCAAGTTCGAAGAAACCTACTGGGCACAATTACCCGGCAATTTCGTGTTTGTAAGCCGGATGCGCCCGGTCAACACATCACATGTCGCCGGGTTTGCCAATCTGAGCAATATGCCGGTAGGGCAGGCTAAGGACAATCACTGGGGGTCGGCGGTTACCACCTTCCATACCGCCAGCGGCACCCCCTATTACTTCAATTTTCATGATGGTAATCGAGGACATACCTTTATTACTGGCCCAGCTCAGTCGGGCAAGGCGCTACTGATGCACTTTCTGCTAGCGCAAAGCATGAAGTTTTCCCCATCTATTTATTATTGCGATGTAAGCCGCAATGGTAATCAGCTTATTCAATCACTTGGCGGGCATATGGTGAGTTTTGCCCCGGCAACGGATGCACTGCCATCAGCGCTACTGAACCCCTTTGCACTCAGTGATAACGAAGCCAACCGTGTTTTTATCGCCCGCTGGCTTGGGGTATTGGCGCGCACCATGAATTATAATCCCACCGAGGCAGACACGGCAGCTATCAATCAGGCTATCGAACATACCTATTCTCAGCCGGAAGCTAACCGACACCTCAAGACTTGCGCCCAGAAACTGGTGACAATAGCGCCGGGCTATATTGCCAGTATCTCCCCCTGGCTCAATGGGGGACCACATAGCCATGTCTTCACTGCTAACGGCCATGGGCTTTTCTCACCGGCGCAGAAAATTTACGGATTTGACCTAACGGATGTGATTACCGACCCTGCCCTTCAGGCCACCTGCCTGCCCTTATTGTTACAACTGATTACCGACCGCCTGGATGGACAGCCTTCCATTATAGCGTTGGAAGAAGGATGGCGGCTATTGGGTCAGACCCACCTGGCCGCCAATATTCAGCCCTGGCTGGATACGCTGACCACCCGTAACGCTCTACTGCTTCATACCATTGAGGATACGGAAGAGGCCGCAACCGTTCCATTTATGCCAACGCTGGCAGGGGCTACCGCAACCGCCATCTACATGCCTGATGATGACGCTACTGAGGCGTACACCCAGGTCTTCGGCATGGATGAGGCAGAATTCACTTATCTGGAATTGATGGAACGCGACGACCGACACTTCCTGGTCAAACACTCTGGTGAAACGGTAGTCGGTGAAATGAATATGCGCGGACTAGATACCTATATGCCGGCACTGACCGGCAACGCTAATCTAGAGACAATGCCATAGTTTCCGGTATCCGAGCAGGCTTTAATCCTCGATCCACACACACTAGCACTACCTTTATGTGACAAAGCATAACGCCGTCACGATGCACCTTCTGCATCATTTCAATGCGCGTTTTAGTCAACGCCACCACCTCACAACTTACATCCAACCGATCATCCAGCCTGGCCGGTGCCAGATATTCAATCTGGCAGGAGCGTACAACAAATCCAATACCATGGTCTTCCCACACATTGCGTTGCTCAAACCCCAGATGGCGTAGCCATTCGCTCCGGGAACGCTCGGCAAATTTCAGATAATTGGCATGATAGACCACACCCCCGGCATCCGTATCCTCATAATAGACACGTACCGGCAGAAAAAACTCAGGCACTCATCTGCTCCAGCAGATCATCGGGCAAATCGGCATTGGTGGTGACATCCTGCACATCATCCAGATCATCGAGCATCTCAATCAGCTTGAGAAGTCCCGCCCCCTTCTCCGCATCCAATGGTGACAGGGTTTGCGGCTGCCAGATCAGGCGCGCCGATTGCGGTTCTCCATAGTCCGTTTCCAGCGCTGCTGCAACTTCATGCAAACTATCCATCGCCGTAATCACACTATGCTCTTCTTCATCTGTTTGCACATCATCGGCGCCAGCCTCTATAGCGGACTCCAGCATTGCCTCTTCCAATGCAGCGCTGACCGGGTAACGCACCTCCCCAACCCGATCAAACATAAAACTCACGCTGCCGGTTTCCCCTAGATTGCCGCCATATTTTGAGAAAGTGGAGCGCACTTCTGATGCGGTACGATTACGATTATCGGTCAGCGCTTCAACAATAATCGCTACTCCGCCCTGTCCATAACCTTCATAACGGATTTCCTCGTAATTATCGGCGTCATTCTCGCCGGAACCACGTTTGATCGCGCCTTCAATCTTATCTTTGGGCATATTTTCAGCTTTGGCGGCGGCAATTGCAGCTCGCAGGCGTGGATTCATTGCCGGATCCGGTGCCCCGGACTTCGTTGCCACAATGATTTCCTTAATCAGCCGAGTGAAAATTTTGCCGCGCTTTTTATCCTGTGCTCCCTTGCGGTGCATGATGTTTTTAAATTTGGAATGGCCGGCCATGATATATCCTTTGCAAAATATTTGCCGCACCATAGCGAACCAATCCATCAGGCGTCAAGGGCTGCACCGTGACCATGGATAGTGCATGCGCTTCTGACATGCATGCCACAAACGTATCTGGTCTTCTTCTATCCACAATGCATGAGCACCATGCTTTTCCAGTGCATCCCGGTCAATACGTGTTACCGAAGCTGATGCACATGACCAGCGGTTGGAATAGAATGTTGAAATCAGGATGTCAGTATCTTCACGACACAGCGCCCCTTCACTCTTATAGTCAAATCGTAACCGTATCTGTTTGCCGTGCAGCGTACCATCACAGCCCGCCTTGTCGCATATCCATTGCATGTCACCCTTACGCAGTTTATGAGATACAAACTCACCACCCGTACGCTGTTGCCATTGTTCAACATGGAAATTCCGCGGCGTTCCCTTCAATAATACCCAACGGTCGGCTTCTTCACGCACGGCAATTGCGCTGCCATCTTCTGCAATCAATACATGAGGTGATGTATGCCAGTAACCGGTAGCTGCTGTACCCAAAACCATTACCATACAGGCCAATCCCCATAAGAAGCGCCGGGCAATCAACATCCCAAAAACACCAGCCAGCATCAATATTATCGCTAACCCATGGGGTGCCGGAACCTGGAATGTCGCATACGGCAATGCGGCCACCCACTCAGCAACGGACGTAATAACAAACAACCCATATCCTGCTGCTTCCAACGGCCAGTGATACAGACCCAACAGTGATAGCAGCAATGCCAACACCAACATCGGAGCGACCAGCAGGCTCAGTAATGGTAATGCCAGCATATTGGCCAGCAGACTATAAGCAGGCAACTGGTTGAAATGATAGATAATCAGCGGCGCAGTAGCAAAGGTTGCAATCAGTGAACTTAAACCTGCCTCCAATATATAGATAGCCGCTCGCAACAGGTGCGAGTGTATTCGTTCTCGCAACCAGCCATGCCATCCACGCAACCGTCGATATGCCAGAATCAGCGCCAGCGTCGCTGAAAAGGAAAGCTGAAAGCCGATGTCCATGACACTGGCTGGATTAATCAATAACAATAACAATGCGGCCAACACCAGAGAACGCAACGCATCCGCATCACGGTATAAGAGAATTGCGGTAAACATGAGCGCTACCATGGTATAGGCACGTGTGGCGGAAATGGGAAACCCTGCAAGTGCCAGATATAATGCACCGCTTACCAACCCGAATAAGGCCGCATATTGCTTGATCGGATAGCGCAATGCCAGCGCCGGTATTGCTGCCAACACAAACCGCACACCAAAAAACACTAGCCCACAGACAATCGCCATATGCATCCCGGAAATAGCCAGCATATGTGCCAGTCCGGAGGCCGTCATTGCCTCTCGAACCGCTGGAGCAATCGCGGTTTTCTCACCGGTCGTCAGCGCCACGGCAATCCCTGCCTCCGGTTGCAACAAATCCCGTAACAGCACCTGCTGCAATTGCTGGCGTAACGCAGCAAAAGCCAGAATATCTGAAGATTCAACAGGTTCCAGGATCGCTATATCGCCGGTAGCATACCCAACGCCGCCAATGTTACGCTGGGAAAAATACAGCCCGAAATCGAAAGCGCCGGGATAGGAAGGGCGCGACGGAGGAAAAACGGTCACCTTCAACGCAATGCGGTCACCCGGCTGGAGATCCTCAATGCCCCGTCGGGCTTTCAAACGAATGGTCACGCCCTGATCTTCGGGCAGAAATTCTTGACTTTCCGTTTCCTTCAGTACCAGCCGTGCACTGCTGGCATCAATGGCACTGATCTGCGCTACAGTTGCGGTTATCGGTGCGAAGCGATATTGGCGGCTGAGCATGGATGTATCCTGCTGCCCCATTGACCAGCTACACCACCACAGCCCCAATAACCCTGCACAAAGCGCCAATCCTGCCTGCAGCCATCCATGACGCTCTCGCAACCACCATAAGGCAGGCAATAACATTGCCAATGGGACTACCAGCCATGAAGACACAGCAGAAGATAGAGCAAAATATCCCAGCATCCCGGCACCAAGCCAGATCGGCACACCGTTAAACCAGCGCTGCCAGGGGAGAGGAAGAAACGTCATGCAATCAGGTGAAGCATGGATACGCGTAAAAATAAAGTAATGAATTCTACCGGTCATTCATGCTATAACAGGCTGTATGGATGCCATGAAAAGTATGATCTTTACCTTCGTATTCTTTGCGTTTGTGCTGGTCGCGCTGACGCAACTACCGCAATTGCAGGGGATGCCGTGGGAATCTAAGTTATCGCATATCGCCACTACCACGATGCAGTATATGCGAGAAGTGCTGGAACCAATCGAAGATTTTTTCTATTATTATTTTTACTAGTCAGCAGCTAACTGCCAACTGAAAACAGCCAGTTATCTATATTTCTGCTTTTCCTGGTAGATCGTCACATTATCGATCTCCTCCTGCGTATAAAGCGGTGGCTGCCCCAGTTCGCGACGCCCTTTATTGCGCTGAATCATATATTGCCGCCAGCGTTCCTTTTCCTCATTCGCACGGCGCTGCCGCTTTTTCCGATCCACCATGCGCCATAAGTAGTTATCCAGATTGTCAGCAACAACTTTATGCCCCTGCATGTTCGGGTGAGCGCCATCTCTTTGCATCAGCATCCGGTTACCGGCTACTCCCTCCAACAGGTACGGCATAAACACAACTGGGTTGACCTGCGCTACCTTGTCATACACCCCATTAAACTTGGACAGATACGTATACCCCATCGACTGATGCGCCTGCATACCTGTCAGCAGCGTATAAATACCGAAGCGTGATAAATCCCGCAGGATGATGTTGAGGTTGTTATAGACAATGTCCGGGTCAACACCGCGCCGCGCATCATTATTACCGATGGCCAGCACCATTACGTCCGGTTTCAGGGCAATGGCCTGCTTAATCCGGGTCACGGCGGAAGAGGTGGTTTCCCCCTCGTGCGACATATTGAGAAACAGCACCGGACGGTCAATATCGTGCTTGTCCTGAAAAGTCTGCTTGATGATTCCAAAGGCAGATTGCTCGGGATCGGGCAAACCATAGCCGCTCATGATACTGTCACCATAAAATAGAATTTTATAGGGTTCCTTAGCGTAGCGTTTCCCCTGCCGATCCCATCCCCCTGAGGAGGCGGCGGCAGTTGTGGCTATAAACAGAACAGACAGCGCCATGCTGAACGTCAGACGCAGAAAACGGGGAAACATTTGGCAGAACATAAAAAATATTTCAAGTTAGTTGGTGAGGTGCCAAGTAGACAGTAACTGGCAGTATAGCACAGACCGGCACAAATACCAAATGGAGGAAGTCGGGCAGAATTAACAGGCAAAAAAAGAGCCGATACAAGATCAGCTCATGAGTTTCTGTTTTTGTTGATCAGCAGCGTATCTTGCTGATCAACTATTAACTTTAGTCTTACCAGACATGCAATTGCAGCTGTTAAATCACTCGCTTTGTATTGCAAATGATCACTCAATATGCTCATTTTGGGACATTGCCCTCCATGATCTCTGAGATATACTAAAATGCTTTTTTCAGGAATCTTTTGATTAACATTCTTTGATTCCATAAAAAAGAACACTCCTCAAATATAAAGAATTGTCCACATAATACCCGATGAACACGCTGAAATCAATCGATTTTCCTCATGAAGCCCTGACGGCCTGGTATCAGACCCATGGCCGTCGCACCCTGCCCTGGCGCAACACGAACAATCCATACCACATCTATATCAGCGAAATCATGCTGCAACAGACGCAGGTGCGCACCGTGCTGGAGCGCTATTACACGCCGTTTCTGGAGCGTTTCCCGACATTGCAGGCGCTGGCGGAGTCTCTGCTGGAAGAGGTGCTGAAAGCATGGGAAGGGCTGGGCTATTACACACGAGCGCGCAATCTGCACAAGGCAGCGCAGCTGTGCACCCCTGCCCTGCCGGAAACGGTTGACGGACTGATGACACTGCCGGGTATCGGCCGCAACACCGCCCATGCCATTGCCGCCTTCGCCTATCATCAGCCGGTACCGGTGATGGAGGCCAATGTGAAGCGCGTATTGCACCGGCTGGTCGCCTCGCCGAAGCTACGTGAGGCAGAGATATGGGCACTGGCGCAGCAATGCGTCAACTGCGCCGATCCCTTCACCCATAATCAGGCGATGATGGATATCGGCGCGCTGATATGCACGCCGACGAATCCGGCCTGCCACCAATGCCCCCTAGCTGACGTATGTGAGGGAAAAACATCGCCCCAAGACTATCCTGCACCCAAAGCTAAAAAACGTATTCCGGTACGACATAAATATATTCTGGTACCAACCGACGGTGAACGGCTCTACCTTACTCCAAGACACAGTGCCTTTCTGGGGGGGCTTTACGGGTTTCCCGAATACGATCCGGCCGCCACGCTGTCATTCGATGATCAGCATTACGAGGTTGCCACGCTCGAACATCTGGGACAGGTACGGCAGACCTATTCGCATTTTCAGCTTGATGCACAGGTTTATCAACTATCACTGAACCAGGACGAATCGTCTCCTGATGGCTGGCATCATCGCGACGCTATTGGCCACCTACCACTCTCGCAGGCCGATCAGAAAGTGCTCAGGCTTTGTCGTCTAAAGAGAGCCTAAGCTGTTTTCCCGGATGAGGACGACACCACATCATAAGGCGACGTATTACTCCCCCGCTTCAGTGAAAAACTGAGAATCACATAGCTGACAATCCCGGAGGCCAGCGAGCCCAGCATGACGCCCAGCTTGGTTTCCGTGAGCAGGAATGCACTGTCATAGGCTAGTCCTCCGATAAACAGACTCATGGTAAAGCCGATACCACACATCATACAGATAGCATAGAATTGCGGCCAGGTCGATCCTTCCGGCTTTTTCGCCAACCCGCTAATCACCATCAATGCAGCCATCAGGAAGACCCCGATCTGCTTCCCGACAAACAGTCCCAGCGCAATCCCGAGAGGTACCGGGTCTTTTAACTGCTCCCAAGTAATGCCATCAAATTTAATGCCGGCATTAGCAAAGGCAAAGACCGGCAGCACTAGATAAGCAACCCATGGGTGTAGACCATGTTCTGTATGTTTCAGCAGTGATTTTCCCTGCTCATCCTTTACACGCAGTGGAATGAGGAAGCCTAAGACTACTCCGGCAATGGTTGCATGGACACCGGATTTCAACACCGCCACCCACATAATCAACCCGACCACGATATACGGCGCCATCTTATTAACACCTCGCAGATTTATACTCAGTAAAAACAGGAAGCACACGGCGGACACGGCCAGTGACAGCATGGAAATATTATCCGTATAAAACAGCGCAATAATCATCACGGCAATCAGATCGTCAATCACTGCCACAGCCGTCAGAAAGACTTTTAAGGATACTGGTACGCGCGATCCGAATAGTGCCAGCAGACCCAATGCAAAAGCAATGTCGGTGGCGGTAGGAATTGCCCAGCCACGCATCCCGGTTTCATCTCCGATATTGAAATAGACAAAAATCAGTGCGGGGGCAGCAACCCCTCCTAGAGCAGCCACTAAGGGCAGGGTCGCCTTTTTAACAGTGGAGAGTTCACCTTCCAGCAGTTCGCGCTTGATCTCCATCCCCACCAGGAAGAAGAACACGGCCATGAGTCCGTCATTAATCCAGAGAAGCAACGGCTTGGCAATCTTCCATTCCTCACCGAAACCGATGGTGAATTTTGTTCCCAGGAACGTATCATAGGTGTTGACCAGTATCGTGTTGGCACAGACAATCGCCAACACGGCTGCCATCATCAAAAGAATGCCTCCTGCGGATTCCATTGCAAAAAAACGTTGCAATGCATTGCGGTTGGTTCCGGAAATAGCCATTCTTTTGATACTCCTGATTCGTGATACCCGGACTTGTATAAAGACATCTGCCGGACAAATCAAATGATACCGGGTTAATCCTTTAAAATTGTCTATAAGGACAAGTGCTTTCGCAGAATATGTTGGAAGAAAGCCGACTACGGCGTTGGCTGGGTGCCGGGCATCACGCGGTCATACGTGGTTGGACGACGAACACTATAGGTAATTCCCGCAACAATGCATACAGCACCAATAATCGTTGCCCACTCCACGACTTCGTCAAACCATAAAAAGCCAATAACGGATGACCATATCAGTGTCAGGAAGCCAATTGGCTGGACGGTCGTGACGTCAACACGCTGCAACGCCATACCAACACAAAATTGTGCCCCTGCCGCACCAATAGCCAGCAAGGCCAGATATGGCACATGCTCCAGCGTCGGCGTTTGCCAGTTTGGTATTGCCAGCGGCAAGGAAAATAATGCCATCAATACCAACGTCACAAACGCAATGCGGGATGGCGGTTCCGTACGCGCCAGTGAACGGATGGTAATCGCACAAAAAGCAAAGCAGAAGGCTGCCCCAATAATCAGCAACACTCCCAGATTGAATGCTTCCATCGCTTCCGGACGGGATACGATTACCACCCCGGTAAAACCGAGTGCTAGACCAATCCATTTGCGCGCCGTCATTTCTTCTCCTAGAAAACGCACCGCTACCAATGATGCAATAACCGGCGTGATAAACGTCAGCACAGTGAACATCGCAAACGGCATCATTGTCACAGCAGTAAAAATCAGCGTAAACCCAATGACCTCCAACACACCTCGTGCAATATATAAACGCGGCCTTTCAGTACGGTATTGCCCTGGATTGCGTATGACCGACGGCAGATAGGCTGCGGCTGCTATCGCACTATAAAAAAACACCAGTTGGAACGGATGGTATCCATATACATCGCTCAGAAACCGCATGTCGGAATTAACGAGAACATCAAATACGCCCTTGGCGACAAACCACAATAATCCGGCAACCACCAGTTTATCCATCGGTGCCGGAACGGTTTGAGAAAAAGTGCTGGATTTTTTCTGAGTCATAAGCTCTCTAAAGGTAATCAACCCTACATAACAAACATGGAGGATAGTTCATGTCAACCACAATGCGTAGAGAATCGGATACATTCGGAGAATTGGACGTACCGTCAGATCGCTATTACGGTGCACAAACGGCTCGCTCCCTGATCAATTTTGATATTGGCAATGAGACCATGCCCATTCCAATGATTCGTGCATTAGGCATTTTGAAACGCTCCGCCGCCCGTGCGAATATGGAAATGGGTGTGTTAGAAGAAGCGATTGGCGGTGCCATTGCCGAGGCAGCAGGTGAAGTGATGGATGGCAAGCTCAACGACCATTTCCCACTGCGTGTCTGGCAAACCGGCTCCGGCACCCAATCCAACATGAATTCAAACGAAGTTATTGCCAATCGGGCAATTGAAATGCTTGGTGGAGAAATGGGCAGCAAATCCCCTGTACACCCTAATGACCACGTCAATATGGGGCAATCGTCCAATGACACTTTCCCCACGGCTATCCACATTGCCGTGGCAGAGGAAATCGTCCATTCTCTGCGCCCTTCACTGCAGCAATTACGCGATGCATTGCAAGAAAAGTCAGAGGCGTTTGCTTCGATCATAAAAATCGGGCGCACCCATTTGCAGGATGCCACCCCCCTGACACTGGGACAAGAGTTTTCCGGTTATGTGGCACAGCTGGACTATGCTTTATGCGCTCTGAAAGATGATGCCGCGCTGCATGGCGTCTACCAATTGGCACAGGGCGGCACTGCCGTCGGTACCGGCATTAACAGTAAAAAAGGCTTCGCCGAGAAATTTGCGGCGGATGTCGCCAATACGACCGGTCTACCTTTTATCACCGCGCCAAACAAATTTGCCGCACTGGCGGGACATGAGCCATTAACTGATCTGCATGGCGTCCTGAACGGATTGGCGGCGTCACTCATGAAAATCGCTAATGATATTCGCCTTCTTGGTTCAGGGCCGCGCTGCGGCCTCGGGGAGCTATCATTGCCGGAAAACGAGCCAGGTTCTTCCATTATGCCCGGCAAAGTCAATCCTACCCAGTGCGAAGCGCTAACCATGATTGCCGCGCAGATCATGGGTAATCATGTCGCCATCACGGTGGGCGCTTCCAACGGTCATTTTGAATTGAACGTCTTTAAACCGATGATTGCCTATAATATGTTGCAATCCATCCAGTTGCTTTCTGACGGGATGCGTAGCTTCACCGAGAAGTGTGTCAACGGTATTGTAGCAAATGTAGAGCGCATCGAAACCTTACGTGATGAATCTCTAATGCTGGTAACGGCGTTGAACCCACATATCGGCTATGACAATGCCGCCGCAATTGCTAAAAACGCTCACAAGAAAGGCATAACCCTAAAGGCATCAGCGCTGGAACTGGGACATCTCTCGGAAGAACAATTTGACGAATGGGTACGGCCGGAGCAGATGATCGGTCCACGCGACTAGCCCCAAGTCTTCTTATCCTCTAACTGCATCATTTGCTGTAATGTATTAACATCGGCGACGCTGCCTTATGGTGCGGCGATTTTCCGGAAAATCACAGGAGCTGGACTGCACGCCTACATTATTATCTACCAGCGCTTCCAACTGCGCTATCGTATCCGCTTTGGTACGGGACCAATCGCCGCGCATGGTAGCATCTGTGTCCATGGTAGTGCTGATAACTCCTGTGCCTTCGCTGATGGCCATGCGTCCCAACTGGCCTGCAACATTGCCCCCTAGATGACTGCCGGCGATCTGTCCTGCTACATCCAGTAGCCCACTAAAAAAAGCTCTTGCATCATCCCCCATGGAAGGACGGAACGCATTCCAGGTACCACCACTGTCACTATCATCACAATAGGTCCAATACCCCTGGAGATACTCCCCCTCAATCAATGCCCAGGAGACGGTACCCCAATAATAGTTATTGTGTTTGGGTACCTGACAGCGGCGCTTTGAATTAGGTTGTTCCCAAATCGCCTGTATACGGCCATCGCTCGTAATTTCACCGTGAATTCGCCCGTTATAGCGCGTTGCGTTTATGATTGCGCATCACAGATGCGCCCATCTAAACGCAAGGTCGCGCTATAACCTTAAAAGTATAGCACTACTCGCGCTTGTGCGCCTGCAATGCAGGCAAGCACAAACGCAAAGTGCTATATAATCAGGATAATGACCGGTAATCTTTCCCTCTGTGTCATGGGTAAGGGTAAGCGCTCCGAAGTCTGAGTCCCACTGCGTATCTGTAGCATACACACCACCACAGAACAAAAACGGTAATAAGTAGGTAAGACGCAATATATTCATGCACGCAAGCTAGCACAAATATATTGAAATAGATTTAAGTTCTATTTACGCGTTGTCGCCTTCTTCTTCATCCAAGCGCTTCAGCTCTTCAATCTTCTCGGAAATCACCTTTTGTGGATCAATCGGCTGGAAGAACTGGCTAGGATCGGTACCATACATTTCCGCCACTTTCACCGTCACTTCATCCGGTGGCGTTTCGCCTTCTGCAGAGACAATAATCTCTCCAAATGGGTCAAACTCATACAAATCCAGCGTCCCATTCTGTTCCGCTTCCTTGAATTGGTCGTACATGCTAGGCTTGACGGCGACATAGCACCAGAACGGCCCGCCATGCTCCATCGTACCATAGACCAGCATAATAATGCGGGAAATATTATCCGGATCGTACTTATCCGCTACTTCATTATTGGTTTCTGTCATTTACATCTCCAAGAATAACGTAAAAATAAACGTTTATGCAACATTTGTCAAACCAGACATGACATATTGTAAAATTCCGCCATGATAGAAGTAAGATAGCTCGTTCTGTGTGTCGATGCGGCACAACAGCGAAACCTCTTGTTCGGAGCCATCTTCATACTGAATCACACATGGCAATTGGCAACGTGGTGCAATCTGATCTACACCCTTAATCGTAATCGTTTCACGGCCTGTTAGCTTCAACGCTTTACGATCCACCCCTTCCGGGAACATCAGGGGAAGCACGCCCATCCCCACCAGGTTGGAACGGTGAATCCGCTCAAAGCTCTCAGCAATGACGGCCTTCACCCCCAGCAGGTTAGTCCCCTTCGCCGCCCAGTCACGTGACGAGCCGGTACCATATTCCTTCCCAGCAATGACTACCAGAGGAGTCCCTTCCGTTTGATAGCGCATCGCCGCATCATAGATCGGCATAACCTCACCGGTTGGAATATAGGTCGTCACGCCACCTTCCGTACCCGGCGCCATTTCGTTACGGATACGGATATTAGCGAAGGTACCACGCATCATTACCTCATGGTTCCCACGCCGGGCACCGTAGGAATTGAAATCTTTGCGTTCTACTCCGTTACTACTCAAATATTCTGCCGCCGGCGAGTTTGGTGCAATACTGCCCGCCGGAGAAATATGGTCGGTGGTTACGCTATCACCCAGTAACGCTAATACGCGTGCACCCATGATACTGCCTGCTGGATCATCATTCTCCGCAGCAATAAAGAACGGTGGATGCTGGACATAGGTGCTCGTATCATCCCAGCCATAGGTATCACTACTGGCTGTTTGAATCGCTTGCCATAGTGCATCTCCAGTGAATACATCGGCATATTTCCGAATAAACATGTCACGGGTTACGCAGGAATCGACCGCTGCCTGCACTTCGCTATTGCTTGGCCAAATGTCTTTCAGATAGACCGGATTGCCTTGCGCATCAGTTCCCAGCGCGTCCTTGGTAATATCGACATGGAGCGATCCAGCCAGCGCATAGGCAACCACTAATGGCGGTGAGGCCAGATAATTTGCTTTGACCAACTGGTGTACCCGACCTTCAAAATTCCGATTACCGGAAAGTACGGAACAGACGACCAACTCCTGCTCTTTGATGGTTGCTTCAATTTCCGGCATGAGGGGACCGGAGTTTCCGATACAGGTCGTACATCCATAACCGACCAGATGGAAACCCATCGCATCCAGATCATCCTGCAATCCGGACTGTTCCAAATATTCCGTCACCACTTTAGAGCCGGGCGCCAACGACGTCTTCACCCATGGCTTGACGTTCAGCCCTCTCTCCCGCGCTTTTTTTGCCACCAGTCCGGCGGCCATCATCACGCTGGGGTTTGACGTATTGGTACAGCTGGTAATCGCCGCAATCACCACATCGCCATGTCCCAGATCAAACGGCTTGCCTTGTACATCGACTCGTGCATCCTTCGCGAGAGCGCTCGTATTCAACCCATCAAACGCCGTATCAAACGACGGTGCCGCATCAGTCAGATAAATCTTATCCTGTGGACGTTTTGGTCCGGAAATACATGGCTTCACATCGGACAGTGTCAGTGAGAGCGTATCGGTAAAGACTGGCTCCGCGTCGATGCCCCACATGGATTGTGCTTTGGCATAGGCTTCCACCAGGGCAATGCGGCCTTCATCACGCCCGGTGAGGTTCAAATACTGCATGGTTTTCTCATCGACCGGGAAGATACCGCACGTCGCACCATATTCCGGGGCCATGTTAGCAATGGTTGCCCGGTCAGCCAGCGATAGGTTTGCCAGCCCGGAGCCATAAAACTCCACAAATTTACCGACCACGCCTTTCTGACGCAGCATTTCCACCACAGTCAGCACCAGGTCAGTGGCCGTGACTCCTTCATTCAAGGTGCCTTCCAACTTAAAGCCAATGACATCAGGAATCAGCATGGAAATCGGTTGCCCCAGCATCGCCGCTTCCGCCTCAATACCCCCAACGCCCCAACCCAGCACGCCAAGTCCGTTGATCATCGTGGTGTGGCTGTCCGTACCGACCAGCGTATCCGGATAGGCGATGGTGTCACCCCCTACTTCTTTCGTCCAGACAACCTGTGCCAGATACTCCAGATTCACCTGGTGGCAAATACCGGTGCCCGGCGGCACGACACGGAAATTATCGAAGGCTTCCTGCCCCCAGCGGAGGAACTCATAGCGTTCCTTGTTGCGCTGCATTTCGATGGCAACATTCTCTTCATAAGCAGAATCGGAGGCATATTTATCAACCATCACCGAATGGTCAATCACCAGATCCACGGGTGAGAGGGGATTAATCAGCTTCGGATCGGCCTGTTTGCGACTGACCGCCTCACGCATCGCTGCCAAATCGACCACTGCCGGTACCCCGGTAAAGTCCTGCATCAATACCCGCGCTGGACGATAGGCAATCTCATGACTCACCTGCCGCTGCTTCATCCAGGTGGCAAAAGCCTGAATGTCTTCCTTGGTTACCGTTTCGCCATCCTCATTACGCAACAGGTTCTCAAATAAGATTTTCTGGGAGAACGGCATCTGTTCGATCGAGAAGCCAAGCGCTTCTGCTGCCTTGGGAAGGGAGTAATATTTGTACTGTTGGCCAGCGACATCAAGCGTTGACTCGCAGCCAAAACTATCCACACAATGCGACATACTGAGATTTCCTTTGCAATTCAGAGAAATAATTTTTACGAATCATGCCCTAGAGCATAGGGTGCTGGCAAGTCCAGCCCCATTACACCTACCGGAATCCGCGTTTTTTAACCTTTATGGTGCATCCGACACACACAAAACCCGAACCTGCCCCCTTAAGTTGCCAGCATTTGTGTGCTACGCGAGGTGGCATCCCTTTGTATGCACAAGTCGGTTTCAGCCTGTGTGAAGGTGGTGTACTGGTTATCAGTGGCGCCAATGGCATCGGCAAAACCACCTTGCTACGGCAACTGGCTGGTTTGGAAACGCCGGAAGCAGGTTCTATTCAATGGTTCAATAACTCTATCAAAAGTTGTGAAAGCTATGATCACGATATGCTCTATCTCGGTGATACAAATGCCCTTTACCCTGAGTTCAGCGTCACCGAACAATTACACTATATCGCCCGGCTTTGGGGTGATGAGGCGCGGCTGGAGCCAACCATTCATTACATGCGATTGCAGCCTTACCTGGATCACCGCATCGCCGAACTCTCCGCCGGATGGAAACGACGCGTGGCGCTATGTCGATTGCTGCTGATACCCTCATTGCTTTGGTTGCTGGACGAACCCATGGTGCATCTCGATCGCGACGGTGCCGCCTTGCTGGGAGGCATCCTGCATTCCCATGCCGAGAAGGGAGGAATGACGGTTCTCACCATGCCGGAGATGGACAGCGCGCCCCGTATCCATAATGTGCCGGTCTCCCTGTTACAGCTTTCCGATTTCACCGCCCACTTTGAGGAAACGCCATGATGATACACCTAAAAGTTGAATTACGGCAACTCCTACGCCGCCCTTCACACTTGGTCACGCTGATTGCCAGCGCCGTCACCATGTTCCTGCTGCTGCATTTCGGGGTTCCGGCGCAGGCAGCATCGGAGGCGATTTTACCGGCACTGATGCTAGGAGCACTGATGATCGCACTCATGGGACTGTCCTACACAGCTTTTCAGGAGGATGTGCGAGAAGGACGTATCGCACACTGGCGCACAGCTCCGGTTACACTGGCATGGATCGTGGTCAGCAAATGGCTGGCCTATGTGTTGCTAGCAGCCTTACCGCTGGCACTATCCTTCTGTCTGGCGCTATGTATCACAACACCGTCCCTGGTTTCACTCTGGTCGTATTATCTGGGCGTGTTACTGCTATGTGGCACGGCGGTGATTTGCTGCACATTGTTCAGTGCGGCGGTTAGCATCAGTTTCGGCGAAGGACAAGCCGCCGGCACTCTGCTAACATTACCATTTCTGTTCGGCATTGCTATCTTTGCCGCCGAAGCACTGGCACAACCGGGCGAGGATCGTGGCGCACTATTGCTGCTATGTGCGCTGACCCTATTGCTCATTCCCCTAACCTGCTGGTTAAGCGCGCTTGCACTTCGCAATAGCGCATAATTTTTCAGTTCCCCCCCTTCCGGCACTCTGTCTTCCTCTTCATTCTGCCGTGCATGTACGAGGAACCAGCGATATTCTATGGGGAAGCGCGATACCGGGAGTGGAAGCGT
>JANQNR010000006.1 GCA_028279475.1 Rickettsiales bacterium | reverse complement strand
GACGGCAGCAGAAATCCCTCCAACCAGCCAGGGAGAGAGCTTTGGAATGTCAGCCATGCGATTGGCAAATTTACGATCACCGATACCTTTGAGGCCTTCTTCGGTAAAGTATTTTAGTTCTGTGCCAATGCTATAGCGCATGTCCTCTGGAAAATTAGGAAAGATCGATGCCATATCCATTGATTCAAATTGTGCATATGCAGGATTAAACACTTCTTGATGGAAGTGATATTGCCCTTTTTTTGACATCGTTGAAAACTTATCAGCATACTCATGCCATTTATCTCGTACTGCTTCAGCAGCCTTGATTTCATCGCCGTATCGAGCGTGACGTACCAGATGCCAGACGCCGACGACTGCCGCTGCTGTTGCTCCGGTGACCAGCGCCACCTTTGCCGCATTGCCAAGAAAATAGGTCAACTCATTCCCCTGACGGGATGATTCCTGCTGTTCCGGCGTCTCTGGTACGTGCATAACCATAGCCTTATGCTACCCTGCCATTATTACAGCGTCATGAACTGGAAGTGCGCTTTTTTCTTTTGTGGGTAATTCCCCGAACGTCCGTTCCTGAGGTTCCGGGGATGCGATAATCGTGCTGGGTTTTTCCTTGTCTTTTGTAACAAATGGAATGGAAACAGCGCCAACCAGTGCCGATATTCCACCAATAACCAATGGTGATAGTTTTTTTGGAAGGTTTCTTGCTATTCTATTGGCGAATTGTCGATCTCCAATGCCCTTTAATCCTTCCTCGGAAAAAAATTCTAATAGTGGGCTTATATGATAACGATCCTTTTCACTAATGTTTTGAAAAAACTCTGCTCCATCCTTCGACATTCTTTTTGCATATTCAGGATTAAACATATGTTGATGAAAGGCATATTTTTCAGCATCTGTAGCATTAGCTATCTGTTCTGCCTTATCATACCAATCTTGGCGGTTTTTCATTGCATCTTTAATGATGTCCCCATAACGGGCATGCCGCACTAAATGCTCAATACCTACCACTGCCGCCGCCGTTGCGCCGGTCACCAGCGCCACCTTCGCGGCATTGCCAAGGAACAGGGTCAGGCGATCGACTTCGTAGGTCGATTCCTGCCGTGTTGATTCGTCGGTGATGTGTGTTACAGCCATACTACTATTTTAACCGGCGAATGTGACAACCTCATGAAGGGAGTCAGATTTTATGCTGCTTCCCTCCCACGCATCCCCCTTGTCACACGCAGTCGCAAAGGATAGGGGAGGATGCGTAGGAGTTTGACCAGCCAGGTGAAGCGTTTGGGGAAGGTGATTTCAAACCCTTTGCTCCGTAACCCTTTCAGGATCGCCTGCGCTGCCTGTTCCGGCTCGATGCGCATCGGCATGTGGAAATCATTCTGATCGGTCATGCGCGTACGAACAAAGCCGGGATTCATGACCTTGATATCCACGCCATCCGGCGCTTCCGCATACAGAGTTTCAGCATAATTGATAATCGCTGCTTTGGTGGCGCTGTAGGGTTGGCCGCCCGGTAATCCGGTATAACCGGCCACCGAACCGCATAACACTAATTGGCCGTATTGTTGCCGTTCCAGCACCGGCAGGACGGCATAGGAGGTATAGATCGCGCCTAACAGGTTCACACTGACCAATGTTCGGGCGAATTCCCTATCCATGGCGGCGGTCTCACCGGGACGGTAAATGGCAGCCATGAAGATCACCCGATCCAGCCTGCCGGTCTCCGACAGAATTGCGTCCGTCACTGCATCCACCTGAGCACTATCGGAGACGTCCAGCGGATACACGTAATGCTTGCCCCCCAACTCCCGGTTCAGTGACTCCAACGCGTCCTGATTGCGGGCGGAGAGAATCAGCCACGCTCCCTCGGCAGCTAATGCTCTGGCCAGCGCCTCACCGATGCCGCTGCTGGCGCCGATAATCCAGATATATTCCCCTTTGAATGACATTACTTCTCCTGCTTCTGCATAAACAGGGTGAGTTCGGCGACGGTGATGCCAAATTTTTTCAGATAGGAGCGGTTAATCATCACGCCGTCATGCATATGCCACATCCAGTCATCGAACGTCAGGCGATAGGTGGTATCATTTACCGGCACATCCATACGGTATTTCCAACGCACGGCACTACCGGAAGTGCTACCGGTGGCTTTGTCGATAATGTCGCTTGCCGTGCCTTCATATTTGCCATCCGCATGTTTGGTAATCGTCCAGATGCGCTGCTGCGTGGAGCCATCATAATACCGGAATTCCTCCGTGAGGGTGCCAGTATCGCCTTCCCAAACGCCGACCATATCGACATCAAACCGGCTGACGACACGTCCGCGCCAGTCCTGCACGATTCCCCAGGCTTTGATTGGTCCGGTGAAATAACCCTGTATGTCGGCTTGCGGCTGCATGTCAGCATACTGTTCCAAATCGTGTCCGAGGCAACCGCTAAGCATGAGGAGTACTCCTGTTAGTAGAGGGATGAGTCGTAGTTTCATGGTGATAATCTCCGTTAGAAAGAGGCGTGGTACGCCACAGCAAACACGCCGCACATAATTTGATGAGGCAGGGAATTGCTGCATAGGCTAGACTAAGCATCAGCAGGGCGTGTTCCGTGTTGTCAGTTCCGGCCTGAAAGCCAACCATCTCCAGTAACGGGAAGACCAATACGGAAGCGATGGCCAGTGCCGCCTTTGCCAGAAAGGAGAAAAGACCAAATTGGAGTGAGGCCTCGGTTTCCTGCCGATGCGCATGGATATGATCCGCTAGAATGGATGGCGGCAGGGCTAGATCGGCTCCGAAGGCGACACCGGAGAGCACACAAATCACGACATATTGCCAGATATCGCCTGCTTCTAGCAACGATGCCCAGACAAAGATTGCCACGGCTAACCCCATCGATGCCATCCAGGCGCGTTCCTTGTTCCAGCGGCGGCTAAGGATGCGCCATATCGGCATGCCCGCTGCTCCGGAAAGGAAATACAGCATTAAGAACAGGCCGGTATGGGCTTCTGCATCCAACCGGTCACGGATGAAGAACAGCACCAGAATTGCCGGAATGGCCGAAGCCAGCATACTGATACCGTACACCAAAAAAAAGCGGCGTGTATGGGGTGGAATCTGCCGTAATGTCTGAAGTATCGGTGCCGGTGTCGACATATTGAGAGGCGCTTCGGCGGAATGGTGAAGCTGATGCCAGCGCAGGAATGTCAACAATCCAACAATAGCGATAATACATAAGACCATGCTGACATTGAAAAATGCTTGCGGCGCATCCGTGGATTGCATCCATACAGGCGGTAAAATAACGGCCAGTAGCAGCCCCACCAATCCGAAGGCTTCCCGGTAGGTAGTGATACGGGTTTTCTGATGGGTATCGCGTGTCCACAGTCCACCCAGCGTATTCAGGTTGATGCTCAGCGTGCTGAAAGCGGTCGTAGCGAGCAAGATCATGGCGGCGAACCATAGTAAGGTTGGTAGGCCGGATACCGGTTGAAACAGACCATAAAATCCAGCCACAAGCAAACAGGTGGTAAACAGAATAATACGGGAGCGGTGGCGGTGTAAACGGTCACTCAGACGACCAATCAAGGGATCCTGCACTGCATCTATCAGGCGCAGGCACAGTAGTACTACACCAATGGAAGAGAGTGAAACCGCATGTTCCGTGGCGTAATAATCCGGCGCATGGATATAAAGGGGCATACCGGCAAAGGCCAATGGCGCTGCCAATACGCCGTAGCTCAGCAGGTCAGAACGTTTGAGGGGCGTGGATGGATGATTCATTCACTGCCTAGCAATTGTTTGCGAAGTGTTGGTTCTGACGTGTTTTCATTCAGCCAGATGCCGAAAAATGCATTGCCGAACTCCGGGTCTTCTACGGTGCCAATCAGGGTTGCTCCCTTGTAAAACTGTGTCGGTTGTCCGGGGGCATACACACCGGTGAGACGGTCGCCATCTTCAACATTGGGAAAAATAGCATTCATACCCTCCAGCCAGCTTGCCAATTGCGGTTCGTTATCGTATCCCAGGCCACGCATTTCTTCAATAGATCGTTCGGCAATGTCGTCCCCCTCAATGGAAACCAGATAGTGCAGTTCCAGGGCAAATGGGTGATTCGGCTTGTAGGTGCCTTCCGGCGCAAACAGCGTCGCGTCGTAGGCATCGATGAAAAAATAAGTGAGCGTTCCGCCACCCACGGGCTGATAGGTTTGAATGCTCTCAGGCAGTGGCGATTGCGCTTGAGCGGGCTGGATGAGTAATAGTCCAATCGCTAGAGTGCAGTAGAATAATTTACGCATGTTGTAACTCCCATTGCATCACATCGGTTCGTCCCACGGTAAAGCTGGCAATACAGGCAGCCAGGTAGAATCGCCAGATACGGATAAAGGGTTCGTCAAAGCCCAGCTGCCGAATATCGGGCAGCCGTGCTTCAAAATTCTGTAACCAGTGGCACAAAGTCTGCGCGTAGTCCTGCCCAAACGCATAGGCATCATTAACGCGCAATCCCGCACTTTCGGTTTCGTGCCGGAAACGCTCAGGAGATGGCAGCATCCCGCCAGGGAAAATGAATGAGCGAATCATATCGCCTCCCTTACGGTAGCGGGCAAAATAGTCATCGCCAATGGTGATCGTCTGAATCACGGCCTTACCCTTCTGTTTCAGCAGGGACTGCAACTTGCCGAAATAGGTGGGCCAGAACTTCTCGCCAACCGCTTCAAACATCTCGATAGAAAGGATGTGATCGTAGCGTCCTTCCTGGATGCGATAATCTTCAATGACAATATCTGCCTGGTTGCCCAGCCGCTTAACCGCGTAGTCATGTTGCGCTTGTGAAAGCGTAATCCCTTTGACAGCGAAATCATGATGACTGACGGCGCGTTCCGCTAGTCCACCCCAGCCACATCCGACTTCCAGCAAGGTGCCTGAACGTGTGTCGAGCCGCTCCAACATCCGGTCATATTTATTGTATTGTGCCTGCTCCAGCGACTCATCGCCCTGATGATATAATGCAGAGGAATAACTCATACTGCGATCCAGCCACAGCGCATAGAAATCATTGCCCAGGTCATAATGTGCATGAATATTGCGCTTACTACCCTTGAGCGTATTGCTGGTGAACAAATAGAGAAACCTGGTCGCCAGCCTCGCCAAAGCACTACCGTATATATAGCCGTCTAGTGCCTGTTCGTTTTGTAGTCCCATTAACAGCAGGCTGGTTACATCATCCGAATCCCACCAGCCATCGCGGTATGCTTCCGCCAGCCCAATATCCCCTTTAGCGGCGAAAGCCGGAATGGTACGCCAATCCTGGATATGGAAATGTGCATCGGCACCTGGCTGCTTACCCACAAAATGATACTCCTTGTTGTCCGGTGTGATGACATTCATGGAGCCATATTCGATGTGTTCCAGAGTACGTAAGAACTGATTGGTAATGGATTGCTGTAACATGGGCGGTTCCTTTCGAGCTATCTATGTAGTGGCTTGTATTGATATTTCACGTTATTTTATCATGATCGTTTTGTCATGTTCTCCGTCATACTGGTAGTAGTCTTCTGCTGTTTGGGTTTGACGATATACGGAATGCCTTTGATCACCAATTTGAGCGCCTGCCAGTGAATGAGAATAATTGTTTTAAATGTGACCAGTGGATGCGTCCAGAAAGTGCGTTGTAGAGCCTTGCGTGTAAGCGGTTGCAATGTACCAGTCAGCGCTGTGGAAAGTTGTTTTTTGTGCGATGCATCATAATAGTCGATCCAGATGCCGATGTGTTTTTGTTGCGCAGCAAAGCGAAAATGATACTGGCCTTCACGTTTCAGAAAAGGCGATACATGAAATAGCTTGTTAGCAATTAACCAGTCCTGCGCGTTAATCACCCGGTGGTCGTCATGGGCGCAAATATAGCGATGTGTTTCACCGAATGTATTGTTCACTTCACAGACCACAGCACGCAATTCATCTTCTTGATCGTAGCACATCCAGAAGCTGACTGGGTTAAACACGTAGCCCAGAATGCGTGGCATGCAAATCAACGTGGCATAGCTCACAATCTTATTTAACTCATGCTGAACCAACAACGTCTGCAACCATTCATAGAGTGGCATGCTATCATGACTGCCATGATCTTTTTCATGGAAACTAAGAAAAGCGGAGCGGTTTACGGCCAGATGGTCGGTAACAGATGGGTGACTTAAAGCTTTGAGTGGAAGCGCCAGGTAATAAACACGATAGCAAAACCCGTTCTTTCTGGGGAAATGGCGCTGATGCATGACCTTGGCTGTCAATATCTGCGGACTTAATTCCATGGTATGGGACACTCCAATGACTCCGCAACACGCACCGCACTTAGCAACCCATCCTCATGAAATCCGTAGCGTTGCCATGCACCACAATACCAGATCCGCGCTTTTCCTTGCACGCTCTCCAGCCGTGATTGGGCGTCAATCGCCGCTTGGTCAAAGACTGGGTGTTCAAATCGGTGTCGATCATGCACCAGATTCGGATCCGGTTCCTGTCCAGGATTCAGGGTAACAATCAATGGCGTATCCGTTTCCAGCGGTTGTAGCTTATTCATCCAATAACTCAAAGAAACGGCAGGGTTCTTATCGTTGCGCCCCTCACAGAGATAGACCCAGCTTGCCCAGGCAGATCGACGCTTTGGCATGAACCTTACATCACTGTGCAACACCATATCATTGGGTTGATAGCGAATGCGGCCAACAGTTTCCTGCTCTTCAATAGTCGGATTTTCAAGCATGGCCATAGCCTGATCGGAATGACAGGCAAACACCACCTGGTCATAGGTTTTCACATGGCCGGTGGCGTCGGTGATATCTACACCGCTATCATGGCGCACCACCCGCTCCACTCCACAGTTCAGCCGAATACGATCCGCATAAGATTCTGTCAGCCGTTCCACGTAAGCGCGGCTTCCCCCTCGCACCGTATACCATTGCGGCTGATCATTGACAGTCAACAGTCCGTGATTATCGAAGAAGCGAATGAACGTACTGGCCGGAAATTCCAGCATTTGGGTTAGCGGCGTGCTCCAGATAGCGCCACCCATCGCCAGCAAGTAATAATCGCGGAACCAGTTGCCCATGCCCAGTTCGTTTAGGCATTGTCCCAGCGTGACGTTGCTGTCTTGTTCCAGGTAACGTTTAGCCTGCCGGTTAAAGCGTAGAATATCAGCGATCATGCGCCAGAAGGGAGGGCGCAGCACGTTAGCAGGCTGGGAAAAAATATTGGAAAGATATTGTGTGCCATATTCCAGCCAACCGCTATCAATACTGACACCAAACGACATATCGCTTTTGGCAACGGGCACATTCAAATGGTCAAATAGTCCTGTAAGTAGTGGATAATTACGATAGTTAAACACGATAAACCCGGTATCGACCGGGATGGCGCCATCCGGCGTCTGTACCGTGACCGTGCGGCTATGGCCACCAAGTGTATCACCTTTCTCGTAGACGGTAATGTCGTGCTTCTGGCTAAGCAGATACGCCGCCGCCATCCCGGAAATGCCGGTACCTATGATAGCAAGTTTCATGGGCTACCTGTATGATATACGACGTCGCTTTGCATTCATCTTATGTACTACCGGTCGATATATAATGAAAAGCTTATTTTTTGTCATGATTCGGAAGGGTCTTCAAACATGGGGCGAGTGACCGGTTTTGAACCGGCGACCTCCAGTGCCACAAACTGGCGCTCTAACCAACTGAGCTACACCCGCCATAAATACTGTCTCTGACATATTGCACAGACAGGGACTGTTTCATACAAGCCTCGAGCATAAGGGTCAAGTACATAGCGTTTGACAGCTTGTACCTTGCATGTTAACGAAGATTTCCAAATTTAAAATGCATTACACCATGACTCCCCCATACCTAAGATGAATCAGATTTCCATTTATCGTGATTTTGACTCACACCGTTCTGCATTTCCATTTCATGAAGGTGAAACGGCAATTGCTGTGTCTGATACTCACCTCGGAGTTGATTATAGGAATGAGATGGGCGGCTCCTACGGCAATCCTTTGCCAGAGAATGAAGTCACGGCATATCTCTTTGATTGTGTGAAGGCGCATAATCACACCATACTCAATGGTGACATTTTTGAGGCGGCAGATCGAATGACGGAGTTTGAAGGCTATCATGATCTTAGTGATTACGCGAAGGCTACCGTAGGAGCGTTAGCCGCTATAGCCAAGGAGCATGGCCACCATGTGCATGTGATGACAGGCAATCATGATGATATGCCAGAACTTATCAGCGCAGTTGAAGCATTGGAAGAAGAGTTCGGAGGTGTTCTTCATATCCATCCTGTCGCTCTCCGTTTGGGCGCTGCTTTCTACACGCATGGTGACTTACCAATACGTAACGGTCGCCAGGAATACGAAGATATGAGTCCTGAACGTCGTAAGCTTGGACATGAGGCGCCAATGAAAGAGTCATTTAAACAGGATTTTTCATGGGAAGATCGGATGAAAAAAAGGGCAGCTAACACTTACAAAACACATGGTGGGTCTTCCGATATCATAAATCGCGTCAAACAATTATACAGTGCGTTAAAAGATTCTCCTCTGTTGAACGCCATGGAATGCGTAGATGGAGAAACATTGCCAGCAGTGACCGATGTGGTAACAGGGCATACCCATGTCAATTACATTAATGAAATTCCTTTGGCGCTGCAGATTGACGGATGTGACTCAGATACGTTATTGAAGTTCCACAATAGCGGTACGGCACTAGCGCAGTCACTTTTTGTGCCCATTGTACTAACGGCAGGGAAAGATCAATCGATTGCCACAGCTGAAGCGATGTCCTATCAAAGTCAATCGACTGGCCTGGTGCGTTAAACCTTTCAAAAAATCCATGCTTACTGACTTGTTTTATGCGCTGAGGGCGATATATGTATGGGCAGTATTCGTTTTATAAAAGGAGATTAGAAATGAGCGTACTCGTTGGAAAACAAGCCCCGGATTTTACCGCTTCCGCCGTACTGGCTGATGGGTCGATTGAAGAAGGATTTAATCTTAAGCAGCATATCAAAGGGAAGATCGGCATTCTGTTCTTTTACCCGCTGGATTTTACCTTTGTGTGCCCGTCCGAGATTATTGCGTTTAACAACCGTTTTGATGATTTTCGTTCCCGTGGCGCAGAAGTTATTGGGGTGAGTGTTGATTCACATTTTACGCATGCAGCCTGGCGCAATACGCCGGTGGACCAGGGTGGTATTGGACCCGTGAAGTTTCCACTAGTGGCCGATTTAACCAAGCAGATCGCTCGTGATTATGACGTGCTGGTCAATGATGCTGTGGCGTTTCGTGGTACGTTCATGATTGATAAGAACGGCATTGTTCGGCACCAGATTGTCAATGACTTGCCATTGGGACGAAATGTTGATGAGGCGATCCGTATGGTGGATGCATTGAACTTTCATGAAGAGCATGGTGAAGTCTGTCCAGCCGGTTGGAATCGTGGTTCCGAAGGTATGAAGCCGGATGCGGAAGGAGTGGCGTCCTATCTTGGCAAACACGCAGCGAATCTCTAGACAGTGTTGTCACGAGTTTCTGAATGGCTGCAAACATCAGGTTACTCTGCTTCCGCTACTCATGTATGACTAATACACTCCGTTGCGGTTCTCATAACCTGATGTTTTCGCTGCATTCATAAATCTCGTGTCTACACTATCTAGTTAATAGTTGGCTGTCGGCAGTTTTATGCTGCCAACAAATAACTGCTAACAGTAAACTATTAAGGAGAAAGCATGAGCACAAATCATGAATGTGACGTATTGATTTTAGGTTCCGGTGCGGCGGGCTGTACGGCAGCGATTTACGCAGCACGTGCTGGGTATTCAGCAACGATGGTACATGGGATGCAGCCTGGTGGCCAGTTGACTATCACGACCGATGTGGAGAATTATCCCGGCTTTGCTGACCCGATTCAGGGGCCATGGTTGATGGAGCAGATGGCGAAGCAGGCGGAAAATGTCGGAACGAATATCATCTATGATACGATTATAGAAGTGACGCTCAATGGTTCTCCATTTGTCTGTAAAGGCGATTCCGGTGATAGCTATAGCGGGAAAACACTGGTGATTGCAACGGGCGCGTCAGCACGTTGGCTGGGGCTGGACAGCGAAGAGAAATTCCAGAATTTCGGCGTATCTGCCTGCGCCACCTGTGACGGGTTTTTCTTTAAAGATAAACCAGTTGCAGTGATTGGCGGAGGTAACAGCGCGGTTGAAGAGGCGCTATTTCTGGCCAACATCGCCAGCCAGGTAACGTTGATTCACCGGCGTGATGAGTTGCGAGCGGAAAAGATCATGCAGGAGCGCTTGTTCAAACATCCGAAAGTGAATATTATCTGGGATAGCGTGGTGGAAGAGTTTCTGGGAGAAGACAATCCACCGTCACTCACCGGATTAAAGTTGAAGCATGTCAAGACCGGTGAATTCTCGGAGCTACCAGTGGAAGGAGCCTTTGTGGCAATCGGCCATATACCGAATACGCAACTTTTTGATGGATTGGAGAAGGATGATACCGGGTATTTAATTACCGCACCGGATAGCACGAAGACCAGTATTCCTGGTGTGTTTGCTGCCGGGGATGTGCAGGATTCCATCTATCGTCAGGCAGTGACAGCGGCTGGGACTGGCTGTATGGCAGCGCTGGAAGCGGACAAGTTTCTGGCGGAGTTGGAAGGGTAGTTGTTAGTCCCTAGTTGTTGGTTGTTTAGTACCAGAATACCAACGACTAAAGACTAGCGACCAACGACTAAAGACGATATACACAGCGCATGACCACGCCGATTACCTATTGCTCGACCCGAGATAATTCACACACTACCAGTTTTGAAGAGGTGCTGCTGAGTGGGCTTGCACCGGATGGCGGGTTGTATGTGCCATTGCATTTGCCGACTTTCACGCCAGCGGAGCTGGTGGAATTGGCGCAGTTGCCATACACGGAACTGGCGTTACGGATTATCCAGCCTTTTATCGGGGATACGCTCAAAGAGGCGGAATTACGTGAGATCATCAACGAAAGTTACGGGGCGTTCCGCCATGAGGCCATCGCTCCGCTCGTACAAATTTGTCATAATGAATTTGTCCTGGAGTTATTCCACGGACCGACTCTGGCGTTTAAGGATTTTGCGCTTCAATTGTTGGGGCGGGTGATGGATGCCGTGCTGGTACGGCGCAAAGAGCGATTGGTGATTCTGGGTGCGACGTCCGGTGATACTGGCTCGGCGGCGATTGCCGGATGTCAGGGGCGTCATCAGATGGATGTAGTCATCCTCTACCCGCATGGCAGAGTCTCCGACGTGCAGCGCCGCCAGATGACGACGGTCACGGATGCCAACGTCCACTGCCTGGCCATTGATGGGACGTTCGATGATTGCCAGCATATCGTCAAAACCCTGTTTGTTGATCACGAGTTTCGCGAACGTACTCCGCTTGGCGCAGTGAATTCCATTAACTGGGCACGCATCATTGCCCAGATTGTGTATTATTTCTATGCAGCATTCCAGCTGGGCGCGTCGTCACGTGCCGTCGCCTTTTCCGTGCCGACCGGGAATTTTGGTGACATCTATGCCGGATACCTGGCAAAGCGTATGGGGTTGCCAGTGGCATCACTCATCATCGCCAGCAATCGCAATGATATTCTCACCCGCTGCGTGGAGACCGGGCGCTATGAGGTGCAGGACGTCGTCAAAACGCTGAGCCCCAGCATGGACATTGGCGTGTCGAGTAATTTTGAGCGCTTGCTATATGATTTGCATCAAGGTGATAGCGCGCAGGTAGCCGCATTGATGGCCTCGTTGAAGCAATCCGGAGGGTTTACGCTGAGTGAACCGATTTGGAGGCAGTTACAGGCAACGTTTCAGGCGGTTTGTGTAGATGATGCGCAGACGACCGGAACGATTAGGCAAACCTATAAGAATACAGGGTACCTGTTGGATCCACATACGGCGGTTGGAGTGCATGCAGTTGAGCAATTGGAGAGGCATGCGGATACGGCCTATGTTACGTTGGCCACTGCACATCCGGCTAAATTCCCGGATGCTGTTGAAGCGGCAACAGGCGCGCATCCGGCTCTGCCAGCGCACTTGGCGGATTTGTTTGAGTGGGAGGAGCGCTTTACTCGCCTACCAGCCGACAGTGAGGCGGTGAAGGCCTTTTTGCAGAGTCTTCCATAGAGAGAAAAGGCTTGCAATTCCGGCGGAAGCACCCTATAAGCGCTGATCTTATAGCGCGTTGATTTTACAATTGAACATTATTTGTCCAATTGTGAAATCAAGGTCGCGCTATACTATTAAAATGTATAGCACTTTCTTGATTTTTTCATTACATATGGTATGTCTAATGAAAAAATCAAAGTGCTATACCATAAAAGATTAGAGACTGATAATGGACGTTATTTTATTGGAACATGTATCCCGCTTGGGCAATGTTGGTGAAGTCGTGGCAGTGAAGGCCGGGTATGGCCGCAACTTCCTGATTCCTACCGGGAAGGCGGTGCGGGCGACCAAGACCAATGTCGCTGAAATTGCGGCAAAACGCGAGGCGCTGGAGAAGCAGAATGCCGAGAAGCGTGATGCAGCTCAGAGCCAGGCGAAGGCGCTGGAAGGGCTGTCGGTCAAGATCGTGCGTCAGGCGAGTGAAGACGGCAAATTGTTTGGTTCTGTCGCTGTGCGCGATGTGGTAGCCGCATTGAAAGAGAAGGGGCAGGAGTTCAACCGTCAGCAAGTCGATCTGGACGGGGCGATCAAGTCACTGGGACTCTACAAGGCCAACATTACTTTGCACCCGGAAGTGAAAGTCACCTGCATGATTGAGGTGGTGCGTAGTCTGGAAGCATCCGCTTATGACGAGTTGGAACAGGAAGAAGCAGAAGACGTACAGGCAGCCCCAGAAGTCGAGGCCGTAGCCGAGGAAGAAGACACGGCAGCTTAGGTCCAGCCGTCTTTCCTAAACGATATTCTCTTGATAAACAGGCAGCGCAGTAGCATACTAGCGCTCTTTTGAGTGTTGTTGATGACCGTGAACGCCACAGATTATGTATTACCTGTTTACCGCCGTTGCGAGACGCTGATGGTGCGTGGCGAAGGCATGTATCTGTACGACGAGGCTGGGCACACCTATCTGGATTTTGCCGCAGGTATCGCTACCAATGCGCTGGGACATGGTCATCCGGCGGTGGTGACGGCGTTGCAGACACAGGCGCAGCAGCTCTGGCATTGTTCCAACCTGTTTCGTAATGCACCGTTGGAGGCATTTGCTACCTTGCTGGCAGAGTCCTCCTTTGCTGATCGTATTTTCTTCTGTTCGTCGGGCACGGAAGCGGTGGAGGCGGCCATCAAAACCGCGCGGCGCTATCATTATGCGCAGGGGCAGGCGGAGCGTACGCAGATTATCACGGTTGATGGCGCATTTCACGGACGTACCACGGGGGCGCTGGCTGCATGTAGCCATGCCGCCAGTCGGGAAGGGTTTGAACCGCTCATGCCAGGGTTTTCCAGTGTTCCGTTTCATGATCTTGAGGCGATGGAGCATGCCATTACAAAGGAAACGGCAGCCGTTATGCTGGAGACTATTCAAGGAGAAGGCGGGGTACGTGAGCATAGCGCCGACTATCTGCAAAAGCTACACGCCCTGTGTGATGCGCAAGGCGTGTTGTTGATGCTCGATGAAATTCAGTGCGGCTATGGGCGTACCGGTCATCTCTTTGCGTTCGAGGAAGCGGGCATCACCCCGGATATCTGCACGATTGCCAAGGGAATGGGCGGTGGATTCCCATTGGCGGCAATGCTGACCACCGAGCGTGCTGCATCCGGCATGACGCAGGGGACGCATGGTTCAACCTATGGATCGAACCCGCTGGCCTGTGCGGTGGGGCAGGCGGTGTTAACGACCATTCTTGAGCCGGGATTTCTTGAACATGTTACAGAAGTAGGAATGACATTACGCCATAGCCTGGAAACCGTGGTTGAGAAGTATCCTGATATATTTGATAAGGTGCGTGGCCATGGCCTGATGCTGGGGCTGGTAGTGCAGTCGACCATTGATAAGCATGCGCTCAATGCAGCATTCCGTGAAGCCGGGTTATTGCTTGCGCCCGCAGTGACGCATGTGATACGGGTGGTGCCTCCGCTGATTCTGGAGGCATCGCATATTGCCGAGGCGGAAACCATCATCCATGACGTGTGCAAAGGTTGGCAGCTATGACCCGACATTTTCTTGACATTCACCAGATCCCAGCGGAGGAACTGCACCAAATTCTTGCACTGGCCGCAGAGCTTAAGGCGAACCGGCGAACGCATGAAAAGATGCTGGCGGGAAAGTCACTGGCCATGATTTTTGAGAAAAATTCGACCCGTACCCGCGTGTCGTTTGAGGTCGGGATGGCAGAGTTAGGTGGGCATCCGGTGGTGCTGTCATCCAATGATTTGCAGTTGGGGCGTGGCGAGACCATTGCCGATACCGCGCGTGTGTTATCGCGTTACGTCGATGCGATCATGATGCGTTGTATGTTGCATGATACACTCACGGAATTAGCGGCGTATGCTGATGTACCGGTGATTAACGGGCTGACGGATCGCTCACATCCCTGCCAGATTATGGCCGATTTATTGACCGTGCAAGAGCGTCTGGGGCGTACCGACGGCTTGAGAGTTATGTGGGCCGGAGACGGAAATAACGTGCTGGTCAGCTGGATGGAAGCGGCGGCACCGTTCGATTTTTCACTGCATATTGCCTGCCCGGAGCCGTTTCGTCCGGATGCTGCGCTGTTACGTGCGTGTCAGGCGCAGGGTGCAGACATTACCTTGTATGAGGACGTCATGGCGGCGGCACGTGATGCCGATGTGGTCATCACTGACACCTGGGTGTCGATGGGGCATGAAAACAGCCAGCGCCGACGCGAATTATTAACTCCCTATCAGGTTACGGCAGAAGTGATGGCGGTAGCCAAGTCTAACGCCATATTCCTGCACTGCCTGCCCGCGCATCGTGGGGAGGAAGTCACCGCAGATGTGATTGATGGCACATCGTCTGCCGTTTGGGATGAGGCAGAAAATCGTCTGCATGTGCAGAAGGCAATTCTTTGTTGGTGTGTGGAATAGTTATGACACTTGCTCTCCCCTTGCGGGAGAGCGGCAGAGTCAAGGCGACAACGGAGCCGAAGACGATGCGTGAGGGGTTAACTGCTTACCCCTCACCGAATCGAGCGGCGCTATGCTTGCTCTCTTCGACTCTCCCGCAGGGGGAGAGTGCTCGGATTAATGCTGAGTTTACTTCCGATAACGCGATAATTCCAGCCCAGCGACAGAAATCTCTGGTGTCTTGTTATCGATGATGTCGGCTAGCAGGTAGGCCGTACCGGCACCCTGCGTCCAGCCGAGTGTTCCGTGGCCGGTATTCAAAAACAGGTTCGGATAGGAAGTGCGGCCAACAATGGGCGGGCCATCGGGTGTTTGCGGACGAATGCAGGCCCATTCTTCCATAGAGTCTAGGGAAGCATCAGGGAAAAGGTCGGTGACGCAATCGGTAATCTGCCGGATTCGGGTGGCATTGACTGTGGTATCATAGCCTGCAAATTCTGCCGTACCGGCGGAACGGATACGATTGCCAATACGACTGATCACCACTTTCTTTTCGTCATCGGTAATGCTGACGTCCGGTGCACCATCCCAGGCCGGTATGGTGATGCTGTAGCCTTTCATCGGATAGATAGGCAGACGTAATCCCAGTGGGGTGAGCAACGGTGCAGAATAGGGCCCCAGTGCCATGACATAGGTATCAGCCGATACTTCACCGCGAGACGTAGTAACAGAAACGATGCGCTGCTTCTGGGTATTTAGTTTCAATACGCGGGTATTATACGAAAAGGTGACGTTCAGTTTTTCTGCGCAGTATTTCGATAATGCCTTGGTAAACAGGTGGATATCGCCGGTTTCATCAATGTCCGAATAAATGCCGCCGATAATGTCTTTATTAGCTTTGCCAAGCGCCGGTTCTTTTTCCAGACATTCCGCCTTGGAGAACACATGTTCCTTACATCCCAGTGTTTCCTGAAACTCGGCCTGTTTGATAGCTGATTGATAGGAAGTGTCGTCAGAAAAGACATGCAGAATCCCTTTATCAGAGAAATCAAATTTTACCTTGGTTTCTTTGCGGATAGCCGTCATCTTCTCTTTGGAGTACAGACCAATGCGCATCATCCGTTCGCAGTTTTCTCTGGTGCGTGCAGGGGTGCAATGCATCAGGAACATTGCCATCCAGCGCAACATATGCATATCGGCTCGTGGACGCAACACCAGCGGCGCATCATCCTTGAACATCCATTGGAAAACTTTTTTGAACACGCCGGGGTTGGCCCAGGGTTCGGCATGGGAATAGCTTAGTTGTGCGCCATTAGAAAAGGAGGTTTGTTGCGCCGCACCATCTTCCTGGTCGATCACTTCGACTTCATGCCCGCGTGATGCGAGCACATACGCGGCGGTCACACCGGTAATGCCGGCACCAAGAACGACGATTTTCATGTCGCTTGTCTTACCCGATGCCACCGCTATGGCGCAAGCTAAGAAGCGATGCTTTCAGTAGAATTTTTATTCAGTTGTTTTATGGCATCCAATACGGTTTTTGCATGATCTTTCACTTTCACCTTTTCCCAGACCTGCCGGATGACGCCGTCTGCATCAATCAGGAAAGTAGCCCGCTCAATGCCCATATATTTCTTGCCGTACATGCTTTTTTCTACCCAGACGCCATATGCTTCACACAGTGCGCCATCTTCATCAGAAAGCAGAGTCACGCTCAAATCATGCTTGTCGATGAATTTACAATGTTTTGCTACGGAGTCCTTAGATACGCCAACCACATAGGCACCTGCCGCGTTAAACTCATCTGCCAGTGTAGTAAAATCCTTTGCTTCCGTTGTGCAACCCGGCGTATCGTCCTTAGGGTAGAAATACAGTACTAATGCCTTTCCTTTAAAGTTATTCAGCGTGCAGACATCACCCGCCTGATTAGGAACAGAGAAGTCGGGGGCTTGGGTATCGGCTTGCGGCTTGGTCATGGTATTCTCCAAAAATGGTTCATATTATCTGACTCCTGTCTACTCTTCGCTATATCTCTGAACCAGTTACATATAGGTCAGATTCTGGAACATATGGTGAACCTGATCCTGAAGCCTCAATAGGTGCATTTGCAATGTCTCGGCATTTTCCATGCCGGTCACTTCACTCAGAAGTTGTTTAAGCCCATCGGTAATATGGTCTTCACGTAGTGCGTCACCATGGCAAAGTCGCAGGTAGCTGAGTGCTACATGGTATAGCCCATGTGCTTCCAATAATAGTTGTTGCTGATTCTCGTCGATGGCTCCGATTTCCAGTAGCCAGTGTATGTGTTCTGATGTCTTGTTCAGGCTATGCGGCATTGTATGTCGTTCTGAGAATGTGCCGATCAGTCCTTTCAATATCCATTGCACATCCATCATTCCACCCCAGGAATATTTAATGTCCCATGTGCTGATATTACGGTGCTGTTGGCTGATCTTCTCGCGTGTTTCCAGTATATTGCTGCATATTTCCGTTGCAGGCGCGCGAAGTTTCTTGGCATCCTGCAGTGCATCCATGACCTCGGAACGTATTAAAGGCGAGGCATAAATGATGCGCCCCTGAAGCAGTGCCAGATTTTCCACTAGCCAGGAGGAGGTGCTGTAATATTCCTGAAATCCATCCAGCCTTACAGCTAGCGCTCCCTGTGAGCCATAGGGGCGTAGCTTTGTGTCCATCTCGTAGAGTGCTCCGATCTTGACCGGGTGTCCCAGCAGATTGATAACCCGCGCTGTCAGGCGATTATAATATTGCGTTAATGCAATAGCGTCACTTTCGCTGATGCTTCCATCTTCCGGAATGTCATAAACGAACATTACATCCAGGTCTGAGCCAATCATTAGCTCTTGCGTGCCCAGTTTTCCAAGCCCGATGACAGCAAAATGCAAATCCGGGCGCATGGCGTACTTTTCTTCCAGTTGGTTCATAACCAGTGTGATTGCCTCATGCACAATGGCATCGGCAAGCCGACTGAGATAACTGGATGCACTATGTGCAGAGATGTCACGCATCAGTAGCCGTACGCCCGTCAAAAATTCTTTTTCTAATTTGAACATACAAAGATTTTTAACAGCTTCCTCATCATCGCGTGCCAGCGCCAGCCATTGTTTCAATTCCCGTCGTATCGAGCCAGGCTGTGCCGTGAAGTGGGTGGCATGATAGCCAACCAGTTGATCCAGTAACTGTGGATAGAGAGACAAGGTATGCGCTAATACAGGCGCATTCCCGGTAATATCGGCAATCAGAGCCAGCAAGTCGCTGTTGGAACGGAATAAGGAAAAGGGTTGCACTCCTACTGGCAGCGAGTCCAGGAAATGGTCAAACCGCTTGAATGCCATATCAGGATTCACTGTATCTGCCAGTTCCTCAAGGATCATTGGCACTAGCTCTGTGAGCAATTCTCTGGCTCGTTTGGTACGGGTACAGCGCTTGGTACCCTTATGCCATTGCTGGATGGTCAGTGAGACATCTGCCGGGTGTTGGAAGCCCATCTGTGAGAGGGTGACCAACGTTTCCCGATCATGATCGACACCAGTGAAAACCAGCTTGCCCAGATGACCAAGCGGCGCTGACTCTTGAAATGCAGAGGTAAAAATCTCATGTGTGGTTTGCAGCATTACTAGCACATGCTGCAAAAAACCATCGATACTATCTGCACGGCAAAAGATGGCCAAATGTTGCAGCTCTTCCTGCGAATCCGGCAGGCTGTGTGTTTGTTGATCCTGCCGCATTTGCAGTCGATGCTCCATCAGACGATAGAGGCGGTATGCTTGTTGTAGGTGTTGGTGTATTTCCTGGTCAATCATTTCCAGGTTCGCCAGAATATGCAGCACTTCGCAGGTTGGAGCCACTCGCAATACCGGCAAGCGTCCGCCCCAGATTAGTTGATGAATCTGTGCTAAGAACTCAATCTCCCGAATCCCGCCATAGCCGGTTTTCAGGTGATGGCCAGACAGCGTAATCTCTGGTTCTTCCTTTGCCTGCATCTGCCGTTTGATGGATAGGATGTCATCGATAGCAGCGAAGTCAAGATGGCTACGCCAGATAAATTTTTGGATTTCGCTGAGAAACCGCTCTGACACGCTGGCGTCTCCGGCAACAGGACGTGCTTTAATCATGGCAGCGCGTTCCCAGTTTTGACCAACGCGCTCATAATAGCTGATGGCGGCATGTAGCGAAACAGCCAGCCCGGTGGATGCCGGGTCGGGCCGTAGGCGTAAATCGACGCGGAAGACATAGCCAAGTTCCTGCCGGTCATGCAGATATGAGGTCACCTGCTTAATCAGACGTACAGCAAAACGTGTGCGTGCGGGTGGGCTAAGGAAATCCAGCTTCTCGGGGTCAAACAGGGCGATCAGGTCAATATCACTGGAGTAATTCAACTCGCGTCCACCCAGCTTGCCCATGCCGAGCACAGCAATACCCTTGTCAGGACTGATGGGAGCGTCTGGTATGAGGTGCTGTTTAGGGATGGCATGCCGGTAGGCCTGTTCCAACGCGTATTGGATGCAGGCATCGGCAAAATCACTCAAAGTGTCGGTGACCTGCTCCAGTGGCCAGAGTTCGGAAAGGTCGGCCAGGGCGATCATCAGCGCGACACGCTGTTTCATCAGACGTAGATAATGTTGTCCCTCTGAGATTGGTGTATCATGTATCTGCCGTGCCGTTATGTCAGCGATGCTATTTTGGCAAAACGTTTCCGCGTTGCCTTCAAGAAAAGTAATAAAAATGTCTGGGTGATGCGCTAGTAGCCGAGTAAGATAGGGTGAGTTTTTAGCAATAAAATTCAGAAACCCTGTAATATTTGGATTCTGCGATACGAAGGAAAGGACAGGATGATTTGTTTCTTGCCATGTAGTGATAATGCTTTCAGCGGCATCGGCATTGCTATCAGACTGGAATGTCTCCAGTTGTTGGATAACAGGGTAATCCATGGAACTCATGGAATATCACTATAGCATAAAAATGACGCATGACAGAAAAAGTTAACGTTTTTATGATAATGATAGAGTTGAGGTATTGTGATTATGATTTTAGGTGATGCATCGTTACTTCCGACCCTGCAAATGCAGGCGATTGACGGCCAGATTCGCAGCCAGCTACAGCAGGCGCGCGGGCAGGCGGGGGCAGGGTCTACCGTTACGGCCAATGTTACGTATGGCATTGGGCCGGATGGTCAGCGTTACGCTACTGGCGGAACAGTTACGACCTCGTCTCGTGATGCGGTCAGTGCAAATGGACAGGCACCGGGTGTCGCGGATGCACCGCGTCGGCCACTCACTGCCGATAATGAAACTACCAATGCTGCTCGTTTCCGTGAACCGGTTACGTTACAGGATATTGCGCAGGCACGTTTGTCACTCTCACCACTGGAATTTGCCGAAGCGTTTTCCGAGGAGTTTAATGATGACATACGCCGTAGCCAGTTGCAGGTGATTGATGCTGGGGTGCGCTCGCAGGAGAGCTTGCACTTCCGGGCAGCCGGTGGGTTGGCGACCGGGGTGCCGCAATATGGGTATCAGGTGGGACCAGATGGGGAACTTTACGCTACCAGCGGGCAGGTGAATATCGGCTCCTCTTCCACGACCGATGAGCGTAAGGCTGCACGTGACGCCACGACACTGGGTATTGCCGCAACTGCGCCGGGAGATGCGTCACCTCAGGATATTGCCGTAGCGCGTGATGCATTCAGTCGTGCCGCATCACTCTATCAGCGGCAATTTGATGGTGGATTGGCAGAGTCAGGTGAACGTTTCAGCGTGGCGGCCTAAACAGGCTCTTCTATATACTCACGCGACAGGCGTACGTAATTATCAGCAGAGATGGGAATAAACGCCTGCTCGTCTTGTGTCATCGGGCGCTTGAGGCTGGCCGGGCTGCCTGTCCATAATTCACCGGAGCCGACTTCTTTTCGAGGGGTAAGCATCGCCCCGGCTGCCAGCATACCACCGGAACGCACCACCGAATGATCCAGCATGGTTGCGCGCATGCCGATAAACGCATTGTCTTCAATAGTGCAGGCATGCAGCATCACCGCATGGCCGATGGTTACGCCGGAGCCGATCACGGTTGGCCCGACTTTGCGGGTGACATGGATCACCGAATTGTCCTGAATATTGGTGCGCTCGCCGATGGTCACCGGCATGACATCACCACGAATCACGGTGCCGAACCAGACAGAACTACCCGCACCGATGGTCACATCCCCGGTAATGACGGCGCCGGGTGCCACATAGACATCATCGGCGATGGTCGGCCAGATGCCTTTGTAGGGCAAAATGATCGGGGTAGCACTCATGGGAAGATCGCACCTCCCTGTAGTCCCAGCGTTTCATCGACCCCCAGCATCACGTTAAGGTTCTGGATCGCCTGTCCTGAGGCACCCTTCACCAGGTTATCGATTGCGGAAATCAGGATGATCTGATCGTCCCCGGTGCCGGGGAAGAGGTTTAGATGGCAATGATTAGTGCCGCGCACGGAGTGCGTCGAAGGGACGACTCCCTCATCCAGCAGGGTGACAAACGGTTCTGGCGCGTAGGCCTGTGCCAACATGTTCCGTGCTTGGTCATAGGTGACGCCTTCGTGCAGGTTTGCGTAGATAGTCGCGATCATGCCCCGGCGTTGCGGCACCAGATGCGGAACAAAGGTAATGCCGGGTGATGTGCCACCGAAGGCCGTAATCTCTTGTTCCATCTCCGCCATGTGCCGGTGCTGATTAACGCCGTAAGGCTGCATACCCTCGGCGACCTCGTTATAGAGTAGGTGCTGTTTGACACTGCGCCCGGCACCACTAACCCCTGATTTGGCATCGATGATAACGCGGCTTGTATCAATCAGCCTGTTTGACGCCAGCGGCAACAATGCCAGCAGGGAGCAGGTCGGATAGCAGCCGGGATTAGCAATGAGCCGCACCGGGGCGATCCGTTCTCGGTAATGCTCTGTGAGGCCGTAGACAGCCTCCTGTTGCAGGGATTGTGCTTGATGCGGTTGACCGTACCAACGCTCATAGGCATGGATGTCCGTTAAGCGGAAATCCGCCGACAGGTCAATGATGCGCACATGTTCCGGCAGGTCACGCAGCACGGTTTGGGTGGTGGCATGCGGCAGACAACAGAACACGATGTCAATCTCGGAGAAATCCACCGCATCAATGGTGGTGAGTGAAGGAAGGTTATGTCCTGTCAAATGCGGAAATACAGCATCGACCGGTTTTCCTGCATGAGCGTGCGCAGTCAGTGCTGTGATGCAGGCATAAGGGTGTGCTGGAAGTAGCCGCAACAACTCTGCACCCGTATAGCCACTGGCACCGAGGATAGCGATATTCACAGGTTGAATGGAATTATTCATCGGCGGTATTCATATGCTCTAAAAATTTAATCATCAATATATCATCCAAGTAGCTGCCGTCCAGTCGCTTGGCAACACGTGGTTCATGGCCATATGTTACAAATCCCAATGATTCATATAAGGATATGGCTGCTGTGTTGGTAGATTCAACAGACAATAGTACCTGCTCTATTGATTCAGGGAGCGCATCCAGCAATGCAAGAATGAGTGTTTTTGATAGACCGTTGCCTTGATGCTCTGGTGCGACATACACCATGCTCAATAAGCCCTTATGCGTCTGGCGAGGACGATGTTCCGGTGTAATACGAGCCGTGGCAACTAGTTCACTTGTTTTATGCCAGACTCCAACAATGATTTGTGAAGCAATAAGATTGGTAAACCATTCCGTGTCATGCGTTGCTTCTTCCTCGTAGGTCGCAGTATAGGCGTCAGGATAGCGTTGCAGCGCTTCCAGCCGTATGCGTTGCAATGCTTTGGCGTCCTGAGCTTTCAGGCGAGCGATCGTGTAGGGTGATGGTGACATCAGGATACGCGCATATCCCGTTGTAAAACGGTTGTATGGAACAGTTGATCCCAGATTACGCGCGATGGATTGCCGGTCAGCAGCGGCCACGTCATGATGAACTGAATCATGGCGACTCCCATGAAAACGGGATAGAAAAATTCGCTGACTTCCACTTGGTATCCTGCCAGTGTTTCCACATCACGGATAAAAGGCAGGACGCTGATGATTTCTTCCAGCCCACCTGCGGTAAGGATGACGACCGGTGCCGAAAAGATGATGAAGCGACCGGTAGCGGTAATCAGGGACAATTCCTGCCCGAAAACGGTACAGACATAGATGCGCATTAATCTCTGCCCCGGCGTTGCCTGCCAGTCGGAGGTATTGAACAATACCACGTACGCGCACCAGCTGACGAAGGCAGCCATGGCCAGTGTCCGGATGTAGGAGAGTGGCTCGTGTCCCTGCTGCGGTAGGGAGGGCATCGCTTGCAGAAACGGAAGCATCACGTACCATGCAAATGCTGCAATCAAACATACGTCGATCAAAAACGCAACCAACCGCCGGGCAGCACTTGCAACCAGTGTATCGGATGCCAATGGTACGTCATCCTTTCCGGCGCCGGGAACAGGACGACCTAGTCTATCAGGTGGTGTGGGCGTTTCGTTCATAGAGTGACATCATCTTACTACAGGCATACCGGGTGAGTAAAGGTTGCTCTCTACACTTAGTCGTTGTCAGCCGTATTTGGTGTTTCCTGAGAATCTCCCGATAAAAAAACCATTTTGTCATGCTTGAACCCGTATTCGGTTTCCATTCTTTGCCGAACTGTCGCAGACGGTTCCCCAGTGCCGGATTCAATGATAATGGCATGGTCTTCCGGTCGGAATCCAGGTTCTTGCTGTGCCTGAATGAAATCATTGAGCTTGTCGGCACGCACGGCGACATAAGCATACACTGCTTGATCCTGTTCGTCTTTGCCACGTATCAGTAGAACGCATACGGTTTTTTCGGCAATCTGCTTTTCAGAATGGGTCAAATCATCCATACCGTATCATAACAATGTGCTGCCATCGGTGCAACCGATGCAATTCGACTGGATGCGCTACGTTTTTTTTGCTACATCCAGATTATGACTGCACCATATCCTTGGGTTACCCATTACCCTGAAGACATTGACTGGAGCGCCGACTTGCCGGTTGGGCCACTCTATGGGTTGCTGGAACGCTCGGAAGCGCGATTTCCTGACCATATCTGCCTGGACTTTAAAGGAAAAACCTACACGTACCACGAACTAGGTCAAAAAGTACGCCGATTTGCTAAAGGGTTGCAGAGCATCGGGGTAACGAAAGGCACCAAGGTAGGGCTGTTCCTCCCCAATAGCCCGCAATATGTGATTGCCTACTATGGCATCCTCAAGGCCGGTGGGATTGTTGTGAATTATAACCCGCTCTATTCCGCTAATGAGCTTGAGCACCAGTTGCAGGACTCAGAGACGGAAATCATGGTGACGCTGAACCTGAAGCTGCTTTATGCAAAATTGCAGCCATTTATTGGACAAGGGGCATTGCGTAAGGTAGTGGTTGGTACTTTGACCAGCGTGTTGCCGATGACCAAGGCGGCAATGTATGCCGTGTTAAAAGCCAAGGAAATGTCGGCTATTCCAAAAGATAATCAACATGTGACGTTCAATGCATTGCTGGGGTATGATACGGCAGTGGAAGCACAGGAAGTGCACCCGTATGACGATATTGCCGTGTTGCAATATACTGGGGGTACGACCGGAACACCGAAGGGTGTGATGTTAACGCATGCCAACATCACGGCAAATTGCGAGATGTGCCGTAACTGGTTTTATAAGGCGGAAGAAGGAGAAGAAACGGTGATGGGGGTGCTGCCCCTGTTTCATGTGTTCGCCATGACCGTAGTCATGAATTATGCGATTGCCAGTGGGTTTCGTATCGTTTTACATCCGCGCTTCGAAATGAAACCGCTACTGGCGGACATTGTCGCGAAGAAACCGGGGCTCATGCCCGGTGTGCCGACGATGTATACCGCAATTTTGAATTATCCCCATCTGGATCGTTATGATCTGACCAGTTTGAAAATGTGCATTTCCGGTGGTGCCGGACTGCCAGTAGAAATCAAACAGCAATTTGAGGAGGTCACCGGGTGTAAACTGGTTGAGGGCTATGGTTTGAGTGAATCCTCGCCGGTGGTGTCCTGCAATCCGCTATACGGGGTGAATAAGCCCGGTTCGATCGGGATGCCGTTCCCTAAAACCATTTTGGAAGTGGTGGACAAGGACGATGAAGAGACGCTGCTGGAGCAGGGAGAGACGGGAGAAATCTGTATCCGCGGACCGCAGGTGATGAAGGGATACTGGAAGAATGAGGTGGAGACGCAGCAGGTGCTCAAGCAAGGGCGGCTGCATACGGGTGACATCGGCTATATGGATGAAGACGGGTATTTCTTTATCGTTGACCGAAAGAAAGAGATGATTCTTTCCGGCGGGTATAATATCTACCCGCGCCATATTGAGGAAGTGCTCTATACCCATGAGGCGGTGTTGGAATGCGCAGTGATTGGCGTCGATCATGAGGTGCGCGGACAAGTGCCCAAGGCGTTTATTGTATTGAAAGAGGGGATGGAAGCCGAGGAATCAGAAATCAGGCAGTTCCTCAAAGCCTCATTATCGGCCTACTCAGTGCCTCATGCAATCGAGTTCCGTGATGAACTGCCCAAAAGCATGATTGGCAAGATATTGAAGAAAGAATTGAAGTAGAAAACTGGATTTTTCTTTCTGTATAACAGTTAGAACCAGCGGCGTTTGATAACCACTGTATCCCCTGGCTGTACTTGGGTCTGGGCATCGACTTCAATCGTCACCAGCTTGTCACCTCGCTGCCGCATCAGCTCCGCATAATTTTCATCGGCGCGATACGTATACCCACCAGCCAGAGCAACCGCCTGAAAAACCATCATATCCGGTACGTAAGGGTAATCGCCTGGGGTGCGAACTTCACCAAGTACATAGATGTCACGGTATTCGGAAATTTCCAGGCTGACTTTCGGGTCACTCAGATATTCTGGGTGCAGGGCATCACGGATGCGGGTTTCCAGCTCCGGGCGCGTCAGCCCAGTGGCTTGAATAGAACCGACAAGGGGTAGCGCTACTTCACCATTCGAATCTACTAGAAAATCTCCGGAAAGCTCTTCGTGACCAAACACGACCAGTCGTAGCTCATCGCCGGTTCCCAATTGATATTCCTGTGTTGAAACTTCCCTGTTTTCATTGGAAACAGGTTTGCCGCAACCGGTTAGTATCAACGCCAGCACAGACAGGCTAAGCGCAACAGTGTGTAGATTCTTTAAATTCATCATGTGACTCCTCACATACACTAAAATTCAAGCTTGAGGGATGCCATTACCCGGTTGACGTCAATATCGTCAAACTGCGAAATGCCTCCCTTATCCTGAATGGTGGTATAGTGGTAATTGAGTGCGGCGTAAAGATTTCTATTGATCTCATAGGTCATTTCTACTTCCGCTTCATATTGTTCAAGGCCTTCTTCCGTGCCTCCCTTAAAGTCCCGCTCAATATAACTGAGTTTGGGGTGTAGGTAGATAGCTGGCGTTAGCTCATATGTGGCTGCCGCGTATAGTTCGCTCTGTACGATGGCAGACACGTCGGTTTGCGTCGTTTCACGAATAAACCGAAGGGCTCCGAAATCAAATGCTAACAGGGTAGTCGGCTCCCAGATCAGGTTGGCATTGTAGGTCAGCGTATCAAAATCAGAGAATGTGGAGTTTTCCAGGGAACGCTCTGCATAACCGACCCGGAAGGTGGAGCGTAGAATACGTGAGAAGTCCAAACGTGCGCCAATCCCGGCTTCGATGTCTTCGGAATCACGGCGTGCCCCAGCATCATCTGTTTGCAGGTTATATTGGGTATCTCGGTAGCGACCGTACACGAACGGCGCGAAATATCCCTCATGTGCGAGCCCAACTTCACCGGAGAACGTGTAGACCTCACGATCCCGGTCATCGTTATTAATAAAGCCGGTAGCGGTGCGGGTATCATCATAATCGATGTCGCGGTAGCCTGCATCGATTTTAAAGCCCAGCGTATGTCCGCGATGGGCAAATCCTGTTCTGGCGTTGAATTGATGGAATACTACTGGTTCGATGCCGCCTCGACCATCAGGATCATCACGACGTTCATGAGAACGACCATAACTCAGTTCTACCGGAATGCTAGTCTGTCCTGTCAAATCATAACGGCCTTTAATCCAGCCTCTTGCATCTTCATGATTTTCTTCAGTAATGTCTTGATAAACGGCGATTTCCGAAGCAAGTCCGACAGAAAGGGAATGCATGCCCCAGGTAGATCGGGCTTCTATTTCCGGGCGGACAAAATACTTAAAATCACTCTGTTCATCATTGCTTTGATAATAGACATTATCTGTATATTCCACGCCAGTTTCTATGGATGGTGCGACGATGTAATTACCAACTCGCAGGTTCAGCGGGTCTTCATCCGAGCGGGCATAGCGGGAAAGTACAGACAACTCGCGCTCACGTGCCTCACGAGTGATGGGTTTTTCTTGTGGCGCTTCTTCCGCCAGCGCCGACCAGGAGGTCACGAGGCAGGTAGATATAATAAGAGCAGATACAATTTTCATAAACCGCTCATTAACATAAAACCTTAATGTATGGCCAGTCCTTATTAAGGGAGAGTTAGCCTAATGCCCCCATTTTTCTTCCCAGCGTAGCGCTGAGGCTATCATCGTGTCCAAATCATCACGCTTTGGTTGCCAATTAAGCAGGGTGGTAATGCGCGTATTGTCGGCTACCAGTATCGGGGGGTCACCAGCGCGGCGTTCGGCATCGGTAATATTTAACGTTTTACCGGATACACGCTGCGCTGCGTCCAGCACTTCCTTCACTGAATAGCCACGCTTATAGCCGCAATTCGTGATGAAAAGCTGGGGTGATGTGCCAGCCATCAGGTTTTGCAACGCCAGTACATGCGCATCCGCAAGATCACTGACATGAATATAGTCACGAATGCAGGTGCCATCCGGGGTGGAATAGTCGGTACCATACACAGCAATGCCAGCACGTTTCCCGGATAGTGCCTGGCATGCGACCTTAATCAAATGGGTGGCGTTGGGTGTGCATTGGCCACTGCGTCCTTCCGGGTCGGCACCAGCGACATTGAAATAACGCAGAATCCCGACGCTTAGACCATAGGCGGCGTGGGCATCTTTGAGCATCTGCTCTGTCATCAGCTTGGAAGCACCATAAGGATTGATAGGGGAGGTGATAGCGTCTTCTTGCACTGGGCATTCGTCTGGCATTCCATACACGGCGGCGGTGGAGGAAAATAAAAAGGCTTGTAGTTTTTCTTCCACGGCCAGGGCAATCAGGCCATGACTTTTGACTGTGTTATTATGGTAATAGAGTAGGGGATTTTCTACGGATTCCGGTACTACAACAGAACCGGCATAATGAATGATGGCGTTTACCTGATGCTTACGGATTACATTACGGATTGCATCGGTATCGGCAATATCGAGCTCACAAAGCGGAACATCGTCTGGCACAATCGCTTGGTTGCCGGTAGATAAATTATCGATGACGACGACATCATACCCCATATCTTTCAGCGCTAATACGCCGTGACTTCCGACATAACCGGCGCCGCCGGTAACTAGAATCGTGGTATTTGTTGATGCTTGAGTCATGATGCCCTGCTCTTAAATAATCATCGCCACAAATACAAGGCGTTTTTCAGGTGGATGCTGGGACAGGTCGGTGGTGTACTGGCCATTTGATGCCTAACAATAGTGCAATGGCATATCCCATGATCGCCAATAAATAGGCATATAGAGCATACAGCGCGGCAGGAATGGTAACGAGCGTATTAATCAGTCCGAAAAAGCCAAGAACGCAAGTAAGCGAAATGGTTGAGATCATCGCAATGCGACGCCACATGCCTCGGCGGTTAAACTGTCCCCCGGTAATGAGTGCGACGGCCAGTAGCGGTAGCGCCAGTGAAAACCAGGGCCAGGTCAGTCGCTTATGCGCTTCCGCCTGATATTTGCCAGATTCTTTCGTCAGTAATTCATGAAGGTAGAGTTCCCCCTCGTCACGCTGTCGGTTCATCTTGGTCTGTGTGTAGTAACTCAAGTCCAGATTGTAGCTGTCAAAATTCAGCCAAGAAATACGGCCGTCTCGTTTCTCCTGTCGCAGTCCACGTTCCAACAGGAATTTAGGGCCGGAGGGCGTTTGTGCGAGTATGGACTCATCGGCCATCATCGTGATGACATTATTCGGGTCACGATTATCGTGCACCAGAATACCGCGCAGCTTGCCGGTATCGGAGCGTTCCCGGATAAAGACCGTCATGCCGTCTACCGGGTGGTTGAAGACTTCTTCTTGAAGCAGGACAGAAGCATAATTGTCCCGGAGGAATTCTCGCATGTCCTTGAATTGCCGGTTGGCGGTGGGTAGCAATTGCAGAGTAAACAGGTAGGTGAGGGCGGTCATCGCCAGTCCGGCCAGCATGGCAGGGCGCGCCAGTCGCATACGGCTCATGCCGGAGGCCTGCATGACAGTTAACTCACTCTCACCATGCAGTTTATGATAAACGAACACGACGGCGATCAGTAACGCGATCGGCATGATGATGGTCAGCAGTGACGGCAGAATCAGCATGGTCAGATAGAGGAAATCACCGACGGATAACCCGCGATTGATGATGAAGTCGACAAATCGTAGTGCCTGCATCAGCCAGACAATCGCGCTTAAGGAAAAGGTTATCAGTACGGTCGGCCAGAGTAGTAGGCCAAGCATATAGCGGGTCGTACGTCGAATTAGCATGTAATTACCCCTTTCTCTGTTGTCATTCCGGACAAGCCGCAGGCGCGATCTGGAATCCATCTTGGTGCTTGCTCGTTGATAGATGGATTCCGGGTCTTCGCTATCGCTTCGTCCGGAATGACGAGTGCATCTTCATGGGCAAAGTTACAACTCAAAGACGCCCCGGTCATGCCGCCCCTCAGACATATCAATTGCCAGCGCGACGAAGGCATCACCAGCGACATTGACCATGGTACGCACCATATCCATGATGCGTTCCACACCCAGAATCAGGGCAATTCCTTCGGTCGGTAATCCAACGGAGGTGAGCACCAACGTCAGCATCAACAGTCCGGAGCCGGGAATGCCGGCGGTGCCGATCGCGGCAAGAATGCTGGTGGCAATGATGGTGATATGCTGATTCACGGTTAGCTCGACGCCAATGGCCTGGGCAATAAACACAGCGCAGACGCCCTGAAACAAGGCCGATCCGTTCATATTGACGGTTGCGCCGAGTGGGAGAGCGAAGCTGCTAGTGGTTTCCGAAACGCCCAGACGCTGCTGTACCACTTCCATCGTCACCGGCAAGGTTGCCGAACTAGAGGATGTAGAAAATGCCATAATGAGCGCTTCTTTCGTGTGCTTCAGAAATTTAAGTGGGCTGAGGCGCAGCACGAAATAAATCGCGCCACCATAGACGCACACCACATGAATAAGGATACCAAGGAAGAAGACCAGTACCAGCTTACTAAGGGAGAATAACACTTCCGGGTCTTGTGTTCCCACGACCCAGGCCAGGATACCCAGCACACCCAGCGGTGCCAGCTTCATGATCTGCATGGTCAGGGTAAAACAGATTTCCGAGGCACTGTCGCAGAAATCAACAAAGGGGCGGGACTTTTCTTTCGTCAGGCTGGCCGCTACGCCGAAAAGGATAGCAAACACGATGATTTGCAGCATATTCGCTTCCACCAGCGCTGCAAATGGGTTGGTGGGGATCATTTCTAGTAAGGAATCAATAAATCCACGCGACTCAGGGGCTTCTACGACGTCTCCCTGTCCTAAATCAAGGCTCAGCCCGTCTCCGGGTTTTAGGGTTTCAGCGGCGGTAATACCAATAGAAATGGCCAATGCTGCTGTCACCAGATAGAGTGCAAAGGCTTTGGCACCGATGCGCCCCAACGCCGCCGGATCACCCAGCGAGGCAACGCCGGATATCAGGGTAAACAGTACCAGCGGTACCACCAGCATTTTAATCAGGCGGATAAACAGATCACCCAGCGGTTTGAGGTGGGCGGCCTGTTCCTTGAAGATCAGGCCAATAATGATGCCGACGACCATCCCGATCAGAATTTGTTGCCATAACGGGCGTTTAAAGAATGCTTTCATGGGATGGCACCATAATAACTCCGTAGTACGATGGCCAGCTATAATTGTGACGGTTCTATGAAAATATTCTAAACCCTATAGGCTGTATGGGTAAGGGATGCTATGATAGGTCGTTGGAGGAGTTAATCTGTGAGCGTCTACGTTAGTCAAAAACCCAATGCACCCGTTGAATTAGCCGAATTTTCGCAGCAGGATGGGCAGCAATTTGCGCTGCTGCATCTGCGTTCCGGGGCAGGGAGTGAAGGGCTGCGTCATTCGCTAATTAACGGCCAATCGCCTGTGTCAGTGCTGTCCGACCGACAGTTGGAAAATGGCGATCATGTGTTGATGTGCCGTGGTGATTGCGCTGAGCAGGACGTGCTGAACTTACTAGAACAATCAGGTGCATCAATGGCTCCCCAAGCTGAAGAGAAGCAAGGGTTCAATCCATGGAAATGGCGGGGACTGGCCAGTATTGTCGGGCAATCACTACAGTTGCTTGCTGCCTATTTTGCTCCAAAAAGTGAGAAGGGGAATGCAAGCACATTATATACCTTTGCGGGTCTTAATTTAGCAGCTAATTTCTGTAACATCATCTTTGGCGCACAGCATAAGCATGATAAGCATCAACTGGCCTTTCTGAAGAATCAGATCAATGAGGGGGTGGCGCCTTACGTAATCGACAAAACCAATCTACCGGACGTCGCTCATAATCCGCTAGATGATCGTGAAAAAGTGCCGGAATCGTTTGGGGAACAGGTCTATCACACCCTACAAAAATACTCGGTGACGATCGGTGAAATCGGATTCCGAGTGCTGGGGACGGTATCATTGGTTTTTCCGTTTGCCAAAGCTGGTGAGGTAATTAATACGTATCGGCAAGATGGATTTGGTGAAGCTTTTCAGACGGCGTTGAACAAAAATCCGGATGGGACATTGGCTGCGAATTTCTATGTCGGTCTGGGAATGCTGGCGGGGAAGGGGATTTCTTTCTTTGCCAAAGAGCCCGATCCCTATAATCCCAAGCCACAAAACGCATTCGATAGATTTCGTGAGAAGCACGCCTTTCATGCGAGTTCCGTGATCGAAGGATTGTCCACGGCGGGTATGATGGTCAATCAATTGCAAACTAAACACATTACTTTCAACAAGGAAACGGAAACACCGCTCTACCGTGATTATATGGGTGCCTTGGGTAATCTAGTCTTTATTGGCGGGTATGGGATTCGCCTGGCGGCACCGTATGGTTCATTGGAAGTGAATATGCAGGAACTCTATGCTCATGTGAGCGATGCACTGGCACAAGTGCCGCGTGAGCAATTGCCTGACGTACTGGCTGATACGGTGATGGGACTCAAAGCGCATTTCCATGACAAGAAGGATATAACCACAGCGGACATTTATGCCGGAATTGCCTCTGACTTGGAAAAGCACCATCAGATTACTTTGCCAATCCAGGCACCGCGCGGGCACGTGGCGTCCAAGCCGTTTGTCCCGGCCGCCGCGCGTGAGGCGCTGGACATTGCATCCGGGGACGCCCCACTGCCGCATACTATTTCCGAGCCGCGCTATGAGCAGACATTGAATCAGCCGCCGGTGGTGCAGCAGGGCAGCTTTGTCTGAGAAGTTGTCGCTATTTTTCTACTTCTGCTTGCTGCAAATGACAGTTTTCCTGCGCTTCCTTGCCCATGTATGTTCAATACACTTCGCTCCGGGTCTCACAAAACTGTCATTTTCGCCGACGCATAAGTGAAATAGCGACAGCTTCTGATCATTGCTAACCACCAATCAGCTAATCTGTGCTTAGCACACACATCACCGGTGCATGATCGGAAGGCTTGTCCTTCTCCCGTTCGCTGCGGATGATCTCGCACGCTTTCAATCGGTCGGTTGCTTCTGGTGAGAGAAGCAGGTGATCAATGCGCAAGCCATGATCCCGCTGGAACCCACCGCCGCGATAATCCCACCAACTGTACGCTACCTCATCGGGACTGAGCACACGGTAGGCATCGTACAGCCCCAGATGCAAGATGGCGCGTAATGCTTCACGCTCCTTCGGGTGATAGCAGATAGTGCCATCCAGTTTCTGCGCGTCATAGACATCCTGCGGCAGTGGTGCCACGTTGTAATCTCCACCCAATACGAGCACTTCTTCATAAGCCAATAATGCGGCTGCATGTTCACGCAGCCGTGCCAGGAAATTAAGTTTGTAGGGAAATTTTTCCGAGTCCACTGCCTGTCCGTTGGGTACATAGACGGAGGCAACTCGAAGCACCAGTCCATTCGTGTTGGTGACGGCTTCAATATAGCGTGCCTGCGGATCGTCCGGGTTCAGGCCACGCTGCACATCCTCCAGCTGGGTTTTGCTGAGAATGGCCACGCCATTATAGGTTTTTTGCCCATAGACGGCGCAATGATAACCCAGTTCCTCAATTTCCATGTAGGGGAATTTCTCTTCTTCGGTTTTGACCTCCTGGAGCAGGACGATGTCCGGTTGATAGGACTTCAGAAACTCACACAGATGTGAGAGTCGGGGACGAATAGAATTAATATTCCAGGTAACAATGGAAATACCGGATGCAGATGCTGTCATCCCGGCATGTTACACCGACCATGCTCGAACGGCAAGCCTATCCCCATAACCCGAAGATACGGGCAGTCGTAGTTGCCAGCAGCACAATGGTTGCCGCCCGCAACGCAATCAGTATGTAAGGCACGTAGTGAAGTAGCATAGAAGCGCCACCCAGTTCTTCCGGTATGGTGATTCCGGTGAGTGTGTCAGTTTTTACCGCTACGCTGCGCCGGTCTGCTAAGCGTAACAATCCGCGTATGGTGACCAGAATCAGTGAGAAAAGAATGATGCCGAATCCAAGACCGATATGCTGTGATTCAATCGTAATGCTGCCAATGGTAATGCGGGTGGCTGTCAGGGTTTCCATGGGGACAACAAAACTGATATAGATCAGCCCGATTAATGCCACGCTGTATAGAACTGTCAAGAGGGTGAGAACATTTTCGGTAGGGCTCATAGTGATCCTCATAGACTCGTTAAAGTTTTTCTGTCAGTTCCGGGACGATTTCAAATAAGTCACCGACCAGTCCATAATCAGCAATGTCAAAAATCGGTGCGTTTTCGTCTTTATTAATGGCAACGATGGTTTTTGATTCCTTCATACCTGCCAGATGCTGAATCGCGCCGGAGATGCCGATGGCAATATAGAGTTCGGGAGCTACGACTTTTCCGGTTTGTCCAACCTGATAATCGTTGGGGACATAGCCGGCATCGACAGCAGCGCGTGAAGCTCCGACAGCCGCATCTAATTTTTCAGCCAGCGTATCAATCAGGGCGAAATTCTCCGTTGATCCAACGCCTCGTCCGCCGGATACTACTACAGATGCCGAGGCCAGATCCGGACGATCGCCGCCACTTCCTTCCAGGCTGATAAAACGGGAGATAGCTGCCGGTGCCGTTGGCGATACCTCACGGATGTCTGCGTTTCCCCCTTCCGTTCCTGCTTTATCAAAGGCGGTGGGACGGATAGACACAATTTTGATGGTATCATGGCTTTGCACGGTTTCCAGAGCATTTCCGGCATAGATAGGGCGCGTGAATGTGTCTGCCGAATTCACCGCAGTAATATCCGACACTTGCTGTACATCGAGCAGCGCAGCAGTACGTGGTAATATATCTTTACCTGTCGTTGTTGCAGCAGTCACGATATGGCTGTAGCCCTCCGCCAATTCACAGGCTAATGGGGCGATTTCTTCCGCCAGCATCGGTTCATAATGGGCAGCGTTTGCGGTAAGTACCGCGCGGATGCCGGGAATCGTTGCCAATGCGCCGGCCATATCGGCTATATCCTGACCGGCGATCAGGATATCGGCTTCCTGAGTCATTGCCAGCGCGGCAGTCACTGTCGGGTATATGGACGGGTTTAGTTTTCCCTGCTCATGCTGGGCGATAATGAGAGCCGTCATATCACAGTACCTTCGCTTCGTTTTTTAATTTGTCCAGCAGGGTATCTACGTCTGGCACCTTAACGCCACCACTACGCTTCGGCGGTTCTTCGACGCGCTGTACGGTTAAGCGCGGGGTGAGGTCAATTCCCAGAGTCGATGCATCAATCGTCTCGACCGGTTTGGAACGCGCTTTCATGATGTTGGGCAGTGCGGCATAGCGCGGCTCATTCAAGCGTAAATCCGTGGTAATGATGCATGGTAGAGGCGTTGCAACGGTCATCAATCCACCATCAACTTCGCGGGTGACGGTAGCCTGACCATCGGCAATTGTGACATCGGATGCGAAGGTGGCTTGCCCCCAGCCCAGCAGTGCTGCCAGCATCTGTCCGGTCTGGTTGGCATCATCGTCAATGGCCTGCTTTCCTAAAATCACAAGATCCGGCTGTTTGGCGTCCACCTGTGTTTTAATCAGTTTAGCGGCGGCCAGTGGTTGAATCATTGCCTCGGTTGTGAGGTGTATCACACTATCGGCACCCATCGCCAGCGCTGCCCGCAGGGTTTCTACTACGGCGTCTGTACCAATCGACATAGCGATCACGTCTGTTGCCGTACCTGCTTCCTTCAATCGGATGGCTTCTTCCAGAGCGATTTCGTCGAATGGGTTCATTGACATTTTAACGCCATTTAATTCGACGCCGGATTGGTCGGATTTGACGCGTACCCGCACATTATAGTCAACAACGCGTTTAACTGGGACAAGGATTTTCATAATACGACTATATCAAAATTACTGGCAACCAGTCTAGAGAAGAGGGGTTAACAAACACTTATAGCAGTTTGACTTTATGACTGCCTATGTCTTCTATGTATTTTGGGTAACAGCACCTATCATAACGTCAAGGAACTGCTATATATTATACTTAGAGGGGGCGATTCCACGTGCGCGATTGACAGTTAAAGCTTGTTTAAAATGCAACCTAAAGTTAACAATATATTATGCTTGCTACGTTATTCTGCTGTAGAACCAAACAATAGGGTATGTATATGATCCATAGTGCAGTTTCAGGGCTTCATGCCGCTTCGCTACGTCTGGCAAACAGTGCCAATAATGTGGCTAATGTGCATTCTACACAGAAAAACGTTAATGGAAAAACGGTACAGGAGGCCTATACGCCGACCGATGTGGTGCAGTCCTCTATTGAGCCGACCGGCGGTGTGCGTGCTTCGGTACGTGAGCGTGACCCGGCGCATCTTGAAGTCAGTGCCGCATTCCACCATGATGCCGATGGGGATGGGCTGGTAACGTTGCCTAATGTCAGCCTGGATGATGAGGTGGTGCAGCAGGTGGTGGCCAGCAATACTTACAAGAGTAATTTGAAATCTATCGAAGCTTATAAAGAGACGACCGAGAGTCTGCTGAATATTACCGGTTGATAGCTTAAGCGATCACCTGACCGGTGGCAGCCCAGTCTTTCACAAAGGCATCGAGGCCTTTATCGGTCAGAGGATGGTCAAGGAGTTGGCGCATCACTTTGTAGGGAATCGTGGCGACACCAGCGCCCATCTTCGCAGATTCTACCACATGCATGGGGCTGCGTACCGATGCGACTAGCACCTCTGTCTCGAAGGCATAGTTTTCATAGATGGTGCAGATATCCTCAATCAGGGTCAGACCATCCATGCTGATGTCGTCCAGCCGTCCGACGAAGGGCGAGATAAATGCCGCACCGGCTTTGGCAGCCAGCAGCGCTTGTGAGGCAGAGAAACAAAGTGTGACATTGACCATACGTCCTTGGTCAGCGAAATAGCGGCAAGCTTTTAGCCCATCCCAGGTAAGAGGTACTTTGATGGCGATGTTCTCGGCGATGGCGGTCAGCTTGTCACCCTCGCGTTTCATGCCCTCCACGTCGGTTGCGGCTACTTCGCCGCTAACCGGGCCATCGACGATGGAACAAATCTCTTTGAGTACCTCAAAAATATCGCGTCCGGACTTCTTGATTAGGCTGGGGTTGGTAGTCACGCCATCCAGCAGCCCAGTGTCGTTGAGTTCTTTAATTTCGTCAATATCGGCAGTGTCGATGAAGAATTTCATGATGTCCTTATGGTAGTATGTAGTTTTTGGTAGTGGAATGTCATTAGTCCAGTTCTAATTGTGAGGCCAGTAAAAAGCGATTTTCCTTGTAGATATTACGAAAATTTGATAATCTATTAACTCACTTAAATTCTTTTTAGATGCTACGCCCTTTTGGAGCAAAATTATGACTGCAAACTATGTGTTAGTAAACAGTGGTTTCGATGCCAAAGGCTGTCTATATTTATACAGAATTGGTCAGTGTGGTTTTGAAGATCACCGTTGTACACACATCAATTTACCAGAAGCAATGATTGAACCATTGCTGGGTAAAAATACAAGCATAACGGTAGCGACCTATACTTGGTCTATAGCAGGGTATCATATCACTCCTGCTTTGGAGGCCAAGCTATACCAGCTGATTACAAAGAGAGCGCGTAGAGTATTGAAAGGAGAAGGGCGCTTAGAGCATCCACTTCTTGAAGTAGCAAATCAGCAAAGATACGATAGAAATTGTAGATTTTTGATTCAAGCGCTCCGTAGCTGAAATTCTTATGCGGCATCGCCTCTGGCATGTCGCATATTCTTTTTGAACAATGAATACACAGAATAAGCTGCTAACTGCTAGCTATTATCCCTACACAAGGATCAGCTTTGTTTCTGCTTCCATAATACGACGCTCAATGGCAGTGCGTTTGACGTCGCTTTCCGTCGTGTCAAGTTGTGCCTTGAGGGTGGCAATTTCGGATTCAATACTCTGTTTCTCTAGCTCTTCTGCTGGAATCAGTGACTCCGCCAGCACGGTGCAGACATTACTCGCAACATTGGCATAGCCACCACCAACAAAGAATTTACGCACTGGTTGGTCGCCATGGTGGACTTCTACCAACCCCGGGCGGATCATCGAAACCAGTGGTGAATGATGCGCCATCACTCCGAAGTCGCCTTCCTCTCCGGGAACGACGACCATATCCACGTCTTCCGATAGTACGCGCTGTTTCGGAGTAACAATATCCAGATGCAGCAGGTTAGGCATGGCTACGCTGCTTCCGCTGCCATCTTCTTGGCTTTGGCCAGCGCCTCATCCAGTGTGCCGACCATATAGAATGCCGATTCCGGAATATCATCAAATTCCCCGGCGATGATGCCTTTGAAGCCTTCAATCGTATCTTTCAGGGAAACCAGAACCCCTGGGCTACCGGTAAAGACTTCTGCCACATGGAATGGCTGAGAGAGGAAGCGCTGAATCTTCCGTGCGCGTGCCACGGTAAGCTTGTCCTCTTCCGAGAGTTCATCCATCCCCAGAATGGCGATGATGTCTTGCAGGGATTTATATGTCTGTAATACCTGCTGTACATCCCGTGCTACACCGTAATGCTCATCCCCAATAATGCGCGGATCGAGAATCCGTGAGGTGGAATCCAGCGGATCAACCGCCGGATAAATCCCCAGCTCGGCAATCTGACGCGAGAGCACCGTGGTTGCATCAAGGTGAGCAAAGGTCGTCGCCGGTGCCGGGTCGGTCAGGTCATCCGCCGGTACATAAACCGCCTGAATCGAGGTGATCGAGCCTTTATTGGTTGACGTAATTCGCTCCTGCAATGCCGCCATATCGGTGGAAAGTGTCGGCTGGTAGCCTACTGCCGAGGGAATTCGTCCCAACAAGGCGGATACCTCCGCACCTGCCTGCGTAAAGCGGAACACATTATCCATAAAGAACAGGACATCCTGATTTTCCTGGTCGCGGAAATATTCAGCCATGGTCAGGCCGGTCAAGCCAACCCGTGCGCGTGCACCCGGAGGCTCGTTCATCTGGCCGTAAACCAGCGCCACTTTAGATTTATCGATCTCTTCCAGATTGATGACGTTGGATTCGATCATTTCATGGTACAGGTCATTTCCTTCACGGGTACGCTCACCGACGCCGGCAAAAACGGATACCCCACCATGTGCCTTGGCGATGTTGTTAATCAGCTCCATGATCAATACGGTTTTTCCTACGCCGGCACCACCAAACAGACCGATCTTACCACCTTTTACGTATGGCGCGAGTAGGTCGATGACCTTAATCCCGGTTTCCAGGATTTCCGCTTCGGTCGCCTGTTCTACAAAGGTGGGCGCTTCTGCATGGATTGGTGCGGACTGTTTAGCACCGCAATCTCCACGTTCATCAATTTCTTCGCCAATGACGTTGAAGATGCGTCCCAGCGTTTGCGGTCCCACCGGTACGGCAATAGGCTCGCCGGTATCACGCACTTTCGTGCCGCGTGTTAGACCGTCGGTAGAATCCATCGCAATCGTACGTACGACACCTTCTCCTAGGTGTTGAGAAACCTCTAGTACTAGACGGCGTCCGTCTACTTCGGATTCCAGTGCGTTCAGAATAGCTGGCAATTCTCCATCAAACTGTACGTCTACGACAGCGGAAATTACCTGTACGACGTTGCCGGTGTTTGCAGAATCTTTCGTTTTGGCCATGATGTAATCCTTTGTATTCCTCTATAATGCAGTCTGTTTTCTATGACTGTGCTTTTGCGAGGTCTTCTAATACTCTCTCTATGGCCTCACGTAAAGCAGGAATTTTATGTTCTGCGACGTTCCATACGGTTTCCGCATCCACACGGTAATATTCATGAACGAGAATGTGACGCATGCCGATCACATCGCTCCATGGAATATCCGGATAGTGTTCTTTCAAGGTATGTGATAACTGGCGACATGCTTCACCGATGGTCATAATGGAACGCTCTATAGCTTTTGCGGTTTTCCGGTCGCGAGTGCGTTCTTCCATAAATGCTTCAATATCATCAATTTCTTCCATGATATGTTGAAGGCGCGAATAGTCTTTTTCGATTTCGGGGTATGTCGGAATCATCACAATGTTGTTGCTTCACGCAAAATACGGTCTTTCATATACGGGCTTAAAGATGTCTCAGACACAATGTCGATTCCACATCCTAGCAAATCAGATAATTCCATATACAATCCCCCTAGATCCATTAAATCGGTATCAGGGCGGCGCGTATAGAGAAAATCAATATCACTATCGGCATGGGTATTGCCACGGGCAACCGAGCCAAAAATACGGATATTCTCTACACCACGGCGCTCAGCAATCGCCAGAATATCATCACGATAATGCTCGCGGAGTCGTTCCATAGTGATGATGTGCTCAGAGTGTGCCATTGCCAATAGAATACACATATCTCTCTGAATCCTCAATGCATAATCCGCTGTCTATCCAAGTGCCCGTTCCTCCAGTTCCAACCAACGCATTTCCAGTGATTCCAGCCGGTTTTTTGTATCATCAAACCGGGAAATCAGCGCTGAGAACCCATCCGGGTCACGGTGAAACAGGTCGGCATCGTCCAGTGTGGTTTGAATCTGCTCCAGCTCCTGTTCCAGCGCTCCCATCGTTTCCGGCAGGGATTGTAACTCCATCTGTTCGCCGTAAGTTAGGGGACGTGTTTTGCTTTTCTCCTGCGTTTCCAGTGTTTCGGACAGGGTAGGAGGCTTGGGCAGGGCATTGCGCGATTCTGTGCCTTTCTTTTTTGATGCTTGTGATTCGCGCAGGTAATCACTGTAGCCACCCATAGTGACATGCACCTGTCCATCGCCTTCGAAGACCAGTAGCTCCGTGATGGTTCGATCCAGAAAATCGCGATCGTGGCTGACCAGAATCAGCGTGCCGGGATAGTCAGCCAGTACGTCTTGCAACATATCCAGCGTGTCCATATCAAGGTCGTTGGTTGGCTCATCAAGGATGAGTAGATTGCCTGGTCGTGCTAGCACTTTAGCCAGCAGCAGGCGGTTTTGCTGCCCGCCAGAGAGAATGCCAACCTTGTCGCGTGCGACCGCCGGGTCGAACAGGAAGCGTTTCAGATAACCGCAGACATGGATCGGCTTCGGGTTATCCTCCGTGCCCAGCATCACATGGTCTCCGCCGTCAGGGCAGAGCGTATCCCACAGGGTTTTGTTTGGGTCAAGCGCGCTACGGTTCTGATCGAAATAAGCAATGTCGAGTTGTTTGCTGCGGAAGATAGTACCTTTATCAGGCGCCAACTCCCCTGTTATCAGTTTGATAAAGCTTGATTTTCCTGCGCCGTTGCGTCCCATTAACCCGATGCGATCGCCCTTCAGGATGGTATGAGAGAAGTTGGAAAGGATAGGGATGGTGGTTCCGTCGCGTTCAAAGCATTTATGCACTTGCTTGAATTCTGCTACGATTTTGGAGCTGTTGACTTGTGCGATGGGATCGAGGTCAAGCTTTTGCGAACGCTGACGATAGGCAGCCTTGTCACGTTTCAGCTTGTCGCGCAGGCGATCCAGTTCCCGCAGCCGCCGGACATTGCGCTTGCGTCGCCCGGAAATGCCGCCCTGCGTCCAGTCCTGTTCGTTTTGCACCTGCCGCGCCAGATTACGCAATTCGCGGGCTTCCTGCGCGACATGTTTTTCCATCCATTCATCAAACTTGCCATAGCCGTGCGGACACACACGGATCGCACCGCGATCCAGCCACCAGACCTGGCGGGAAATATTTGCCAGAAATCTCCGGTCATGGCTGATACAGATGAGTGCACCGTTATACCCGGCCAGATACCCTTCCAACCATTCAATGCCGTTTACATCCAAATGGTTGGTCGGTTCGTCCAGCAGCAAAATATTGGGTTCGGTAACCAGTGCCTGCGCCAGCGCCGCCCGTCGCAATTGCCCACCGGAAAGCGTACCCATGAGTGCATCCGGGTCAAGTTCTAGTGGTGAGAGTACAATATCCGCGAGGTAGGCATGGGATTCGCGATCTTCCTGTTCGGTGAGTCCTGAGAGCACAAACTGACGAATCGTGTGTTTTGCATCAAAGGGCACCTGCTGCGCCAGATAGCCGACGCTGATGCCCGGATGCAAGAACCGCTCGCCGTTGTCGGGTTCCAGATCGCCGGTAATCATGCGCATCAGAGTGGTCTTCCCCGCACCGTTCTTCCCTACCAGGCAGATGCGGTCACGCTCCTGCAATTGCACCGTCAGCTCATCGAAGAGCGGTTTCCCGGCAATGCTGTAACTGACATCTTTTAAACTGAAGAGAAGACGGCTCATGCGCAGCGTTGCAATAACATAAACGTAATCGCGTCATGCAGGGCGTTGTAGGAGGCGTCAATGACATTGGGAGAGACGCCGATCGTGTTCCAGCGGTTTCCTTCCTCATCGGCACTTTCAATCATGACCCGCGTCACGGCGGCGGTGGCGGCTTTGGGGGAGAGAATTCTCACTTTGTAGTCAGTCAGGCGCATCGTCTCCAGTACAGGGTAGCGGGTGGCCAACGCTGAACGCAATGCGCCGTCGAGTGCATTGACCGGGCCGTTTCCTTCGCCCACCGTCATAATTTTTTCACTGTCAATGGATAGCTTAATGGTCGCCTCGGAGAGCGTCACTAACTCGCCTTTTGCATTCCAGCGGCGTTCGTCCAGTACCCGGAAGCTCTCCATGGTAAAATAATTGGACACGGTGCCTAGTTGCCGAAGTGCCAACAATTCAAAGCTGGCATCCGCTCCTTCATAGGCATAGCCGTCGGTTTCGCGTTCCTTGACGATGCGCACCAACTCTGGGACATGGGCATCGTCTGCATCGAGCGCAATACCAAAATCAGCCAGTCGTGTCAGGATGTTTGAGCGCCCGGCCTTATCAGAGATTAGAATTTCGCGTTTGTTCCCAACCAGTTCGGGATTGATATGTTCATAAGAATCGGTGCTTTTGGCCATGGCGGAGACATGCAGTCCGCCTTTATGAGCGAATGCCGCTGATCCAACATAAGGGGCATGGGCATCGGGTGCACGATCCAGCCGTTCATCAACGATGCGTGACAGGCGGGTAAGTCCCTTCAATCCGTCCTTTGATACACCGGTTTGATAGCCAAGTTTCAACATCAGAGTCGGGATAATGGCGATCAGGTCAGCATTACCGCAGCGCTCACCGATCCCATTCATCGTGCCCTGAATCTGTCGAGCTCCGGCCTGTACGGCGGCGAGTGAGTTTGCCACGGCATTGCCGGTGTCGTTATGACAATGGATGCCCAGTTTCTCACCGGGAATCTGCCGCGCCACGGCCTGCGTAATTTCGAAAATCTCCTGCGGCAATGTGCCGCCGTTGGTGTCGCATAACACGATCCAGGAGGCACCTGCTTCATGCGCAGCGTCAATCATCTGCATGGCGACATCCGGGTTGTGTTTGTAACCATCAAAGAAATGCTCGGCATCAAAGAGTGTGTCTTTGCCGCGTTCTACCGCATGGGCGATGGAATCAGCAATTAGCGACCGGTTTTCTTCCGGGGTGATGCCTAGCGCTGTTTCCATATGAAAATCCCAGCTTTTGCCGACAATACACAAACTACCAACATCCTGGTTGATGAGTGCATTTAAGTTTGGGTCATTGGCGGCGGAATGTCCGGCACGACGAGTCATGCCAAATGCGCTCAGGCGGGCATGTGTAAGGGTAGGGGGGGCTTCAAAGAAGGCGTCATCCTTGGGATTGGCACCCGGCCAGCCGCCCTCGATATAATCAATGCCGAACGCGTCTAGTGCCTTGGCGATGGCCAGCTTGTCGGCAACGGAAAACTCCACGCCGCGCATTTGGGAACCATCACGCAGGGTGGAGTCATACAGGGTGATATAGGGTGTATCTGCCATGCAAGCGTTTTAAGCTGCATGAAGCAGGGATGCAAGCCTACTGATTTTTATTTGTGCAGCTCTGTCATAACAGCACCAATTTCACCCGGCAGGTCACTTGAGATTAGGCCGTGTCCCAGCCGGTTTGCGCAGGCACCATGGATATAGACTCCGGCACTGGCGGCCTGGTAGGGAGGCATGCCCTGTGCCAGGAGTCCGGTAATAATCCCTGCCAGCACATCGCCGGAACCGGCAGTTGCTAATGTTGGTGGGGCATTTTCATTTACGCAGACTTCACCATCAGGAGAAGCGATGACCGTGTGTCGGCCTTTGAGTACGATCACTGCGCCACAACGCTGCGCTGCCTGTTTTGCTCGATGTTCCCGACTGCCGGAAATCGCTGGAAACAGGCGTGAAAATTCAGCCTCGTGCGGTGTGAGCACACAACGCTCATGTATGCCATCCAGCAGGTCTTTGACATTATCCTGAAACACGGAAATTGCATCGGCATCGATCACCAGGTTAAGGTTGTCTCGTGCTGCTAGCGCCAGCACACGCTCGCGGGTAAAGGGTATAACGCCGTTACCGCCGCCAATTTCAACAGTATTGATGCTGCGTGTGTCAATTACCTCGCAGAGTGCCGGAATGGAGTTGACGGTCTTGACAATAATGGATGTAAAGCAGGCTGCATATACCGGCAATGCCGTCGCATCACAAGTGACGGTGACAAGCCCGGCGCCTACACGTAATGCAGCGCTGGCAGTCAGCTTGGTTGCACCGCTGCCTTCCAGAGGGCTGCCCACCACCAGTGCATGTCCGCGATGATATTTATGGCCATCCGGCTGGAGTTCTGGCAAAACCTCGTGCCATTGATCCGGTGTGTTATTGCTGGCAATCGTCATGGTGTATCGGACGCGGTGGTTTTATTTTTGTTCACACAGGCCATCAGCTTCACATCATATTTTGCATGTTCAACATTGGAAAGTTCGGATTTACGATGAAACAACCAACCGGAAAACATGCGATTAGGGCCGCCGATTATGCGTGGCTCATAGATTTCAACCAGTGCCGCATGTTCCGGTGTGATGCGTGTCCCTTCAATCCAGCAGCGTTCCAGTCGAACTTCTAATGTTTCATGAGCAACCGTGTGCCCGGTGGCCAGTGTGATGGTTTCCTTTTTGGCGGTGCGTTTGTCAATCAGTATCAGCCTGGCATGTGTCGTATAGGATTCCGGAGGCTCGCCCTGTACGCCGGTCAGTGGGGAAGCGAGTGCCGCTTGCCCAGCGCTCCAGCACAGCGCTATCAGGCAGATTAGATATAGACGATTGACACGCATCAGGGGAGCGTGAGTTCCAGGCCGTCATCATCCGCCGTTGCCTCTTCACCTTCAACACCGCCACCACTAAAGATAAATTTACCCAGCAATTGTTCCAGGCTGATCGATGATTGGGTGAATTCAATCGCATCACCGGATCCCAGCATTGCTTCATCGCCACCGGGAGTAATGGAGACGAATTTACCACCCAGCAGGCTTTCCCCGACAATCGCGGCAGAGCTATCGAGCGGTAATTGTACGCGATCCTGTACGGCCATGTTTACATCTGCCTGATAGCTGTTAGTGTCCAACTCCAGTGATTGTACCGAGCCAATTTTGACGCCGCCGATGCGCACGTCGCTGCCGATGCCGATGCCGGTGACATCGCTGAACTGTGCGCTCACGAGATACGTCCCCGCACCGGCCTGCATGCCGCTTTGTTTGTAGGCGGTCATGAAGAAATAGGCGGCAACCGCCAGTACAAGTGCTCCAATAATCGTTTCTGAAATATGGCGTGACATGTGCTTATCCTCCTGGTGTCCAGGCATCATAATCTGAGGTGGATGGGTCGCGTTGGCTGGTTGATCCCAGATAACCGCGAGGTTTATACGCATTTGCTGTGCCGGTTAGGTTTGGCACATGGTCTTTTTGCCAGTCATAGGTCGGAATACCCATGTCGCCCGGCAGTGCATCCACCATATAATGTAGCCAGGCATGCCATAGCGGCGGCACTTTGGATGGTTCGGGGATGCCCTGATACATCACCCAGCGTTTTTGCCGGCGACCTTTTTTCGGGCGACGTTCTTCGTAATAGCGATTGCCGAACATATCATCTCCGACATGTTTACCGTGCAGTGCTGTGTAAAGCTTGGTTCCAATGCTCATAGCAATGTTATAAAAGCGCGGCAGGAAAACTCAACCTAATTTGTCATAATCGTCGGGTGGGAGAGAATTTTGTTTTTCCATCTTGTCGATGACCAGCTTCAGTCCGATATAATCGCTGACCACCAGTATTCCGGCGACCAGTGCTGCAACCCATGCTTCTCCGACGACGAAGTAAATCACTGTACCAATTACCCCGGCCATCACCGTGGCAAAGGCCATCAGTTTAGGGAAATGCTTGCGACGGAGAATGTAGGGGTTAAGCGGCATAACAACATTGTAACAGATTGGCGTGGTGCTAGTCCACCATCAACACGCCCAGAACCAACGCCGCCAACCCGATCGCCAGCCAACTCATCAGACGGGTGCGGCGACGATTGCCGCCCAGCGCACTTAGCGTTTGAGTATCTAACTGCAACGTCCCACGGCTGACGCTATGCAATGCATCATTGAATGATTCCAGCACTTCCGGCAGGCGCTGTAATTGTTCTACTGTTTGTTCTGCACGTGTCAGAGCAATAGCAGGTTTGCTGAGATTCTGCTGATACCACATCATAATTAGTGGCTTGGACATCTCCCACATATTGATACTAGGATTGAGCGAGCGCCCGATCCCTTCTGCCAGCATCAGGGTCTTCTGCAATAGTAGGAGTTGCGGTTGCAGGCGCATCTCAAAGGTTTCCGATACTTTGAACAACTGCGCCAGTAGTCGTGCCACCGAAATTTCGTTGAGGTTTTTACCCAGAATCGGCTTGCCAATTGCCATACAGGCCATGGCAAAATGATCCACCGATTTATGCGGCGGGATAATCCCGAAATCGGCATGGACTTTGGCCACCGAATAATAATCTTCCTGCAAAAACCCGCTCAAAACCTGTGCCAGGAAGACCCGATTCTTATAGTCCAGCCGCCCCATAATGCCGAAATCGACGACGGCAATGCGACCGTCTTCCATGATAAAGATATTGCCGGGATGCATATCCGCATGGAAAAACCCGTCACGAAAGACCTGACAGAAGAAGGCATTGGCAGCATAGGCGAGGATGGTATCAACATCGTAGCCTTTCTCTTTAATCTCGTCGATATGGTTGCCGGGGATGCCGTAGATGCGCTCCAGTGTCAGTACCTGTGAGGAGGTGCGCTGCCAGTCGATTTCAGGGACATAAAACCCTTCTTCACCCTCCATATTTTCACGCAATTCCACGGCGGCGGCGGCCTCATAACGTAAATCCAGCTCGATTTCGACGGATTCGCGCAAGGTGCGTACCATTCCACGCGGTTGCATACGGCGCATCTCCGGAACGGCACGTTCAACCAGATCAGCCAGCCAGCGGAACAGTTCCAGATCGCGGCGGAAGCGCTCGCTTACGTCTGGGCGCAGAATCTTGACGGCGACATCCCGCCCGTCGGTTGTGGTGGCAAAATGCACCTGCGCCATGGAGGCGGCGGCGACGGGTTTCTCCTCAAAACTGGCGAATAACTCGGCAAGCGGTGCATCAAGCTCTTGCTCGATGATGCGTTTGGCGGATGTGGTAGGGAAAGGGGGGAGTTTGTCCTGAAGGAAGGCCAAATCACGGGCGAACTCCTCGCCGACCAGGTCGGAGCGAGTAGAAAATACCTGTCCCAGCTTTATAAAGGATGGTCCCAACTCGACCAGCGCATCGCCCAGCCGTTCTCCGGGGCGCTTAGTTTTGTTGGAAGCGGGTTTGAGGAACAGCAGGCGACTGATGCCTCGGATCATTGGGAAGACGCGTAGTTGTTCAAATACGAACAGCGCATCATGCTTTGCCAGCACCGAGGCGATGCGAAGGAGGGAGAGGGTGTTTTTTAACATGGGAATCCGGAATTGGGAATTGGGAATATACGAGGCATACCACTCTCCCCTTGCGGGAGAGTCCAAGAGACCAAGCGATAGCACCGGTCGATTGGGTGAGGGGTCAGTTCATACTTTACTGTATATACACCCCTCACCGGATCGCCTTCAGCTCTCCGACTCTCCCGCAAGGGGAGAGTGGTGACAGAGGTCAGCCCCAGCATCACAGTTTCCACCCCGAATGAATGGCCACGACCCCGCCCGTCATGGTCTGGTAGCGCACATTGTCAAACCCGGCATTACGGATCAGGTCGGCGAACGCGTTGGGTTTTGGAAACTGTCGAATGGATTCTACCAGATACTCGTACGATGCTTCATCTCCGGCGATGGCAGCGCCCATTTTGGGGATGATGTGAAAAGAATAGGCGTCATAGATCTTTTGCAGCCAGGCCTGCGATGGGGTCGAAAATTCCAGGCACAAAAAGCGGCCACCACGTTTCAATACACGGTAGGCCTCACTCAGTGCTTTGTCCAGATGTGTGACATTGCGAATGCCGAAGCTGATCGTATAGGCATCAAAGCCGGCATCGTCGCAGGGGAGTGCCTCAGCATTGGCATGCAGCCAGTCCAGCCGGGAGGCGTCCAGGTTGCGGTCAATCGCCCGTGCGTGTCCGACACCCAGCATTTCCTCATTTAAATCCGAAATCGTGACATGCCCACCGCCGCGCTCCAGAAAACGGAATCCTACGTCCCCGGTGCCACCGGCGACATCTAGCAGGTGCATGTCCGGTGTGGGTTTTAATGTGTCCAGTAGCCGATCTTTCCAGTGATGGTGCAGCCCACCGCTCATCGCATCATTCATCAGGTCATAGCGGGTGGCGACCCGGTCAAACACGGCCTGTACCATGCCTTGTTTGGCATTGGTTTCCACATCCTGAAAGCCGAAATGCGTGGTTTTAGGTGATGTTGATTCCATGTTTACCTGCATAGGCGCTAATAAAGCGTATGTCTGTCGGAAAGTAAATCATCATCGTCGTATTGCAAATTCGTTAACATATGTCCCACTGTGGCATTCCGGCGAGGGCGTTACAAAAACGACGGTGCAGTGCATCATTTTTTGTGATTGACGATTGACCCGGCCAGGGTGGTTGCCCCAATATATGGGTTATGAGGAGATTTTTGCACTATATATAGTGGTGAAAACGAATTATCACTAAAAAATAGTCGCTTAAATTGTCCACCAAAAAGAGTGAAAAAAATTACGATAAAACCATTGTCTGGACACATGAATTGTGTACGTTGAATACGCCGGCTAGTCATCCGGATATCAACAAGTAGTTGAACAATAAGAACAAATAGGAGAACACCCACATGACGCCTTCGCCTCGCTTTGCCCTTAACACTGACGACTCTCGTGATGCACTGCTGACCGACTTTGGTAAAGAGACGTTGAAAGACCGGTATTTGCTGGAGGGAGAGACGTTCCAGGATATGTTCGCTCGGGTGGCCTCCGCATACGCAGATGATGCGGCACATGCACAACGGCTGTATGATTATATCTCGAAGCTATGGTTTATGCCGGCGACACCGGTGCTCTCTAACGGTGGCACGCAACGTGGGTTACCGATTTCCTGTTACCTGAATGAGACCGATGATAGTTTGCAGGGTATTGTGGATTTGTGGAATGAGAATGTATGGCTGGCGTCGCGTGGGGGCGGGATTGGCAGCTATTGGGGCAATCTGCGCTCCATTGGTGAGAAAGTGCGCGGCAACGGAAAGACGTCCGGTGTGGTGCCATTCATGCGGGTGCAGGATTCACTGACGCTGGCGATTTCACAGGGCTCGCTACGGCGTGGATCGTCGGCGGTCTATATGCCGATCGACCATCCGGAGATTGAGGAATTCATCGATATTCGCCGTCCGACCGGCGGTGATCCGAACCGAAAGACCCTCAATATCCACCATGGGGTGAGTATCACGGATGCCTTTATGGAAGCGGTGGAGCAGGACGGTGACTGGCATCTGCGCAGTCCGAAGACTCGCGAAGTGATCGAAACAGTACGGGCGCGTGATCTCTGGATCAAGCTGCTGTTGGCGCGCATTGAAACCGGCGAGCCGTATATGCTGTTTATCGATAATGTGAATAAGGCGATTCCAGAGCACCACAAAAAGCTGGGTCTGGAAGTGAAGACCTCCAATCTGTGCAGTGAGATTACCCTGCCGACGGGCTATGACCATCATGGTGAGTCGCGCACGGCGGTATGCTGCCTGTCGTCGCTCAATCTGGAGACCTACGAGCAGTGGAAGGAGCATCCACGTATGATCGCCGATGTGATGCGTTTCCTGGATAATGTGCTACAGGACTTTATCGATAATGCGCCCTCCAGCATGGCGCGGGCGACCTATTCGGCGATGCGCGAGCGTAGTGTCGGGTTGGGGGTGATGGGCTTCCATTCCTTTCTGCAATCCAAGGGTGTGCCGTTTGAGTCGGTGGTGGCCAAGTCATGGAACAAGAAAATGTTCGCCAACATCCATGAGCAGGTGGAAGCGGCGAGTGTGACGCTGGCTGAAGAGCGCGGTGCCTGCCCGGATGCGCAGGAAGCAGGAATGATGCAGCGCTTTAGTAACAAAACGGCGATTGCGCCGACGGCCTCGATTTCCATCATTGCCGGGAATGCCTCGCCGGGGATTGAGCCGATGGCTGCCAATGCGTTTACCCAAAAGACGCTTTCCGGGTCGTTCGCCGTGCGCAACAAGCATCTGAAGGCGCTGCTGGCGGAGAAGGGCTACGACAATGAGGAAACGTGGAGCGACATTGCCCGCAATGAAGGCTCGGTGCAGCATCTGGATTTCCTCGATCAGCATGAGAAAGACACATTCCGCACGGCGCAGGAGATTGACCAGCGCTGGATCGTCGAGCACGCGGCGGACCGTACGCCGTATGTGAGTCAGGCGCAGTCGGTGAATTTGTTCCTGCCCGCCAATATCCACAAGCGCGATTTGCACCAGCTGCATTTCAATGCGTGGAAGAAAGGCGTGAAGAGCCTGTATTACTGCCGCTCCACCTCGCTGCAACGCTCCGAGAAAGTGAGCAATGAGGTCAAGCCGACCATCCAGCTGGAAATGTCCCTGCTCGCCAAGAAAGGCCAACCGGCGGGCGGTGTCGTCGCCGATAATAATTATGAGGAGTGTTTGGCTTGCCAGTGAGCCTAAACCTCTATCATTGCACTAATAGCGGCACGCTTGTTCGGACGTTTGATGCTCACGTACCCACAGCACCCACCTGTGGGGTGCTGTGCATTAAAGATGCAAACACTACTGCCACCTTCGGTGGCAAGTGCTTTGCCGTACGCTGCGCGTCAAACGCCTCGAACCACTTGCTCTTATCACAATGCTAGAGGTTTAGGGTGCGTACGATATAAATATGAGGTTTAGATAATACATGGAGAGAAAACTTTTCTCACAGCGAGAGTGGAGTGCGAAAAAGTCAAGCATTGATTTACGGGATGCATGTCGAATATTTGCTAAAATCTTTGAGAAGCTAGATGAGCAAGGGTACTTTCACATATGTAGTACACATATCAACAGTCGTTATTCGGATTTTGAAGATTGGGTGCTTCTCAGAACAGGAAAAAAGCATTTGATTCCGGTAGAACCGAATCACTATTTATATTCGAAAGACGATCTGTTTGATCTGGTTGAACTATTGCATGATTGTGTGTGTGCACCACCAAGTAGTAATTCGATGATTGCTCAATATAGAAGAGGTAGCAATAGACCCTTTTCAAGTGAAGAAGAGTTGAGATATTATAAAAAAAGCGGGCAGGATGAATATCGGCAGCGGGTCAATTATATGCTTTCTAAATATGAGTCGGGTTATACGTTATCTGAAAAAGGTGAAATACTAGAACTATCCCCGGATGGACTTCAAATCCTGTTGGAGAACGTTGCTGAAAGTTTTGAACCAAATGATGAGCAAGCTCGTATAGATCAGGCAATAAGGCTGTTTCAGCATAGACCAACTGTAGAAAACAAAAGAGATGCGCTCAGAAATTTGGGTGATGTCTATGAAATGAGGAAGAAACAGGGTAGGCTGCCTGCTTTAAATAAGGACGACACAGGAGCTATAGGGAATTTTTTAAATAACTGCGGAATACGGCATCATAACGGTAGGCAAAAAAATGATTTAGACCCAATTTATTTGGATTGGGCGTTTTATGCTTTGCTTGCAGCATTACATGCTAATGAAAGCTTGTTACACAAGGAAAGACTTATTGAGGCAGAAAATGGCTAATTATACCGATGATATGGGGGAGATGGATGGTTTGCTCGAAGACACAGAACCAATAACAGATGTCTTGCCTTCTCCGGAAGTGTTGAAAAATGCTCCCACACGCATCTTTAAAACAATGGAGGATGGGACGGAGCAGACGCTCGAATATCGCTACCCGTCGCAGGTGCGACAGGTCGTCATCAGCGAAGATAACGATATTATTCTGGAGTTGGATGACGGGCAAAAAATCACCGCTCATCTGGCCGAGGGTGCACGCATCACGAATGAAGGGCTGCGTCAATAATGAGAGGTAACCTATCATGAAACGTTTCGTACTGGATCCTGATAATCTTCCAACCATGACGGAAGAAGAACTGGCGCGGCTGGACGCGATAGATGCGGAGAGCACGGATGATGAAGACAACCCGGAAATTACGGAAGAGTTTTTGCACACCGCGCAACGGGTCTATCTCTCGCCGAACATGCCGAAGCAAAAAGTTACGATTCGGCTGGATGAGGACGTGCTTGCCTGGCTGAAAAGCTCCGGCTCCGGGTATCAGACCCGTGCCAATCGCATCCTGCGTGCGGCCATGGAGCACAGCCAACTGCCAACCGCAAACTAACAACTAAAAATGTCCCTCCTCAACCACATCCTTGCTAAACGCACTGAACTGGAAGCGATTGCCGAGAAAACCGGTGTGTCCAACATCCGCGTTGTCGGGTCGGTGGCGCGGGGAGAGGAACGCGAGGACAGCGACATTGACCTGTTGGTGGATTTTGACCCCTCCATTGCCGGTGGTATTGCCATTGGCGGGTTTCAGTATGAGGCCAGTGAGTTGTTGGGGCGGCATGTGGATGTGCTGATGAGTGGGAATAAATATCATCCTCTTGTGAGAGAAGGCATTATGCGTGATGCCATAGCAATAGAGCGACCTGTACCATGACAGCAAAATCAGACATCGTATATATAGACGCCATTATTCAGTATGGTGCTGATATAAAACATTATGTGAATAGATATGGCAGCATTGACGCAGCGCTTGATGATCCTATGGCCTATGATGCCATACTACGAAAGCTGCAAATCCTTGCAGAATCAACGCAGCATCTCTCTGATGCGTTCAAAAATGAAAGAACATCGGTAGACTGGCGGGCAATTGCCGGTTTCCGGAATGTATTAGTGCATGACTATTTAGGTGATATTGACATGCCAACTCTTATTGACGTGATAGATAATCATCTGCCACACTTGCTTTCACAACTGACCCAACCAAATGGAGAGAACTAACCATGACCCTACTCAATGCCGACCCGATCTATAAGCCATTTTCGTACCCGTGGGCCTATGACGCCTGGCTAATGCAGCAGCGCATTCACTGGCTGCCGGAAGAAGTGCCGCTGGCCGATGACGTCAAGGACTGGAAAACGACGATGACGGCGGACGAAAAGCACCTGCTCACCCAGATCTTCCGCTTCTTCACCCAGTCGGATATTGAAGTAAATAATTGCTACATGAAGCATTACAGCCAGGTGTTCCAGCCGACCGAAGTGCAGATGATGCTGGCGGCGTTTTCTAACATGGAGACGATCCATATTGCGGCGTACAGCCACCTGCTGGATACGTTGGGGATGCCGGAGACCGAGTATCAGGCGTTTCTTTCCTACAAGGAGATGAAGGATAAATACGATTACATGCACACGTTCGGTACCGACACCAATGATGGCATTGTGCGCACATTGGCGGCGTTCGGCGCGTTTACGGAGGGGCTGCAACTCTTTGCCTCCTTCGCGATTCTGCTGAATTTCCAGCGCTTTGGGAAGATGAAGGGCATGGGGCAGATTGTTGCTTGGTCAGCGCGCGATGAGAGCCTGCATACCGAGTCGATCATTCGCCTGTACCACACTTTTAAGCAGGAAAACCCGGAGGTCGATACCGAAGATCACGCGCGCGACCTGTATAAGATTTGCGATACCATTATCACGCTGGAGGACGCGTTTATTGACCTGGCCTTTGGTGTTGGTGGGATTGAAGGGCTGACGCCGGAAGATGTGAAGCGCTATATCCGCTTTATCGGGGATCGCCGCCTGACGCAGCTGGGGCTAGGGCCGATCTATTACATCGAGACCAACCCGCTGCCATGGATGGACGAAATTCTCAATGGCGTCGAGCATACCAACTTCTTCGAAAACCGGGTGACGGAGTACAGTAAGGCAGCAACGACCGGCAGCTGGGACGAGGCGTTTGCGTAGAACCTATCCATAATCTCCCATCCATGGTCTGCAAACACTGATTTTTTCTACGCTTTCCCCCTTCGCCCTTTGGGCTACGGAGGACATGCCGCTTTAAGGCCCGCCCGCCGAAGCCTGCTTGCAGGCGTAGGTGGGTTCTCAAAAATCAGTGTTTTCGCCTCATGGCTGAAAGATTCTGAGCAGGTTCTGATGCGCTCCAAAAAAAACTCCTTCGCTCCCGATGGGAGTGAAGGAGTGGGTAACGGGTCACAGGACTACGTTTTTTCTTTGATGGCGACATAGCCACTTCTAACATAGGCTGTAAAGTTGTTGATTAGCCAAGCCTTGTTTTTAACGCGGTAGCCTTTCTGGTGAATATGAGCACTGGCATTGTTACATTAAGATATATTTCATTATTATATGTTGCTGTTCTTCTGTCGTAAATGATAGGAGTGTTTTATGGATTGTGTTCGATGCGGTAGTGG
>JANQNR010000018.1 GCA_028279475.1 Rickettsiales bacterium | reverse complement strand
TGGCGGTAGCACCGAGGCCGGGGAACTCCGTCTGGCTTACAGTTCCAACACCGATCGCACCTACATCCGCTCCGACCAGTCCTACTTCGAATTCTTCCTACATGGAGACTTCCGTACCACACTGACCGACGCAGACTTTATCTATTAAAAAGGAGCTTATGCACCGTCGAAGGATCGCCGCCTAATAGCGGTGAATATCGAAGAGATAGAACCCGTCTTCAATAATCTGAGTGCCATGTAGCTGTACGTATATTGCACCATTCTCATTCGTGTGTGCGATACCGATTTCGACGCAGCGCACCCCGCCTTCACAGTCGTAACAGGCTTTGACGATTTTATCCGGTGGGTTGTTGCCTTTGATGAAATTTGAGAGTTCATTACTCATGCCTAACTCCTTGTATGGTTGCGTTTCAGGCGTGCAGGTGCAGCGGCCATGATCGCACCATAGCATGAGAGATTATCCGGTTTGGGCGGATGTCAGGCGCGCCATTCCAGCGTATGCCAGACACGCAAAATCACCGGCGTAGAGCCATCGAGCATGTAGCGCAGCACGTAACCACCACGACCGAACGCAACGATATATTCGCGCCTGCCTGTATCATCCGGCATGGGCTTGCCTAATTTCGGCATATGTCCCAGATCATCGCCGCCTTTGCGAATAGCTCTGGCCGCGCGCTGCGCGGCATTCGGGTTTTTATGTTTGAGAAAGTCCAGCAACCGCTCAAGATCAGCCAGTGCCGGTCGTGTCCAGATTATCTTGGACATGCGGTTTCATCATCTGTGCCAAACTGATCCAGCCACGCCGCAACCTGATCGTGCGGCACGCCGTCACCGGTAAGCTGATAGTCCTGCCAGCGCTGCATATCGTCTTCGCGCTCCTGCCAGTATTGCTCCTGCTGCGACACATAATGCTCAATGGCTGTTTTCATCACCCAGTGCGGCGAGCGATCCATTTTTTCCGCCAGCGATTGCAATCGGTCCCGTGTTTCCGTTTCCAGTTTAATGCCCGTTGTATGCGTACGCATGACCATCCTTATCAATAAGTAATACCTAGTAACACTATAGCATAGATCGCGATCGATGCGCCAGCCATATTTTCCCATCCGCCCAAAGCGATCTTTCACTTGTGCGATAGTGGCGTGACTCACTAACGGCAAGGAGGTCACGATGAGTAAGTCACAGACACAAAACGGAAAGATCAAGAAACGACTGAAGCGGTTGCCTGATCCTACGGCGTATTTCCGCAAATTATTCCCCATGAAAGACCAGGGCAAGGCGCAGAAGATGGCACAAGACTATGCCATCACATGTAAAGATGTATATTGGACAACCGGATGTAAGCCAGATCGCCATACCATCCGAATTTGCACAACAATTCCGCAGCAGCGCAACGGGCAGCGGGCCAAAGGACAACACGCCGATCATGGATATTCCAGTACTTGGTGACCCGGCCCAGACCAGCATGTCGCCTAAACCCTTCTGATACAACGCCAACCTCCTGTGAAACATCATTCTGGCATCACTCGCCAATCTGTAGTAATATATTCCTATCAACGCCACAGATGCGCTTGTTTGAGATAAGCGCCGCGCCGCCCAACTGCTTTGGCGGCAGGTGGTACAGTCATTTCATCAGATTATTATGAACTCAACAGGAATGCACCGCAGCCATGCTGCGTTGTGCAACAGGGATTTGCTATGCTATTTGACCGGGAACGCTACCGTCACCATCTCTCACCATTAAACCTGCCGCGTGCCCACGAGGATGATGTGCTGGATTTTCTGCATAGCCTTTGTGAAGAGACCATTGCCTGTGCATTCGGTCAGCACCCTGTGCAACATGTGCTTCCCATTTCCGATATAACGACTGGAGAGAGCGCTGGCGCTATGCTAGACTCATTATGCGATGACGCAAACACCGCATTTGATGCGTTTAAAGATCAGGCGATCTGATAGATCGAGAAAGGAAACCCCATGCCGCAACTCGCGATGATTTATTGCCGTGTCTCCGACCAGAAACAGGTGACCGATGGCCACGGTCTGTCCAGCCAGGAGACACGCTGCCGGGAATATGCCCGCATTCGGGGTTATGACGTGATCGATGTCTTCCATGAAGAGGGCATCACCGGAGCCTTGATGGACAGGCCACGCATCAGGGAAATGCTCGCCATGCTGCGTCTGTATAAGCAGGAACGGATTGTGGTGATCATTGACGACATCTCACGGCTGGCACGCGATATTCTCACCCATATCCATCTGCGTGACACGATCATTGATGCAGGCGGCAAGCTGGAAAGCCCCTCGGTGCAGTTTGGTGAAACGGCAGATGAACGCTACATGGAGCACATGCTGGCACTGACTGCCGGACATCAGCGTGACAAAAACACCGAGCAGGTCAAGAACCGGATGCGGGCGCGGGTGCAGAATGGCTATTGGTGTTTCTTTCCACCACCGGGCTACAAATACAAAAAAGTGGATGGGCATGGCAAATTGATGGTGCGCGATGAACCGATGACCTCTGTGATGACCGAGGCACTGGAAGGCTTTGCCAGTGGCAAGTTCCAGACGCAAGGTGAAGTGAGATTGTTTTTGGAACGCTCGCCCCATTTTACGAAGAAAGACCGCAAGGGCAACGTGCATTTCAGCCGGGTCAAGGAGATGCTGGGCAATATCCTTTATGCAGGTTATCTGGATAAGCCGGACTGGGGGATTCATCTACAGGAAGGCAAGCATGAGGCGCTGATCAGCTTTGACACCTACCGGAAAAATCAGGAACGGCTCAAAGAAAAAGCCAAAGCACCAGCGCGTAAGGACATTAGTGCGGATTTTCCCCTGCGTGGGTTTGTGAATTGCGGCGACTGTGGTTCCCATATGAGCGCAGGCTGGACGAAGGGGCGCAGCGCTAAATACCCATACTATCACTGCATCAACAAGGCATGTTCAGCGTATAAGAAATCAATCCGGCGCGATGTCATAGAAGGTGACTTCGAGGCCCTCCTGAGTGCGTGCAAGCCCTCAAAAGAGATATTTTTTGCGGCGGCAGCGATCTTTACCGATCTGTGGAATAAAAAGCGTCAGACCCTTGCCAGCGAAGCCGATGCTATCCGCAGGCAGGTGATGCTGATTGAGCGCAAATCTGAGCAAATGCTGGAGCGCATCATCGCAGCAGAGAACCCCACACTGATCACCGCCTATGAAACCAAACTGCGGACACTGGAAGAAGAAAAGGTCACATTACAGGAAAATGCAGCCGCATCAGGCCGTCCATTAGCAAGTTTTGAAGACACATTTCGAACCGCATTTGCATTTTTGTCAAACCCGCAGAAACTCTGGGCATCCGGGCGGATGGAACACCAGCGCACCGTCCCCAAACTCGTCTTTGGTGAGAAACTGAACTATTGCCGGAAAGAGGGATTTCGAACCGCTGCAAAGTCGCTTCCATTCTTGGCTTTGGAGCATTTTACTAACGGTAACTATGAGATGGTGGAGGATAGCGGAGTCGAACCGCTGACCTCTTGAATGCAAATCAAGCGCTCTACCAGCTGAGCTAATCCCCCACGGAATCGAAACCACGTTCATGCGGCAAAAATGCAGGTCAGTCAAGGGATAAAATGGAGGTTGCTATAGGTTTTTGTAGTTTTTTAAGTAGGAGAGGTTGAGCGGAGAAGTTTTATGGTGTGCAGGCCTATCGAGCATCAGTGTCCCGTGCTAGAACTCACATTCGGTGAAGGGCTAATATGCTGCCGACATACAGGATTTCAAAACCCAACATTCTTATTGATATTTAGCAGATTGCAGGACTTTGCCATGGATAATTCACAGATGGCAGAGTTATCGGAAGCTTCTTCGAACGCATTACATGCCGAGTATGAAACTTGTTCTTGTTTGCGCTATCGCTTCGCTGTTGAGCGCGTGGCGGGAGTGACGGGACTCGAACCCGCGGCCTTCGGCGTGACAGGCCGACGCTCTAACCAGCTGAGCTACACCCCCGCAATGCGAGTGAGCGCGTAGAAAAACCCTAATTTCTGCCGCTTGTCAATAGCAATGCGGCAAGAAGCGGAGAAATCCTCCACATCTCAAGAAGAATAGGCTGGAAAACACATGTTTTACGTATACTTGCTGCCGATTTTTTTCTATACTGCTTCACCTTATGGGTATTCGTTTTCACAAAATGCATGGGCTGGGCAATGATTTCGTCGTCATTGACACGCGCGAGCCAGGCACCGAACTACCACCGGAACGCCGTCAGGGGATGGCGCGGCGCCTGGCCGATCGGCGCTATGGCATCGGCTGCGACCAGTCGGTATTCCTGCACCCTTCCCGGCAGGGCGATGTCTATATGCAGATTTTTAACGCCGATGGCGGCGAAGTCGATGCGTGCGGTAATGCCACCAGGTGTGTTGCCTGGCTGGAGATGGAACGCACCGGCAAGGAAGCGATTGTCATCGAAACCCATGCCGGGTTACTGGAAGCGCAACGCCGCGCTCCTACCCTCATTCGCGTCGATATGGGCATGCCACGCTGCGACTGGCAGGACATCCCGCTTGCTGAGGCGATGGATACGCTGCATATCCCGCACGGGCTGGTGGGGCTGCCGTCCGGGGTAGCGGTGAATATGGGCAACCCGCATCTGGTGATGTTTGTCGATGATGTCAGCGCCGTACCGCTTCAGGAGGTGGGTGCCGTACTGGAACATTCGCCACTCTTCCCGGAGCGGGTCAACGTGACCATCGCGCAGGTGACGGCACCGGACCGTATCACCATGAAAACCTGGGAACGTGGCGCCGGTGAAACACTGGCCTGCGGAACGGCAGCGTGCGCGACAATGGTCGCTGCACGGCGGCGTGACCTGGTCGAGACTGCCGCAACCCTCACGCTCCCCGGTGGCGAATTAACCATGGCCTGGGCAGGGGATGAGCAGCAGCATGGCCAGCCGGTGCTGATGACCGGTGCCATCGCCCATGTCTTTACCGGTGAATTATCGGAGTCAGCATGAGTGTCGATGTCGTGAACATGGGCTGTCGCCTGAATGCCTATGAAAGTGAGGTGATGCGTCGCCATGCCTTGGCCGCCAATGCCGATCATCCCATCACCATCATCAATAGCTGCGCGGTCACGTCGGAGGCGGAACGGCAGGTGCGCCAGATGATCCGCCGTAAACGCCGCGAAAATCCCGATGCGCAATTGATTGTCACCGGCTGTGCTGCCCAGATCAACCCGCAGCGTTACGCCGACATGCAGGAGGTCGATGCGGTGATCGGCAATGAAGAAAAGATGCAGCCCACGGCATTTATGGAAGCGCATGCCCATGAGCGTGTGCGGGTCAACGACATCATGGAGTTGGAGGAAACGGCGGCGCACATGGTTGAAGCCTTCGCCGATCAGACCCGCGCTTTCGTGCAGATACAAAATGGCTGCAACCATCGCTGTACGTTCTGCATCATTCCCTACGGGCGGGGCAATAGCCGTTCGGTGCCGATGGGCGACATTGTGACCGAAGTGCGGCGGCTGGTGGAGCGCGGCTATAAGGAGGTCGTCTTTACCGGGGTTGATATCAGCGCGTATGGGGAAGATTTGCCGGGAACGCCGACGCTGGGCGCGCTGGTGAAACGTGTACTGCGCGCCATCCCGGAATTGCAACGGCTGCGGCTGTCCTCGATTGATGCGGTGGAAGTCGATGACGCGCTCTATGACACCATTGCCGATGAGCCACGCCTGATGCCGCATCTGCATATCAGCCTGCAAGCCGGGGATGATATGATCCTCAAGCGGATGAAACGGCGGCACTCACGGCAGGATGCGCTGGATTTCTGTGACAAGGTACGCCGCCTGCGTCCGGAGATGGTGTTCGGCGCCGACATCATCGCCGGGTTTCCGACCGAAACGGAGGCGATGTTCGAGAATACGCTACGGCTGGTGGACGAGGCACAACTGCAATATCTGCATGTCTTCCCGTACTCCCAGCGTGACGGCACCCCGGCGGCGAGAATGCCGCAAGTACCGGGGGATGTACGGCGCGAACGCGCGGCGCGGCTGAGGGAGGCAGGTGCGCGCAATCTTGAGAACTTCCTGACGTCCAAGGTCGGCGCGTCGGCACAGGTGCTGGTCGAATCGCAGGGGCGCGGCCATTGCGAACAATTCGCCGATATCCGTACCCCCGATGCCCTGACACCGGGGGAAATTTATCCGATGCAGGTAACGGGGGTGGAAGGGACAGCGCTAAGCGCGACGTTGTTGGGGTGAGTGTCTGTGTAAAAAAAATCACCCGCATGCGACGCTATAGAGTACAAATAAGCGTAGCTATTGTAATCAATCTACGATATAGAGAATTTAGAAATTGATGCTTAGCATCTGAACCTCACGCTTGCACTCTTGTTGGAGGTCGATACAACACTAGTTTAAAGCTAAAAGGCTATGCTAAGAACCCGCGCTGACACAATGTATGTATCCGGTCGATTATAGACGACTATAGGATGTGTGTGTTGGAGAGCAGCAGGTCGAGCGGGCGTTAGTTTCTGTCGGAATTTGTAGGGGTAGGTAACCTGCAAAAGACGGCATTCTTCATAGGAGGTGACTGTGATGGCTCGTGAATTAACAACGACTATCACATTTACTGCAACAGGTTATCCCAACACCAGACCAATTTCTGCAGACCCTGTGTCTGCGGAAATAAGTCTTAAAGACATTCAAGACGAAATACACGATCTTGATGGTTTTTGGGATGACATTGACGCTAAACTCGGTTTACCCGAGGATAGCGTAGAGGTAAGAACATACTCCATCAAAGTCAGGCTTTTTGATGATTCTGACGAAGATGGAGATATGTTCTTGAATGCAGAAACCTTATCTGAACCTGAAGAAGTATTATCTGAACCTGAAGAAGTAACGTAATCTAACGTTGCGATTCACAGCAAGTTCCTACCAACTTGCTGTTTTTTTTGTTTTCATTCCGGGCGCAACATACCACTCTCCCCTTGCGGGAGAGTCGAAGAGAGCAAGCGTAGCGCCGCTCGATTCGGTGAGGGGTAAGAAATTGACCCCTCACGCATCGTCTTCGGCTCCGTTGTCACCTTGACTCTGCTGCTCTCCCGCAAGGGGAGAGCGGAACTCAACTCCATAGAGCAACACAGAATGACGGGAAGCAATAACGTTCACTCCACCCCCACCAGTGAGCGGGCGAAATCGTTAGCCTGGAACGTCTGTAGATCCTCGATCCCTTCACCGACGCCGACATAATGTACCGGCAGGCCAAACGCATCGGCCAGCGCTACCACCATCCCGCCCTTGGCGGTGCCATCGAGCTTGGTGATGGCAAAGCCGGTCACATCGACGAACTCACAGAATGTCTTGGCCTGTGACAACGCATTCTGCCCCGTCGTACCATCCAGCACCATCAGCGTATCATGCGGCGCATCCTCGTCCAGCTTGCGAATCACCCGGCTGATCTTGGCCAGTTCTTCCATCAGGTTCTGCTTGTTCTGCAACCGCCCGGCCGTATCAATCAGCAGCACATCCGTCCCTTCCTGCCGCGCTCGCTCCACGGCGGCATAAGCCACGCTGGCCGGGTCGGCCTCATGCGCACCGGTGACAATCGGCACCTTCGCGCGCTGCGCCCATACGGAAAGCTGTTCCACCGCCGCTGCGCGGAACGTATCTGCCGCTGCCAGCATCACCGAGTGTCCCTGCGCCTGAAACCGCAGCGCTAGTTTGCCGATGGTGGTGGTTTTTCCGTTTCCATTCACGCCGACCACCATGATGATATGCGGTCGGTGAGCGGCATCGATCGCCAATGGCTGCTCCACCGGGCGCAGCAACGTTGCAACTTCTTGCGCCAGCGCCGCCTTCACTTCCGTTTCCTCGATTTCCTTGTCAAAACGTTCCTTACTGAATTGTGCGGTGATTTTGGCGGCGGCAGGGGCACCCATATCCGACATGATCAGCAAATCTTCCAACTCTTCCAGCGCCTCGTCATCCAGCTTGCGCTTGGTGAAGATGACACCAATGCCTTCTCCTAATTGCGATGACGTTTTACTCAGGCCCGCACGCAAACGCCCAAACAGACCGACCGATGGTTCTGGCGCAGGTATTTCCTCCGGCACGGCGTTTTCCTGCTCTGGCTGGACTACTGGTTCTGATATGTCTTTCTTCTTTTTAAATCCAAACATGCTGATAGGTATGTATCTATTATGCAGTAAGCTCAAGCATCTGTTTAATCTCGCCTCGCAGAACGTTAGCAAAAGCAGTACATATCCGCCTTCAATCTTTCGGAGCTACGGCGTAGCAGTCTTCTTACGAATTCAAATTCGCTTGATATGTTGTGAAGAATGGTGGGCGATGAGAGACTCGAACTCCCGACATCTTCGGTGTAAACGAAGCGCTCTACCAACTGAGCTAATCGCCCCATATTTATGGTGCAGGGTGCACCCTTGAAT
>JANQNR010000003.1 GCA_028279475.1 Rickettsiales bacterium | reverse complement strand
TATGACAAGGAAGTGCTATATTTTAAAGGATATACTCGACCTTTTCCTTTAAATTCCATTTTTAAAGGAAAACGAGTATAGCGTCATACCGGCGTAGGCCGGTATCTGGTGCCGTGAGACTCCGGCCTCCGCCGGAGTGACGATGAGGAAATATTACGTCTTACCCAACCAGCCACTCCACCCGCGCTTGCCATGCATCCCGGTGCGTGGCGATATAGTCGGGCAGGGTGCCGGTATCGGCGGCGTGGCGGAGTGCGGGGTCGAGCGGCAACTGGAAATGTAGCGGTATATGCAGGGCATCGGCAAGTGCTTGCCCGCCGCCTTCACCAAAGATCGGAGTGCGCGTTCCTGTGGTTGGGTCTTCGAACCAACTCATATTCTCGATGATTCCCAGCAGCGGCACATGGGTCTTTTGAAACATAACCACGCATTTGCGGGCATCGATTAGGGCAACTTCCTGTGGCGTTGTCACGATCACCGCCCCGCCGCCCTGATAGGCTAGTGGCAATTGTTGTACCAGGCTCAAATGGATATCACCGGTACCTGGGGGCATATCAACCAGTAACACATCCAGCGGTGCATCCTCCGTGCCCCATCGCGTGCCGCGCAGTAACTGATGCAGAGATTTGGTGACCATCGGGCCGCGCATGATGGCTGCCTGATGGGGATCGAGTAACAGGCCAATGGACATGCAGGCGACGCCTCCTGCCTGTGGGGGTAGCATCAGATTATCCTCCAGTTCCGGTTTTCCGTGACCGGCCAGTCCCAGCATATGCGGGATGGAGGGGCCGTAAATATCGGCATCGACAATGCCGACGCGTTGGCCAGATTGTGCCAGCGCCAGCGCTAGCGAGGCGGTCAGGGTGGATTTGCCGACACCGCCCTTACCGGAGGCGATGGCAATGACGCGGTTAACATGGGGAAGCGGAGTCAGGTTCCAGCGTGCTTTACCGCGGGATGGTTCCGGCTGTGCGCTGGTAGCACCGGTTTGTGCGGTGAGTACTGGTGTTGCCTTTTCTATCCCTTCCAGCGCTATCAGCGCGTCGTGCACGGCCTGTTGGAGGGGGGCACGGGCTTTCTGTTGATCCGGTTCAATGGTAATCATCAGCCCGACCTGCTGGTCTCGAATCACAATACCAGAAATCAGTCCAGCGCTGATGATATCCTGTCCAGTTAGGGGATCAATGACCTGTTGTAGGCAGGTACGTATCTTTTCTTCAGTGATGGTCATGCCAGGAAGTTATAGAGCGTGGAATGGTGATTGTCTATCGAGTGGGGGAGGTTAGACAGCGCATACTTGTCCGTTTTCGACGTGTAGGAAGCGGGCATCCAATGTTCTGGCTGCGTCAAAGTCAGCCGCGTCCGTACCGGTAGCAAATACCTGGACACCGCTCTCCTGCAGGACGGTGAACAGGGCGCTGCGTCGCCCGGTATCCAGATGTGCCACCATTTCGTCAAGCAGGACAATGGGCGGACGTGTCGACCATTGTGTATGGGCATGAATCTGCGCCAGTAACAGGGAGAGTAGCAGTGCTTTCTGTTCACCGGTGGAACAGTGTTCGGCGGCGCGACCATGCGGGAGGAATGTCACCTCAAAGCCGGTTTTATGGGCACCGGCGGCGCAGCGGCCATTTTGTGCATCTTCCGGGCGAGAGGTCTCCAGTGCGGCAAGGAGTTGTTCTTCGGCTTCCAGTGCCGTGCAGCTATTTTGCAGGGCAGTTTCTGCATGACCGGTGACGCTTAGCCTGGCATGTGGAAAAACGGGGTCGATGTGTTCGAATGCCTGATTAATGCGGGCGACCATATCTAAGCGAGCCGAGGCGATGGCGACGGCATATTCCGCCATTTTGGTTTCCAGCCCGTGCAGCCACCCGATATCCGGTGTCGGGAAGCGTAGCAACTGGCGGCGCTCGCGCATATAATGGTCGTAGGCATGGATGCGCGACGCGTGATGTGCATCAAAGCCGTAGACGATACGATCCATATATTTGCGACGGGCGCTCATGCCTTCCTGAAACAGATGGCTCATGGAAGGCAGAAACCAGAGGATCAGCAGATATTCCAGCAGATCCTGCTGGCGGGGAAGGGGATCACCATCCAGATGGATGACACGCCTGCCGGTAGGTTGTTCCGGGTTGGAGGCAGTGGCAATCTGCCGGGAGTTCTGACGGTCTTTATGTTCTGTGCGAATGATCCACTGAGAGGCAGTGTCACCATGGCGTAACTGTTCTGTCGCTGGGCTGTTGCGGAATCCTCGACCAGGGGATAGTAATGAAATCGCTTCTAAAAGGTTGGTTTTTCCGGTGCCATTCTCACCGCTCAGGATCACTAACGGTGCATCGCAGGTGATTTCACAGTAGGCATAATTACGGAACGCCTGTAGCGTGAGGCTGGTAATCCGGGAGATGCTCATGAAGAGGAGGTACCAGATCGTGTTGTCACGAGATTTATGAATGCAGCGAAAACATCAGGTTACGAGAACCGCAACGGAGTGTATTGGACATACATGAGTAGCGGAAGCGCAGTAATCCTGATGTTTGCAGCCATTCAGAAACTTGTGACGGCATGATCTAAACGCGCATCGGCATGACGACATACAGCGCAGCCGGGTCTTCCGGGTCGGTGATAATGGCCGGGGCATTGGTATCCTGGAGCTGAAAGTGTGCCATATTGCTTTCAATCTGTCCCAGCACATCCATCAGATAGCGAGAGTTGAAGCCAATGCTCAGAGAATCCGGTGCGTTAAAGGATGCATCAATCTGCTCTTCCCCGGAATTCTGATCGTTGCTGGTGGTGGTCAGGGTGACTTGCTCTTTATTAATAGCGAGTTTCACTCCGCGTGCCTTGTCGGAAGCGATCACGGACACACGATCCACCGCTTTGGCCAGCGCAACGGCACCAACTTCCAGTGTGTGCTCATTATTTTCTGGGATCACACGGCCATAGTCGGGGAAAGTGCCGTCAATCAGTTTGGAGACTAAAATAACGTCGCCGCAAACAAAACGAATCTTGGTATCAGACAGGGAGATTTTGATCTCCTTGATGTCCTCTTCCAGCAGCTTGCATAGTTCGTTGATAGCTTTACGGGGAATAATCACGCCCGGCATACCGGCAGCGCCGGAGGGCAGGGCAATTTCCACACGCGATAGACGGTGTCCGTCCGTAGCGACCGCGCGGAGCACCTGTGTGCCACCTTGATCAGCGGCATGAAGGTAGACGCCATTGAGGTAATAACGGGTTTCTTCGGTGGACATGGCGAAGCGGGTTTTTTCCACCAGTGCCCGGCATTCCTCGCGTGTCAGGATAAAACTGTGCGGGAGGTCACCTTCGGCGATGGCCGGGAACTCGTCGACTGGTAGGGTAGAGAGAGAGAATCGTGATTTGCCGGAACGAATAGCGATCTTGTGATTGGCAACGTCTTCTTCCAGCGCAATTTCGGCATCATCCGGCAGTTTACGGACAATATCATAGAGCATGTGGGCAGGGATGGTGGTGCTGCCAGATTCGGTAATTTCAGCGGGTGCACGATCCACCACGGCCAGTTCCATATCGGTGGCGGTCAGTTCCACTTTTCCTTCTTGCGCATCCAGCCGGATATTACTGAGGATCGGTATAGTGCCGCGTTTCTCAACCACGGATTGGACGTGCGAGAGCGCGCTCAGCAATGCGTTACGGGTAATCGAAAGCGTAAAGGCGACTTCGGACTGAACGGGAGGTTTTTCTAATGCCTGTGACATACCTTATCCCTTAGCGAATGGCGGTGCGCTTCGCAAGCGAAAAAGCGCTGGCAAGACGTGCAATTTGCTATCCCGGTGCAAGCAGTACTTAATATTTATAGGAAAGCGAAATACCGACGATGTTTTCCTGATATTCTGCATCGGCATCGTTGGAATCGCGGTCGTTGTAGCTGTAGTACAGGTTAGCAGCCAGATCCTCGATAAACTCATATTCACTCCACAGGTGCGCGCCGTACGTATCATCTTCGCGATCAAACGGTGCACTGCTGAGTGATTCAAAATTATCGTTGATGTAGCTGACTCCAGCGCCAAGCGCCAGTTGCTCACTGTAATCATGCTCGTAATTCAGGCGGGCGCGTGTGCGAAGATAACCGGACGCACGGGTATTATAGGCGTCGCGCACTTCCCGATTCAGGCGCAGTCGCAGAGAGTTTTGCTCATCGACATGCCAGCGGGCATTGGCATAGATATCCAGCCCGTCCACGTCTGGCAGTGCCGCCGCGTCATAGCTTTGTTCCAGGTAGCCAACTGCAACATCATAGGAGAGTGGATAAGATTTTTCTTCAATGCTTTGCAGACCGACCAATGCACGGTACTGGTTGGAATCGCGGGTGAAGGCGGCGCTGGAATCAATCCGGTTGTCATGCTGCCATTCTTCATAGACCCCTTTGACATAAACTTCCATGTTCTCATCAACCGGGTATCCGAGGAGCAGGCTACCGCCATATTCGGAGCGGTCACGATCATCCTGAATGTTTTTGCCGCCGCCGCGACGGTCAACATTCTGGTAATTATATTTGTTGAATTCAAACCGGCCAACATAATGTAGTTGGTTCTGCGCACGGCCATCCAGCTCGGCGTAGGCAACCACGTTATGGAACGGCGTCGGCTCTGCCGCACCACGATCCGGATCTTCCACGAAGGAACCGATCCCGACATGGTCATAATAATAGCCCGCGCCTATGTTCAACGCATCACTATCGCTCAGCATATAGGAAGCATCAAGATCACTGCTGAAGTCGGTATAGTCGTTTTCGCTGTTCTCGAGGTAGATGCCGCTTTCTGCCTTAGTGGTGAATTCAAACATCACATCCTCATAGTCACCTTCCACCACCACTTTCGGGGAGAAGCGGTTGATGATGTCGCTTTCCGTATCACTTGGAGCGCGGAAGATATTGTCATCAAAGGAAACCGTGTTTCGGGCGCCAAGGATCAGCTTCAGTTCAGAAAACTCCATGGGGTCGTACTTTTTTTTCTCATACAGCTCTTCAATACAAGTCAACTCATTGTCGCATACATCCATTCGTTCTGCCGCGCTAGTGGGGTGCGTGGTTCCGAAAGACATCAGTGCGCACAACGCAGCCGTAGTATAGAGTGAGCGGTTAGGAAGTGATCGTTTCATAAGTCTGTTCCGTTTTGTCCGTTTAAATGTTGTCATAAAATGTGTATGCGACAGAAGCAACCATTTGATTATTCAGCAATGGATTCCAATATTCCCGGTGCCAGAGCATAACCATTATTTTTGGCCTTGTTCAACCAATATCGTGCTTTTTGGGTATCTTTATCAACGCCTTGCCCTTTGGCGTAGAGCAGACCGGTATGATATTGACCTTCGGCGATTCGTGCTTTTGCTGCTTTTTCATACCAGTAAAAAGCCTTCTTCGCCGATTTTTCATCAGAATTATCAATGGCATATATGCGTGCCATGTGTAGCATGGCGTCGCCATTGCCAAGTGAGGCAGCTTTCTTGAACCAGGGTTGTGCCTGCTCCGGATCGGTGTGACTATAATGTTTCGCCAACTTATAGGCCGCGTTACCTGAACCATATTCGGCAGCAATGCCCCATTGTTTGGTGATCAGGTCGGGGCGCTCAGTGCCAAACAAGGCTTGATGGCGCTTGACGGTATCGTATAGCAGTCCCGGATCGGCTTGTTTGAAGGATGCGCTGTAGGTTTGACTTTTCCCGGATGAACCTTTGAGACTATCCGCGATTAGCATGGCAGAGATCAGGCGTTCACTATCGGCCAGTTTCCTGAAATGTCTCAGTGCCAGTGTTTCTCCGCGTCTGTCTTTTTGTTGCAGCATTGCATATCCTTTGACCAGTTCCGGATGATCGGTATTGAAGCGCCGCTTGCGAGCTGTTTTTTGTTGCTTTTGTTCTTCCTTCAACAGTTTTTCCTGTTCGGAGACGGCGCGCCTGCGCTCCTGCTCTTCATAGCGAATCAGGGCATTGGCGGCACGTCGGTTGCCACGTGCTGCAGCGGTTTTAAACCAGGTATGCATCAATTCGCGTTCACGGGGAATATGATCACGTTTGCGATAGATTTTACCGATGCGATAGGCAAATTCACCACTGGGATCACCAAGCGCCTGACGTTTCCGATACCAGTGTAGCGCTTGGTCATACTGGTTATATTCGCTGTAGGCGCGAGCCAGTGCTTCCATGGCGTCCGGGCTTCCCTCCTTTGCTTTCACTTTCAGTAAGGCAATACCTTCGCGGTAGGCCTCGGTGCTGGTGGGTTTTTTGTAGATGAGTGTGCGTGCCAGTCCGGTAGCAGCGTCGGGTTGGCGCTTTTCGTGTGCCAAGCGGTACCAGCGTAGTGCTTGTTGTTTGCCCTGCGGCAGGTCAGCATAAAGTCGGGCGATTTGCAGGGCATTCCGTCCGTCTTCATCAGAGGACGCAGCATACATTTGACTTGCCTTGCCTGCGTAGATGGTGCTTTGAGAATGGTCATTTTGTTGTGCCGCGAGTTCGGCCAACAATATCACGGCGTCGATATCGTATTGATGGTCAAGAAAAATGGCTTTAGCCTTCTCTGCATGTCCAGCATCCATGTACGCCTTTCCCAATCGTATCTTTGATCCGCGATAGCCATGGTCAAATGCGACCTGCATATATGTGAGAGCGGAAGCGTAGTCTTCCCGTTCATCTGCAAGGCGCGACAGTTCATAGGCGGCGCGTGCCTTGACCCGACTATCTTTGGATGCATAAGCCTTCAAATATTTGTTGTAGACCTCTGAACGGTCATCACCGAAATAATAGAGACGTTGCCCTTCCATCAGATGTTCGCTGCCTTCTTTTTGTGCCAGAGAATATTCGCCGCAGGCACCTAACAACAGGGTGGGAAGCGTGCAGGCGGTAATGGTCAAGAATCTACGTATTTTCATCATCTTAAAAAAATTATTTAGTAGTTTGTCTTTTTCATTTTTTGCGGTTATACAGTCCCCGGCAAAAAAAACCAGTACATTAATAAAAAATTATCAATTAAGTATTGATAAAGGAAAATTAACAATATATAAACGCGCCTATGACCCCAAGTCGCACGCAACTTTTTCTAGAACATTTCGCCTATTTACTGGTGCTTGGCGCGTTTACCATGGCGCTACCAGAGACGTTGTGGGATTCAGAGCACCGTAATTTCATCTTAATCATTGGCTACATTGCGCTGTGGCGCTATTCGTTCTGGGGCATCAACCTTACACGCTTCCTTATCTATGAAAAAATGGTGTTTCCGAAATGGCGGCGTACCATGGATGAAAATCTGGCAGAATATCTGCCGTCACATGTGTATCTGATGGTAACCAGCTTCCGGATTGATGTCCATACAACCCGCCAAGTCTATGATAGTTGTATGAAGGAAGCGGTGCAGTTTAATAAAAAGCATGGCGTGCCGGTGACGATTATTGCGTCCATTGTTGAGCGATGTGATGAAGTGCTGATTAAACAGATTTTTGCTAAATACAGTCCGTCGCATGATGTAAAATTGATTTTCACCCGTATTGGAGGTACTGGTAAGCGCGATGCATTGGCCTACGGGTTTCGTGCTATTTCCAAAGAGCGCCCACCAGCAGATGCAATTGCAGCGGTGATTGATGGCGATAGCCTGCTGGAAGAAAACCTGATCGAGAAATGCACGCCACTATTTAAGCTGCACCCGAAAATGGGTGCATTGACCACCGATGAAGTCTGCCAAGTGGAAGGCAATGCCAAATTCCGCAACTGGTATAGTATGCGTTTTGCCCAGCGGCATATTTATATGTCATCGGTCAGCTTGTCAAAGCGCGTGCTGACGTTGACTGGGCGGATGTCGATGTTTCGTGCCGATATTCTCACCGACCCGAAATTTATCGAACGTGTGGAACTCGACTGGGTCGATCACTGGCGTTTCAAACGCTTCAAGTTTCTAACCGGGGATGACAAATCTTCCTGGTATCACATCTTGAGTCGTGGCTATGAGATGCTGTACGTGCCGGATGTGAAGGTATTAACCATCGAAACGCCGCCGGATCCACGATTCATCCACTCGTCGATCGTGCTGATGCGTCGTTGGTTCGGCAATATGCTGCGTACCAATGACCGGGCGATCAAGCTGGGGCCGGGCATTATGGGCTGGTTCCCGTGGATCAGTATCATAGACCAGCGCCTATCGATGTGGACATCATTGACAGGACTGACGGTGACGATGCTTGCCTGGTTGGCGGGCATTGACTATGCCTTTGTCTTTTATATTTATTGGATGATGTTAACACGTTACATAATTGTGTTGACTTATCTGCTCTCTAGGCCGTATGTAAGCGCCACCTACCCGTTTTTTCTTTACTATAATCAAATAGTAGGGTCGCTGGTGAAGACATATGTATTGTTTAGGCTCGATAAGCAAAAATGGACGCGGCAGAATACGTCGCTGTCTTCCGGCGTAGCTGGCTGGGAGCAGCGCATGATGAATTTCGGTTCGTTTTACATGAACCTGTTTGCGTATTCGCTGTTTATCATGTTGCTGGCTAGTGTAACGAATATTTTACGCATGCCGGACATCCCCTATTGGACATTCACTTTAATGAGTATAACGCTATGAACACATCACCAAACATTACCCATGAAGCCGATTCCCAACGCCAGCATGTGCGTGTGCCGTTACCGGCGCATATCGAGATTGATTCTCAGGTCTATGAGATGAAAGACTGGTCTGTAGTCGGCGCATGTGTACAGATCCCCGATCAGAGTGGACTGAGTGCATTTTCAGAAGGAGCGATGGCATCGACTACATTGTTGTTCACGTTGGATAGCTTTGATGTGCGCGTACCGATGGAAATCGCCATACAGCATGTCGATACGGACAAGCAACAATTGGGCGTTCAGTTCCATGACATGTCGGCACGTCAGCTTTCTGTGATGCAAATGCTGGTGGGTTCTTATGTGAGTGGTGAGATCACGTCAGTGGGTGACCTGATCCATGTGGTGGCACGGGATAATTTCGTCAAGCAGCGTTCTATTCCCAAGTTGGAACAGCAATCGCTGGGGCGCCGCTTGTCGATATTCTCTAGAAAACTGCTGGTGAGTGTTGTCTCGGCGCTGCTGTTTGCCTATCTGGCATTCAGTGTCTATGAACGTAATTTTGTAGTAAAAGCAGATAATGCATTTGTTGATGGTGGCGGATTCAATGTCAACACTGAGACCGGCGGTACAATTTTTTATGGTGATCTGAAGCGTGGTGACAGAGTCAACAAGGGTGATGCGCTGGTGACAATCCATTCACGTACCGGGAATGTGACGACGATTGACAGTCCTTGCGATTGTATCGTGAATCAGCAACTGATGCCTTCAGGAAGTCGGGTGAATCAGAATGATTCCGTACTGACACTGATTCCTGCCGGGTCACCTCTATTCGTTTCAGCGACATTGACGTATGAAGAAGCGGTGCGCATTCAGGAAGGTCAGGGAGCCAGTATTGCGCTTGCAGGGGCAGACATTCGTATTGAGGGAATGGTTGAGAGTATATCAAATGCAGCCATTGAGGATAATCTGTATCAGATTCGGGTGGTTACCGATGAAGCAATTAATGCGGACTTACTCGGTACGGCAGCGGCAGTAACCGTTGATACGCTTCAGTGGTCTGAGTAGTGAATGACGGAAACAGCGCCGATGATGGCAAAGCGTGGTAAAGCATAATGTGGCAGAAACTGGTCTTTATCCTGGTCTTTCTGGCAGTGTTCGTGGTCGCTGGTACGCAATTCTACGACATGCCCTCAGTTCCGATTCTGCGTGATAGCACGGAGCCGGAAGAGCAGGTGGGTGAGGAGTCGGATATTTCTGAAGATACCGGACTTGTTGAAGCGTTTTTGCGTGCGGATGGAACGGCAGATCTCAAAAAATCCCTGTCACGTTGGAAGGCAGTAGAGCGACGCATTGCTAAGAGCTCAGCATCAGATGTGCCGAGATTTATTGCATTGGATAAAGTGCAGCGCATCATCATTGATCGGTATATGGCACGTTATCAGGTGGATTCTGATGATGCCTTGTTGAAGGATGCACTGGATTACGTCAATGGCTATGAAAATCAGTCTACACGTCTCTGGTCGATGTTGCATATACTCGATACCATTGCTCGTTATGGCGGTGAAGCGATCAGTGATGAGAGCTACTACCTAGTACAGGATATTCTGGATGCGGTGCAATTTGAAAGCGTATCCTTACCATCGGAAGAGCGGAAGCGGTTATTATATACGCTTGCTACGATTCTTGCGCAGAAGGACAATACCGTAACGTTCAGGACGCCGGAGCTACGTGTCATTCATCAGTTGATTATCGCATTACAAAACCCTGAGCACCGGATTCGTATTCTACAATTATATGGAGCACTATCGGCACGTGCCGGAAGTGGTATCTATCCTGAGGCGTTCGTTAATTTTTACCGCCAATTTTCCCGCGGTCGTTATCCGAAGGCGCAGAAGCTGATAACCCTACATCGGCAGGCGCTGAGAAAGGATCAGTTTAATCTATCCCTTTACACATTATTGGCAATTGATGAGGAAAAACAACGCAATCGCCAATTACGCGATTATTTTAAAATGTTGATGAATGAGGGGCTTGCATCACGGGCACGCCGTGTAGCCGATAATACAGATAACCCGGCTGCTGGTGTGTATATGTGGAGTACTCTGGAACGCTATTATATGGAATACGGGTATGTGCGCAAAGCGCAGCAGGCGCATGAGCGTGCCGCCTACCATGCAGCACGAATTACCAAGCCTTCCAGCGCAGCAAAAGCAAGAAAGACTATTGATAAACGCCGACAGGAAGGGATGGAACGCCTGAATCGTCATGTGGGGGCGGATGTTAAGAAACTGGCGGCGCTGAAACAGGAAATTGATGAAAAACTGGGAACGGGTTCCATTCGAGAGCTGGCTCAGAAGATTCGTGCTATTGAGGCTACCTCATTGCGTGTGGAGGCCTTCCGTTACCTGGCCGAGCAGCAGGCATTGCAGCAGGATCGTTACCGTATTCTTGAAAACGCCACACAGGAACATAGCGGCATGCAAGTCTATACGTTTGAGGGTGCCGCTCCGGGCGATATGCTTTCTGCCGAGGAAGTGCAACAGCAGGAAGACGAGGTGCTGGAGCGTTTCGGTAGTCATCATCGAAATGTGGCGACGCATGAAGCGATACCTTCTGATATTGGTTCTGCGCTCAGTCACTCCGCGTTGCCGGAGAAAGCGACCATGACGGGTCAGCAATTACGCAGTATGATTCCTCTACCGACGCGGGCGCGAGTCACGCTATCTCATTATGAAAATAGTATTTTCAATTCCACCTTCCGGCATACGCATGGGAACTCGGGGTTTGTGTTACGGCAGGATCGTTCGGCGCCACTCATCATTATTATTGAACGAGGCATTATCGATATTTCCGGTGTGTATGATGAGTTGAAAGCGCAGAATCGTACGACCTGTATGAGTAAGTTTGATGGCGGGTATACGCTGCATTGCCCATTGGTGGTAGGGAACGAGGCGACGTTTATTGCCACTGGTGATGATGTTTCCGAAGTTCGGCTTTCCAGCAAATCAGGCGCCTATATTGTTAATGCCAACCGTTTCTTTATGTCCGATATTGTGCTGACCAGCTGGGACGATCAAAAGCAGGCGCCACAATTGACTGACTTTAACCAGAAAGATTATTTTCGTCCTTTCTTTACGTCTTGGAACCGGTCATATAGCTATATCGGTAATTCCGAATTAATTGCTTTGGGATATGACCATGGTAAGTCCTATGGCATTTCCTTCTCGTCCGGACCAAATATCTGGTACAATCTGGGTGATATTCAAGAAGACCAGCGCCCGCAAGGCATGATTATCAATAATTCTTTCAATAATATCTTCTTTGGATTCTATGCCTATGAAGCGACCGATACCCTGCTGATCGGGAATGAATATATTGATAATATTGTCTATGGTATTGACCCACATGACCGGTCAGAGTACCTGGTGATTGCCTATAACACGGCCTACGGTACTCATAAGAAGCACGGTATTATCATTTCCAGGGAAGTGAATAAATCCATCATCATGGGGAATGTATCCTTTGACAATAAAGGTACCGGGATCATGCTTGATCGAGAAAGTATCAAGAACCTGATTTACGCGAATACGGTGTTTGATAATGCTGACGGTATTAGCGTGTATGAGAGTAACTGTAATATTGCTGCTGCCAACCTGGCGTTTGATAATAAAGGTGCCGGTTTACGGGTACGTAATAGTTATGATATTGGCCTATACCATAACCATGTGCGCGAAAATGATCAGGGTATTTCGGCCTATAGTTTGATACTGCGCGGCAATCCGCATCACAGCCACCGAGATTTCGTCATGGATCCTTATAATACGGTAACAGCATTTTCGGCGGTCGGTAACATATTGGAGGAAAATGGTACCGGTGTGTATGTTGAGAATATCGATGCTATGTTTCTGAAAGCAAACCAGTTTGTCAATCAGGCACCATCGTTGTTTCGCGGCGATTGGTTTGCTGAGCGTGCGCAGGACTTTTTTCGGTTAGACCGTGAAGAAAATGGTGCGGTTGTAAGCCGGGTTTGTCCTAGTGTGGATGAACCGGTCAAGATACATCATTGTATGTTTCGTGATGATCGCACGCTTCGGGGAGATGGGCAAGATGGCCTGATGCAGCGTTTGGAACAACCGGTCTGTGAGCAGGCCGGACAGGCAGAAGGAGGCGCTTCGTGAATGGATGTCGATGGGCGATAGGTGTCGCTATTTTTCTTTCTGTTATAGGCGGTAACGCCGTGGCCGATGATGCACTGGTGTTATTTGATGTAGATGCACGCAAGGCGCAACTCCAGTTGGCTGATTATGCACCTGTCAAGGCGCATTGTCTTGCAAAGGATGTGAAGCAACCGGAAAAGCAGATGCCAACCCCGGTACTAAAGCTGAAAGCAACGGAAGGCTACGGTTCTGATACGGCGCTGAATAACTTTACCTGGTACTTGATGGTACATGCCGGGCGGGCGTTGGCAGGGCATGAAGCCTCGCAGGAACGTGTGCAAGCAGCGTTAATGGCTTGGGCAAAAGCCGATGCGTTATTTGACACCAATGAAAACCATGACACCTACTATGCCCTGAAACGTGGATTGTTGCCGATTATTACTAGCTATCTAATTGTACAGCCGGAATTAAGTCAGTCACAACGTAATCGAATTGAAGCCTGGATTGATCCGTTAGTGCGTCGTATCGATAAGCGGTTCAATAAGGAAGTGGATATTAATAATCACCGTTATCTGGCTGATGCGGTCTTGACGCTATGGGGCGATGCGATCGGTGATGAGGTGCTCTACATCAAAGGTAAGGAGCGTTTTCGTCAGGTGTTGGCGCAGATGACATCGGATGGTGGCTTGCCACTAGAAACAAGGCGTGGTGCACGTGCGTTGTGGTATATGCGTCAGTCTCTGGCTAATCTGACCATGATCGCTGGTATTTATCAGCGTAACGGAGACAATTTATACCAGTTGGCGGATCGCCAGCGCTCGTTGCCACTGATGATGCATTATTTTGTCTCTGGAGTGCGTTATCCTTCCATTATGCAGGCGGATACGTCAGAAAACCATAAACCTGGTCCATCCGCGGATTTTCTCCAGCAGGATATGGGTATGCTTGAGCGTCGGGGACATGGTCGTCATTACATGGCATTTGCCCATCTGTATCTGGCGGATATGCCGGAAGACGATCCATCCCGAATGCGCCTGCAGAGATTCATGAATGATACAGGATTTAAGGAATTACCGCTAATTGATGAATTTGTAGGTGGCAATGCGACCTGCTTCTGGGGGACGCCATAATGCAGTACCTAATGTTATTTGTTCTGGTGTTGGTTTTATTGGTGCCGGAGGTTCATGCGAAGGAACCGCTGGCTAATATCGAGCGGTTCACGCTGGAAGAACGGGAAGAATTAAATCGCCTGAAGCTGGAAGTGACGCAAGGTGTTTACAAAGCGGCATTCCAACTGGCTGAACGGTTTGAGAAGGCTGAATATTATCGGCAGGCGGAACATTGGTACCGTTATGCTTTTGCCAAGAATTTTGGGCAGGCCGGGTTTGCACTCTATCGTCTGCATAAGCAGCGCCACATCAAGTTAAAGCAGCCCGAGATCATAAAACGCCTCGGTGTTCAGATGATGTCACAGGAAGCGAAAAAAGGGGATGCATCCTCTGCGTTGGCGCTGGCACTGATTTATCTTAAAGGTGAATATATTCATGCCAATTACGACCAGGCGACGGAGTTGCTCTATTTCGCTCGTTCGCGTGGCCGGGCCATTGCGTCCTATCATTTGGGCAATGTCTATATGAATGGGTTATTCAAGCCGATTCAATACCATAAAGCGATGCGATATTATACGGAAGCTGCTGAGGGGGGCGTAGCAGAAGCAATTCGGCAACTGGCCATCGCACATCTGACTGGTAACGGGAAACCCTATAATCTTAATAAAGCAATTGCCTACTTGGAAGAAAGTGCGGCGCAGAGCAATGCCCATGCCATGCGGGACTTAGCGAATATTTATCGCTACGAACGTCCAAATCGGCGTAAGTATTTGCGCTGGATGACCCAGGCGGCAGAGTATGGCGACAGTGACGCTATGTATTATCTGGGTGAATACTATGAAAAGCGCAATCCAGCTCGGGCGCAGGAGTTTTTTTTGCGAGCGGCGGAGGACAAGCACCGCATGGCGCAAAACAAGATTGCCCGTATCACTCACGCCGTACCAACTATGCATGACTAGTTACAGGAGCCAGGTCTAAAAAATGATAGATTTCCGTAAGTTTTCCTTTCTGTTGACGATGCTGCTGGGTGTGGCGTTGGTTGCTATTACGCTTGGTAGCGGCTATGGCTCAGTTGCACTGGCGGAAGAGGAGCCGGTTTCTCTGCCATTGATGATGCCGCCTGATTATCAGTATGCGCGGATATGTAAGGTTTCGCCACCGCTGCATCAGCAGGTTGATTCCGAGAGATTGAAAGTACGGCCGCTGGTGGAAGTATCTCATGACGACCTACTGATATTGCTGAAGCTGAATAGTAAAAGCGGTGGTTCAATACGTGCCGACTATGAATATGCGATGCAGGTAATTGACTATATCGAGGCCTTGCCTGCTCGTCCGGAATATTTCCAGTTGTTGAATGAAGCTCTGTTTATCAAGCAGGACATGCTGCATAAAGGGAAGGGATACGAGCAGGATAATGAGGCGGCGAAAGAAGTGCTTGAGATGCTGCGTACTCGCAATAGCGCTAAAGCCTATTTGCGTTACGCGCAAATCCATGAAAGTGAAGGGGATGGAGAGCTGGCGGTTCAATCGTATAAGCAGGCAATTATTCACGGCAATGTATCCGCCTATTTTGATTTGGCGCGCTTATATTATGAACGTAAGGTCGAAGTGAATGACAAGGAAGTCGCCGCTGCCTTCTCGCGTGCACAGGATGTGACACTGGAGTCCATTGCCCGGGGCGATTGCCGTCCTATGCTGGAACTGGCGGCGCTCTACCGTCATATGGAAACACAACCAGATGCGATGGCGCATGCCTTAGCCTGGTATGAACAGGCGGCGAAAACGAATGCCATCACTCCGAAAATGCGTTATGCTAACCTGATTGAAGATGGGGTGGTGCCGAACGCGACGCAGGAACAGGTGGTGACGTTGTGGAAAGAGGCAGCGCGGTCGGGATCGCTTAAAGCCAGAGTGAATCTTGGCGATTACTATCTGTCAGACGCTGACTACCAGCCTATGGTGGCAGTACGATGGTACGAGCAGGTAGCAGAGCGCCAGGATGCTAAAGTATCAACAATTTTGCGGCTGGTTCGTGCCTATCAGAGTACAGATGAACCGTCGTTGAAACGTATTATTGCGTTATATGAGCGGGCAGCCGAGCTTGGCCATGTACATGCTTATCATGAATTAGGTGAGATCTATCAGTATGATGTTAGTGAGGATGGGCATCTCGACAAGGCGCTGGAACTCTATAATAAAGCGGCGGAGTTAGGGGATGCACCATCCATGCGCGCATTACAAACCGCCTATAGCTGTAATATCGGTACCCGGTTTGATAAAGACAAGGCACAATATTGGAAAGAGAAGCTGGAGTCGCAAAGTAAGAACCGGCTCATTCGGGCGCTGTACCGTGCATTGCGAGATGATGAAGATCAGGCAGATGCGATATTGGAAAGACTCCAACCATTTATTATCGAAGAGCAAGCACCGGATGCCATGATTGCTCAGGCAGCCTATCATTATATTCAGGATGATGAGGATGAAACAGATGCATGGATTGAGAAAGCATTAATGCGTGATGAGATCGCCGATCATCGCTACGCTGCGCACTATGAACTGGGACGGCTTTATTATCGAGGGCGTCTGTTCCCGGAAAATAAAAAGCGAGCGCTGACATTGTTGAATAAGGCGGCGGAAGAGGGGAATCCGGATGCGTTATTGATGCTGGGCGAGATGCGTCAGAACGCCGGAGATTTCGATGAGGCTGTTTCCTATTATTCGCGTGCGGCACTCAGAAAGACAAGTGCATACCGAAAGCTTTACCATGTCTATCGTACGGTGCAGGATGAGCGCAATGCGTATGATGCGTTGAATAAGCTGGCGATATCACGGGATGTTAGCGCCATGCTGTTGTTGGCACAGTATTATGATTACGAAGAGTCATTTTTTATGGATAGGGAAAAGGCGCAACAATGGTTTAATAATGCGATCAGTAGTTATCCTTGTAAGCCGGATGATGTGAGCATGATTGCCCAGTCCTATATGTATGGCCGTAATGGCGCACCACGTGATCCTCAGGAAGCTAGGAAGTGGATTTCCTATTTGCAAGCGATGCCGGTGGAACAGCATTCTGATGCCATTGCATTGGCAAGGGCGTTACTGTATCTGTCCTATATCGATGACGCTGGTGATTATGCTGATGAAAATGCACGGGCGTTGGATGTATTGATTACCATGGCACAGTCCGGTAACCAGGAAGCGCGGGACGTGCTGATTGATTATTACATGATCAGGCAGCAACCTCACGAGGTGCTGAAATGGCTGGAGCAAAAAGCGGAAGAAGGAGATGCGACTGCTATGTTACAATTAGCGAATCTGTATCTCTCTGGTTATGTTGATACCGAGGAAGCTAAAGAAAAAGCACAGGTATGGCTAGAACGGGCAGAGGAAGCAGAAAGTGAAAATGCTGCCCCCCGGCTTAAGATTGTTGTACGGTAAATCCTAACCGGTTTCGCGTTGCCCGTGTGCGGCAAAAAAAGCACAATTCAACGATTATCGAAAAATAACTCCCCGTGCAGCAAAAAAACGGTACCTTTTGCGATATAATCCATTAAAGATGACGCTCGAAATCGCGGAGAAAAAGTGACAAACCAATCGAAGCATTTTTATGAAAATTTCAGGTGTTCCGGCGAATGTGCAGCGATTACAGCACGTTATTATTCGCCGTTGAGAAAAAGTCACAAAAAACCACAAATTGAAACTACCATTAAAAAAAAATTAGCAACTTAAGCCTATGCTGAGCTTGTTATTAACCAACCATACAAGGCAATTATCATGAGTACAAATTCAGACAATTTTGATTTGAGTAACTGGAAGATTACTTTGCCAATCGACAAGTCAGGGGGTACATCCGGGCGAGCTGTTGAGGTAAAAGATCTGATCGGTTATGAAAGTAAATATTTCTATGACGCACCGGATGGAGCGATGGTGTTCCGATCTACCTATGACGGCGCAACGACTAAGGGAAGTAAGTATTCCCGCACGGAGCTCCGGGAGATGGACGGGGATGACCGTGCTTTCTGGTCATTGAAAGAAGGCGGTACGATGACCGCCACTCTCAAGATTGATGAAATGCCGACCTATCACGATGGAGATCAGGGACGCATTATTGTCGGTCAGATTCATGGACGAGACGATGAGCTGGTGCGCCTCTATTATGAGGATGGCCAACTTTATTTCATGAATGAGCAGGCTGGCAGCGGTAATAGGGAACTCCGTTTTGATTTTGAAAACGCCAATGGTGAGAATCCGAGTGTTGATCTGGGAGAAACCTTCTCTTACCTGATTTCGGCAAAAGGTGATCGATTGGTGGTGCAAATCCATCATGACGGTGAAGTCTATACATCGGATACCAAGATCAATAGTGTTTGGCAAAATGATGCATTTTATTTCAAGGCCGGACTGTATATGGGTGTCAACGAGTCCCGGGGCGAAGGAGATGCACAAGTTTCCTTCTATGGGCTTGATTTTGGCCATACGCCAGGCTCCGGACTAGCCGGGCTAGTAACGCAGACGCCGGATGTACAGGTGGCAGAAGCGCCGAAACCGGAAGTGGTAGTTGAGCCGCCTCAGCCGGTGGAGCCGCCGAAAGCGCCGGAGCCGGTGCAGGAAACGAAGCCGGAACCCAAACCAGAGCCTAAGCCTGAGCCTGAGCCTGAGCCTGAGCCTGAGCCAAAAGTAGAGCCAGAGCCCGTCAAGGAAGAGGTTCAGGAAGCGCCTGTTTCGGATGAGCCGGTGATGGCTGGCACGATTCGCGGCAATGATGACGCGAATATCCTCAACGGTACGTATAAGAACGAGGTGCTCAAAGGTTACAAGGATCACGACACTATCAACGGTGGAGATGGTCATGATTTCCTCTGGGGTAATGACGGCGATGACGTATTGTCAGGAGGCTTGGGTGCCGATACCATCAAAGGTGGTCGCGGTGATGACGTGTATCGTTACAACAGTCTGGATGAAGCTGGTGACACGATCATCGACTTTAAGCCAGGATACGATGTGTTAGATCTCAGTAAGCTATACGAATTGCTCGATATTTCTGATATGACCAGCGCTGTGGATGCCGGGTTGTTGAACATGCTGCAAAAGGGAAACAATCTTGAGGTGTATGTAGATCTCCTGGGCAACTCAGATGATTCGAACGGGGTGTTGCTGACCACGTTGGAAGATGTCGATAAAGATGATCTGGAAAATAGTGACTTTATTTTGCCAGAAAGTCAGGATGTTCGTCCATATCTGGACACGGATGACAAGCAGAAGCTATCAGGTGATTCCAGTGATAACGACATCTATGGCGGTCGCGGTAACGATGTTATCAAAGGCCGAGATGGTGACGACGCACTCTTTGGAGGAAGCGGCAAAGATTATCTTTGGGGTAATGATGGTAATGACACGCTCGTTGGTGGTCATGGTGCTGATACGATCAAAGGTGGGAATGGCGACGATGTGTTTGTCTATGAAAACCTGTATGATGGCGGCGATACAATCATTGACTATCGTAAGTCGGATGCATTGGACGTGTCTCTGCTGATTGCCAGCTTTGATAACGCAGCGCCATCAGACATCGATAGTCTGATTGACGATGGGTATATCAGTATTGATCGTACCGGTAGCAAAACTTATGACATTCATGTCGATGTAGATGGTCATGCCGGTAGTACCGGGGAGGTGCATCTGGTGACGCTTAATACACTCAGTTCCCTAACAATCGACGAGGGTATTTTTAATATTAGCTAATGCTCCGGATAAAAGATGGCACAATAAATGTCATGTTTTGTTAATGTTCCCCCGCCGTTATCGGTGGGGGATTTTTTTTATTTTTGATGGTTAGGCTTTGAAATTCCGGGGATTAATATCTTGCCGAAATAGACTATATTTCACTGATTTATATGGATATAAATTTTGCAACCATAGAAAAGTAAAGATTTTATGAAGAATGTTGTTGCGGTGCATAATTCTGTTGTTTAATGAAGAAAAATGTATTAACACGTTGTTAGAATCATATCATTTTCCAGTACGAGGAGTATGCCGTCATGTCTCAGAATCAAAAACCCCTAGTTCCCGTCATTTTATGCGGTGGCGTTGGTAGCCGCTTATGGCCTCTGTCACGCCAGAAGTTCCCTAAACAATTTGTTGCGCTCGCTGATAGCGACGAGAGCATGTTGCAGTTAACCGTACAACGTGTGCAGGGTGAAGCGTTTTTGCCGCCTGTGATCGTGACGAACGGAGATCATCGATTCCTGGTCGCCGAGCATCTGCGTGCTATCGGCTGTGAGGCAGATATTCTTCTGGAGCCGGAAGGTCGCAATACGGCGCCCGCGATTGCTGCGGCTGCCTTGTTTCTCAAGGAGAAATATGGTGATGCAAATATGCTGGTACTTCCTTCCGATCATTTAATTAAGGATGATGAGGCATTTCAGCAGGCGGTTGTATCCGCACATGCCGTGGCAGCAGACGGACATCTGGTGACGTTTGGTATTACTCCGCAATATCCGGAAACCGGTTACGGTTATATTCGATATGGTGATGCGATGGAAGGGACAACTGCGAAGTATGTGTCAGCCTTTGTTGAAAAGCCTGATGCTGAAACTGCGGAAACCTATGTCGAGTCCGGTGAATATGCGTGGAATAGCGGCATGTTCCTTTTCTCGGTTAAACAGGTGATTACCGAGTTAACGGAACTGGAACCGTTTATCATGAAACATGCGGAGGAAGCGCTGAAAGCAGCGAAGACTGATGAGTATTTTGTGGAACTGGAGAAGGATGCCTTTACCAAGGCGCATGAAATATCTATTGATTATGCACTGATGGAGCGTACGAAGAATGCTGCGGTCGTACCGGTGGACTGTGGTTGGAGTGATGCTGGTTCCTGGGATTCGCTGTGGCGTATTCTTGATAAGGATGAAGATGGCAATGTAGTGCAAGGTAATGCGTTGCTGCATGATACCACTAATACTTTAGTACGTACGGATGGTGATATGACTGTTGCGACACTGGGGCTTGATAATGCGGTTGTCGTTACCACGAATGATGTGGTGATGGTCGCAGATCAGTCGCGTGCTCAAGATGTGAAGGCTTTGTTGAAGAAAGCCCAAGCGGAGAAAGAGCAATTGGCCATGAACCATACGCGTGTCTATCGTCCATGGGGGCATTATGAAACCATTGAAATGGGCAATTGCCATCAGGTGAAACATATCGAGGTATCACCGGGTGCACGCCTGTCTGTACAAAAGCATAATTTCCGTGCAGAGCATTGGGTGATTGTCAGTGGTATGGCCAAGGTTCGCGTTGGTGATGAAGAAAAAATTCTCACTGACAACCAATATGTACATATTCCGCTGGGAGATATTCACTGCATTGAGAATATTGGTCCCGCACCACTGACATTCATTGAAGTACAACATGGTATTTATCTGGGTGAAGATGATATTGTACGTTATGATGATCTGTATGGCCGGGTTGAGAAAGCGGATAACGCCAATCAAAACACTGAAGAGCAACCAGCACAGCGTGTGAAGGCGTAAATAATCGTTTTGCGTAATATGTGTTTGGGGGAGTTGGCGGATGCTGGCTCCCCTTTTCAGTTGCGGCTTCTACAGTGAGCGCTTAAGTTCGGCGCATGAATCTCATCATCAATGCACGGCGCATCGTCATCAAGCTTGGATCGGCATTACTGGCCAAGCCAGAAAGTGGACAGGTTAACCGAGACTGGTTGGTGGCGTTGGCAAAAGATATCGTCGCTTTGCGTAAGGACGGTAGGCAAGTCTGTGTCGTGTCTTCCGGTGCGGTCGTGCTAGGACGTGACATTCTGGGAATGGAGCGGGCCAGTATGGGCCAGGCCGAAAAACAGGCCGCTGCCGCGTGTGGGCAGATGGTGTTGATGCGTGCTTGGGAAGAAGTACTTAATATGCATGACATTCAGGTAGCGCAAATCCTGTTAACACTCGATGACAGTGAGTCACGCCGCCGTTACCTTAATGCTCGTAATACGCTAAATACGCTCTTTCATCATGCTGTTATTCCCATCGTCAATGAAAACGATACTGTAGCGACATCGGAGATGCGGGTGGGCGATAATGACCGGCTGGCTGCACGTGTTGCACAAATGATTGAGGCAGATGTGCTGCTGCTGCTTTCTGATGTGGATGGGTTGTACAAGGCAAATCCTGTTCAGTACCCTGAGGCAGAGTTCATTGCGGAAGTTGAGGAGATTGATGATAAGATTCGTAGTTATGCGGCTCCTTCGGCCACTCCCACTGGAACCGGAGGTATGGTGACTAAAGTGGATGCTGCGGCCATTGCTACGGCTAGCGGCTGCTATACAGTGGTGGCACGGGGGGATATTGAAAGACCTGTGAAGGCGTTGTTGGAGGGGGGGGCGCATACAGTCTTTCGAGCAAAGAAAACACCAATGAGTGCTCGCAAGGAATGGATTGCTGGTGCGTTGTCTCCGGTGGGTACGCTTTACGCAGATGACGGTGCCGTGCAAGCGCTTGAACAAGGAAATAGCCTGCTACCGGTTGGTGTCGTGAGGGTGAGTGGTGAATTCCATCGTGGTGATGCAGTGGTGGTCAAGACGAAAGGTTCAGACATGGCATTCGCTAAGGGACTGGTCTGCTATAACAGTGATGAATTGCGGCGTATCATTGGTCTGCATAGCGCTGACATTATCGGGCAGCTCGGTTATGAACGGGGTGATGTTGTGATACATCGTGATGATATGGTGATGTTATAGCAGTTCTACTTAAGAATTCCCTATTTGGGAAAAGTCTTAAGTAGAGAAACTGCTATTATTTAAAGTTATAGCCTGTTATTTGTTTCCATTTCCGTAGGGAAATGAAACGAATCGGCTATAATCCACGTCCTAAGTGCAGATACAGGTTGCCTGCAATGATCAAAAGCGCAATGAAAAGTGCTACGATGCAGCACCATTTGCACGGGGGGGGGCGTACAACTACTTCTTCGATTTCTCCGGCTTTGGGTGCCAGGTGCGCTGCATCCCGACGGGAGGCGACGTCCAAAATATCACCGACCTGAATCAGTTCTCCGGCCATATAAGCGCTCACCAAATATTGCATAATGGCCATATTACGTTTTTTCATATCACGAAAATGGCAGCCTGCACGTGTTGCTCCAGCGTCTACATGTCGTACTTCGCAGCTGACAGGCATCTGAAGGGCAAAGCCATCAAAGTTAAACAACATCACCCCTTCAATTACCTCGCCGACGGCAAGCGTGGTTTTTTGTGCCCGAAGCGGGGCCGTGCTGAAAGAAACACCGCTATGCGACCAGTCAACAATATCGACTACAACACCACGGATTTGCATCGTCACTGGTAATTGTAGCCGAGCATGCCGGCGGCGGATTTTCATTTTTCGTTTCGGTTGAGCGTGTTGGGGAGATTCCTGTTCCATTATGATGTCCTCACATAGATCATGCGTTGCTCTGGGTGTGGTGTAAATTGATTCAGACCAGGCGGTAGCGTTTCGGCACTACCAAGAAACAGATAGCTGCCGATTGACATCGCCTCCGCAAGATTGGTGAGTACCTTGATTTTGGTCTCCTCATCGAAATAGATCAGTACATTCCGGCAAAAAATAACATCAAACTGACCATGGCGAGTGGCGTTTTCCATCAGATTATGCTGTTTGAACATAACCATTTGGCGGATCGTATCATTTAGTTGCCAACGATTATCTTCGAGTTGCGTGAAATATTTGAGCAGTAGCTGCATGGGTAGTCCACGTTGCGCTTCAAACTGGTTGTAGATACCGTCTTGAGCCTTGGAAATGATCTGCTGGTCAATATCGGTGGCAAGTATTGAAATGTTACTTCCCTTGAGTATGGCGCGGTTTTCTTCCGCCTGCATGGCAATACTGTAGGGTTCCTGGCCGCTGGAACAGGCGGCGCACCAGATGCGAATGGGCTGTCCTGGCCGTTTTTCCAACAGCTCGGTGAAGACGATGTCTTTGAGCCATTGGAATGGGCGCGTATCCCGAAAGAACATGGATTCATTCGTGGTCATTGCCTCGATAATCTGTTGAATCACCGTTTCCGATGGTTGGGATTGCATCAGGGAAGATACAAAGGAGGACAGGTTGTCGTGTCCTTGCCTGCTAGCGATTGGCAACAGGCGAGACTCAAACAAATAGAGTTTGTCTTCTTTCAGGTCGATGCCGGATCGACTTTTAATGACGTCATTTAAGAATTTGAATTCGGAGGGATGCATCAGCCGACCTCCCCGAATGCACGTTTGATGTAATGTGCCATTTCTTCCAGAGGCAATATAGCGGAAACCAGTCCGGCCTCCGTTACGGCTTTCGGCATACCCCAAACGACAGAGCTTTCCTTATCCTGGGCTACGACTGTTCCTTTAGCATTGACCAATGATTGCGCGCCATTGAGTCCGTCATGTCCCATGCCGGTCAGTACGACCAGTAACAACTGATTACCATATATTTCAACCAGGGAACGCAGCATCGGGTCGGCAGAGGGACGGCAGAAATTTTCCATCTCTCCTTGATTCAGTTTGATAACTATATCGGAATTTTGACGTTGCAGTAGCAAATGGTAGTCGCCGGGTGCTACGTATGCAGCGCCAGGGCGTACGATCTCGTTGTCTTCCGCTTCCTTACAATGCTTGCCACTTACAGAGGCAATATTGGTGGCCAGAATGGTGGTAAATGCAGGAGGCATGTGTTGGGTAATGAAGATAGGCACATCCAGTAAATAGCCGCTCAGATCTGTGAATAAAGCGGTCAGCGCCTGCGGTCCCCCGGTTGAAGAGGCAATGGCCAATGCCTTGGGTGGTATCGCAGGATATTTTGTGACAATGGTTGCGGTCTGAGGAGGAGCTGTGTCATCACCCGCTTCCGCCTGTCGATCCTGAATGATTTCCGTTTTTCCAGGCGCTAAATCCTCGCGTCCCACCAGCGCATAGATCTTTTCTGTCAGTTCTCGTGAGAAACGCTCCATTTCTTCACGGTCACTGGCATTCGGTTTTTGCAGATAATCAGACGCGCCAAGTTCTAGCGCTTTCATGCTGATGTCGGCATTCCGTTCCGTGAGCGTTGAAGCAATCAACACTTTGGTTTTTGGCGATGCCTCCAGGATTTTTGGTAATGCTGTTAGCCCATCCATATTGGGCATTTCAATATCCAATATGACAATATCGGGGAGAAGGCTTCGTGTATGTTCAATGGCCATGACGCCATCAATGGCGGTGCTGACGACACGAATGCCAGGTTGGGAACGCAAAAGGCGCGACACAATGCCGCGCACCACGATCGAATCATCAACGATGATGACTTCTATCGGTCGTTCTTCAGCCATTACAGTATACCTAGCAGTTCTAGCTTGCTTTTGAGTATCTCTGCGTCAAACGGCTTCATCACATATTCATTTGCACCGCTCGTTAAAGCCTCCTGAATATGCGTCATTTCAGTTTCTGTTGTACAGAAAATGACTTGAGGAGTGTCACCCCCTGGCGCCTCGTGCCGTAACCATCTCAGAAACTCGATGCCATTCATGTTCGGCATGTGCCAGTCCAATAAAATAATATCGGGCATCTGCTGCTTGATGGCATGTTGAGCAAACACACCGTCTTCTGCTTCCTCTACCTTAAACCCTATATCTTCCAGTATGGTACGGGAAATTTTTCGAACAATTGTTGAATCTTCTACAATCAGACAGGTTTTGTTCATGTCACTGTCCTCACATTAGTTAGCGTCAAAATGGAGTAATTCGCCAATGTCGAATAATACGAGTAGTTCCGATTCCAACCGGCAGACGCCGGCTGCTATATCTTTCCAGGATGCATCGATATTGACTGGAACTTTGTCAATTTTGTCGATTGGCAGGTTAAGCACATCGCCAACCGAGTCCACCATCAGGCTGAACAGTTCATCCCGGTATTCAATGACAACTTGCATATGTTTCTCGGGCATGGAAGTATCTGAGAGTCCCAGCCGTTTGCGCATGTTGATCACGGTGACAATACGTCCTCGCAAATTCAGCGCCCCTTCAATAATGTAGGGTGCTAGCGGCATACGGGCAATCTTCTGGGCTCGTACAACATCCTGTACGGTTTTTACCGAGGCACCGAACAATTGCCCGTTAACGCGCATGGTTACAAAGCTCTGGCGTTCAACATTACCGGATTGCCTGGTCTGCATTTCTTTGGTTTCTGTAGTTTGCAGCATATTACACCTCCTCCGTCGCCAGGCTATGCTGTGCTGCCGAGATCAGTTTAATCAGTTTTTCTCGTTCCGTTTTTATGACGAAGCCATCCATGCCACATTCCTGAACGCGTCGTTCTACGGATTCGTTGGTAGTCGAGGTAAAAGCGAAGATGGGAATATGGTTATATTGCGGCATGGAGCGAATGGTCATGGCCAGTTCAAATCCATCCATCACCGGCATTTCAATATCCGTGACAATGACGTCAATTTCCTGTTTTTCAAGCAATTCCAGTGCATCTTTGGCGCCTGGTACTGCGACCACCTGAAGCCCAACCTCTGCAAGGAACGGTACGGTCAGATTTCTGAAGAACATACTGTCTTCTACGAGTAGGACACGGGTTTCCTTTGCCTGCCCTTCTTCCATAATATTAAGGGAAACCGTACTGGAAATGACTTCAGACAGCAGTCGACCGACATCCAGTACATCGGTTGATGCGCCTTTCATGACAATGCTGCCGTGGTAGAGTTCATTATCGGCAACCAGCGATACAACCGGTTCTGCCGCGACAATGTCCGTGATTTCTTTGACCACCAGCCCTACGGTACGGTCATCGTAATTGAATACGATTACCTCGCATGTGCCTTCTGCAGGAATTTCGTGATCATCCGTTACAGTCAGGCGCATCAAATCACCACGATATTGAACAACCGGCTGCTGATTGGAATATTCAATGTCTTCAACTTCAATTTCTTCCAATCGTGAGACCAGTTCCAGTGCTACGGCCTTTGGTGTGTCACCATTGGTCATGAATAGCAGGAAATTAACTTTACTATCGAGCCGATCGTTTTGACCTTCAGTCAACTTGTTGCTCATGGTTTGCGATTCCAGCTCGGACTCAGTGGTTTTTGAAATGCCATTTGGATCCAGAATCATAATGACACTACCATCTCCCAGCACTGTGTTGCCGGAGTAAACCGGTATATGCTGCATACAGCGTGAAACCGGTTTGACAACAATTTCTTCCGTGTCGTGAATGCCGTCAACAATCAGGCCGAACTCACTACCTCCCACCTTGCATACCACAACAAATACATTATCGTAATCGACCGGTTGTCCTTCATCGAGTTGAAGTACGCGGGACAGAGAGATCAGCGGCAAGAGTTTGTCGCGCAGGCGTAACACAGGGGAGCGGTTAATCATTTCGACCTTATTACCGATTTCCTCCTCGACGCGTACCAGTTCCACCACATTAATCTGCGGAACAGCGAAGCGCTCACCCCTAGTTTCCACGATAAGCACGGATACGATGGCCAGCGTCAGTGGAATCTTGATGTGGAAGGTGGAGCCATTGCCGGGAATGGAGTCAAGTTCTACCGTGCCGCCGATTTTTTCAATGTTCGTGCGTACTACGTCCATACCGACGCCGCGTCCCGATACACTGGTGACGGTTTCCGCAGTCGAAAACCCTGGTTTAAAAATATATTGAATGATCTGGTTATCGGTTTGTCCTGCCAGTTCCTCTTCCGTTGCCAGACCGTTTTCGACGGCCTTCTGTTTAACGCGCTCAATATTCACGCCGCGTCCATCATCGGCAATCTCAATAATGATATGCCCCCCTTCATGATAAGCGCTTAATGTAACGGTACCGGTTTCCTGCTTGCCTGAGGCGCGACGTTCTTCCGGCGTTTCCAAGCCATGGTCACAGGAGTTGCGTACCATATGGGTCAGTGGGTCTTTGATCATCTCCAGCAACTGGCGATCCAGCTCCGTTTCCGAGCCGACCATTTTCAAGTCAATTTTCTTGTTCAGGTCAATGGAGAGGTCACGAATCAGGCGTGGGAATTTTGCCCAGGCATTGCTGATGGGCTGCATCCGGGTTTTCATCACGCCTTCCTGCAGCTCGGTTGTAATATGGCTTAAATGTTGTAGAGGGGTGGAAAATTCGTCATTATCTTTGTTGCGCGATAATTGCAGCAACTGATTACGGGTCAGTACCAGTTCTCCCACCATTTGCATCAGATTTTCCAACACGCTCAGATTGACCCGGATGGTCTGGTTGCTCATGGCAGCTCCGCTGCTTTCTTTCTGTGTGTCATCCAATCCCTGTTTAATCGCGGCTTCTTTTACCTTGTCGGGCAGTTCTGGGGCGGCAGGTGCTGAGGCGGGCGCTGTTTCTGCAGCAGGAGCTGGTGGCGGTGTTTCCTTCTTTTCTTCGGTGTCGGTCTGCACCGTTTCATCGGACGCCGTTGATGTTGTGTCATCCGTGCTTTCATTGTCTGCCGTATCTTCGGACGTTTCGGGGGGCGGCGGCGTATCGCCGTTGTCCTCGCTGCCCGTGGATGCCCCGTTGGAATCGGCAAATGCATTCAACCGATTGATCAGTTCCGTATCATCTCCTTCCGGTTCTACGGCGTGCTCAGAAAGGTGATCCATGATCTCTTTGATGCGATCAAGCGATTCCAGTACCAGTGAAATGGCTTGTGGTGTGACTTCAATTTCACCGTCACGCACTTTACCCAGCACGTTTTCCCCGGCATGAGCAACCGATTCCAGACGTGGCAGCCCCAGAAAGCCACACGTACCCTTAATCGTATGCACCAGTCGAAAGATATTACCTAGAATTTCCTTATCGTTCGGATTCTGTTCGAGCTTGACCAGTTCCGAGTCCAGCATGCCCAGGCTTTCGGAGGTTTCCGTGATAAATTCTGCGATGAGATCATCCATACTATTACTCGTGCGCTCCTTGTATCAGGGCAGGGTGATAGGTGGCGCTGCAACTATCTTCCTGCATCGTAAGATTCAGTGTGCCTTGCAATTGTTCGATCAGACGGCGGGTGTAATAGGCTTGTACCGTTTTTGTATCCGGTTGCGGTAGATCCTTAGCTGTCAGCGTCTGTTGTATTTGTTCATCAAGTTTGACCAGTTCTCCGACTCCAGTGATGACGACCGCGTCGATATGTTCCGCTTCATGATGTACGGTAATGGTTGCTTCGCCGCCGCGTAGCAGGGTGGCAGCAATAATCAGCAACAGGTTGAACAGGATCTGGCAGTCTTTTGTATCCAGACCAGATGCGACGTCATTCCAGGTAACCTGTACCTTGGATGGGGCGTAGAACGCCTCAATCAGTTCCTTTTTTTCCTGCACATCCACCGGACCGCTTTCTTTCAGGATGCCGTAGGCGTAGCGGTAGAACTGAATGCGTGCCAATGCTTCGGTGGCGCTCCCTGCAATGAGTTCCATGGCTTGTGCATCCATGCCTGCGCCTTCTTCCAGGAACTCCACCCCGTTATTCACGGCGCCAACTGGCCCGGTAATGTCGTGGCAGAACCGGGTCATCAGCAATTGCGAGAGGGTGAGGGCAGTATTTTCCATCCTATCTGTTATGCACCCCAATCCTAAAGATTCCGTAAATTTTGTGGGAGTACGATTGGTAGATTGAGTGTTTTAGAAATGTTTAAGAAAAGCTGTCACAGGGTTTTCATAAACACCATGTATACTGCACTGCGTATGAGTAATAAAAAATCATTTGGCTGGGAAGAAGCCGTTGGTTCCGGTGTGGTCGGTAGTACCGTTGCGGCCGCTTCCGTTGCAGGCACCAAAGCTTATAATATCAGTCAGTGGCTTATATAGCAGTTTGACTTTGTGATTACATGCTATCTTTTCTATACCCCTTACCCATTACTGGTGAGCGCGTGTTTCTGAGAATTTTGCCAGTTGATACACCGGCGCGATGTCGATTGTGTCATCACGTTCAGCGATGCCTTCCAGCACCCAGGGCAGCGAACTTTCCACCACTTCCATTAATTCATCGACTGTTTCACAGCAGACATTCAAGCCGGGCACGTCATCACACCACCCCAAAAACACCTTGTGTTCAGGGTCATACGTCACAGTGATAACATAAGGCTGTTTTTCAATTGGCATAGCATAATTATTGTATCCTTTTCGGATACATCTCACAAGTATCTTATTCACCGGCTACGCTTGCAATTCCATCCCATCCCACTACATATCTCCTATGGAACCCCGCGCCGCCAAACCGTTTCAGCTTGTATCGGACTATGCCCCCGCCGGGGATCAGCCACAGGCGATTGAGGCGTTACTGGAAGGGCTGGATGCGCAGAAGAAAGATCAGGTGCTGTTGGGGGTGACGGGGTCGGGCAAGACCTACACCATGGCCAATGTGATCGCCCGCAGCAAGCGTCCGGCGATGATTATGGCGCATAACAAGACACTAGCCGGGCAGCTCTATCACGAGATGAAGGAATTCTTCCCGCATAATGCTGTCGAATATTTTGTTTCCTATTACGATTATTACCAGCCGGAAGCGTATGTGCCGCGCAGTGATACCTATATTGAAAAGGATGCGTCGATCAATGAGCAGATCGACCGGATGCGTCACTCGGCTACGCGATCCCTGCTGGAACGCGAGGATGTGATTGTGATTGCTTCGGTGTCTTGCATCTATGGTATTGGTTCCGCGGCGACGTATAGCGAGATGATTATCCAGCTTTCGCCAGGTGATACGATCCGGCAGGATGATTTTCTCAAGCGGCTGGTGGAGTTGCAGTACAGCCGTAATGATATTGGCTTCAAGCGCGGGACGTTCCGGGTGCGGGGCGATACGGTGGATCTCTATCCGTCGCATCTGGAGGATACGGCGTGGCGGCTGTCGTTCTTTGGCGATGAGGTGGACGAGATTTATGCGTTTGATCCACTGACCGGGGAGGGGCAGGGGGCGATGCCCAAGGTCACTATCTATGCCAACAGCCACTATGTCACGCCGCGCCCGACGATCGATAAGGCAGTGAAGCATATTAAGGAAGAGCTGGCCGAGCGGTTGGAGCAGTTGCGCTCACTCAATAAATTGCTGGAAGCGCAGCGATTGGAGCAGCGCACCGCATTTGATCTGGAGATGTTGGCAGAGACGGGAACCTGCAAAGGCATCGAGAATTATTCCCGTTATCTGGCTGGTACGGCACCCGGTGAGCCTCCGCCGACCCTGTTTCAATATCTGCCAGAGAACGCCTTGCTGTTTATTGATGAAAGCCATGTAACGCTACCGCAGATTCGCGGCATGTATAATGGTGACCGTGCCCGTAAGCAGACGCTAGTGGAATACGGGTTTCGCCTGCCGAGCGCCATGGATAATCGGCCACTGAAATTCGAGGAATGGGATGGAAGACGCCCAGAGACACTGCATGTGTCTGCAACCCCGGGTGGGATTGAGTTGGGATGGACGGACGGGGAGTTTGTCGAGCAGGTAATCCGTCCGACCGGGCTGGTCGACCCACAGCCGGAAATTCGCCCAGTAGCGACGCAGGTGGATGATTTGTTGGGTGAAATCAAGGCAACGCTGGATAAGGGCTATCGTGTGTTGGTGACGACGCTGACTAAGAAAATGGCGGAGCAACTCACCGAATATCTGGATGAGAACGGGATCGCGGTGCGCTACCTGCATTCCGACATTGATACGCTTGAGCGCATCGACATTATTCGCGATTTGCGGCTGGGAACGTTTGATGTACTGGTCGGCGTGAATTTGCTGCGAGAAGGGCTGGACATTCCCGAATGCGGATTGATGGCGATTCTCGATGCCGACAAGGAAGGATTTTTGCGCTCGGCAACGTCGCTGATTCAGACGATCGGACGGGCGGCGCGGAACGTGGATGGACGGGTGATTCTCTATGCGGATCGTATCACCGATTCGATGAAGAAGGCGCTGGAGGAGACCGAACGCCGCCGCAGTAAGCAATTAGCGCACAACGAGGCGCATGGCATCGTGCCGCGCTCCACCAAACGCACCATTGCCGCAGCGATTGAGGATACCAGTCAGAAAGATGGGCAACCGAAGCGCCAGCGCCCGGCGGTGTATCCGACTTCCGATCCATCCGAGATGCTACTGGCGGCCGATGGTGGCAAGAGCGACTATCAGGTACCGAAAACTGAAGCGGAGCGGGAAGCGCTGATGGTACGCCTGCGTGAACAGATGCTGGAAGCGGCCTCTAACCTGGAGTTTGAGGAAGCGGCACGGCTGCGGGATGAACTGGATCGGCTGGCAACGAAAGCGGCGTCTTGAAAATTGTATAAGTCTTATTGAAAACGTCACTTCGGCCTGCGCCGGTATGACGTTTTTTTTATGTCGTAATCACGATCCCGTGATTTTCTTGACTTCGGCAGCGACAAGGCGCTCGACAATGGCAGGCAGGTTGGTGTTCAACCATTGCTTCAGTTCCGGCTTCAGCGCTTCAACGACCAAATCTTCCAGCGTATGGCCGGCGCGGAAATTGATATTCATCGTTGTGGATGGTAGCTCGCTATCCGTAGTTTGTGCCTGCTGTTTGAGGTTCTCCAGTGCTTTTGACGACGTGGCCACTGTTTCGGAAGAGAGGAGGCTGTCAATGTCGGCCAGTACGTCGTCCGCTTTTTCTTCCTGCGCTGGCGCTGGCGTCTCATCCGGCGCATCGGAGAGACTATTGTCAATGGCGGCCAATACGTCGCCATCATCCGATTTTTCCGGCTCAGCCACTTCTTCCGGTTTACTGCCTTCCTCAACCATATCCTTTAACTCCAGGACATCGGACCCCTTCACGGCGTCCTTCTCCTCTTCCTCGGCAGGCGTTTCAGTGGCCGTGGCAGAACTATCCGGAGACTCACCATCCTCATCTGCGATGATACGCTTGATGGACTGGAGGATTTCCTCCATGGACTGGTCATTTGCTTCTTCTTTGTTTTCTGCCATTCCGGTTTCCCATAATTACTGCGTGGTGCCACTATGCCGCGTATTGGTTATTTAAACGTTAAAAGCCGATCAGTTGATATTTGATGTTGTCATAGGCTTCTTCGCGGTCATAGGCATCGACGCCTAGTCCAAGCGCTTCCGGACTTAACTTACCCATGACGGATAGCAAATTATAGACAGAAACCAGCCGGTTGCGCTCAGAGCGTGCCAAATTAACGCGTGCGACAAACAATTCCTGTTCAGCGTCGAGTACGTCCAGTACGGTTCGAGAGCCATAGAGTTGTTCCTGCTGTACGCCGTCTAATGCGATTTCTGCCGCACGAATCGTATCTTTCTGTGCTTCAATCGCTGCCAGTGCTGTCTGGTATTCCTCCCAGGCGGTAATGGTTTGCTGCTGTACTTCGTTGGTCGCTTCCATCAACTCGTAACGGCGGCGGCTTTTTTGTGTTTTTGCTTCACGGATGCGGGAATACTGTGCACCCCCGCGATATAAGGGCAGCGTCACATTCAGCAACACAGAGTCTGAATCAAAATCGACGCCGGTAAATCCAGAACCTTCCGCTCGGCTGGCGCTACCGTCCAGTGAAGCAACGGGTAATAGATCCGATACATTGGCACCTACGGCATCGGATGCTGCTTCTTCGTTGTAGCGGGCTGCAACGACACTGGGATTATGTTGTAATGCTTCTTCCAGCAACTCGTCCAGTGTGGCAGGGATCTCCGGCATGGTTTCAGGGTAGATCAACCCTTCGATGGGTTCATAGCCGATCACGCGTTCAAATGTTGCTTCAGCAATCGCCAGATTGCCCTGCGCCTGAATGGTATCGGATTCGGCACGGGAGAGACGCGCTTCCGACTGTGAGGTGTCTGTACGAGTAGCCTCGCCGACGTCGAAGCGTTCGCGTGTGGCGGCCAGGTTGCGACCTAGTACAGTCTCATTATTACGGCTTAGATCCAGGATGTCGCGATCCCGGACGACATCAAGATAAGCGCTGATACCACTGAGCAATGTGGTTTGAGTGACATCAATCAACTCAGCGCCGCTGGCTTTGATGGTATTATCTGCCTGCCCTAATTCAAAATAGGTGCTGACATCAACAATGGGTTGTGACAGGTTTAGTTCGCGATCTTCTGCGTCCAGATAGCTCCAATCTGCACCGGCTGTACGGTTGCGCCGCCGGCCTTTTCCATAGCGTGCAGTAATGGTTGGCAGCCAGCCGGACAGTGCCTGGTTGTAAGACTCGCCTGTCTCTTCAAATGCTTTACGTTGAGCAATAATGCGTGGATTAGAGACATAGGTTGAGATTAGTGCTTCTCGGAACACACTGTCGTCGCCGATAACAGGAAGTTGTGGAGCCGCTTCTTCAACCTGTATCTGTTCCTCAGTCGCAGAGGCGTTAGACGGTTCAGACTGTGCGTAGGCGTGGCCGTGCAGGATGAATGCAGCAGAAGCAAGCGTGTAATACAAAAAGCGATTTTTCGTCATTTGGCGTATCCGTTATTGGTTGGTTGTGGTTTTAGCAACGCGTCAGAAGCTGAAAAAATGATCCTCATCCATCACTCTGCGCAAAGGATAGGCGCTGACCCGATCCTTTTCAACATAAGTCACCCGATTCCCATGTTTTGTACCGATAATAATGTCTGCCAGCGTTTTTTGCGTGGCGAACATGCGACCCCTGGCACGAATGGCAACAATACGGCCACCTTCTGCCAGTTGTTCTTCCAGTGTTTGTGATATCTCCGCCACAGCTCCTTCGATAATGATGCGGTCATAAGGCTGGTGCGCGACGCATCCCGCATCCATGGGGGCTGTTACCAGATCCACATGCTGAATATGTGCCATGGCCAGTTTTTTACGGGTTGCTGCCACTAGTTCTGCGCTTTCCTCAACGGCGATAACCTGCGCGGCCATGTGTGCGATAACACAACTACTATAGCCAAGGCCAGCGCCCACATCCAGCACACGGTGATGCGATTCAATCTCGGCATATTCGAGCATCTTAGCGAATATCAGCGGTTCGAGCAGGTAACGGTTGGCGCAGAGTGGGATGTCGTCGTCAACATAGGCAACATGACTGAGAGATTCCGGAACAAAGCGTGCGCGATCTACTGCTTTTATTGCTTCCAGCACCATGGAATCATGGATGCCGTTGGTAGCCAACTGCCCTTTCAGCATGGAAGAAAGTTGCTCAGAATGCGGATTTTCAGTTGTATTCATCATAGTAACCTACTTACATGCATTTGATTTAAGTTGCAATCCCGGCGATAATGCATACAGATTTATTTTCTCACGATACCCCAGAAGATTCGAGTATTTCCGTCTGTTTGCCGGTGGCGGTGGATCGATGCTTTGATTATGTGGTGCCACCAAATATGCACGTTGCGCCTGGCAGTTATGTGCGGGTGCCATTTTCCAATCGCCAGGTCACGGGAATTGTCTGGGGCGAAGGGCAGGGGGATATTGATCCCGGTAAACTCAAGCCGATAGAGTGTGTGCTGCCTCATTTGCTGCCGATGACAGAGGCATTACGGCGGTTCATCGAAGGGACAGCGCGGTATAATGCTACGTCACTGGGAGCAGCGCTGAAACTGGCGATGCCGGCGATGGATGCCTTATTAGAGCCGGAGTCCGAGATATGGGTTGAGTCCATGAAGCCAGTACCTGACATGCGGATGACGGTAAGCAGGAAGCGGGTGCTGGACTGGTTGCAGGAGGAGGGCGCTCTACCACAGGAAGTGTTGCGGGATCGTGGCATCAGCCTTTCCGTTCTGAAGGGAATGCGGGACGAGGGGGCAATCCAGATGGTCAGCCGCCTGCCGGATTATGTATCGCCACTGTTGCAGCCCTGTGCACCGACACTCAGCGATTTACAGCGACAGGCGGCGCAGCATATGTGCGCTGCGATTGGACAGGGTTTTCACACATTTCTGCTGGATGGTGCGACAGGATCGGGGAAAACGGAAGTGTTTTTGGAAGTGGCCGAGGCGGTGATGCGCGAAGGGCGACAGGTGTTGTTGCTGGTGCCGGAAATTGCGCTGAGTATGCAGTTGGTGGAGCGAGTGCAAAAGCGGTTTGGTATCGCGCCGACCGTCTGGCATTCCTCCGAAACACCGGCGCGGCGCAGGCAGGCGTTGCGTCAGATCATGCATGGCGGTACGTCGCTGGTGATTGGTGCACGCTCGGCGTTGTTTCTCCCCTATGCCGATCTGGGGCTCATCGTCGTTGATGAAGAGCATGACAGTTCGTACAAGCAGGAGGATGGGGTACGCTACCATGCCCGTGACATGGCAGTTTTGCGCGGGCGGGAAGAGCAGATTCCTGTGGTTCTTACCTCCGCCACCCCCTCACTAGAAAGCTGGGTGAATGCCAATCAGGGAAAATACGGGCATGTGCATATTCAGCGCCGCGTTGAGCAGGCGCGTCTGCCGCAGGTGACGCTGATCGATATGCGCCGTCAGGCGATGGACAAGCAGTGCTGGTTATCGCCGATGTTGCGGGAAGCTCTGACCAAAACATTGGAGCAGGGTAGGCAATCTTTGCTGTTTCTCAATCGCCGCGGCTATGCGCCGCTCATGATTTGCCAGGAATGCGGCCATCGGTATGAATGTCCCAGTTGTAGCGCCTGGCTGGTCTATCATGCTTCCAGCCGCCAGTTGCAATGCCATCATTGTGGGTTGGCGATGCCGGTGCCGTCTGCCTGTGTGTCCTGTGGTGCTGGCAGGGACAAGATCGTTGCGTGCGGGCCGGGTGTTGAGCGTATTGAGGAGGAAGTCCGTGCGCTATTCCCGCAGGCGCGCAGTGTAGTGCTGTCCGGAGAGCTCAGCCAGTCCCCGGCGCGGTTGCAGGAGACGCTGACGCAAGTAACAGAGGGGGAGATCGACATCATTATCGGGACGCAGTTACTGGCGAAGGGGCACCATTTCCCGGCATTGGCGACGGTTGGGGTCGTCGATGCCGATGCTGGGTTGCAGGGCGGCGATATTCGTGGTGCAGAGAAGACCTATCAGTTGTTGCATCAGCTGTCGGGGCGTGCCGGGCGGGAATCGGAGCGCGGGGAGGTCTATATTCAGACTTATCGACCCGCTCACCCGCTGATGGAGGCACTGACCGAGTGGGATCGTCAGCGGTTCATGGAGCTGGAACTGGAGCAACGCCGCATGACCGGGATGCCGCCTTATGGACGTCTGGCGGCGTTGATTGTTGAGGGTAAGCCGGAGGCACTGGTGGAAGAGGTGGTGGGTGCATTAGTACGCCGGACACCGAATCTGGAAGGGGTTGCGGTCTTTGGTCCGGCGCCGGCGCCGCTCTATAAGTTGAAAAACCTCTATCGGCAGCGTTTTCTGGTCAAGGCGTCGAAGCAGACAGCCTTGCAGCCAGTCATGTTGCAGTGGCGTGATTCCATAAAGCGTCCGGCGACGGTGAGTGTCTCCATTGATATTGACCCGATCAGTTTTATGTAAGAACAAAATGGATTTCTGAGGGCACCTACTTTGTCGTGTCTGTCCTCAAATCCTCATGTATCCCACAGCACCCACCTGTGGGGTGCTGTGCATTAAATATGCAAACACTACTGCCACCCTCGGTGGCAAGTGCTTTGCCATACATTCCGGTTTTCCGGGCAGACACTCCTCGTATCTGCTCCACAGAAATCCATTTTGCATGTGCTCTGTAAAAAGAAGCTTTGTATGATGATAAACCCCAAGAATGCTGGCGTTGCAACGTGACCTGTGGTATGGGCGAAGAAAGAGAACACAGAACCCATGCCTCAACCCGACCTGTTCAACCCGCCTGATGACGATCTGGCCAGTGCCAAGATTCAACTGGTGATGGCGTTACGTACGGCCGGTATTCGTGATAATCGGCTGCTCAGCGCCGTAGAGTTGGTGCCGCGTGAAGTGTTTGTGCCGAGAATGTTTGCGGATCGTGCCTACGAAAACACGGCGTTGCCGATTTCTGCCGGGCAGACGATCAACGCGCCGGAGCTGGTGGCGCGGATGTTGGAAGCGCTGGATGTGCAGGAGCGCTCCATCGTGTTGGAGATTGGTACCGGTTCCGGCTATCAGGCGGCGATTCTGGCGCAATTGGCACGCCGGGTATTTACGATGGAATACTATCCGGAATTGCGAGAGGAGGCGAGGCAGCGGCTTGAGCAGTTGCAGTATAGCACGATTGCTACGTTGGGTGGCGATGGGCATAAAGGCTGGCCGGATGCGGCGCCTTATGACCGGATTATCGTGACGGCGGCGTTGCAGGCGATTCCAAGTGCCTTGTTGGAGCAACTCAGTGATGATGGCCGACTGATTGCGCCGGTAGGGCAGCCCGGCCATCCGCAGAAAGTATTACGGGTCGATCGGGATAAGTGGAATTTCTCGACGACGACCCTGTTTGAAGCACCATTCGACCCGATGATTGAAGCGGCGGCATAAAAAGCGGATGATTGTCACCCCGGGGTCTGGCCGGATGCCGTCATGCGACGGCATGACACATTACTTGATGGATTCCGGATATACTCGCCTTTTTGAGCACATTTCGGAATGGCTGTAAATATTTCCGTCGTCATAAATATTTCTTATTTTTCTGCTACTTTAACGTATTGAAACAATGCAGGAGTATGGCATGGAAACGCATCGGTTTGAGTTAGCAACAACGCGGGGTAGGCCAGTGGAAGCGGTGCAGATGGGTGCAACCGTCTCGGCGGCACGGGTGGGGAAAGCTTCACGTGACTGGGCGCATACGAAGATTGAAGATAATGCGTTTGCAGCAACGGCGTTGAGTGGTCAAGCGATAGATGATGATATTGCACGAAATGTGCTTAGCAATACGTTTCAGGCGGTACGTGCGGAATCACGTGATAATGATAATCTTCATGCTGGAACGACAGCGGTTGGCGCTGTCTTGACCACGGATAGCCTGGTAACGCGCAACGCTGGGGATTCAATCATTGCCGCCATTGGCGATAATGGGAAGGTGGTTGTGTTGAACCGGTTTGATGTAAGTAGTGATCAACACCAAAGAGGCGCTCTTACCAATTGTCTGATACCCGGTAGGAGGCAGGTGTTGCAGGAGGAACAGGCCGATCCGGAAGAAGCCGACTATTCCTGGGATGCTATACGTGAGTATATTGGTACGGAACATTATGCCATTGCCGTGATGTCGGATGGGGTAAGTCGTGCCAATACAACGGACGAGGTAGCAAGTGATATAGCATTTCTGATGGCACGGGATGAGCTGTCGATTGATGATCCGAAGTTTTCTGAGACATTGTTGACGGCCGTGCGTAATGCAGATGCCATTCCCCCTCATCCGCACCCCAAAGACGATGATATTGTGATTGTCACGGCGAAAAAGCCGCAAATCGCACAAGAACAGGCCGTCATCTTTGCCTTTGACGGGATCAGTCAGGGAGGCGAGCGTTCAGCGATAATTGCTGATAAAGCGGCAAAGTATGCAGAGTCAATGGTTGATGCGTTGATTGGCAGAGACGTGCCCCTGCAAGGGCAGGAGCCATTAGTTGCGCCGGAAGATATACCGGCCTCCATGCGTCAGCCGTCTGCGAGTGCATCAAGTCAACAAACTGGAAGACAGCAATTAGCGGCGATGATCCATGAGGCTTTTAGCAATAATCGTGTGGAGAGTCAGACGGATGGAAGTCAGATATTGCAAGGTGAATCGTCATGGTTGAAAGATGTGGCTAACGCATTAGCGGATGAACGAATATTTGCCATTTCAGTAATGGGTGGCGAAGATGGGAAGGATATTACGGAATTACGTATTCCTTCGGAATCATCTGGAGCATTTCAACAATTATGGCAGGAGGGTAGGGATGTAAATGGAGCGCCTGACCATCACATCTCCGATGTACAAAATCAGGGGCAGCAGCAGGGCAGTTCGCCGCCGGACCAACCCGTGTTTTAATTCTGCTGGACGCTCAGATACGGATTGGCGGCTACCGGTTGCTGATAGGACACCGTATTGCCGTAAATCGCTGGCAGAGGTATGGCAGATGCAGTAGGTGCAGCGCTAGCTGCATTGGCTGCAAAGGCTAGCGTCCCCATTCCCGCAGCACCGGTGCCTGCATAAATCAACCCTTTGTTTAAGTCGATGCCACCTTCCAGTTTATCTAGTGCTTTCAGGCCGACTTCAACGGCTTCCAAGGCTTTTCCATTGATCGCCTTTTTTAATTCAGGTCCGTGCTCTTTCAGCTCACTGATGTCAGCACGAATCGTGTCACCATTTCCCAGTTGAAAATACAGCGAGTCGGAACCGGTGTCGACAACGACAGGATTATCTTTAAATTGCTCCAATATGTCTGGAGACAGGCTGTCTGTGTCAATCTCCTGAAAAATGCTTCTGAACTGCTGTACTTGCTCCGGCGTTAGCGGTGTGCCGGTGAAAAACTCAACAAAACCATCTCTCGTTTCTCCCAGTGCATCAGGGATACGCTCATTGAACAGCTTATCCATTTTTTCTGCTTCAAACTTCAGGGCGTCCGGTTCGGCGATATGGCTCAGGCCGCTGTCGATCTCATTATTGCCAATGCCGAATCCTTCTGAAATATCGGCGTCGACCAGTTCGGTCAGACCGAATAATGCGCCGCCGATCGCCAGCCCTGCGGTAGCAGCCGCGATCACGGTGTTAAAGCCAGTACCTTTTGCTGCTGGGGGAGGGGCTGAAGTGTAATACGAGGAAACCATGGAGACGCGTTACCTCATATCTGCGTTTCGGTAGGGGATGCCTGCGCCGATTCCTGTGCCATCATCTCGGCTCGGCTGAGATCGGCGCGTCCTTCTTTATCACGAATGATCTGTTGCGCCTTCGTGATATTATTTTGTCCTTCCGGACGGACGAGTTGTTGTGGCTGCTGTTGCGGGTAGCGCTCTGTCCACTGTTGCTGTGCAGGAGCAGTAGTTGCCGATGTCTGTGCTGCATAATGCTGTAAAGCTGTGTTCTGTTGTGCCAATTGCGCTGCCGTATTATAGAGATATTGATTTTCCATCTGCATTGCCGCATTTTGTTGTGCAAGCGCTGCGCCTTCCTGTGTCGCGCCAATAGCAGTGGCTTGTGTGCGTTCGAACAATTGGTTGTCCCGATTGGTGTCTATCCAGGCTTTTCCTGCAGCAATGACACCGACAGCAGCGGGAAGTACCCAGTTTACGACGTGTCCAGCTGCGCTAGGGCGGCCATCAGTGATCGTTGTATTATAGACTGTGCGAAAGGCCTGATTACCTATACCGGCAATCGTCGATCCGGCAAATAGGGCAATACCGGCCTCCAGCACCGGATTCTTAAATTTCGGATTCCGATGCAAATCTGCCTGTACGTCAGGATTCATAAAATTAGCGCCTGGCTGGTTGTAAGGTGGCTGTGACATAGTATTCTGTGTTCTGTTGAGTATTTCTCACTATTAACAGAATATCAAGCCGCTGTTACAGAATCATGACACAAGGCGAAATTTTTGGAAAAATCAGCGTATCTCACTATTTAACTTGCTAAAATGTCCGACCAATATGTCGATTTCCGCCTGATTTACAGGGGTGAGCTGGCCAGTCATCAGGTCTTCCATCGTGTTCAGATATAGGCTGACACTCTCCAGCACTTTACTGTTTTGCATATCATAGCCATCGTCAAACAGTTCAAAGAGCAGTGTCGCTATCTCCGAAATGACCGTATGTTCAGCCATCCCGGCACCACTTTTGATACCAAGCACCAGGCGTTTTACCCGGGTCAGCATTTCGGAACTATAGGCAATACAGTATTGGGAAAAATATTGCTGTGTAGAATGGATGTCCTGTAATAGCGACGTTTCAAATTCGCCCTTGCGCTTCTGGAACTGTTTGTTGGCTTGCGCAATCGTGGTATCATTGATGGTTGCGTATTTACGAAACTTTTCCGAGATTTCCACACCGGTGGTAAAGATAATCGCTTCAGCGCCAGAACCCGTACTATTATCAGCATTACTCATTATGCAGCCCTCCTGCGTTCTATTTGACCATCTGGTAGCGTTATATCCTGACGGCGCCGATCCGGTCCGATAAACCGGTCGCATATGATGAAATTACGCGGTCGTGATAATAGCGCCTGAATTTTACCAGCTAATTGCTCAATCGTGAACGGCTTTGCCAGAAACTCGGTACAGCCTAAATCTCGAGAGCCGATTACATGTCGTTTTTGTGCCATTCCGGTGCAAAGCAGGATGGGAATAGAAAAATCTGGCAGTTCCGTGCTTTGCCTTATATTTTCAAGTAATTCAATGCCCTGCATGTCTGGCATTTCCCAATCTGTGATGATAAAATCATAGCGGAATCCATTGCGATACGCCTCAATCATTTCCAGCGCTTCTTTTCCGGTTTCGACGAAGGTCAGTTTACGAAATCCGAAAATAGTAAGCGCATCTTCTAGCATGACGCGAAAACGTGCATCATCCTCAGCAATAAGCACCCTGAAATAAGAGGCGGAACGGGAGTCAATACGCAGCATACAACTTTAAGTTTAATTTTATAGAACCTAATACGCGTGAGCATTACGCTGAATCACCTAGATTGCAAGTGATGTTCGTGTAGGAAACACTGGTTATCTATCAGAAAAAAGTGAAATTATGGTTTTTGTGTTCCTAAAGTAACGTCTTGGCGCGTAAAGGCACGACATATGAACGCAAAAACAAAATATGAAACACTCCCTACAACCACGAGTATTAACATCGCTCCAGCCCTCTGCAGAGTGTGACCTGTCAGCCAGTTATTCAACCATTGCGTGCATATGAGTAGCGCAAACGTCATGGCGGCAATAGCAATGAGTAGTTTTAGTAGGTAGATTCCCAATCCCGGAGCCGGGCGGAACAGATGGCGCATATAGAGAAAATATCCCAGCAGTATCGCATTCAACCATCCTGCGGCGCTGGTGGCGATTGCCAGCCCGACATGGGCATAATATTCGATCAGAATCAAGTTCAGGATCAGGTTGGTCAGCACGCAGACAATAGCGATCTTGACCGGTGTTTTGGTGTCTCCGGCAGCAAAGAAGCAGTTAGAAAAGATTTTAATCACCAGAAAGGCCGGCAGGCCACAGGCATAAGCGATTAATGCTGGAATTACGGCAGCACTGTCTTCTGGGCTGAAGGCACCATGCTCATAAATGACAGTCACAATCGGTGAAGCGATGACAATCAATGCGGCCGTTGCCGGTAAACCGATGAGCGCGGTAAAACGTAGTGCCTGGTTGATGGCAGCCGTGGCTTCCTCGTGTTCTTTGGCACGAATATGGCGCGAAAGCATGGGAAGCAGTGCTGTGGCGATGGCGATACCGATCACACCCAGCGGCAATTCATACAGGCGATCTGCATAATAGAGGTACGACACAGCCGTATCCAAGTAGGTGGCTAATATGATGTCAATCAACTGGTTCACTTGCGCCACCCCGGCCCCGAAGGCGACTGGCACGAAAGCGCGCATCATAGTGCGCACATCGTCTGTCCATTGCGGGCGAACAAATTTCGGCAGGCTGTCATGCCGTGCACATACCCAGACCAGCCACAGGCATTGTACCAGCCCGGCAAAGAATACACCGGTGGCCAGTGCATGGGCATGGCTGGGAAAGTGTGGTGCCAGCACCAGAATGAAGAAAATCAGTGAGAGATTGAGCAGTACCGGGGTAAAGGCGACGGCGGCAAAGCGATCATGACTATTCAGAATGCCGCTTAGCAGGCTGACTAGAGAAATAAAGATGATGTAGGGAAACGTGACACGGCTTAGATCAATGGTCAGCGCTAGCAATTCCGGGTCGTCACGATAGCCGGGAGCAATCAGTGCCAGTACCTCCGGCATAAAGAAGATGGCGAGTGCGGCAATCATTAATAGGCACAGGGTCAGTATGGTCATAATGATAGAGGCAAAGCGCATGGCGGCGTCTTGCCCGTCTACCTTCAGCATGCCGGCGAACATTGGCAGGAAAGCGGCGTTAAAGGCTCCCTCTGCAAACAGGCGGCGTAGGAAATTGGGGATTTTGAAGGCGACGAAAAACGCGTCGCTGAGCATCCCGGCACCCATGACGTTGGCGATGATGACGTCGCGCAGAAAGCCGAAAATGCGTGAGAGCATCGTAAACGAGCCAATAATGGCGGAGGAGCGCAACAGGGACATATAATCACTTCACCTAACATTTTCTGCTTGCTGCAAATGTCACTTTTTTATGTTTCCTTTGCGCATGTAGCATGTCTACACTTACGCAGAAAACATGAAAAGCGCAACATTTTCGCTGAACCAGAAAATGCTAGGTGAAGCAATTATAAGCTGCTTTGGGCTGAAGGATATGAAAGGGTTTCAGGTGCGAATATCAATCGCTAGCGCGTGCACCGGTTTGGGCATCAATCCGTTCACGGCCCGGTAGATCATTTGGTGTTGCTGCACTTTGGAATGCCCATCAAATGCCGTGGAGGCAATGATAACCCGAAAATGGGTTTCCTGGGCATCGCCCGCCTCCCGGTGGCCAGCATGTAAATGCGACTCATCCTGCACGTCCAGAAAATTGGGGCTCAACGCCTCTGTCAGCAGAGTTTCCAGCTGGTGTTTGACCGATGTCATAGCGCAAATATAGGAGCATGATTGGTTACTTCAAGGCATGGCTTGCGTTGATGTGCATTTCATGCTTTGACTCACATCATGAAACATCCGCTGGCCTTCACCATTGCTACTGTCGCCGTCTTTGCCCTGATGGGCGCGGTGATTCTAAGTGGGGAATTGCGTTTCGGTCCCCCGCCGGAGCCGGCAACGACGCTGCATATTGCATCGGTTAAACCCCATTGTCCGCAAAGCATTGACGCCGATGTGGCCGGGTTGCCGTCGCAGGATGCTATGGTGGCGGCATTGAAAGCGTCCTGTGATGGTCGGGCCATGTGTGAAATAGATACAACCACGCTGTATAAGGATGACCCGACGCCGAATTGCACGGAAGAGATTCTGATTGACTATTATTGCCTGGCCGATGCCGGTAAGACCTATTTCTTTGATGAAACCGAACGGCATGTGTTCCTGTATGAAGGGCAGCGCGCCACGTTGCAATGTGAGTGAATATGCCGGATGTTACCCTAATTCATTACGCGCTGACCCAGCTTGATGGCGTGGTGTGGTTGCGTTGGGGAGTAATGATCGTGCTCACCATTGTGTTAATACGTACGATGCAGAAGCAAAACCGGCAATACAGCGATATAGTAACGCAGGGGCGGCGTTCGCAGGAACGCCAGGATTTGCTGGAGGCTGTATTGCTGCGCGGGAAGGTGGCGCTGGGATTATGGTCCCTGTTGGTCGGGCTGGTGATGTATATGGATGTGGCAGCGCAGATCACACAGACCCGCATCTATCCTGAGGTGGCACGTATCACCCCGGCGGAGTCAACCACCTTTGTGCCGTATGAAGAGGAAGTGCAAACGGCGGTGGCACCTGAAGCGCCGGTGCAGGATGTGGATACGGCGCTGGATCAATTGAAGGTCGTCTATGAGGATGCCCTGGTCAGCTATCTGATACTGAATCATTGTGGTGAGGCAGGTGACGATGAATATGTAACATTATCCTCTGCCATGATGCACGATATTGCTCGCTATGGAGATAGTGAAGCGGTAGCGAACAATATCATCGCTGCGGCGCAGGGGTCGTATCAGAACCTGTATCGCCGTGCGCCATGCGATGGTGCATTATATGAAACGACGCGCGACGGGTTTCAGGCATTTTTGCAGGAAGCGAGAGGGAAGGCGACAGAATCTGAATAATTCTCCTTCCGGGTTTCCCTACCCCTTATATGTTCGCGTATATGGAAATGGAAAGTCTGGAAGATGTTGAACGCATCTACATTGAGTCGCAGCTGTATCGGCTTAAAGCGCTGGATCATGAGCGCTTTGTCGAAGCGTGGAAGCTGCGTAATCTTGGCCTTGCGTTACAGGAACTCATGCAGGTGATGCGTGAGATAAAGGCCAATTACAATCCCCTGCAGCCCCGTGATGAAGATGGGCGATGGACATTGATCGGTGCGGTTCCCGGCAGTGAGGAAGTTGATTATGTGAAGACGATCCTGCCTCCGTCGGGAGAGCGCCTGAACCAGGCGAATATCTTTGTGGGGGGTGGTGGTGACAGAACCTTTACAGGCCCGGTCATCACATCGGATAGCTTAAAGAAGTATTCATATGGCGATAATTATTATACGACAGCTGACGTGAACGAACGTGATATTATTCGCTTTATCGAGACGTTACCCAAAACGCGCCGCGTCAATTTAATTGGTCATAGCTATGGTGGTGATAGCGCTGTATTGGTAGCCGAACGACTACCAGAACGTATTCATACTTTGATTACAATCGACCCCGTAAGTCATCTTAACATCATCGATTATGATAGTATTCGCCAAAATACAAAACTATGGGTAAATGTAAATGCCGTTTCTGAAGGCACAAGTTTCGGCGATTTTCTGAGAGGCGTAGGAGGTGCATGGAATGATGAGCCGGAGGGGCGGGCGGATATTCATATTCGTGCACCTTTCGTCCATGAAGCGTTTGACCAAATGATGCGTTACCACCAATCCGAGCGCACATTAAGCCCCCAAAGTCTCTTGAACCGTTAATCGGAAATGGCCGTCTATCCCATGTAATATGCGTATATGCCCCATAATATCAGCAGCACCAAAAGAGTATTCAACAAGTAATAGCCTCTGATGTTCTGTTGCTTCCAATAAAGCATACCGGGAAACATAATAAAGCCGAAGATGAACAACCCAAGCGCCCAGAAGGGCAAACTATTTATGAAATAGCGAAGGTGTAGTTGATCCAAACTGATTAAGGTAAATCCCCCGGCAATGGAAAAAGTATTCCATACAAGCCCCGGAATTTTTACGGTCACCAACCAGAACAAATCAGCCCACCAATTTTCACAATTCGTATAGTAACCACCAAGAGAGAACGAGGGATAACAGAGCACCAAGCGATCCGTTGCCTGCCAAAAGGTGAAAAAGAAGCGGAATGCAAGAATATGTCCTACCACATTCCCCAGTACTACCCATGCATAAAGGATACCGGAGATGGTGAGGAGGCAGCGCTTTACCCCTGGCCATGACAGTCGGTTGGCCATATGCTTTTATATGTCCGGCAAGCGTACCGAAAGGCTTATGCCACCTGGCCTTCGATCCACTCTTTTAGCTGAGATTTCGGAATGGCACCGACCTTGGTGCCGATCGCCTCGCCGCCCTTGAACATGATCATGGTTGGGATGCCACGTACGCCATATTTCCCAGGCGTTTCAGGACTTTCGTCAATGTTAACTTTCACGATGTTCACCTTTTCGCCCAGCTCTTCGGACAGCTGGTCGATGATGGGGGAGAGCTGACGGCACGGGCCGCACCATTCCGCCCAGAAATCCACTAATACGGGCTTATCGGCCTTTAATACTTCTGCTTCAAAATTCTCATCACTGACTTGTTTGGCCATCTCGTCTTCTCCTTGTTAACTGTATATTGTCTCTCCCTTATATAAGAAACACGCCGGAATGCAACAAGGGGGATGTGGATATTTGTTAACGACGATGCGACAGGGTGAAGGTCAGGTCTTTCAGGCTCGCTTTCCGATCCTTGGTAACCTCTTGAGGGGGCGTATATTCCAGCCGTTTGGTATGTGCATCACGGCCGACGACATACACACCGGGCGGTGCGCCCTTCACTTCACGCAATGCGAAATCCACGGCAGGGGTTCCATCGCTGGGAGCTTTATCGCCCATAGAGAGTGGCACCATCGCACCGGCGAACATCACGGTTTTGCCACTGCCTTTCAGTGCCTCATCCAATGCTGTTGCATTTTTTATCATTGCATCCGTGCCATGCGTAAGGATGAAGAATCTATGATCGTCGTTGCGAATAATATTTGCCAATGCCTGAATATCTTCGCCATCAAAGAGTTGTGAGTCTTTGACAAACTGTGTTTCCAGATCAGGAACCCAGGAATACTGATCCACATCTTCCTGCTTTGATGTTGCCAGCAATACGTTAATCAAGCTGTCCTCCGCCTGCAATGTCTCCACATAGGAAGGCGGATTGCGCGGATCATCGTAGGGTTTGGCGTCAATGGTGCCGCCGGTGCGGATAAGCAGGATTCTGTCGTTCATGGATTCTCGTTATAAAAGCGTTATTCAAAAAACTGTTTCAGTAAGGGTAATATGACGGCAGCGACAATCAATGCCACGCCCCATTTCAGCAGTGCCAGATCCTGGCGAATCGGCTCAAGGTGTTTTTGCAGACTCATTTCGGTCACAACGCTGTCGCGTAACGCGTCATCCAGCGCATCGGCTTGCACTCTTGCCTGTTCAGGACTAATGCCGCCGGCCTTGAGCTTATCGACATAGGCCAATTTATCAAAGGTAAGGTTACTCATTACTTCCATCCTAACGAAATCATTGTAAAATTTCTGTTTATTTCTGACAAGTGAAAATATTTCTACGCACCACCACGAATTGCATTGTTATGCGTTATAAATGCATGGTAGGGCAGGTGGCTCATGAAGCGGTAGAGCACGAAAGCGGTGAGCAGGAAGGTCAGTGCCGAGGAAAGGAAATAACCATACCCATAATAGGCAAAGCCCATCTGCATGCTGATATAGGTCAGGATGATATTGCTCACCAGGAAGAACAGTTGCAACCACATCACCCGTGAGCGGCTGTCGAAATAGGACAGAATAATCATCATGAACAGCGCCAGCACATGCAGCATGCCGCCGAGCGTCCCCAGCCGGAAAATCCCGATCTGGCGGTAGCTGAAATTGACCAGTTCCAGGATTTCCGCCGCCAGGATAATCGCCAGGAAAGTAATCGCCCCCTGCACGACCATAAAGGTGCGGGCATGGTAGAGGATGGAGTCGAGCATTTTCTGACCGTTCTCCTTGATGCGCCAGAGCGGTTTATGGTCGAGGATGTCGTCATAGAAGCGGCGATAGCGCTGGAAGAAGTGCGTTTCCACGCTGAAGAAGAAAATCGCCATGGCGGGGACGATGGTGACATAGGCCAGGAACATGGCGCTGTCATAGTCGGGATAGAAGATCATCTTGCTGGGCAGCTTGACCCGCTCCGGCGCAAACCACATAATCAGCTTGTCGATCCAGATGGCCAGATTATAGAAGAACCCGCCCCAGGCCAGTTGATAGTAGCGGCGGAAGGCCGGCAGCATGGAAAACGGTGTGCCATAGCGGTAGGGGTATTCGGCGAATACCTTGGCGGTGAGTGAGAAGACGATGATGGCAATCCCGATATTAAAGCCGTTGAGCATACCCGCCGCACCGTAATCGACACGCAACCAGTGCGCTGCCAGTACGGCAATCAACATGCCGATGCCGTAGGACCAGTTAACGGCGCGGAAATCTTTCAGTGCCATCAGGAAGACGCCAAGCAGCCAGACACCCGTTAGCAGGAACAGATTGGCAATCGCCGAGAGGCGCAGGGATAGCGGCAGATCGACATACCAGCCGTAAAGGGTAATGGCGACGGGTAGCTGGAATAGCAGGGTGAGTAGCAGGCAGCCCAGCAGGGTTGAGGGGACGCTGGTGACGTCTTTCTGGTTGATGGCATCGGCAATGTAGCGAGTGATGACCATGAATACCGGTGCCGAGAGCACCAGCGAAGCGGCGAGGTTATAGACCAGAATCACCCGGAAATTGATCAGCGCGTCATATGAGAGAAAATCGGCATAGAGGATCGTAATCCCGGCAATGGCGAGAATGGTGAACAGCCATGGCCCCGCCGCTGCAAAACCGGCGCTGATATAGGCATGCATCACCCCGATGAGGTTATCGTGGTTGGTGAGTTTCTTCAGTTCAAATCCAATGCCTGCCATAATTTTATTTCCTAATAGTGCTAATGGAGCACGAATGGTGCTAATAAATACCTATCTATTAGTACTATTCGTGCTCATTAGTATCATTATCTGTGACTCTCCATTTTGCTGATCTTCCTTGCTTATTGTTATGCATAACTTTTCCATCCTCATTCATGTCATTTAAAACTTTACGAACCATCTGCTTACTGACAAATGGACATGCCTCAATCAGTTCACCAAATGAAAATTCGCCTTTGAACTGTTTGAGTGCTGTATGTACCATCTGAGTTTTAACGCCGGGAATGTCACGCACTGTTTCAATACGGTCTTCCAGTTCACCATATGCGGCCAGTATCACGCCTAGCAGGTATTCAACGAATGGCAAAGGATTATGATTGTTTTCATGCCAGCCCTGCGATGACTCATAAAGAGTTTCATAATAGGAATCTTTGGTTTGTTCGACCAGACGTTCCAATGATATGTAGCAGCATACATCATAGTGTTGATGGTATAATAGTAATGTCGTGAGTAGACGTGACATGCGTCCATTACCATCACTGAAGGGGTGGATACACAGAAAATCGAGTACATAAAGTGGAATCAACAAAAGCGGGTCTATTTCCCCTTTTTCCAGTTGATAATTGAATGAAGTATGTAATTGACGCATGGCATCGGGAGTCAGGTGTGGAGGCGTGGGATCAAAGCGAATCTTCTTGATCGTGCCATCAGGAAATTTCTCGGCGATCTGGTTCTGACTGTTTTTCCACACACCTCCACCCGCTGCCGTATATTTCATCATGTCCCGGTGAAATTGAAGGACAAGATTGTCTGTAAAAGGAATATTTTCATGGCGTTCGTGCATTTGCTTCAGCACATCGCGGTAGCCGGCTACTTCTCCTTGGGGGCGGTTCCCTTTAGCAGGAGGTTGCTGTTCTCTGACAATCGCCGCAATTGTTTTCGGTCCAACCACAATATTTTCGATGCGGTTGGAGGATTCCACGCTCTCGATGATAGCCACCATTTGCAGATTCGCCAGCATCTCCGGAGCCTTTTCCGCATACATTTCCTGCTTTCCCTGATAGGCACCAATCTTGCGAATGATGCCGAACATACGATGTGGGAAGGTCAGTCGTTCCAGAAATTGCGGGTCGAAGGATGTCATGTGCTTATGATAGAGAATCAGGCGTTTGCCCCATATTGTTTTCAATGCGTCCTGTTGATTGTGGATTATCAACAGTATTAGAGACTTGCTGATCCTGGGTGATCAACGCCTCAAATGCTTGTCTGAACTGTGCATCCTGTTCTAATGCATCACTGATCTGACCAAGGATATCTTGCTCCTTCCCATTGCCACCTATGACTTCACCTTGCCAGTATTCTCCGTGTTCAGCAGGGGCGAAGCATTTACTTGCCTCATCAAATTCCAGTTCTCCTGGTTCTGCGCCCTCTTCAGTTTGGCGATAAGGTTGTTCCAGCAGACCATTCCATCCGGAAATATGAATGCCCTCCTGTGTGAACTCAATGGCAATATCTGCGGTGGGTGGTTCGTCGCTGTTGATATTTGTATTCGTACCCCAGGACTTTCTTTCTTCAATTTTTGCCTCAATTTGTTCCTCAGTCAGTGGAATTTTGAAAAATAACTGACAATATTCAAGGTCATCATTAACCGGTAAAGGGTGAATCTCATCAGGTTGAGGCTCTCCCTCAGCAACAAAATAAGGCTGTGTTTCATTGACATCCGCGTGCCTTTCTTCATGTGTATCCGGCAGTCCTGTGGCTTTCACCAAATAGAGTTTTTCCCCAAAAACGTTGAGATGAGGAAGCTCCTGTGCTTCGGTCGTTTCAATCGCTGAGCATGTGATGTTGTATGCATCACCTAACATTTTATCGAAGTAAGCTTTGGGAGTAATATCACTGTGATCAAACATGCTCTTTCTCCATCAGCGATGCATACAGTCCGCGATAGGCGTCCTGCTGTTGGGTTTTGGTGTAGTCGCGATGGACGCGGGTGCGCAGGGCATTGGCACATTCTTCGTACCATGCCTTATCCGTCAGTAGTTTGAGGGTTTCTGCTGCGACGGCGCTGGGGTTAGCCAGCGGCACTGCTGCGCCCCCGGCACCCAATGGTGGCAATTCGTCTTCCGTGCCCATAATCATTTCTTCGCAGGCACCGACGCGGGTTGCCACAACCGGGATGCCTGCTGCGCCCGCTTCTAAAATCACCAGTGGCTGCGCTTCGGAGACGGAGGTAAACACCACCACATCGATCTTCGGTAGATAGTCATCCACCCGCACGGCCCCGGTAAATTCGACGACATCATCCAGCAGCAAATGTGCAGCCAATTCCTGGCATTCGGCAACATATTCCGGGTCCTCTTCCAGGTTCCCCATGATGTAGGCTTTCAATTCGCCCAGCGTATCGCGCATCATGGCGCAGGCACGCAGGAAGCTTTTCACATCCTTGATCGGCACCACACGACCAATCATGGCAATGGTAGGGACATCATGAGATTTGCGGGAGAGGGCGCCAAAGCGCTTGACATCGACCCCGTTGGGGATCAGGGCCAGCTTGTCTTCTGCTGCACCGTCATTGCGCTGTGCCTCCTGATTGCCGGCGAACAGGGTGAGGATGCGGTCGCTGGCTTCGTAGCAGATGCGTGAGTAATTACTGAAAGCATGCATCCACAGATCGCGCAGATCGCTGCGTAGCGTGTCAATCGTCAATTGGCTGGTAGCGGTTTCCTCTAACCATTTTGCGGAAGCTATTTCGATGCGGCGCTCATTGGTGTAGATGCCATGTTCGGTGACAATGACCGGTTTGTCTTTTTCTGCTTTGGCGCGGGCGGCCAGCAACCCGGCATAGCCGGTGCACAGTGTGTGATAGACGCCAGCGTCAGGCAAGCGGCACAGCATTACTGAAAAGACGCTGCCGAACAGCGCGCGCCACGACCAGAAATAATCCAGCATGGAACTGTCGTGATAGTATGCCTCGTACATCTGTTCGATGACCTGCCAGGTATCCTTACTGTTGAGTAGGTACTCTTCACTGGAGATGTCTTTATCTGCATGAAGAATAGCGAGTATTTGTTGTAGGTGATCGAAGGATGCTTGCGTACCAGACAATTGTTCCAGATGTGGGTGCAGTCGTTTGAGTACGTTGCGCCCAGGATGTCCTCTGCCGTCAGGAATGCGTCCCAGCACCACGTCGGTGACGCTTAAGACATTGGGTGGAAGATCATAAATCGGGGTGGGGGCTTCCGTGCCAGGTGGCAGGATGCAGATCAGGTGAAAGGTGAGGTGACTTTGATGGGTAATCAAATCATGCGTCCAGCCGGAGACGCCACCGCGCACGTAGGGGTAGGTGCCTTCCAGGATCAGGCAGACATCTGCGGTTTCTCTGTGGTTATTTGGTTTGGCATGGGAGGTCATGTGGTGGCACCTCCCCAGGTTTCAACGGCTCGTGCCAGTCGGGGGCGGATCTCTTTCAGCCACTCTACTAGTGGCAGACATTCCGGCGCCATTTTACGTAATTCGCCGAAGCGCCCGGAAGCATAGAGCGCTTCCAGCATCCACAGTTTCAACGTGTCGGTGCCATAACCGGCGTCCATACAGTCGCGCAATAACACAATCACTTGATCATAATCACCGCTTCGCAGTAACAGGCGACCGGCCTCAATGCGGGCATCGACATCGGCAGGACGCATTTCCAGATATTCCCGGTATTTCTCCAATGCTTTGAGTCGGTTTTCTTCTTCCCGTTCTTCATCGAGCAGCCCGGTAAAGGCATAGCTGTCATAGAATCGTGCCAGTCCCAGCTTAAGGATTGGATCGTCCGGGTGACGGCGTTCCAGCCGTTCAACATCCATCACCATGGTGCCGAATTGCTGCTCAATCGCAGCGATCGACGCCGCTGCCTGTACGCGGATCGTGTTGCTTTCATCCTGAAGGGCGCGCTGATAGGCCGGTGCAAAGGCGGGCTGGAAATGATCGGTCATGCGGGTTAGCGCCCGGCGTTTCTGTGCTTCACTTCCCAATGCCATCACATCAAGGAACGACACCACACTGTAAGGCCGGGGCGCTTCATCTTTACCGGACACCAGATGTTCATACAGGGTTTCCTCATGCGTGTGGCGGAAGTCTGGATAGATGGCGCGGTACCAATCGCCAAACGGCAGGGAGAAGCGGGTATAGAAAAACGTTAGTAGTGTGCAGAGTAGGGTGCCTGCTGCGCCGAACACTCCGGCACCAGCGCTGCTGATCGAAAGAATATAGAGATGGCGAATGTCCCGCCCCATGCCTTTGAGTATCAGGGTGGCAACGGCAACGACGAGTGTTAGTATGGCATGAATGGCGAGTCCATAAACGAACGGTAATTCATTCCAGAACACCCAATAGGTGACTAGCCCGTGTAGAAAGGTCCAGAGCAGGGAAAATACCAGTGCAATTAGGGTGTCACCATTCTCGACCCGCTCCACCTCATGCACATCGGCAGGGGTGAAGTAGTCGGCGACGGTCTGATAGGGAGTGTGATACACAGAAGCCATAATCAGTGACTACGCCTCTTCGTGTAATGCATTAAGGGTGAATGTATAATGCACGCCACGTGCTTCCTTGTTCGTTGCTTTCAATAAGGCTTTTTCGATTTTTTCCTGCACGATTTTTGCGCCTTTTTTATCAGTGGCTGGCAGGACGATCGCGTAATGTCCGCCTGACTGCTGATGATCGAAAGCAAAGTCAACATTTCGAAGCGTTTTATCTACGGTTTTGGACAAAATGCGCGCTACCTTAATGCGAGTATCTGCGTCCAGCGATGTATGATTGACGACATCAACATTCAGTGTAAACACATTGAATTTCAGGCGGCGCGCCAGTGCCGTGATATAATCGCGGTAGCGGTTGAAAAAGCCTTTGGTCATCAGGTTATGTTCCGGGTTGACTGTCGTATCACTCACCGCACTCTGATAATAGCGGGCGTTGCTGATCGCCAGTGCAATCCATTCGCATAGCGCCCGGAAGCTTTCCACGGCTTCTAGATTCAATTCCAGAAACGGCATGGCCTCGATTTTCAGCATCCCGATAATATTGCCGGTTTCGGTATCCAATAGTGGACCGGCCAGAATGCCTTGCCCATCAAGAATATGCTCATGCTCCTCGTTGATCACGCACAAGGTTTCCTTGCGGGCAATCACGGCCTGATACAGGTGATCCTGTGCCCGGTATGAGGTATTCAGTGCGTCTTCGTCTTCTTCTGTCCATCCCTCGGTGAGGTGACGGCTCAACGTATCCCGATTCAGCAAGAACAGAGAGAATTTTTCAGCACCGATGGCTGAGCTGACCATGGAAGTGACGCCGTCAATCACCTGGTCGGGGTTGAGTTTTTCAATGGCCTTCGCAGCGCGCAGGGCGTCGGTCTCCGTGCGTACCCGGCTGGCGATATTTAGTTCCAGCCGTTCTTTACGGGCGCGCACTTTTTCGTAAGAATCAGCGAAGGTGCTTTCCCGACGACGGCTGTCTTCCAGCTCATTGCGTAAAATGTCGCGCTCACGAATATGGCGTAGGCGAATTTCTCCTAGAATCACCGCCGTTACCAGCCACATCATTGGGCGGGCGGCGACTTCCAGCAGCCAGTCATAAAAATCCTGGTCAATGCGTTGTTCCGGCAGGTTACCGACCAGCAAAACCAGCGAAGCGGCCAGTACGGCAAACAGGCCTTCATTGGAGCCATATTGGGCACTGATAAGGATAACGATCACCCAGAACGGATGTGGCCAGGAGTCAATGAAACGTGGGCTGGTGCCGAAAAGATACTGTATGACCAATGCAATTACAAAGAACGCGAATATCTCTACAATGGCGCTGGCGCGCAGCCCCAGGAAGCGGCGATGCTCCTGTGAGTGAATCGGTGTATCATATTCCATGGTCATATCCTGAGTGCTCATAGATGTAGTTTCCTGTTAATATCTGTATTGAAGTCGAATACCGGCGCGTGTGACGTCGCCGTCATCCGCCCCCCCTCTGAATCCGTAAGATGCTCGTCCCTGAATGGATAAATCGTCGGTCAGGTAATGTGTCAAGCGCCCTTCTGCCGCAGGGCCACTGTCACCGCTGATTCGGTCAAAGCCGTAACTGATGAGCCCTTCGGCGTTGGTATCCAGTGAGAAATTATGATTGCCGAATAACAAGATTGAATGCACTTCCCGGCTATCCAGCGGGAAACGTTGGAATGGAATGCCATTCGCATCGACGCCGTTGTCTTCGTCAATCTCATATTCGGCGTCCAGCCCGTAACCCACGGCCAGATACGGCTCTTCATGGAAGGCATGGGAAACGGTGCCGCCAATACTGACTGTCGAAGACAAATCATCATCAAAGGCGGTGTTGTAGCGGTTATAGGCCAGGGTTCCGTCAATGATAATGTCATTTTCCGGCGTGTAACGATGGCCGATTTTCAGACGGTCGCGAGTGGCATTATCGATCACGCCTTCAACAAATTCCCAGTAGGGGCGGTGGTATTCAACGCCCAGTCGGGTAAATCCAAAGCGATTGACAAAGCGATAATAGGCACCGAGTCCCGCCGTATCGTTATTGGCAAACAATGAAACTTGCGCCTGTGCACCGTCATCGTCGAAGTGACGCAGGAACAGTTCGCCGCGTTGCCGCTCGACATCAAATGTGTCTTGGCGTCCGTCAGGAAGACGAAGCGTCGCCGAATCCACGCTGTCATTTTGCACTTCGATACCGACTTGCATAGTCTCGTTGATGTCGTAAACGCCGCCGATCGTGGTAATGAATTCGTCATTATCGTCGAGTGAGCGCCATTCACCGTCCAGATAGACATTGGATGCGTGCAGGCGTTCAATGCTCCGCTGTAATTCAATGATATCCTCGTTGTGCGGCTGCAAGGCATGGGCTCTGTCAATCAGCTTGCGAGCATAGGGCCAGTTGCCGATATAGTTTTCCACATTCGCACTGAAGCCTAGCACTTGCGGATTTTCAGAATATTGTTGGACCAACGGACGCACACGCTGTGATGCTTCGTAGGCCTCTCCGGTTTCGACTTCGATACGGGCATGCATCAATTCATTCTGAATGGCATAGTCGTCATTCAGTAGGGCAAGCTGCGCGTCTTCTGTGCGTACCGGGTGTAGCCATGTGCCGGTTTGCTGGTTATGCATGACTTCCAGTTGGTAGTTGGAGGTGGTGGCCAGCAGGGTTTCGCTATGGCCTTCCGTGGCATAGGCCAGCCATGCATAGCCTTCACGTTCCAGCGGTATGAGCGGTGTGTTGCCCGGCTCATGACGCAATAATACTTTGTCACCGCCATCAATCAACCGGTAGGCGCTAACTTTCAGATTAGAAAGAGAGAGCGGCAATGCTTCGCCAGTTGTTGGTGCCATTGGCGTCTTCCACGCAGCCAGAGACGCACGCGCCGCTTCCGGTTGATCGAGTTCGATCAGGGTCGAAGAATAATCTGCCCGAAGTTGGCGATTTTCCGGGAATGTCTCAATCAGGCGACGATAGATTTCCAGCCCTTTATCTTCCTGACCGCTAAAGGCCAGGGCGCGCGCAGCCATGGAGTGGAACGCATGGTCGGATTCATCCACGGCAGAACCGGCGGCGACGATTTCACGATAATGCGCGCGTGCTTCCTTGTGCTTTCCTTCACGCCGCAGCGCTTCCGCGTAGTAGAAATGCGGGCGATAGGTCTCGGCGCTGGCGGTCGCGGTAGGAACATCGAGCGTAAAATAATGTGATAATAGTTGTCTGGCCTGTGAGTAATCCGCGTCGCCATATGCGGCGACTCCAGCACGTGCTAGTGTTTTCGGATGGTCTGGGTTCATTGCCAGCGCTTGCGTATAGGCTTTTTGCTCTAGTCCGTCCAGCCGGTAAGCCTGTGCCAGTTCGGCATAGCGCAGCAGGGACTCGGTTTCTTGTGCAGTTTCAATGCGTGGGGCCAGGTAGTTCGTTACAGCTGCCGGTATCTCTTCCTGCGGAACTGTACGACTTATGGCGGCGACATAACGCTGTTCGATTTCCGACGCTTCCAGCAATTGCGGCGTCGTACGAATGCGTTGGATGAGATGTTCGTCGCTGCTGCCATTCACGGCGCGCTTCAGCCAGGCTTGGCGTTCTGCCATGGTATCGGCACTGTCAGCACGAGCGAGCAGCCACTGTATTCCTTCTTCCGGGTAGACTGGTCCCCAGAGATAGAGCAATTGTGATACAATTTGTGAATCTGGAGCTTCGTCTTCCGCCTGCTCGCGGAACATGGCAATTGCTTCCTCTTTACTTCCCTGTTCCAGCAATCGGTAGGCGATCTGAGTGTGCAGTTCTTGATTGTTGGGATGACGGGCGGCGACATCCCGCCAGAATAGCGCTTCCTGCTTGCTTCCGGCTGATTGTTTGAGGTAATCGGCATAGAGGAACGCCCATTCATTGGGGCGTTGCATCGCCAGATCCTTAACATAGGGCATGATGCGGTTCTGCTGACCTGCATCGGTCAGGGCATAGATGATGGTCTGACGCCGCTTGGGTTCGGCGCCCTGATTGAGAATATGGATACCGTAAGCCCCTAGCTCTTCTGCATATGTTTCATCATCACGTGCCAGCTTTGAAAGGACATAGAGATAATCGCGTTCTGCCTGATCGCTGGTATCACGCACTTCCCGGAGCATTGGTAATGCCTCTTCATAGCGATGTGCTTGCACGTACGCCTGAATCACAAATTCCTTGTGCTCTTCACTTTCTTCTTGCCCATAGAGCATTTCGGCGATCAGGATGGCATTGGCGGTGTTTCTCTGATCCAGTGCTCGGTAGTACGCATCATGGTACGTCGAAAAAGAAAGTAGCTCACTGCGCGTGTCAAGAAAAGCAGTGGTCGTTTCCGCGTCGCCGTAGGCGGCTGCCAGAGGGAACCAAGCCGCATCCAAAGCAGGGGAAACGCTATGGTCGCGTGCGGCGTTAATATATTCATAGGCTTCTTCTGGTTTGCCGCTGGCATCCAGTACCCGTGCAATGGCAATAATTTCCGCTTCACTGAGGCTGTCAGCCGGGGGCAATGTTTCATGGAAAGCGTCAACGCACCGGTTAAAGCCTTTTTCAGCGCAAAGCAGTGCCAGTTGCAGGCGTCGGGAAAAAGTCGGTTCTTTCCGAAGCACTTCCGCTACTCGATCTTCGGCGACTTTGTTCCGGTCGGCGATAATGATGATCGCACTTAAATAAAAATCGTTGCTCTGCTCGGCCAGACGAGTAGCACGTTCCCGCAATTTGGCCATCAGCAAGGCGTCATTACGACTAATTGCCAGTTCGACCAGTGCGATCAGTTCATTTTCATCCAGCCGGTCATAATAAATTTTTTCGCGTAAATCGCTGACCAATTCCTCATTACCGGCAAAGGAGGCAAGCAGCAGCAGGTCGTCATAGAGTTCCGTTGCCAGTGTTCCTTGCTCGTAGCGATCATACGCCAGTGCGTAGGCTTGTTTCTGTTGCCCGGTATTGGTCAGTATGGTGATGAGCTGGGCAAATAGAGCTGTATTTTCTGCAATTTCCTGTTTGTAATGAATGATGAAATCGTATGCCGCTTCCGAGTTAACGCGATATAGCAGAATATTGGTGACGCGTGCAATCTCTTCCGGTTTCATTGGAAATCCATGCAGTTGCATGGCGTACTGTTGGACGGTTTCTCGCTGCTGCGTGTCAGCATAGAGACTCAGTGCGAGTTCATGGTCGGAAAAGGTTAGGTCATTCGGGAAACGCTCATGAAAACGAGTCTGCACATCCAGTGCTTCGTTAAAGCGTTGCCCGGCGGCCAGCAGGCGAATGAGATCACGGAATTCCTGTGCATTGCCCTGGTTTTCTTCCATCAGGCGTGTAATCATCAGGGGGATTTGTTTTTCGATTTCCTGTGTAACGGTGTAGGCCTCTGAGAGCTTGCGGCCATGTTCTTCCGATGCAGAGAGCGTGTTGATGATTTCCAGGTTGCGCAGATAATCTTCAGGGCGTTGCCCATACTGATACAGGCGGCCCAACTCCTGACGCGCCTGGATATGATCCGGGTGTTCTTCTACAAAACGTTCCATTACCTCAATGGCTTTTTCCACTTCGGCATATTGCAGATAGACTCCGACCAGATGCATGACGGTATCCAGTTGCAGGCTACCCTCAGCATAGGCTTTTTCATAGAGTGCCAGTGCCTTGTTATATTCCTTATCCTTATAGCTGGTCAGTGCCTGTTCCCGGGTGCTGGGAATCAAGTACAGGCTTCCGACAATCGCGACAGCGACAAAGCAAAACGCCAGAATCAGAAATAAGGATTTTCGTTTCATGGGGTAAGTGGAGATTAGTCTGTCTGTTGTAGTTGAACGGTCAAGGCTGAAGAAGTATCCTGATCGATTACTAAGGTTAACACGTCGTTACCTCTAGCAGTAACCTGCCGGGTTTGCAAGCGTTGACTGTCTTTTAGTAACTGAAATGTCACATTTTCTCCATAAGGCCAGTAGAGTTGTATCCGTCCTTTGCCAAAACCCCGTACCTGCATGGTCAGGCCATCAGGCCGGTGCTGAATATTTTCAATGATCCAGCGGCTTTCCAGTATGTAGGGTCTGGGTGCCATGATCGGGTAGGTCAGCGTGTTATTCGGTTGTAGTGCAATAATTGGCGTGTCATGCGACGGGTTCAGGAATATATATAGACTTCCCTGATAGTGGCGCTGACCAATGACGCCTTCACTCCGTGACCAGTCTATGGTTCTCAATGTAGCGCGATCAAAGCGGATGGTTTGTAAGGCGCCACGATTATCTATGCGCCAGCGTCCGTCATCTAATGGTGTTATTTCTGTTAAAAAATAATCACGGGCAATGCGGGCGTACTGGCTGGTGAATAGCGGGATTAACGGTTGGGTGAGAGCATAGTCGAGATTTTGCTTCAATGCCTCCAGGCTGGCACGCTTTTCCCCGGAATAAGTATGGTAGTAGATGTTAAACGGGCTGATACGACGAGGGGTTTCGGTATTGCGCACCGTGCTGACCAGATTGCGGAAGCCGAAAAAGCGCTCGCTCCACAGCGCAGTGTAGGTGTTTTCATTACTGTTGGAGGAATAGATCTGGCGTTCCGCACCGACCTTCAGCCCCAGCGGCGCCACATAGGAATAAGAGGGATAGTCGGGATCAAAGCGACTGTCCCCGCCATTGATATTGAGCAGTCCCGCTTTCCGAACTTCCCGCAGGGCGCTCTCTGCCGGGGTGGTGTCGCCCGACCATTGATAAAGCGATATCTCTTTTTCTGGCGGTGCCAGTGCTTGTAGATACTCGACCGAGCCAACGACCTCCTTGTGTAGGTTAAAGGGAGCGCAGGCATAGCTGCGGGGGATTTTGAAATATTCGTCCACCTGCCGGTCTATTTCCGTGAGTGGTCGCTCTTCGTTGTAGGATTCAACAAGGGGTTGCCATTGTTCGTTCAAATGCTCGTTTGGTGTCAGCCAACCACGCGCGGCATCGAAAATGGAGGTTGTAGCGGTAGGGGGATCGGGATAGCGATTAAGAAAGCGAATTTCGGCAGAAGGGTCATCATGTTTAAAAAAGCGCCATAATAAGGGGTGGCTGTAGGTGTGGCTGGCCGGTTCCACGTTGGGAAGAGTAAAGATGGTGCGGGCAATGTCAGCGCTTTCCGCTCTGCCGTGGCAGGCAGGATCCAGTTCAGACACGATGGGGGCAATGGTGAAGGGCAGCTGTTGATACGGACGATAGACTTCGTCCAGCAAGACTTCGGCGGAAATGGTTTTCTTTTTTTGATATTCGCGGATTTCCGTATAATTATTCCAGCCATCACCATCCAGATGACTATAAAAAATGCGGCGTCCATTGAGTGTCGTAACATCAGGACGTGGTTGATCACCTGCACCAAGCGCCGCATTGAGGAAGGCAAATGGATTGACCAGCCAGCGTTGTGCCAGCACGGTTTGTCCATCGTCATCCAATTCGTAATAGAGTCCGTAGCCTTCAGCAATATAGCCGCCGTTTGCATGGGTGGTCACCAGGTGACTGAGGAGCGGATTATTTTCCTCATCTGTGTCATGGATGCTGAGGTGAACGGCGGCTCCCGGCAAGGCAGTAACCGTGTGGTATCCTGGAAGGATGCTGCCATAACGGTGTTCAAATTCCACCATGTTTGGGTTTTTATCTGCCAGTGTACTGTTATAGGTGATGCCGACCCAGCCGCCATTATCTCGCATACCGATATGAGAAAGAATGGCATTAACCCGTTCGCTCCCTTCGGACGTGCTGCGCAGCTTCGGATCAAAACCGGGATTACCCATCACCAGTAATTTCTTTTGTTGTTCAATCCCCTCATCTAGCCAGTCCAGATAGGCTGTTTGATTCGCAACGGGTATGCCCGGCGAAAGCCAAAGTACAACGCCCGCCACATCGTTGCGCCATGCAGGCAGGGGGTCGTTATGTTCATGATATTCCAGATGATAGCCCAGCCAGTTGAGCGGCATTTCCAGGGTGCGATGTACGATGGTATAGCGGGGAATGGTTTCCGTGTAAGCGTCATACAACACGAACAGGGTGCGCGGGATTGGAGCGGCGTCTGCTTGTGAAGGAGTGGGCAACATCAGGTATAGCCACCCTCCTATGATTACGAGGAACCAGCGAAACATGTGCCTCCTTGTAACGGAATCGTCGCATGTTGCAAGAGGCTTTCCCTATTGCCTCACGGGTTGCCATCTGATAGTCACATGCGATAATGAATTTTGAATAGCAGTAATAACACGGTAACCGATTTTGTCCGAACAGAGTAATACCCCAACCATTTCCATTGAACGCGAAATGCAGCGTTCGTACCTTGATTATGCGATGAGCGTGATCGTCAGTCGCGCCATTCCCGATGTGCGTGACGGGCTGAAACCGGTGCATCGCCGCATTCTGTATGCGATGCAGGAATCGGGCTGTGATTACAACAAGCCGTACAAGAAGTCGGCGCGGATTGTCGGTGAGGTGATGGGTAAGTATCACCCGCATGGGGATAGCGCCATTTATGACGCGCTGGTGCGTATGGCACAGCCATTCTCCATGTCCAAGATGCTCATTGACGGGCAGGGGAATTTCGGCTCGATGGATGGCGATCCGCCGGCGGCGATGCGGTATACCGAGTCACGATTGGATAAGATTTCCCAGACGTCGTTGCTGGAAGATATTGATAAGGATACGGTCGATTTTCAGGATAATTATGACGGTTCCGAGAGTGAGCCGACCGTATTGCCTGCGCGTTTTCCGAATATTCTGGTCAATGGTGCCAACGGGATTGCTGTGGGGATGGCAACCAATATCCCTCCCCATAATCTGGGGGAAGTGGTCGATGCAACCTGTCTGCTGATTGATGCGCCGGAGACGGAGATTGATGATCTCATGCAGGTGATTCCTGCGCCGGACTTCCCGACGGGTGGCCTGATTCTTGGGCGTTCCGGCAGTCGCAATGCCGCGCATACCGGACGCGGATCGGTCATCATGCGTGCCAAAACCGAGTTTGAGGAGCTGGCCAACAAGCGCACCGCTATTATCGTTACCGAAATTCCCTATCAGGTGAATAAAGCCAAGCTGGTGGAGCGCATTGCCGAGTTGGTACGGGATAAGAAAATCGAAGGTATTGCCGATCTACGTGATGAGTCGGACAAGCAGGGCGTGCGCGTGGTGGTTGAGGTCAAACGCGACGCAGTGCCGGACGTGGTGCTCAGCCAGCTGTTCAGCTACACGCCGCTGCAAACGTCGTTTGGAGTGAATACGCTGGCGCTTAATGACGGGCGGCCGGAGCAATTAAATCTCAAGCAGATTCTGGAAGCCTTCATTCGCTTTCGTGAGCGGGTGATTACCCGTCGGACGCAGCATTTGTTGAACAAGACCCGTGACAAGGCGCATAATCTGATCGGGCTGGCGATTGCGGTGGCGAATATTGATGAAGTGATTCAGGTCATCCGCGCCGCACCGAACCCACCGGCTGCGAAGGAAGAGTTGATGGCGCGTGACTGGGATGCGGCGGATGTATTGCCGCTGCTGGAACTGGTTGATGACAAGCGCAATGCGCTGGATGGTACGCGTATCAAGTTCACCGAGGAGCAGGCACGCGGGATTCTGGAGCTGCGTCTGCAACGTCTGACCGGACTGGAACGCGAGAAAATCCATACCGAGTTGGGTGAGCTGGGTGAGGCTATCTCTCGTTATCTGTTTATTCTGGGATCGCGTGATGAGCGTATGGCGATCATGAAAGCTGAACTGGAAGAGGTGAAAGAGAACTATGCCGTGCCGCGTCGCACGCAGATTGACGACACCGAATTTGAAGCCGACATGGAAGATCTGATCCAGAAAGAGGATATGGTCGTGACGGTGACGGCGGGTGGGTACATCAAGCGCGTGCCGCTTGATACCTACCGTGCGCAGCGTCGTGGCGGCAAGGGGCGCTCCGGTATGGGCATGAAAGAGGAAGACGCGATTGAAGAGTTGTTTGTTGCCAATACTCACACGCCGGTGCTGTTTTTCTCCAATTACGGCAAGGTGTATAAGCTGAAAGTGTATGGCCTGCCGCTGGGCGGTGCGACGACCAAGGGCAAGGCGCTGGTCAATATCTTCCCGCTTGCCGACGGTGAGACGATCAATACGTTTATGCCATTGCCGGAGGATGAAGAGACATGGAATGATCTGCATGTGATGTTCGCGACATCTACGGGTACGATTCGTCGTAATGATCTCTCTGATTTCCATAATGTGATGTCGAACGGAAAGATTGCGATGAAGCTGGGTGAGGGGGAGCAGCTGGTCTCCGTGTTGCCGTGTGATGAAAGTCAGGATGTGCTGCTGGCGGCGCGTTCGGGCAAGTGCATTCGCTTCCCGGCGAAGCTGATTCGTGTGTTTAAAAGCCGCGCTTCAACCGGGGTGAAGGCGATCAAGTTGGCGGATGGGGATACGGTGATGTCCATGTCGATTCTGACCGGTGGTAGTGATGTCAGTGTCGAGGAGCGTACCGCCTATCTGAAGCGTGCCAGCCTGCTGCGCCGCCAGGATGGAGATGAGATCACGGTGGATGAGGAAGGTGCGGATAGCATTGAACTGAGTGAAGAGCGTTTTGCCGAACTGGCGGCACGCGAGCAATTCATCCTGAGTGTGACCGAGAACGGGTATGGTAAGCGTACCTCGTCCTATGAATATCGCGTCTCCGGACGTGGCGGGCAGGGCGTGGTCAATATTGTGACCAGTGAGCGTAATGGTTCGGTGGTGGCCAGCTTTCCGATTGAGGAGGAGGATCAGTTGCTGTTGATGACCGACAAGGCCAAGCTGATTCGTTGCCCGATTGCCGATGTACGTATCGCCGGGCGTTCGACCCAGGGCGTGAAGCTGTTCACCGTCGATCAGGATGAACAGGTCGTCACTGCCGTGCGTATTGACGGCGCCATGGTTGCGGAGAGTGAAGAAGAAGGCAGCGATGACACAATGGAACAGGGTAGTGAGGAATAGGCTGCCCGCGTATGTGCTCTTCTCTGTGAGCCGGTGCAGGTTGCGCTGAAGGCAGCATTGCAGGAGCATGAAGGCGCGTGAGTGCATTGAAGTGGCGCTATCACCTCAGCCCGGAAGTCATGCTAACCTTGTAGCAGTTGAATGGGGTGGCGATTGCGTAAGGAGTTCAAAAGTAGCTGATCTACGCCGATATAAAATCAACCTTTTGTCATGAATCCTTAACATGGGGCGGCTATGACCACCGCTCTAACGCACTATACTGGAGAAAACTATGCAGGTAACGACCGCCGACAATTATGATGAGATGAGCAAACAAGCGGCGCAGCGCATCGCTCAATTGATTCGTAGCAATAATGCAGAGGGAAAACAAACCGTGCTAGGGTTAGCGACGGGTAATACGCCGATTGGTATGTATAAAGAGTTAGTGCGGATGTATAAGGAAGAAGAGCTAAGTTTTGCCAATGTCGTGACGTTTAACCTGGATGAGTATTGGCCGCTCAACCCCAACCACCCTGAGTCTTATCACCGTTTCATGCATGAGCATTTGTTTAATCATGTAGATATCAAGAAAGATAATATTCATATCCCCGATGGTACGGTGCCAAAAGAACAGTTGGAGACGTATTGCCAAAGCTATGAGCAGGCTATCATAGATGCAGGCGGCATTGATTTGCAGGTGCTGGGAGTTGGCCGGGATGGCCATTTGGGTTTTAATGAGCGCAAAAAAAGCAAGACAGAAGAAGCGGTTGATCGGGCGTTCAAAAAAGTTCCGTTTTCTCTGGATTCACGTACCCGTTTGGTGGATTTGTCTGACACGACGGTAACGGATAATGAGCCGCCGTCAAAACAAGCAATTACCATGGGGCTGGGCACCATTATGGACGCCAAGGAATTGATGTTCTTGGCCAATGGAGAAAAGAAGGCCGACATCGTCAAAGAGATTGTTGACGGTTACAATCCAGATATCCCGGCAACGTTGGTGAATTATCATGAGAACAGTCATGTGTATTTGGATAAAGATGCAGCGAAGAAACTAAAAGAGCAAGGGGTGGATGCGTCTGATATACAAGATACCCCTATGACGCGTGTGAGTACTGACGAACATGCTAGCTATGTGCGAATGGAGCAGCGCCTTGAAGAGTTACTGGATGAGCAAAGCGCATCCAAGTCGACCATGACACGCTAGTCATTCTGGTTCCGCCAAGTATTAGCATTTTACCCTTGCAATATAGCGTCTGATTGCCATAATGCCGCGCAAGTAATTCTGCGGGGTAGCGCAAGTTTTATTGCTGCGCCGCAACATTTTTATTGGGAATCTTATGGCCGGACGTAAAACAAATACTTCAAAAAACCTTAGCCTGAAATCAGTGCCATCCACCGACGCGATCATGCAGATGTATCGCGACATGCTGACCATCCGCCGTTTCGAGGAAAAAGCCGGACAGCTTTATGGAATGGGACTGATTGGTGGGTTCTGTCACCTCTATATCGGTCAGGAGGCCGTGGTCGTCGGAATGCAATCGGCGTTGGTCGATGGGGATGCCGTGACCACCACCTATCGTGATCATGGCCATATGCTGGCCTGCGGTATGGATCCGAAGGGCGTGATGGCCGAGTTGACTGGCCGGATTGACGGCTATTCGCGCGGGAAGGGCGGCTCGATGCATATGTTCTCCACCGACAAGCATTTTTACGGTGGACACGGGATTGTCGGTGCGTCGGTGCCGATTGGAGCCGGGATTGCCTTCGCGAATCAGTACCGGGATAACGGCAAGATCAGCGTGACCTATTTTGGGGATGGTGCAGCCAATCAGGGGCAGGTCTATGAGACGTTTAATATGGCAGCGCTGTGGAACCTGCCATGCATCTTCATCATTGAGAACAATGAATACGGGATGGGAACGTCGACCAGCCGGGCGAGTTCGGACACGAATTTCTATCGGCGTGGTGAGGCGTTCGGCATTCCGGGCAAGCAGGTCAACGGGATGGATGTGCTGGAAGTGGCGCGGGTATCAGAAGAGATCGTCGATCATGTGCGCTCCGGTAAAGGGCCCTATCTGCTGGAGATGAAGACCTATCGTTATCGCGGCCATTCCATGTCCGACCCGGCCAAGTATCGCTCTAAGGAAGAGGTGCAGGAGTATAAGGAGCAGAAAGACCCGATCAATTCACTCAAGGAATGGATGGTGGCGGAAAAAATCGCCAGTGAGGAGGAGTTGAAAGAGATCGACAAGGAGATCAAGGCCACCATTGCCGATGCGGCGGAATTCGCCAAGACCTCGCCTGAACCGGATGAGTTCGAGCTATGGACGGATGTGCTGGTAGAGGAATAGGTTTTAGGTTCTGGGTTTTAGGTGTTGGGATGGTGCAGAGTTACAGAGATCTGATCGTATGGCAAAAAGCGATGGAGCTTGCAGTAGAGGTATTTGCGATAACCAATGCTTTTCCCAAAGAGCAACGTTACGTGCTAACATCACAGATTCAGCGTTCTGCATTTTCTATTCCTTCAAATATTGCGGAGGGACGTTCACGGCATTCCAGAAATGATTTCATCTACCATCTCAATATCGCTCGGGGTTCATTAGCTGAATTGGAAACACAGTTGTTGATCGCACAACGTTTGAACTATCTTGATCCTGCCTCACTTACATCGTTGCTGGATCAGTCCGAAGAAATTACCAGAATGCTATTTGGTTTACGTGATAGCCTGACGCCATCAGCTAAAACCTCAAACCTGAAACCTGAAACCATACCGGCGCAGATACCATGAGTCATTCCGAACAAGACCGCCCTTCTGAACCTGATCCGCAGCAAGCGAAGGACGCGCTGCGGGCGCAGCCGATTTCGCCGGAGTTGGCACTCAGTGCTTATCACAAAGCTGTACCTGCAATCACACAATTACTCACAAGCAAAGACACAAAAGAGCGACAACAGAAAGTTGGTCCTAAAATTTTTGGGATTGAGGTATTTTTTAGAAACTTATTCAAAGATGATACGGCGGTCACCACCTATGGCGAGTTTTCCGACCGTGTCACGGAATTTCGTCAGACTCTAAAAGATCAGGAAACAAAAGACATTCTGGATGCGGGCACCGATGCCGCGAACGCGTTTTTAACCCTGTCGTTTGCGATGGGTGACGTGCCAGGCATGCAGGTGGAGGAAGCGGAGCGACCTGATCCCTACAAAGCGCTGAAGGGCGTCGAGATACCGAAGGAAATGCGGCTTAACGCGATCACAAAAGTGGCAAAAGATATCGCTCTTGGTGCGGGTGGAGAGACTAGCCCGCAAGCGATGAGTGCGTTCAAGAAACTGTCTAAAATTCTTGATCCGGATTCGGAGCAACCGGTTAACACATTTGGTGAATTCAGACAAGCCATAGAGGATATGTTGCGACCCATGGGAGACAGGGAAAGAGCGTTGGTGTCAGGCTATCTGGATATTGCTGTTGAGCATATTGGTGACGCGTTGGCCAGAGAGCAGATAAAACAGCAGGGGTTTGGGCGATGAGCGGGACAGTGCACATGATGAATGTGGTGATGGAGAAGTAATGTGGCATATCCTCCGCACAGAGAAGAACCGAAAGCAGATTTGCCAGATGCAGTAAGGCAGGCAGCAGAAAAGGAAGCACAAAAGGTGTTTCGTAGTACTAGCAAAGAGTCTCCCCATTACAACGAAGTAGCAGGCCTGTGCAAAGAAGTCATTCGGTTGGTCGGCTTCTATGAGACACCCGTATCATATAAAGCATTTGGCGATGCGCTGAAAGACTACATTCGGCAAAACGTGGAAACAAAAGGGGCGCAATTTGTTGCACATAGCGTTAGAAAGGACATCATGAAGGCAGTTGATGTGGCTTTGGGCATTCCCATTGACAATGATCAGGGATTGTCCGCATGATCTTTAATATTTCTAAACCAATGGAAGGATAAGAACGATGACAGAACAAACCGTACGAGTCGCACTACGAGATGCCATGGCGGAGGAGATGCGCCGCGATGAGGGCGTCTTCGTGATGGGCGAGGAAGTCGCCGAATATCAGGGGGCGTATAAGGTTACCGAAGGGCTGCTGGCCGAGTTTGGCGAAGGGCGCGTGATTGATACGCCGATCACCGAGCATGGCTTTGCCGGGCTGGCAGTGGGCGCGGCGATGACCGGACTCAAGCCGGTGGTGGAATTCATGACCTGGAATTTCGGCATGCAGGCAATGGATCAGATCATCAACTCAGCGGCCAAGACGCATTATATGTCGGGTGGGCAGATCAAATGCCCCATGGTATTTCGGGGGCCAAACGGCGCGGCAGCGCGGGTGGCGGCGCAGCATTCCCAATGTTTCGCCAGCTGGTATGCGCATGTCCCCGGACTCAAGGTGATCGCGCCGTATGATAGCGCTGATTCTAAGGGGTTGTTGAAGGCGGCGATTCGTGATCCGAACCCGGTGATTTTCCTGGAAAATGAAATTCTCTATGGTGAGAAATTCGATGTGCCGGACGATGAGGATTACCTCGTGCCGATCGGTAAAGCCTCCGTGAAGCGTGAAGGGGCGGATGTGACCATCGTGACCTTCTCGATCATGGTGGGCAAAGCGCTACGTGCGGCCGAGGAACTGGCGAAAGAAGGGATTGACGCGGAAGTCATCGATTTGCGCACCCTGCGTCCTCTGGACATTGATACCATTGTGGAGTCGGTGAAAAAGACCAATCGTTGCGTGTCGGTGGAAGAAGGCTGGCCGGTCGCTGGGATGGGCTCGGAAATCGCTGCTATTATCAATGAGCATTGTTTCGACTGGCTGGATGCGCCGGTGGCACGGGTCTGCGGCGCAGATGTGCCATTGCCGTATGCCGCCAATCTTGAGAGGCTTGCATTGCCGCAGGAAGCGCATATTATCGAGGAAGTCAAAAATACCTGTTATCGGAGGATTGCCGCATGACCCTACATCACGTATTCCATCATTTCACTGATAACGTCGTCCTTCATCGGACTCGCAGTGCTCATGTACCTGCACGTACACTCCGCGCTACTCGCCTCGAACGACTCGTTCTCAGCAAAATGCTGAAACACTTGGGATTGATAGTAGTGTTATTGGTTTCGGGAGTGGTCATTTCACCTGCCCATGCGGAGCGTTCCGTACTGAGTCACTTGATGGGGGACTGTCAGTATAATGAGAATGTCACCCTGAATATTCGCATTCAGTCGACCGACAATAGCCCGGCGGAAGCACGGAAATCATTTGAGACGTCACTGGAAACGATTCGCAGCAAGGCCAAGGAAAGTGGTATCGAGGACGTGGTCATCAATTCGATGAACTACAACATCAATCCGCAGAACTACAATAATAACCGCCCGGTATTTTATAATACCAGCGGCAATGTAGGGCTGATGCTCAAGGATGTAGAAAAAGCCACCGAACTGATGGATGTGTTCAGCAAAGAAGGCATGTATCCGTCGATGAATGTCAACATGCATAAATCCGGGCATTGTAAGCGGTAATGGGTATGAAGCACTGGTTGTTAGGTTGGTTGATTGCGGTGTTACTGGCCATGCCGGCAGCCGCGTCCGAGGCATTCGACGAACGCACGCTCCATGTCACCGGGGATCATCGCGTCAAGATTGCACCGGACATTGCCTATGTCAGTTTTTCGGTGCATGCGGAAGATACGCAGTCCGAACGTGCCAAAAAAGAGGCAGATGAAAAGCTGCGCGATGTCAAGCATCTGGCGAAGTCACTGGGTATTGAGGCCAAGCACCTCAAAACCGACCATGTCAGCATTCAGCCGCGCTATACGTACCGACAGAATCGCGACCGCAAGCTGGAAGGCTATACCGTCTCCTATGCCATTCGTATGACGGTGCATGAACTGGAAAAAATGGGACTGATTATTGAGCGTCTGGTCGGTGCCGGGATTGATCGTATCAACCATGTGCAATATGCACTGGAAGATAGCGAGCAGGCCAAGCGTGATGCGCTGAAACAGGCGGTGATGAAGGCAAAAGCCAAAGCAGAAATCCTTGCCGAGGCGGCGGGAACAGCACTGGATGACGTAATCCGTATCCAAGAAGGTTATGTGCGCTACCAACCGCCGGTGATGGCGATGCGCGCGGCTCCGATGGCTATGGAAGCCATGTCGATGGATGCTGGAGGTGGAAGCGGAGAAGTGCCACCCGCTGGAGAACTGGACGTCAGTGCACAGGTTTCCATTGTCTATGCGTTAGAGAATTGATAGATACACCCCATAATGAACTGAGAACCACAAGGAAAAACCATGCCGATTGAAGTGTTAATGCCTGCATTATCTCCCACCATGACTGAAGGAACCCTGGCCAGCTGGGTCAAGAAAGAAGGGGATGCCGTGGCGTCCGGCGATGTGATTGCCGAGATTGAAACCGATAAGGCAACGATGGAAGTGGAAGCCGTCGATGAAGGTGTGCTGGGCAAGATTATGGTGCCGGAAGGCTCGGAAGGCGTGCCGGTGAACCAGTTGATTGCCCTGCTGTTGGAGGATGGCGAAGATGCGTCGGCATTGGATGGTTATGAAGCGTCAAGCGCTCCGGCACCGGCAGCACCGGCAGAAGCGGTGAGTGAAGCACCAAGCGCCGCGACGGCATCGGCACCAGCCGCAGCAAGCGCATCGGGTGAACGTGTCTTTGCCAGCCCGCTAGCCAAGCGCATTGCCGGGCAGGAAGGCATCGATATTGGGCAGGTTTCTGGCACCGGGCCGCATGGCCGCGTGATTAAAGCGGATGTAGAAGACGCACTGGCCAAGGGTGTTGCTAAAGGCGGCGCGGCGAACATTGCGACTGTATCGGTCGGGCGCAACCCGGTGGAATATACCGAAATCCCGAATTCCGGGATGCGTAAGACGATTGCCAAGCGCTTGACCGAATCCAAGCAGCAGGTGCCGCATTTTTACCTGAGTGTCGATTGCGAACTGGATGCGTTGCTTGCGTCGCGTAAGCAGATGAATGATGCGGCAGCGAAGGCCGCTGGGAAAGATGAAAAGCCGGCTTACAAGCTTTCCGTTAATGATATGGTGATTAAGGCCGTGGCCATGGCGCTGCGGGAAGTGCCGGCGGCCAATGCCTCCTGGACGGACAACGCCATCCAGCAATATAATAATGTCGATATTTCCGTGGCGGTGGCGATGGAAGGTGGGCTGATTACCCCGATTGTGCAAAATGCCGACCAGAAGGGGCTGGCGCAGATTTCTAACGAGGCCAAAGATTTGATTACTCGCGCGCGTACCGGCAAGTTGCAACCATCCGAATATCAGGGCGGTGGGTTCTCTATTTCCAATCTGGGGATGTATGGCATCAAGAATTTCAACGCGATCATTAACCCGCCGCAGGGCTGTATTCTCGCAGTCGGTGCCGGGGAGGAGCGCGTGGTGGTCAAGGGCGGTGAGTTCAAGGCCATGACGGCTATGACAGTGACGCTCTCCTGCGACCACCGGGTGGTGGACGGGGCGGTCGGTGCCGAATTCCTCGCCGCGTTCAAACGCTACATCGAAAGCCCGGTGATGATGCTGGTTTAGGGTTATGGGACTCTACCAATATTTGCCTAATGCGGAGTTGGTAGTTGAATTACTGATAGGCTTGTCATGGCCAACTGTAGCGATTGTTGCTCTCTTCTCTCTTAAAGAGAGGTGGTTGGATTTGATACGACTGGCTAAGGGAAAAGATATAAAAATTGTTGCTAAAGGAATTGAGTTCATTCTTGCTGATCTTAGTGAGAAAATGAGTCTGTCACAATTGCAGTTGGAAGAGTTAAGAGGACTTACATCCGCTGAAATTTGGGCTTTAGAGAGTTTCTCAAAAGAATTTAAGGATAGAAAGATAGAAGAGTTGCCGGTTGCGGCTAAGGTGGCGGCAAAAACATTATTGAACTTAGAAATTGTAAAATTAGAAGGTCAATACGTTGTATTAACTGATATAGGTCATCAAATTCTAATATCAGCAGAAAATATTCTGGGAAAGAAAAATGACCCTCCTCGATGAATTGCACGCCAAACGCGACCTCATTCTTGCTTCGGCGAAGAAGCACGGCATCAAGGATGTGCGCGTATTCGGTTCCGTCGCCCGCCGCGAAGAGCGCCCCGACAGCGACATCGACCTGCTGATAGACATCGAAAAGCCGATCAAGGATGCGTTTGGGTTTGTGAATTTTAAGGATGACGTCGAAGCCATGACCGACAGGGACGTCGATATTGTCTTCATCAGCGGGTTATACCATTACATCAAAGACGATGTGTTGCAGGAGGCCCGACCACTATGAATCGCGATGCAGCCCATCTTGCGTACATATTAGAGTCTATTCCCTTGATTCTTGAACTGGCGGCTAAAGAAGGACGCGCGCGTTACGATGAAGACTGGGTCATTCGATCAGCAATTCTTCAACGTTTGCAAACCATGTCCGAATCGGTGACAAAATTATCCGAAGAGGTCAAACAGCGTTTTCCGGAAATTCCTTGGCACAAGATTCGCACCTTTCGTAATGCGCTTGCCCATGGCTACCTGGCAGAAATCGACGATAATTTGGTTTGGCAAGTCATTCAGGATGAACTAAAACCGTTGCAGCAAATATTACAACCCTATTTCGAGGAGACTTATGGCAGACAATTATGATGTAGTAGTAGTGGGCGGTGGCCCGGGTGGATATGTCGCGGCGATTCGCGCGGCGCAACTGGGGATGAAGACCTGCGTGGTGGAACGCGAACATATGGGCGGGATTTGCCTGAACTGGGGTTGTATTCCGACCAAGGCACTGCTGCGTTCCTCCGAAATCAATCACCTGCTGCATACGCTGGATGAATATGGCTTCGCGGCGAAGGACATTTCGTTCGACTTTAAGAAGGTGATCGAACGTTCGCGTGGTGTCTCATCGCAACTGACCAAAGGTATCAGCCATCTGATGAAAAAGAACAAGGTGACGGTGATTGACGGCCACGCCAAGCTGGCCGGTAAGGGTAAGCTGGCGGTGGAAAAGGACGGCAAGAAGGTCAAGGACGTTACGGCCAAACATATCATCCTGGCGACCGGTGCGCAGGCGCGAGAACTGCCGGGGCTGGAACCGGACGGTAAGCTGGTCTGGACGTATAAAGAAGCGATGGTGCCGGACGCCATGCCGAAATCCTTGCTGGTGGTCGGTTCCGGGGCGATCGGCTCCGAGTTCGCCAGCTTCTATCTGAATATGGGGGCGGACGTCACGCTGGTCGAGGTACAGGATAAGATTTTGCCGGTCGAAGATGAGGAAATTTCCAAGTTTGTCCATAAGCAGTTTGAAGCGCAGGGCATGGCGCTGAAGGTGAAAACCAACGTGAAGGCACTGAAGAAGGGTAAGAACAATGTCACCGTGACGCTGGAGAAAGGCGGCAAGACGGAAGACATTACCGTGGATCGTGTGATTATGGCTGTTGGGATTACCGGCAATACCGAGACTATCGGGTTGGAAGGCACCAAGGTGAAGGTCGATCGCGGACACATCGTGATTAATGAATGGTGCGAAACGGGAGAACCGGGCGTCTATGCGATTGGTGACGTCGCCGGGCCGCCATGGCTTGCGCACAAAGCCAGCCATGAAGGTGTGATCTGCGTCGAGAAAATTGCCGGTGTTAAGGGTGTGCATCCGCTCAATACGCTGAACATTCCGGGCTGTACCTATTGCCGTCCGCAGGTGGCCAGTGTGGGGCTCACCGAGAAAGCGGCGAAGGAGAAAGGGTATAAGGTGAAGGTCGGGCGCTTCCCATTCATGGGCAATGGTAAGGCGATTGCGTTGGGTGAGCCGGAGGGGTTGGTCAAGACCATCTTCGATGAAAAGACCGGCGAGTTACTGGGTGCGCATATGGTTGGTGCCGAGGTGACCGAGATGATTCAGGGCTATGGCATTGCCAAAACGCTGGAGACCACCGAGGCCGAGCTGATGCACACCATCTTCCCGCATCCGACGCTCTCTGAGATGATGCATGAGTCGGTGCTGGATGCGTATGGCAAGGTGATCCATATGTAATGCTTGTCACAGAGCATTCATATATGTGCTGTATGTTTAAGTGGTAGTAACACATAGGGAAGGGAAATATGTCGGATGATAGTAAGCTTGGTGATATGGTGAATGGGTTGAAAGCAGCATATGAGCAGTCTGTTTATACAAATCCTGTGCTAGAGATGTCGCCAACGTTTGACACGGGCAGTTGGAATCCTTCCAACAAATTAGAGAAAGGTGCAAAGGATACGCCTGATCCATTGCCTAAGCAAGTCACACCACTACCAACCCCTAATCCTAATGGTAAGAAAGGAGTCGAATCTGGTAGGTAAGGTTATATGCGTATAGTGATGGCTGCTGGCAGATGTCTTCTACTGTAGCAACATAAAGACAAAAAAATAGCTGAAAGCAGGGGCTATCAGCTATAGAGTTGTTTTTGAAGATCGAGTGCCTTCGCTGCTTTATACCGCAGCCTTCTTGCCCATGCCCATAGGGCAATGGAAACCACCAAGAGTATGGAAAACACAGCAAAGGCTATTGCTATTACCACCGGCCCTCCGTTAAAATGAGACAACAATAAGCCTGCCACGAAAGCACCTGCGGCAAACCCCAACGTGCCATGAACACGGGCTTTGAAGCCATCATAGGCACTTAGCAACCGCCCCACCATTTGCACAGTTTTTGGGTCGCCAAGCTTGGCGGCTAAAATGCTGCAAGCATCTGAGGAAGCCGTTGGAAAGGCTTCTTCAAACATTACTTTAACAGTTTTGTAATCGTATAATTCTTTCATCGATTTACTGATGAATGAACGACATGAAAATCTTAAGGTCTTTTTCCATACAGAAAAAGAAGAAAAGATAATTGAAAGCTAAGGGAATTGGTGGGGTTTGTAAAGAAAAAAGCCCACTATCCGCTCACCAACGCCTTCTGCTTCGCGCCTTCCTTAATCATATCGGTATAGACATAGCGCACATGGTCTTCCGGGCGGATTTTGCCGGAACCGATGGCGTTGACCCCGGCGCCGATCATTTCCTCGGACGGGTCGGTGGGCACCAGCGCATAGCCTTCCTGCTTCAGCGCCTGCAATACGGCAGCGGCCTGCTTGGTATAGTCCTCAAAGAAATAGGACGAGTCCGCCCGTTTAATCGCGTGGGCGATGACATGCTTTGGCGACTTTTGTTTGCGCTTGCTCATCTCTCTAGTAGTATCGGGTGAGATTTAACAAAGGACTAACGCTATGCCCCAAAATGCAACGGATGCACCGCGCATTGGGATTACGATGGATCACGAGGTCGAGCAGACCTACTCCAAATATCCGTGGTACGCGCTGCGGGAGAATTACGCCGGTTCCATCGCCGAACATGGCGGTGTGCCGATACCATTACCGCACCAGGTGGAACTGGTGGAAACGTATCTGGCGATGATCGACGGGCTGGTGGTCACCGGGGGGGCATTTGACGTGTCGCCGGAACTCTATGGGCAGGCAGTGACCAGTGACACGGTGAGCGTCAAGGATCAGCGCACCGCGTTTGAGTATGGTATGGTGCGCGGAGCGCTGGCGCGGGGCATGCCGATTTTTGGGATATGCGGCGGGCAGCAATTGCTGAATGTGGTGCTGGGTGGGACGTTGATTCAGCATATTCCCGATAGCATTGAGAGCGACATTGAACATGAACAGCCCAACCCGCGTCATGAGGTCGGCCATGCGGTGGAATTGGTGGCAGGTACGCAACTGGCAGGCATCATTGCTGAGACCACCATTATGGTGAACTCAGCGCATCACCAGGCAGTGGATCAGGTCGGGGCAGGGGTGCTGGTCAATGCCGTGGCACCCGACGGCGTGATTGAGGGCATCGAATACCCGGCGCACCCGTTTTGTATCGGTGCGCAGTGGCACCCGGAATTCCTGATTACCGAGGCGGATCAGGCGCTTTATGCGGCGTTTATGGGGGCGTGTGGGAGCGAGAGGGCGAAGTAATGAAAATATTTGCAACCCGCACTTGGGGGTTTGATCCGATAACTCATCCGATTATAGCCTTTGCAAGAGATGGAGATCGGAATAAACTCCTTAAAGAATCTAGAGTAGATGATTGTATCTTAATTGTGGGTACATTGAATGATCCAACTGCCGAAGAAGATAGAGGGCGGTTATTAGGAATTGCAAAATTTGGTAGGGTAGAGATCAATGCGCTTGATGTATTAGATGAATCGGTTTTACGTTCAGATGATTTTGACAGTGCCGGTAATTATAAATGGCCAAAAGCACTAGGAATGACTGAAGCATGGAGGTTTCCGTCAAAACCTTTACTCAAAGACGCCCTTTCAGAACAACTGCCACGTAATGCTACCACTCAAGCTGTGTTGTTAAATGACGCAGATACCGAACGAGTTAAGAGCCTTGTGGCGGAAAAGATTATAATTCCAGAATCTAAAGTAATAAAAAGATTACGTAAAAGGGAGGCTGTCATCACGGGAGGCAAACCTACTCAAGGTGTTATTCCTTCATCGTGGTCCAGTACAGTGACACGTCAATTAGGTGAGGCAAGTATAACATATGCGTTGCGGTTTGGCGTCACTGACTGTTGGAAAGTTGGTCATACTAGTAATATGGCTCAACGCCTTGCAGATATTAATAAACATATTCCTTTTGAAATAACGAAAGCACGATGGAGTATAGCATATAGACAGGGTTGGGAGAATGAAACTCTGGCCTATGAAATGGAACAAAAGCTGTTTCTTGAGCTTGTGAAATTTCGTACCGAAGGAGAGCGGATTCAATGTTCAGAAGAGGTTCTTAAAAGCGCCTGGTTGAAAGTTATTATATGACCACTCGTCTCAATAAATACCTTGCCTCCTGCGGCGTGGCGTCGCGACGGGGGGCGGAGGCACTGATTGCCGAGGGTCGGGTGCTGGTCAATGGCAGTGTGGCGGACTCGCCGGGGGTGCAGATTGCCGATCATGATGCGGTCAGTGTGGATGGTGAGGTCGTATCTCCTCATGTGGCGGTGCAGCTATGGCGCTATTATAAACCTGCCGGGCTGGTCTGTACCCATGCCGATGAGCAGGGGCGTCCGACCGTGTTTGATGCGCTGCCGGCGGAACTGGGGCGAGTGATTTCCGTCGGACGCCTCGATCTGAATAGCGAGGGATTGCTACTGCTAACCAATAGCGGTGAACTGGCACGCTCCCTGGAGCACCCGGACAGCGGTCATGCCCGCATCTATCGGGTGCGGGTGCGCGGGACGCCGTCGGAGGAAGCGCTATCGGCCATGCGCGCGGGAGTCACCATCGATGGCATCCGCTACCGTCCGATTGAGATTGAGCATGAGAAAGCCGGGCGCAGCAATAGCTGGTGGCGCGTGACGCTCCGGGAAGGAAAAAACCGGGAGATCCGCCGCCTGTTCGAGCATTTCGGCCATCCGGTCAGTCGCCTGATCCGCATTGCTTACGCGGGGATTACCTTGGAGGGTCTGCAACCGGGAGGGGTGGAGCTGGTTCCCGATGCAAGTAAGAGACTGAAACAAGACGGAATAGTACGAAAATCGTAAAACCGTCACGAATTTCTTGCAATAAAACCATGCATTTTGTAGTTAGTGGAGCGGAAATACTTCGTATAAGAAAAGAGTGATATGTCTGAAACCAAGCAATCCCCTAATACTGCCCAGGATGAAAAGCGACGCGACTTCCTAGTGCTCTCCGCGCAGGCGATGGGCGGGCTGGGCGCGGCGGCGCTGATCTGGCCGTTTGTCGATAGTCTGAACCCGGCGGCGGACGTGCTGGCACTGTCCTCCACGGAGGTCAACCTGGAGCCTGTCGCACCGGGGCAGGAAATTCGGGTGATGTGGCGTGGCAAGCCGGTCTTTATCCGCCATCGCACCGAAGCGGAAATTGATGACGCCAAAAAGGTGGATATGGCCAGCCTGCCGGATCCGCAGGAAGACAGCGCGCGGGTCAAAGAAGGCAAGGAACAATGGATCGTGATGCTTGGCGTGTGTACGCATTTGGGTTGTGTCCCGCTGGGCAATAATGCCGGGGAATATAATGGCTGGTTCTGCCCGTGTCATGGTTCGCATTACGATACGTCCGGGCGCATCCGCAAAGGCCCGGCGCCGACCAACCTTGTGGTGCCGGAATATGAATTCCTCAGCGATAACAAGATCAAGATCGGGTGATAAATGAACGCTGGTAATAAAGAAATTCTACATAGGAAAGAGGATATTGATCCGGTGATTGACCGGATTTTTCAGCCTTATATGCAAGACATTGTTGATGCTTCCAAAACCATTGATATGGCGAATGAAGGCATAATTACCCAAGTGCCGATGACGGCTTACCTGTTTTTGAATACGGAAGAAATGAAGCAGTCAGGTATGATTACCGTACCGGAAGTAATTGAACAAAACCCGGACGGCACGTTCCTTCAGGCGGCTGAAAGGGCTGGTATGGATGATACACATAATATTCTGGCCGCGTTTGCTTCACTCTTTAATATACTGCCGCCCGATCAACAGCAGAAATTTTTGCCGTTAATTGAAGAGTTGCACCAGAACTTTCCTCCTGTGAAAGAAGAAGTGTTGCAACGTGTTGCACAAGAAAGCAGGATGGGAGATTACTACATCAGGGGTATTTCAGAAACCGCAGGCACCCTCTTTGAATCAACCAGAGAGCTGGCAGCACAGGGACAGGAATCGGGATTTGCCGATCGGATAAGACAACAAGGGCAAAATGATGGCCAGAGTGCCGGAGGACCAGGAGGACTATGAGTACTGCACCCAAAGAACAACAGCCCGGCATCGCCGGATGGATTGACCACCGTATTCCGGTGATTACCATGTTTCGCCACTCGCTGGTGGACTACCCGACGCCGCGCAATCTGAACTATTTCTGGAATTTCGGGTCGATCGCCGGGATTATGCTGGTGTCACAAATCCTGACCGGGATTTTTCTGGCCATGCACTATACGCCGCATGTGGATTATGCCTTTGACAGCGTAGAGCACATCATGCGCGATGTGAATTATGGGTGGTTGATTCGTTATATGCATTCCAACGGTGCGTCGATGTTTTTCGTGGTGGTGTTTATCCATATTTTCAGGGGCTTATATTATGGCTCCTACAAAGCGCCGCGCGAGATTCTCTGGTGGTTGGGGATTATTATCCTACTGCTGATGATGGCGTCGGCCTTTATGGGTTATGTGCTGCCATGGGGACAGATGAGCTTCTGGGGAGCAACGGTGATTACCAACCTGTTCTCTGCTTTCCCGCTGGTGGGCGAGAGTATTGTGACGTGGCTTTGGGGCGGGTTCTCGGTCGATAACCCGACACTCAACCGTTTCTTTGCCCTGCATTATTTGTTGCCACTCGTACTGGTGGCTGTGGTCGCTCTGCACCTTGTAGCATTGCATACGCATGGTTCTAACAACCCGCTGGGCATTGACGCCACCGGGCCGCAAGATAAGGTTCCATTCCACCCCTATTATACGGCCAAGGACTTCTTCGGCTTTGGTGTGTTCTTCCTGGTGTTCGGCTATTTCGTGTTCTTTAATCCGAATTATTTGGGACATGCCGATAACTATATTCCAGCCAATCCAATGGTTACACCAGCGCATATCGTGCCGGAGTGGTATTTCCTGCCATTCTACGCGATTCTACGCGCTATTCCTGACAAATTGGGCGGTGTACTGGCCATGTTCGCAGCAATTCTGATCTTGTTCGTGCTGCCGTGGCTGGATTCTTCCAAGGTACGCAGTGGTAATTTCCGTCCGCTGTTCAAGCCGTTTTTCTGGCTGTTCGTTGTCGCATGCATTGGGCTGGGCTATCTGGGTGCCAAGCCGGCAGAAGGCGTGTACGTGGTCTGGTCTCGGATTCTCACCGCCTATTATTTCGCCTATTTCCTGATTATCTTGCCGGTACTGGGGAAAATTGAGAAACCGTTGCCATTGCCGCGAAGTATATCGGAGGCCGTGTTGAAACATAAAACCGTGGGGACAGCGTGATGAAATTCGTTCGAATCTTTGGCCTGTTAGTCGCCACGTCACTCTTTGCATCATCTGCATTCGCTGCCGGAGATGGTAAGCAACCCAAAGATATGCAGTGGGGATTTGAAGGTGCCAAGGGACATTTCAACCGTCCGGCTATCCAACGTGGGTTTCAGGTCTACAAGGAAGTATGCGCCGCTTGCCATGGCATCAAGCGTATCGCCTTTAGAAACCTTCAGGATGTTGGCTTTTCCGAGGCCGAAGTCAAGACGCTTGCTGCTGGCTATGACATTACCGACGGACCGGACGATGAAGGCGAAATGTTCACACGTCCCGGACGCCCATCCGATCGCTTCCCAGCGCCTTATGCGAATGAACAGCAGGCACGCTCGCTTAACAATGGTGCCTACCCGCCCGACCTCAGCCTAATCGTCAAGGCACGTCCGAATGGTGCCGATTATCTCTATTCACTGATGACCGGTTATGAAGAGCCGCCGGCGGATGTTGAGTTGCTGGAAGGCCAGTATTATAATCCGTATTTTCCCGGCGGCAGACTATCCATGCCGATACCGATGGTCGATGGCCAGGTCGAATATATGGATGGAACGGAAGCTAGCGTGGAGCAAATGGCCAAAGACCTGACCTACTTTCTGCAATGGACGGCAGAACCGGAGATGGAACGCCGCAAGTCCATGGGATTGAAAGTGATGGCGTTTCTGCTGGTGATGACGTTGGTGTTCTATCTGGCGAAGCGCAAGATCTGGCGTGAGCTACATTAGTCCCTTGTCTTTAGTCATTGGTCGCTAGTATGGAGCAACTGCTACAAGCCGCACTGCTGGGGATCGTTGAGGGGATTACCGAGTTTTTGCCGATTTCCTCGACCGGACACCTGATTCTGCTGATTGAGATTCTGGGATTTGATGCGCCCAAAGGAAAGGTATTTGAAGTCGTCATCCAGCTGGGGGCGATTCTGGCGATCTGCACCGTGTTCCGCCAGCGTGTCACTAATGTGGTGCTGCACCTGCATGACAGCCGCGAAACCCAGCGTTTTGTGCTACTCGTGATCCTCGCCTTTCTGCCGGCGGCGGTGATCGGTGTGTTTGCCCATGGGTTTATCAAGGAGGTGCTGTTCTCACCGGTCGTGGTGTCGGTAATGCTGATTGTCGGTGGTGTGCTGATCCTCATCATTGAGCGCATCAAGCCGCTATCCCGTATCCATTCGGTCGATGATATGACACCAAAACAGGCGCTCATTATTGGACTTTGTCAGGCGCTGGCGATGATTCCCGGTACGTCGCGTTCCGGGGCGACGATGATGGGTGGGCTGTTGCTGGGCATTGATCGCAAGGCGGCGGCGGAGTTCTCGTTCCTGCTGGCGATTCCGACGATGGCGGCGGCGACGGCCTATGACCTCTATAAGAATTTCCATCACCTTTCACTGGATGATGGGGTGATCATTGCGGTAGGGTTTGTCACGGCGTTTATTGCGGCATTGTTCACGGTGAAATGGCTGCTCAACTTCCTCACCCGTCACGGCTTCGGCATTTTCGCCTGGTATCGGATTGTCATGGGCAGTGTGATGTTGCTGGTGCTTGCCTGAGAACGGCAACCGGATCGGGAATAAACAGCAGGCAGGTTGATGGCTTAGAACCTGTTCTTAAAGAAAAAACCCCTCAAAAGCGTTGAGAGGCTTAAATGTATTTGATAAGGTCGTAATTATCATCAGCCCTTTTTTTGGCTTCCCTGGCATCACGCTCAACAGATTCTAATCTGTTGGTTAGTTCTGCAACTAGCTGATATAAAGCATCGATTTTTTCTTTATCAGTCATTTCAGGTTTCTCCGAAATGATAGTGGTTAATTTATTTATGGTGAATAATGGGTTCCGGGTCAAGCCCGGAATGACGGTTCCACTGGACTTCCAATATGGCTTTAACGAAACGGTTTACACTTATTAAGCCGTAAAGTACGGTGCAACGGCGGCGGCGGCTTGCGGAGCGCCCCCTTTCTCTGATAGCTGTTTAGGTGTGATGCGCCGTTTTCCTGTAATTTTGCTGCCAATCAGCCTGATGCCGTCCGTTGCGATGGCCGGTGTTGTCGGAACGGTATCACTTCCCAATATCGCACTGATTCTGTTGCTAGGGGTGCTCATGCTGGCGGTGGCGGTGATGATCCTGCGTCGCATTTCCCAGTTGCAATCGGCGTTGAAGCATGGCTATGCCGGGGCGCAGTTGCAAACCAAAGTGGTCAAGGCGTTTTCGCTGATTACCATCATTCCCACCCTGGTCATCTCTATTTTCTCCATCACCTTCTTTTATTACGGAGCGAAGGACTGGTTCAATGATCGCATCAGCACGGTGCTGAGTGAGTCGGTCGCTGTGGCCGAAGCTTACGTACAGGAGCATGAAAGCACATTACGTGCGGATGCCATGGCCATGGCCAATGATCTACGCCATGATCTGGAACAGGTGGTCGTGAATCCGCCCCGTTTCAACGAAATTCTCAACGGGCAGGTGGCGCTGCGGTCGCTCTCGGAAGCAATCGTCCTGCAACAGGATCAGGTGATCGCTCGATCGCTGCTCAGTTTTTCACTGAGTTTTGAGAGTCTGCCGGAGCGTATCCTACAGATTGCCCGTAATGGGGAAGTGGCGATTATGGAGAAGGAGGATCGTATTTTTGCGGTGGTGGTCATTGATCCGTTCACGGACACCTATCTGGTGATTAGCCGACTGGTGGATGGCAAGGTCATCGAGCATATCGAGCAATCGAAAGGCGCGGCAGCGCGCTACCAGCGAATGCTCAACACCGCTGATCAGTTGCAGATGCTATTTGTCACGGTGTTTATTCTGGTGACATTGGGTTTACTACTGAGTGTAATCTGGTACGGGATTAATTTTGCCTCCCGGATTACCCGGCCACTGATTACCGTGGCACAGGCGACGGAGCGGGTGCGCGCCGGGGATTATTCCATCCGGATTGAGGAAGATACCGATAATGACGAGATGGATATGCTGATCCGGCATTTTAACCGAATGACCGAGCAGCTGTATACCGGACGGCTCGAATTAACGCAGGTGACGCGGATGCTTGACCAACGCCGCCGCTTTAGTGAGTCGGTGCTCAGTGGGGTGTCGGCAGGCGTGATTGCGCTGGATACCAATCTGGTGGTGAGCCTGTCGAATTCTTCCGCACTGGAGTTGTTAGGGTTTTCCAGCGAGAAAGAAATGACCGGGCGTTCGCTGCGCTCTCTGTTGCCGGAATTTAGCCCCTTGCTGACGCGGGTGTTGCTGCATCCCGGCGATATTCACGAAGACCAGATTACGCTAATGCGTCATGGCCAGAGTACGGTGCTGCATGTACGGGTCTCCGCCGAGATCAGTCAGAATTATGTTGAAGGATTTATTGTGACGCTCGATGACATCACACCGCTGATCTCCGCGCAGCGCAGTGCCGCCTGGTCGGATGTGGCGCGGCGGGTGGCGCATGAGATTAAGAACCCGCTCACACCCATCAAATTGTCCGTGGATCGATTGAAGAAGAAATTTGCACCGGATGACCCGAAAGCGCGCGAGTCATTCGAGAAATATCTGGAAACGATTACCCGGCATTTGCGCGATATTGGCACCATTGTCGAAGAATTTTCCTCCTTTGCCCGGATGCCGGCACCGAAACTGGCGCAATTGCCGTTGGTGCCATTGCTGGAAGCGGCGATCTTTTCAGCGGAGACCAGTAAGCCGGACATCGAATTTACCCTGGAGGTGGAGGATCGCAAGCTGATGCTGGAATGTGACGAGTCGCAGATCAGTCAGGTGCTCACCAATATTTTAAAGAATGCAGCAGAAAGCATTGGACGGCGCGAGCAACCGGAAGAGCCAGGTGCCATTGCGGTGACGTGTGATGTTTCCGGCAATCAGATCGTGGTGGCTATTGCCGATAACGGTGTCGGGTTTCCGGAAGAGCTGATCCACAAGATCATGGAGCCATATGTGACGACACGCGCCAAGGGCACCGGGCTGGGGCTGGCCATCGTCAAAAAGATCATCGAGGATCACAAGGGAACCATTACGGTCGCCAACCGCGTGGAAGGCGGAGCGGTGGTGACACTGACCTTTCCGAGTGGGTAGTTGGCAGAGGAAGTGACGCAATGATTTTCTTATCATTTGTAAGTTTTTACATTTTCTGCTACTCTATGTCTGATAAGGAGAATAAAATGAGCAGGATTACGATTGATGTTACAGTGGAACAGCATCAGCAGGTGACGGCCATGGCAGCCATCCAAGGCAAAACCATTAAAGAATTTGTGATGGAGCGGCTGTTTTCTAACGACATGGATGAGGAGGCGCAGGCCATGGAGGAATTAAAAACATTGCTGGGCGAGCGTATCAGGGAAGCAGAAACCGGCCACATGATACAGAAAAAATTTTCAGATATAGCAGACGAGAAGCTTCGCCAAATGGACGCATCATAAATGCCATACGAGTTCACTCGCTTTGCACGGGCAGACCTTGAAGCGATTGTTGAATATACTCGAATCAGACATGGTCGAAAACAAGCCGTGCGTTATGTGGCAAAGTTGGAAAACTGCGCAGAAAATCTTGCAAAAAAGTTTGGGAGTTACAAAGTTTTGGACGGCATTCACCTACGGTTAATGGTGATGCATTGTCAACACCATTACCTATTTGGGTTAGAAAAACGTGGCTGTCCAATGGCCATTATAGCAATTTATCATGAGCGTATGGATGTGTTGAATCGCATCAAAGGACGATTACGGTAAGTAACTGATAACAGCTAATGTTTATAGCACCAAAACTGGTACATTGCCCGGAACGTATGGGGGTGCTCCTGCTCGTAGGTATCCCAGGCGGAGAGGTCGCGCAGTGCGTCCGCGCCGAAGCGATGGCAAAACGCCGAGATTTTGTGATGGTGGTCGGGGAACTGAAAGCCAATGAAGGCCAGCCCCAGCGTGTCCAGCGCTTCTTGAATCATGGGGATGGTGAACTGGTGCTCCTGTACGTGAAAAACCAGATCACACAGCTGCGAGGTGGTGAAAAAGTCTCGCCAGCGTTGCAACGACGCGAGCGGATGATCCTCGCCCCCGTTGATAATGTCGCGGCGCAGAGCGCGCATGCTCGCTACATCGTCGGTATATCCCTCTTTGGCGATCACGGCTCTGGCGTCGGAGACGGTCTTGCGCGCGGTTTGGCTGTAAAGCGCAATGTTCATCAATCCGCCCGGCTTGAGGCGTTCGCAGATGCGTTGCCACCCGGCCATCGGGTCGTGCATATGGTGCAGGACACCACAGCTTTCCACCACATCGAACTGCTCGTCCAGTTGGTCTAGCTCCAGAATATCGCCTTGCAGGAATTCAATCGCATCAATCCCGAATTGCTGCGCCATACGCTTGGCATAGGCCAGGCTGGTAAAGCTCAGATCCACGGCCAGAATGCGCTGCATCTGATAGGTGCGGTAGCGCAGTAGCGGGTGTTGCCCGGTGCCGCATCCCGCCACGAGTGTGGTCACTGGCTGGCTGACTGCCTGTATTGCCGGTTCCTGCGCTGCATAGGGGAACAGCCGCGTGAGATGTGCCTGCAATGTGCAGGGTGTCAGGTCGGGCAAATGCCGCCAACGTGGGTACGGGTAGCGTTCATATTGCGCCTGCACCTGTTGTGAGATGCTGTCCTTGAGCGCGCCTGATAGCGAAGGGATGCTGGCTTTGAGTGTCTGTTCTTCCAGATAGTCGCTTAACTGCGCCGTGATAACATCGGCCACCATGGTCTTGTGTTCATCGGGAAGTTCCAACGCTGCCAACGCAGATTCCAGTCGGGACGCCAGCGTTTCAGTGTCTCCTAGTTGTGAAAGTGGAAGATAGCATCCCAACAACAGGTGTTGCGCAAGGTAATGCATGTCGGGCGTCGTATCATCATCTTGCTGTTGCAGCGAATCAATGATGGATTGCTCCTGTTCATCCACATCCGCCAGGTATTCATGATAAAAATAGCTGGAGGCGAGGGCGGCCAGACAGGGGAGCCAGCCTTGTGTCTGCTGTTCCGTCCACGCGTCTTCCTGCATGGCCAGCAGCAATTGTTTGCGTATACCGGCAACGGCGGTCTCTATGGTGGCATCAATGATGGTCAGTTCGCGTAATCCCTCCAGGAAGAAGGTCTGCTGCGCCAATGCGCTGCGTGATTCTAACTCGCCATCCGCAAACAAGCAGGCGAACGTTTTGTCATGACGCAGAATAAAGCACCATAGCCGTGCCAGAGAAGCGCTGGCGACATCGGGTGCGCCGAAGCAACGCAGCATTAATGCCTTGCAGCGTTCCATGTAGTCTGAGGGAATTTCAGCAACCTGCGCTCCGGCGAACAGGTTGAGGTACTCGATTTCCAATTTCCGGTGGTCGTCACGCTTCAGGTCAAGCGCGTCAATGGCATCAACCATGTGGAGGAATGCGCCCAGCTCATCGCCTTCACCTGCCAATATCTCTCCAGCGAGACGGTGACATTCTGCGCGGCGAGAACCGGGCAGCGTGAGTGCATGTTCCAGATAGGGAAAAGCCTGTGTTTTATCTCGCGTCACACGCCAATAGATCAAGGCGCTGCGAAACCAATTTTCCTGATGTTTTTTGTCGGCCATGCAAGCCAGTTTGAGGTAAGGCAGTGCTTCCTGCATTCGTCCGGTGGCGCAGAGCATATCAGCCAGGGTCGCGGCAATACCGGGCTGCATCTTGTCATGGCTGAGTGAACGCACGGCAGCCAGCATGGCGACATCCAGCTGTCTTGTGTGTCGAGCGAGTTCCATTTGCAGGTTGAGTGCCGGGACATGGGACGGATGGGCGCTCAGCACGGGTTGCAGCGTTTGCCAAGCCGCCTGATGCTTCTTCTTTTTATGTAAGGCCATTGCTTCGCGTAGCGCCTTTTTCATGGAAAGCGGTAGTGATGTTGCCGGTGCCGTGCTGGAGAGTTGTGACATCACTGCCTCTTATAGATCGCAATGACGTCAGCAAGCATTTTCAAGGCTTCATCGCGGGGGCGCTGGAAGGCGTTGCGGCCAATGATGGAGCCATCGCCGCCGCCTTCCATAATGGCTCTGGCATCTTCCAGCACGCTGTTCGACGTCTTGGAGACGCCACCAGAGAAAATCAGTAGGCGTCTGCCATCAAAGGCTGCCTGTTTTACATGGCGGACACGATCCGCAAGTGCCGTAATGGGAACCGCCTGTTCCTGATACAGGTGCAGTGCTTCCGATTGCTCCACTACATCGGTCGGCAGTTTGACTTTAATGATATGGGCGCCCAGTAACGCTGCCATGTGGGTAGCATAGGCACAAATATCGAGTGCCGTTTCCCCAGCTTTGGAAAGCCCGGCACCGCGCGGATAGGACCAGATAATCACGGCCAGTCCATGCGCCTTTGCTTCCTCTGCCATCTCCTTTATTTCCTCAAACATACCGTAAGATTCGCCACTGCCGGGATAAATGGTGAAGCCGATGGCACAGCACCCAAGGCGCAACGCATCCGCAATAGAACCGGTAATTGCCTGCGTCGGCTGTAGGGATGCATCTGCCGGATAGAGCGTATTGGCGCTATTGACTTTCAAAATCGTGGGGATGGCGCCGGCGAAACTGGCTGCTCCCGTTTCCAGCATACCCAGCGGTGCAGCATAGGCATTGAGTCCGGCATCAACAGCCAGTTGAAAATGATAGTGCGGGTCATAGGCATCCGGATTTATCGCGAAGCTTCGTACCGGCCCATGCTCAAATCCCTGATCCACCGGGAGAATCACCATTTTGCCCGTGCCGGCCAGTTTCCCATGCATCAGCATTCGTGCCAGGTTGGTTTTGACGCCGGGATTGTCGCTCTCATACCAGCTGAGAATCTGTCTGACTGATCGGGTGATGCGCATGTGAAGACTCCTTTTTACCAGCTACCCATGAGATAATGTCATTCCTGCATCACCACAAGTAAACTCACACAAGCATTGGCAAGCGATCGTTTTTTTAATAAAAAATTTGTATTTTGTTGCGTATAACGTGACATTATCAATTTCACAACGAATGTGGGAATGTAAATTATGCCACGCAGAATACAGACAATTATCAACCGGGTTGCCGGAGATGTAGAGGCATTTGCCACGCTGAATGAGAAAGTCGCCGGACAGATTAATCTGTTGTCGCTGAATGCAACCATTGAGGCAGCTCGTGCTGGAGAGGCGGGGCGCGGATTTACCGTGGTGGCGTCCGAGGTGAAGAATCTGGCGTCGCAGGCGTCAAAAAATTCTCTCAATTTTCGGCAGGTAGTACTAGAGCGGATCGAAAAAGGACGTCAGATTGCCGATATTTTGGTAGAAGACCTGGAAGGAAATCGTCTGATTGAAATGTCGCAAACGCTGGTGCAGCTGATTGTACGTAACTTGTTTGAACGGACGGCAGATGTGCGCTGGTGGGCGACGGATAGCGCATTTTATGAAGCCTTGCAGGATCCGGAAAAGGCGAAGGTGGATTTCGCCGGCAAGCGATTAGGGGTGATTAATCGCTTTTACACGGTGTATTTGAACCTGGTGCTGGCAGATGCGAGTGGCAAAGTGATTGCCTGTTCTGAGCCTCAGAAATTTTCGAATGCAGTGGGTTCCAGTGTATCGGGTGAACGCTGGTACAGTGATGCTATGCGGACTCGTAGCGGCGATGATTACGTGGTGGATGACATTCATAACGATGCCATGCATGGCAATCTGCCGGTGGCGATTTATTCGACAGCGGTTCGTCGGGATGGAGAGCTGAACGGGGATGTATTGGGCGTGCTGGGCGTGTTCTTTGACTGGCCGGAGCAGTCGCGTTCGATCGTTCAGGATGAGCCGACATTGACGCAGGATGAGTGGAAGCGTACACGCGTGATGCTACTGGATTCCAAACATAACATTATCGCATCTTCCGACGGTAAGGATATGCTCAAGCGTTATCCCCTGGATACCAAGGATGGTAACAAGGGTTGCTATACGGATGGTAATGGCGATATCGTCGCTTATGCGCGTACCATCGGGTACGAAGAGTATGACGGGTTAGGCTGGTTTGGCGTGGTGGTTCAGACGCCGATCTCCGAGCAGGAAATCAATGCGATGATCGACTAGCTGTTTCCGGATCACCGGCTCCAGAAGGATGAGGTAAAGATAACGATCACGGTGAACAGTTCCAGCCGTCCCATGATCATAGCCAGACACAAAACCCATTTTGCGCCTTCCGGCAGCGTACCGTAATGTCCAGCAGGACCGATGACATTTCCCAGTCCTGGTCCCACATTAGCCAACGCCTGTGCGGCAGCACTCATGCTGGTGAGAAAATCCAGTCCAAAGGCAGAAAGTGCGATGGAAAACGCCATAAAGAAAAAGGCAAATAACAGAAGGAATGCCATAACAGACGCAACAACAGGGTCTGGAATGGGTTTGCCTTCATAGCGTGGAATGAAGACACCATGCGGCTGGATCAATTGTTTCAACTGGGTTTTGGCGGTTTCGTACAATACTTGGTATCGAAAAATCTTGATGCCGCCTGAGGTGGAGCCGGTGCATCCCCCCACAACGATTAGCATAAAGAGTAGATTGGTGGCGAAGCTGCCCCATTGGCTATAGTCCACAATACCATAGCCGGTGGTGGTAATGATAGCGACAGTCGAGAACAATGAATACCGCACAGCCTGAAATAAATTATACTGTTCTTCCAGCATGAGCCAGATGGACAAGGCGCTGGTGACTAAAATGATAATCGTCAAAAAAAAGCGTACCTGCGTGTTACGCCACAAAGCAGTTGGGTTGCCGTTGATCGTTTGATAATAGAGCATCAGGGGGAGTGCGCCGCTAATCATGAACACGATGGCGATCATTTCGATAGTGACGGAGTTATAATAACCAATAGAGCTGTCATGGGTTGAGAACCCACCGGTAGCGACTGTAGTCAGGGCATGACATAGCGCATCAAAGCTGTCCATTCCGGCCAGCCAGTAACACCATCCGCATAATAATGTCAATGCGACAAAAATCGTGGCGATGGTCATGGCGATTTCCTTGGCGCGAGGTAGAGTCTTTTCCGAATTATCGGATGATTCTGTGCGGAATAACTGCATGCCCCCAATGCGTAGCATTGGGAGGATAGCCAGCGCCATGACCACAATCCCGATACCACCCAGTGCCATGAGAATAGAGCGCCACAGCAGAATGCCCGGAGGCGCTGCATCCAGTCCGGTGAGCACCGTTGCTCCAGTGGCGGTAATGCCAGAAGCCGCTTCAAAATAGGCGTCAGTAAAGTCCATATCCAGGTCGGACAACAAGAATGGCAGAGAAGCGAACAGAGAGACATTAAAGTAGCTGGTACTGGTCAGCAGAAATGCCTGTCTAATTTTTAACTCTCCTTTGTATCCTCGGTTGGTTAAAAACAGGGACATGCCGATAAAAAGTGTTAGTAGGCTGGAGGTGGCAAATACTTTCCAGTCGGTATGGTTGGATAGCAGATCGGCAATGACGGGGAACAGCATAGCGATGCCAAGCACGCTTAGCAGTACTCCGTTAACCAGTAATATCGGACGCCAGAACATGGAGTGTGTATACTGCCGTGATAAGGAAATAACAAGTGACGAGGGAGCGTAAGCGATGAAATTTTTCAGTATTTTCTTCATGTTGATTACAGGAGCGGCTACGGCGCTGGCAAACGCTGAGCAGGCGTTTATTCAGGAGACACTAGCTCCCGCATTGAGCGTCGATGCTCTGCGTGTGCAGTTGGAATGCCCGCAGGCGACCTACCGGCAGGTGCCGGGTGAAGCAATACCTACCATCGAATTTTGTCTGAATCGTAAAGATAAACAGAAGCGTTGCGAGTTTACGGTAGGGGCGCTGGCACCGGAAGTCGGCATCAGTTTTGATTTTCAGGTGGTGCCAGGCACCATAAAATCGGATGCATGGTACAGCATTATGCAGATTCACTCCTTTCCGGATTCCGGAGAGGCGTGGCGTTGTCCTCCTTCGGCGCTGGTTATGGAGAACGAGCGGTTGAATATGCAGAATCGCTGGGATGCAACCTTGGTATCCAAAACTTCGGGTAATCACTGCACCGAGCCGGGTAGCACGATTCAGGCAAGAACGGTCTTTCATAGTGTTGGCGTGATGCCCGGTGAGTGGCGGCGTTTTTCCATGCAGACGCGTTTTGCCCATGATGAAGCGGGTGAGGGGTATTTGCGCGTATCCATGGATGGTGAGGAACTGGCAAATCTGGAGGGACCGAACCGATTTAATGATCGCCGTCCCCCTTATTTCAAGCTGGGCATCTACAAACCCACCAATTGGCAGGAAGGAGAAGAGCGGATTTGTCTACGCTATCGGAATATGGTGATAGAAGAATAGGATCGGGACGTTTCATCTTGGCAATGGCAGGGAAAGCGGCTATAGACGCCACATTAACCTGCGTATAAATAAAACATCATGTCCGAGTCCCCTCCGTTTGAGCATCTGAGGCTGTCATCTATCAAGAAGAACGGCATATTGGCGACCATCCGTACGCAACTGCGCCGCACCATATTGGGGACGCGCCGCCTGTACCTGGTGCATGTCTGGGGCATGGATATTCACCCTTTTACCCTGATTTCCCTGAAAGCCAATCTGGATAAGACCTTCCCGCGTGGTGTGCATGTGGGGGAGGGGACGAACATCTCCTTTGATGCCGCGATCCTGACGCATGACTTGCTACGGCTTAAGCATGAGCATACCTATATTGGGAAATATTGTGGAATCGGTGCGCGCAGCATCATTCTGCCCGGGTTGACGGTAGGGGATCATTCGATTGTCGCTGCCGGTTCCGTGGTAACCAAAGACGTGCCTCCCCATAGCATTGTCGCAGGTAATCCGGCGCGGGTCATCCGTACCGGCATTATGACAGCGCGTTGGGGCAAGCTGCTGGATCAGGGAACTTCGGTCAAAGATGAGAATGCCGCGTGAGTGCGACGATCCTGCATATCAGCAATGACTATCCGGATGTACTGGATGCGAACAAGACCAAGGCTGTTTACAATCTGATTGCGGGTGTGCCGGAGTTTAGCCATGTGATTTACTCGCTCAACCGGGTTGATGGGTTTTCCGGGATTGAAGCGCTGCCATCCGGGGAGGGATATACGGCAGTGGCCTATGGTGCGCTGCCCAAAGGGATTGCATGGCATGGGCGGTTGAAGGCATTGGCTGCCTGGATTCTGGCAGATATACGACAGAAGGGCATCCGTCCCGACCTGATTCATACGCACAAGCTGACGGTGGAAGGGGTGATTGGCCAGATACTGTCAAAGGAGTTGGGTATTCCTTTCATCACCGACATTCGTGGGGATTCGGACAGTAAAATCTTTCATAATAAGCGCAGCCTTCAAGGATTGTACCGCCAGATTGCGGCAGAGGCTTCTGTGGTGTTTGCCCGTGCACCCTGGACGATTGATCTGTTTGAACGCATCGCCGGGCTAGATCGAGCCAAGACCCATCCATTGCCGGTGATTCCTGGCGTACTGGCGATGCGCCCGGCACCCTATGTGGAGACGCAACGGCTGTTGACCGTGTTTCATCTCGACAGCTGGAAGCGTAAGAACCTGATGACCATGGTGGCGGCGATTTACTCGTTGAAAGAGCGATTCCCCAACATTGCCCTGGATGTGTATGGGCGCGGCAGTCCGAAGACCTTGCTGGAAGTAAGAAAGGCATTGCGTGATGCGGCAGGACGTGAGCATGTGCATCTGAAAGGCCCGGTCAAACATGAAGCAATGCAGGCCTTGATGCCCGACTATGCGGCATTTGTTCTGCCGTCGAAGCGGGAGAGCTACGGGATGGTCTATGCCGAGGCACTGTTTAACGGCTTGCCGGTGGTTTATTCCAAGAACTGGGGTATTGATGGCTATTTTAAAGCCGATGACATTGGCTATGTGAGTGATGCTGACTCCGTGGAAGATGTGGCAAAGGGTATGGCGTATGTGCTCGAGCATCAGGCGGCGCTTAAGCAGTCCATCGCAGCGATGCAAGAGGGCGGTGCATTCCATACGATCCAGAAAGAGCAAATTCTGGGAACCTATCGACGCGGGATCGAAGCAGCGCTGGGATAAGGTAGTGTTCAAGCAATAGTTTGCTTAATTCCGTCGTGACACGACGAACTCGGCCAATGCGCGCAAATGCCGGGTTTTCTTGTGGTCGAACACCTCCAGATGCCCGACCGCCTGACGTGCCAGAATCTGCGCCTGCTCGCGGGCGCGTTCATTGCCGAGCGCCTGCACCAGCGTTGCTTTGCCGCGATCTTCGTCTTTGCCGACGTCCTTGCCGGTTTCCTCGCGCGTACCCTCGGCATCGAGCAGATCATCGGTAATCTGGAACGCCAGACCAATATCATGCGCATAACGCCGCAGTGCGTTGCGCAACATCGGTGCCGCTTTGCCCAGGATGGCTCCAGTCTCACAGGAAACGGCGAACATCTCCCCGGTCTTCAGCCGTTGGAGACGGATGATCTCATCAACGCTCAGCTCTTTCTCTTCCGCCGACAAATCCAGCATCTGCCCACCCACCAGGCCACTCGCTCCAGCCGCTTTGGCCAAGGTGCGCACTAAGTCACAGCGCACGGACGGGTCGGCATGCACTTCTCGATCGGCAATAATCTGGAATGCCAGGGCTTGCAGTGCGTCCCCGGCCAGAATCGCCACTGCCTCCCCATATTTCACGTGACAGCTCGGCTTTCCGCGCCGCAGATCGTCATCGTCCATCGCCGGCAAATCATCATGCACCAACGAGTAGGTATGGATAAACTCGATGGCCGCCGCCGCCAGCAGCGATGCATTCAGACTGACGCCGAATAGGCTGGCGCAGGTGGCTGTCAGGAACGGGCGCAACCGCTTGCCTCCGGAAAGAGCGGAATAACGCATCGCTTCCATCACCAACCCTTCATCGCCGACAGAGCAGGTCTCACTGTGTAAATGCCGGTCGCTAAGGGTAATGACATTGCTGGACAGGCCTTCGGGGTGTGGCAGCACCTCATCCATGATGCGTTCCAACTCGGCACTGACTTCGGTCAGCGAGTTTTGCATATCCAATATAGCCGTGCTTTGCAGCGTTTCACTCATACTAGACCTCGTTACGATATATATTAATGTTTTGTTGTGAGTCGAAAATGGCTGAATACGAGGCGAAACCCGCAGTGCGTAGTGGTGCTACGGACAAGGGATTTAACGACGTAGTCTGCCATTTTCGCCGCAATTCGAAGAACCATGGCTGATTTTGCCGAATAACGGTGGAAAATATTTTCCCCGTAGCACCACTACGCGGTGCAATATTCTCCTTGTTCTTCGGCAAAATCAGTCGCATGGCAAAATCCTTAATATATATCGTAACGAGGTCTATTCCTATGTATCAAATGGCTCGGTTGTTACGCTGCCTGATTCCTGCCGGACAATTTTTTCGACATTTAATTTCGCGTCCTGGAGCGTTTTTTGGCAATGGGTTCTAAGCGCCGTACCCCGACTGTAATCGTTCAGTGACTCTTCCAGCGGAGCATCGCCCGTTTCCAATCGGCGCACGATCTGTTCCAACTCCTGCATTGCCTGTTCAAAACTCATGGCCTGAATATCTTCGGGTGTTTTCGTCGGTGCTTCGGCCATGGTCTCCCTGCATATCGGTTGAGTGAACAGGAATGGAACAGTACATAATTTCATGGATTATCGCAACCATATCCTTTAAAAAACACCGCATGTTTGATTCACTCAATGAACGCTTAGGTGGCATCTTCTCCAAATTACGGCGGCAGGGGCGCCTGAGCGAGGATGATATTAATGCGGCGATGCGCGAGGTACGCATTGCCCTGCTAGAAGCCGACGTCGCGCTGCCGGTGGTCAAGGAGTTCACGACGTCGCTCAAGGAAAAGGCGCTAGGCGCGGAAGTCATCAAAAGCGTGTCACCAGCCAATATGGTCATCAAATTGGTGCAAGATCACCTAACCGAGCTACTCGGCGATGCACATCAGGACATTAACCTGGCTGCCGCGCCACCTGCGGTTATCATGATGGTGGGGTTGCAGGGATCGGGAAAGACTACTTCAACCGGGAAACTGGCCTACCGGCTGCGTACCAAGCATAATAAGCGCGTGCTGGTGGCATCGCTCGACGTCTATCGCCCGGCAGCGCAAGAACAGTTGAATGTAGTCGCCGGACAGGCCGGGGTCGATGCGTTGCCCATCATCGCTGAACAGCAGCCGGTGGATATTACCAAGCGTGCACTGGAGGCCGCCCGACTGGAAGGCTATGACGTGCTGCTCCTCGATACCGCCGGTCGCCTGCATATTGACGACGCGCTGATGGATGAGCTGGTGCAGGTGCGTGACCTAGCCGCGCCGGTGGAAACCCTGTTGGTCGCCGATGCGCTGACCGGGCAGGATGCCGTGAATATCGGGCGCGAGTTTCATGAGAAAATCGGCATCACCGGGGCGATCCTCACCCGCGTCGATGGGGATGGGCGCGGCGGCGCAGCGCTGAGTCTGCGCCATGTGACTGGCCAGCCGATCAAGTTCCTCGGTATCGGTGAGAAAATCAGCGAGTTTGAACCGTTCCATCCGGAACGGATTGCCGCGCGAATTCTTGATAAGGGGGACATTGTCTCGCTGGTGGAGAAGGCAGCAGAAACGGTCGATGAAGCCGAAGCCGAGAAGATGGCCAGACGGATGCAGGAAGGCAAGTTCGACTTTGACGATATGCTGTCTCAACTGAAGAACATGAAGAAAATGGGCGGCATGGGTTCAATGCTCGGCATGATTCCGGGGATCGGCAAGATGAAAGACAAGATCGCCGAGGCAGGCGTGGATGAATCGATGTTTAAGAAGCAAGAAGCGATTATTTTGTCGATGACTCAGCGCGAACGGCGGTTCCCCAAGCTGCTGAATGCCTCACGCCGCAAGCGTATCGCTGCCGGGTCGGGCACTAGTGTGCAGGAGGTCAATCAGCTGGTCAAACAGCATCAGCAGATGGAAAAAATGATGAAAAAGCTCAAGAAGATGGGCGGTGCCAAAGGGCTGGCACGCAGCGGCGGCATTGAGCAGTTGATGCAGGGGCTGCGGTAGGCGGAGTTTTCTTTACAAAGTCTTTGTAAGTGTGTATAAAGAAATCAACTTTAATTCTTTTGCGTATGTAAGAGAACTGAAGATGTTGTCAGTATTCGTTGAATATTTGGTATCATGACATCTGAACAAATTATCGAAGCCATCGAAGAGCTAGCTGACCGCACATTGGAGGTGGACGAGTCACGGGTCATTGCCCAAAAACTCGAAGACTCCACGACGGCTGTCAAGATACGCGACCTCCTCATGCAGGAGTACGCCCAGCGCCAAATGGGCGGAGTTATGACCAGAAAGGTTATCACTCTATTTGTGATGGCCGTCATCATTACCATTCTTATGGCCATTAGTGCCATGGTATGGTGGTCGTATGTAATCGTGTGGGGGACATGGCTGATCTCGGCCTCAAGGCTCATCTTGAGGTTTAAGGATTATTGCAAAACAAACAACAAGATTGAGGAAAGCCTGGGGTTTAAACCCGGGACGTTATTCTAACCCGTAAGCGCCGTCGCTTGCGGTTTTTTTTGTGTATCACTCTCCCTTGCTTTCACCCGCTTGCGGGGTGACAGCCTATTTGATGCATAGCACCCCACAAGTGGGTGCTGTGCGGGAGAGTCCAAGAGACCGAGCGCAGTGAAGGTCGATTGGGTGAGGGGTTGGATAAGATTCGTCACTCCGGCGAAGGCCGGAGTCTCATCGCACCAGATACCGGCCTCCGCCGGTATGACGTGTTTCCCCTCACCGAATCGCGCTTTGCGCTCTTCGACTCTCTCGCAAGGGGAGTGTAGTATATCATTATTTCATAAAAGACTGACGACGACCCGCTGGTTGGCCACCCCGGCTGCTTTCTCTCGAACCTGACCGATTAAGCAACGCCGTCGCCCGCCGCCAGCCATGTTACTTCATCGCATCTGCCATACCAAAAAACAAGTGAAACCGGTAGGTGTGCGTGTTTTTTATGCCATGTGCGGCGAAAATACGGCAACACTCAGCCTCCCGATGGGCACTGGCGCTGGTCTTACCCCTGGTGTTTACGGTATTATTAATAAAACGTAGCAATTATGAGCATCCTCTTATGGCAGGTCTGGCATTAACATCCGGGGCGCTTCCTGACGCACTCAAAAAACTGGCACCGCATTCGCTCGGTATCGGGTGTGTGCTGGCGGCAGTGTTCTTTACCTTAGCGCTTATTAGTTATGACAGTGGTGATCCATCACTCAACCGCGCGTCAGGCGGTGCCATTGCCAATCTGATGGGCGCACCGGGCGCTATCACCGCTGACCTGCTACTGCAACTGTTTGGTGTAGGCGCGATGATGCTGCCCGTTATGCTCTGTGCCTGGGGGTGGCGGCTGATCGCTGATCAGCAAATTCCTTATGTAAGTTTTCGCATCTGTGGGTTGCTTATTGCGCTGGTGGCGCTCTCCACGCTGATGTATTTCATCCCGGCGCCAGCCCAATGGCCATTCAGTAGCGGGCTGGGTGGTAATCTCGGTGCGCTGGTCGGTATCGCGCTGGCATCGCTGATAAGCGCATGGGGGGTGATTGCATTGGCGTTCGTTGCCACCATCATCGCCGGCTTGTTTGCGTTGGGACTTAAGCGTGAGGAATGGGCGGCCATTCGTCAGGAACTGGCGCATATCGGGCAGGTCATTGCGACCTCATTCACTTACATCACCAAGCTGCTGCGCAATGACGCAGAGGGGCTGGCCACTGATCAGCAAACCTCCTCGCAGAAACGCAAAGCCTCCATCCGCAAAGTGGAAGCAGGCAAAAAGAAGGCGGAGGCAAAACCGCGCAGTATTTCGGTCAAGCAGCAATCTACCGGCGGAGAAAAGCAGGCTTCCTTTGAGTTGCGCAGTAAGAGTGGTAATTACGAATTGCCCTCCACCAGTATGCTGGCGGAAGTGCCGAAGAACAATAAGCATTATATCATCAACGAAGATGCGCTGAAGCAAAACGCCACCATGCTGGAATCGGTGCTGCATGATTTTGGGGTGAAGGGGGATATTATCCATATTCGCCCCGGCCCGGTGGTCACGCTTTACGAGCTGGAGCCGTCCCCCGGTACCAAATCCTCCCGCGTGATCGGGCTGGCCGATGACATTGCCCGTTCCATGAGTGCCGTCTCTGCGCGTATTTCTGTGATTCCTGGACGTAATGCGCTGGGCATTGAATTACCCAACACCAATCGTCAGACCGTGTATTTGCGCGAAAACCTGCAGCATGACAGCTTCGCCAAAACTAAGGCAAAACTGCCGATGGTGCTGGGGAAAGACATTGGCGGTGATCCGATCGTGGTTGACCTTTCCAAGATGCCGCATTTACTGGTAGCCGGGACGACTGGTTCAGGAAAATCCGTGGCCATCAATACAATGATTACCTCGCTGCTCTATCATCACACGCCGGAAACCTGCAAATTCATTATGATTGATCCGAAGATGCTGGAACTCTCCGTCTATAATGACATCCCGCATTTGTTGACGCCGGTGGTTACCGAACCCGGCAAGGCGGTTGTGGCGCTGAAATGGACAGTCAAGGAGATGGAAAACCGTTACCGGCTGATGGCCAGCCTTGGGGTGCGTAATGTCGATAATTATAATAAGCGCATTCAGGAAGCTAAGCGTACCGGGGAAGTGTTGACCCGCGAAGTGCAGACCGGCTTTGATCCTGATACCGGACGCCCGACTTATGAGACGCAGCAGTTGGAGATGACGCCCCTGCCGTTTATCGTAGTCGTGGTCGATGAGATGGCCGACCTGATGCTGGTGGCCGGCAAGGAAATTGAAGGCTCTATCCAACGGCTAGCGCAAATGGCACGAGCGGCAGGCATTCATATTATCATGGCAACGCAACGCCCCTCGGTCGATGTGATTACCGGTGTCATCAAGGCCAATTTTCCAACCCGTATCAGTTTCCAGGTGACGTCCAAGATTGACAGCCGCACGATTCTTGGTGAGCAGGGCGCAGAGCAATTGCTGGGACAAGGGGATATGCTCTACATGGCCGGTGGAGGGCGTATCACCCGTGTGCATGGGCCGTTCATCAGCGACGCTGAAGTAGAGGTGGTGGTCAATCACCTCAAGAAGCAGATGCCACCGGAGTATATTGAGGATGTCACCAAAGATGACGAGGAAAGCTTCTCCGAGTTTGAGGATGAGGAGGAAACCGAAGAGGATCGGATGCTCTATGATCGTGCGGTGGCCATTGTTGCGCGTGACCGCAAGGCATCCACCAGCTATATCCAGCGCTGCCTGAAAATCGGCTATAACCGGGCGGCGCGTATCATTGAACGCATGGAACGTGACGGCGTGGTCAGTGCCGCTAACCATGTTGGTAAACGCGAAGTGTTGGTGCCGGAAGCCAATGAGTAACATAGTGTTTCCCTTGTATCTTTAAAAATATAGCAGTTTCTCAACGTAAGTATGTTCATACAACGTATGAAAATCTTCCGAACGTGCTATAAATTCCGTGGGGAATTTTAAAGTGAAACGAGTATAAAAGGCCTGTATAACCGGACTATGTATGTCTTTCGTCATTATACTGATTGCCCTTCTTCTCTGCGTGGCGGTGTTCTGGCCATTGGCAATTTTGATGGAGTGCATTTGGGGCATCGTGCTGTGCTCGAGGAGGCCCAAGGCATCGCTACCCGACATCAGGTGCCATTGTTGATTATGACGTTCCAGCCACATCCACGGCGATTTTTTCGGCCGGAAACGGCGGCGCTGGCTATTGACCCGCTGCATGTACGCCTGCGCAGGTTAAAAGCGCTGGGAGTCAATGGCATCTTGTTGCAGCGGTTTAATACTTCGTTTGCGGCACTAACGGCTGCGGCGTTTGTGGAGACGGTGCTTTCCGAGGCGCTTGGGGTCAGTCATGTAGTTGTAGGAGAGGATTTTCATTTTGGGAAAGGGCGGGAAGGCAACGTCCATCGCTTACAGGAGATGGCCATTGCCGAACGCATGGGATGTACTTATGTGCCGCCGGTGATTGTACGTGATGTCCCCGTATCTTCCAGTCGCATTCGCGCTTGTCTGAGTGAAGGGCGTATAGAGGATGCTGCGACATTGCTGGGGCGTCCGTATCAAATCTATGGGCGCGTCATCCATGGTGAGAAACGAGGCCGGGAGATGCATACGCCGACGGCGAATATCGGAGTGGAGGGATTGCACTTTCCCCGATTTGGTGTTTATGCAGTGCAATATGCTTTGCTCGAGAGTGCCGATTGTAGTCAAGACCCGCCGCAGTGGTGTGACGGGATTGCCAATCTTGGTGTACGCCCCAGCTTTGGCGAAGGTTCTCCTCCTTTGTTGGAAGTGCATGGGTTTCAGTCGATGGGACAGGTTTATGGTCGTTTTATGCGCGTTCGCCTCTTGCGCCATATTCGCGATGAGTGCACGTTTTCCGATGCGCAGGCGCTACAACGGCAGATACGGCGTGATATTGCGTCCGTTAAAGCATATCATGGCAGTTGTTCCCTTTCTAACACGCCGGTTTAAGAATCAAGTAAAGATAACAGGTTAGCGTTCCAATATTCTATTAACCTTTATGGTTCATGGTATGGTGCATCTATGGATTTCCCAGCTAGAAAACTATGCGCTGTCTTCATCTATGGTAGCATTGCGGTATGCTGTGGTGTGTCTAACGCGTATACGCAGGCAATTCCCGGCCCGGCGGATGCAGGAAGAGTCTCCGTGCCGACGTTACCCGTACCAGAGCGTGAGGATGATGCGCCGATTACGATTCCACAGTGGGAAGCACCGGAAGTGGAGCCGGAAGCGGACGCCGTACAATTTACACTGAATGAGATCAGGCTTGATGGGGTGACGGCGTTTGCGCCTGACAGGTTGCATCCGCTTTACCGGGAACATCTGGAACATCCCGTTACCGTACAGACATTGCAACAGATTGTGAACGCCATTACCGGGTATTACCGGAGTCAGGGATATTTCCTTTCCCGTGCCTATCTCACGCCTCAGGAGGTGCAGGATGGGGTTGTTACAATTCATGTCATTGAAGGCTATATTGGCGAGGTTGTTGTAGCGTCGGAGACATTAGCACAGCATCCTATAATACAGGCATATCTTGATCGCCTTACGCAGCAGCGTCCGATTCATTCGGCGGTATTGGAGTCAACCTTGTTGCGTATGGGCGATCTTTCCGGGTATGACATTCAGGGGACGCTGGGACTGCATGAGGCAAGCGAAGAGGGAGCAGTAGCACTACGCTTACAGGCATTGGAGAAGGATCCGCTGATCATGCTGGAAGCGAATAATTATGGATCGCGTTATCTGGGGCCGTATCAATTGTCGGGCGTTTATCGTGATTTCGCTATGCCATTCCATCGCGTCACGGCGATTGCTAATACCAGCCTGCCAGTAGACGAAGTGCGTCAGGGGGCGTTAACCTATGAGTTTATGCCCTATCCGGATGTGACAGTGGAAGTGTCAGGTTCCTATGTACGGGCGCAGCCAGGTTCTACTTTATCGGCGACCGATCTTCGCAGCGATGCGATCGAACTGGAATCCGGGTTGCGCTATCAGCTGTTGCGGCAGCGTGAAGAAAACCTGGATGTCGGTTTGCACCTGCATGCGCGTAATACCAATGGTGATATATTCGGTGATACGCTGTTGACACGCGATCGTGTACGCAGCCTCAGTGCGTCTATGCATTATGATGGGATGGATGCGTGGCAGGGCTGGAGTGATATGAATATGACACTGACGCAGGGGCTGGATATTGTCGGTGCGAGCGATCCGGGGGAGTTAACCCTTTCCCGTGCTGAGGCAGTGCCAGACTTCACCAAGTTGGCATTCTCGGCCAGTCGTCAACAGCCGCTCGGTCATGGATTCAGTCTCACTACCTCGGTTGCCGGCCAATATGCGTCAGACCCGCTTTTTTCTTCAGAGGAATTCGGATATGGTGGCAGTGCTTTGGGCCGTGCGTATGATGCCTCGGAAATTACCGGTGATCATGGTCTGGCCGGTTCTGTGGAGCTGCACTACCATGATCTGGAGCCCATTTACGATCTGTCGTTTACGCCATATGTATTTTATGATGTAGGGCGCGTCTGGAATGAAGACCGGGGAAGTAAGCCGGTATCCGGGTCGTCTGGTGGGTTGGGACTGAATATGTACCATGCCTCGACTTCATTATTTGCCAATTTGGCAGTGGCGCTACCCATGACAAAGCCGGTCGACCATCCGGTATATGGCGATGATGAAGGTGCCAGAGTATTGTTTCGCTTGGGGTGGCAATATTAACCGGAAAGCTATTGATTAATAAATAATAAACAAACAGACGATATACTTTTATTATGGAACAAACTGTTCGTTTATTAAGCCATACTTCCCTGTATGGCAGCATTTGCGTTGCCTTGATGGCGTTCAGTAGTCCGGCATTGTCGAATCCCGCCGGCGGTGTTGTCACTGGTGGCAATGCGTCGATCGTGTCGAGTGGCAAGAAGTTGGACGTGCACCAGCACAGCGATCGCGCGGTGATTGACTGGCGTTCGTTTGATATTGATGCGGACGAGCACACGCAGTTTCACCAGCCCTCAAGCCGTGCCACCGCTCTGAACCGGGTGAAGAGCGCCGATCCGTCACGGATAGCGGGGAAGTTGTCAGCGAATGGGCACGTGATACTGGTGAACCCGAACGGGGTGATGTTTGACAAGGGCGCACGGGTGGACGTGAACGGCCTGATTGCGACGAGTGCGGATATTGACAATCGCGATTTCATGCAGGGCAATCTCAATTTCAGCCAGCCCGGCGATCCGGATGCGGTGATTGTCAACCATGGTGAGATCACGGCTGGTGAGGCAGGACTGGTCGGCCTGGTGGCGCCGCGTGTAGAGAATCACGGGGTGATCCGTGCGCGGCTGGGGAAGGTGCAGCTGGCGTCGGGCGATCGGTTCACGGTCGATTTACATGGGGACGGGTTGCTATCTGTGGAAGCGAGTGATGCGGTGGCGTCGCAGCTGGTGGCGAATACGGGGCGTATCAGCGCGGAAGGCGGCGAGATAGCGCTGAGCGCGGCGGCGGGTCGCGAGCTGGTGGATAGCCTGATCGTGGTGGAAGGCGAACTCAAAGCGCCGACGATTCAGGCGTATGAAGGAAGAATCGTAGTGACTGGGCAGGATGCGAACATCACCGTTTCCGGGACACTTGATGCTTCCGGTTTAGGTGGTGCAGGTGAGATTCTGGTGGGTGGCGACTTTCAGGGAAAAGGCTTGCTGCCAACAGCATACACTACAACTATTACGCAAGGCGCAGTGATCACTGCCAATGTAGTGGAACGCGGTGATGGCGGAACGATCATTGTGTGGTCGGATGAGACCACGAAAATAGCCGGACGCATCGAAGCGAAAGGCGGAGCACAGTTCGGTGCAGGCGGATTCATAGAAACATCCGGAAAACAGACGCTCAGTGTGAAAGAAACGGCACATGTGGATAGTGGTGGCGGCACCTGGTTGCTCGATCCAACGGACATCATCATTGATAATAGCGGAAATCCTAACACCATCGCACCTGCAACGATTACTACCGGGCTGGCAACCAATAATATCGTGATTCATACAGGTAATGTCGGTGCGGATCAGGGAGATATTACTGTTTCAAATGTAATTGTCTATACTTCAGGCAATGACCTGACGCTGCTTGCCCACAGGAATATTAATGCGAATGCCGACATCCAGAACCGGGGTGCTGGCGACATCAATTTAGTGGCCGGATGGAATGGTACAACGGGCTTTGCTCCAGGCGTGGCGGGGCAGGCAGTCGGTACCGTTAACATGACGGATATTCTGAATTCTGCGAATAACGCCTATGGCAATAATAACGGATCGGTGGTGATCGATGCCAGCATACGTAATGTTAACACGCAGATAGGTTCCAAGAATGGCGACACGACCGCCGCCGGATATGATGTTCTTCTACGCGGTGGTACGACCAGCGATGATTTAGTCATGCTTGGTTTTTACACTTCGGCAACTCATACCGATCCTACAGGAGATATTAACGTCTATGCATTGAATGATGTATCAGTATTGGGTGGTACCGGAGGAGGTGCGGCAATTGCAAATGGAGCCTATGCACAAATTGGGCATGGCCGTGTGGATTTGAATAGTAATTATTCCGGCGATATTTATATCAAAGGGCAAAATCTGATTATGGATAGTGGTCCCCAGCAGGGAGCATACGCCGCCATCGGTATGGGACCAATGTCAGGCTTCGGTGCCGGTGTTACAGGAAACATTGCTGGAGATATTACCATTGATTTGACGGGCGATCTGACAATGGATACCGATGGAACAACAGCTGGAAGATGGGACAACCCTACTGTCATTGGCCATGGCGATGATGACGGTCAGAATAGCGGGTCAAGATCAGGAGATATTGTGATCAATGTCGGTGGAGAGTTAAGTCTTATTGATCTGGATCCGAATGATGATCCGAGAATCGGTCATGAAACAAACACGTCAGGGGGTGTTTCCAATGCCAATGTCAGAATTTTGGCGGAAGCATTGGATTTCAGTGCGGCGGCTACGGGTACGTACAATATCAACGATGCCAATTTCCTTAGTTTTACGGAGGCCAATCTCATTAGTGGCGATGTGACGATTGGTTCAACGGGGGCGAATGGATTGATTTGGAGTAATGCGTTTACTCAGGCAGGATCAACAAACACCTTGTCGTTATTGAGTGCCGATGCGTTAACCTTAGGAGCCGATATTAGCCATACGGGTGGTGGCACCGTGAATCTTGCTTCCGGTTGGGATGGTACGACTGGATTACTAAGTAATCAAGCGTTGGCGACGTATGGGCAGGTTGACTTTACGGCGATTGGGACAAGTGGTATTACCAATAATAGGAACATGACGCACACGGCAGGCACGGTAACAGCTGGCACCATTAACCTTCAGGCGGGCGGGACAATGGCAGCGGCACTTGATGCAACGAATGTGGATATTGGCAGTAATGCGTCTGGCGCGGCGCTGACTGGTTTGGTCGGTGGGGGAGCAGATCAGGCGGCGGCGGATATGATTACCGGTGGTCCGGGAAATAATAACGGCTATACATTTGAAGGATTTACTATCCGTTATGTGGCACCAGCGCCCGGTGGCGGTGGTGGTGGATCGTCGACGCCGTCTGAACCGGTGACAGACCTGCAACCCGAAGAGCCACCGGTCGGTACGCTGAGTCCGACTCCGCCGGAGATGGTTACCTCTCCTCAACCTCCGCTTCGTACAGGAGTCACCCCTAGTAGTCAGGAAAGTATTCCATCTACCGTAGAGTTTGTCTCTCAACATGCCATCCACTCCGCTTCTTATGCCAATGTTGGAGACGGTATGTCAGATAATGCCGGATTGATTTTAGGCTATACGAATTCAGAATCGGTATCTAACGATATGCCGCGTATGTCGCTTGATAATGATGTGGCAGCGTTTTCCGATATGCCGGAAGGTATGTTGAATGTAACGCCGGAACTGGTGCGACTTTTTCGGCTGGATAAAGAGCAGTGGTCTGGCTCACAGCCTGAATAAATTTCACACAAGGTTCATAAAACACACATTCTATTCTCTTATAATATAAATGAGGAATAGTGTCATGGAGTTATATGAACGCCCTGCCGATTGATAGACAGGTACAGGATCTTTACGATAGCCGGTATGATGTGCGCTGGGAAACGGCCAAAGGTTTTTTTTCAGGCGCATTGCCGGCATTGGTGACGTTTGGTTTGGGCGCAGCGGCACTGACGGCGCTGGTGACGGTTGGTGCAGGGTTGCTGACTGGTGCTTCACTGGCAGGAGTTGCAGGTACGGCCATTACGACCGGTTTGCTCTTCGGTGGTGCAGTAGCCATATTCACGGGTGCGGCATCCGGGTTTCGTGCGCACCGGGAAAAGTCGGAGCGCAATGAGGCGATTGATCAGCAGATCAATTATCTGCGTGCTTATGCCGAGGAACAGGGAACGGAGTTGCCGGATCCAAAGTTAGCAGACATGCATCCACCGACCATAGAAGATAGAAGCGGTGTGGTAGAAAAAGTGTTGCGAGAAGGCAAAAAAACCTTTGATCCAGGCGAAATTGCCAAGCGTGCGGCGCAGGATATTGGCTTGCCGCTGCCGTAAAGCTGAGGCTAATAGGCCATGAGTTTTACCGGAACATTCGCGCCGGGATCGGCCGCCGGTTCAGGAATCTGATCTACCACCGATGGGGAAGGAGATGCATAAAACGGGCCGTCTTTTTGTGGAACAGATGATACCGGGTGCGGCGCACTATATGTTGCCGTATGCGTTGTAGGGGAGGTGGTCTTCACCTCGTTGGGCAAGAAGTCCTCATAGCCATAGCCATGATCGCCTTGCACGGAGATAAGATTCAGGTGCATGTCTGGCTGTGGTTCATTGTAGCAGATGATGTCCATCAGGACCTGGTAGCAGAAAGAGGCAGGCGCCGGTTCCACGTAGGTTATTTCTTGCGGCTCGCTATAAATATATTGTGAGAGTTTGTGGCGTGTATCGTCGTAAGCACGGTGAATATTTTGGCCAGTACGTGAGGCATTCTGCTCCATGGCGTCACATCCAACCAGTAACAGGCATGACAGGACGATGGCAGGTAAGGGGATAGACGGAATATGCTTCTTCATAACTTGGTATATTCAGCAATAATCGTGCCATTTAAAGTGATTTAACAAGGTCTCCACCATCATAAAAAGGTTGACGTGGCTTACGCAAGCGATTCTCATGCATGGTATGAAACGTCGTATCATGATAACGGTATTATGCGTAATGGCCACATCGGATGTGTATGCAACAGGGTTGGTTGCTGCCTCTGATGAAGCAGCATACACCAGATGTTTACGTACGTTGGAACAGAATCCAAAGCAGGCGCATAATGACGCGGTTGTTTGGGTAAAGCGTTCCGCCTCTCCGGCGGCCTATCATTGCCGGGCGATGGCGGAGTTTCGTCTCAAGCGTTATGCTCATGCGGCCACCACGCTGAATCAGTTGCATGATTTGCTACCGAGAGGGGAAGAGCGTTTGCGCCGGAACGTGTTTTTGCAGGCGGTGAAATCCTGGCGGCTTGCCGGTGAACATAATCGACCGCTCAAGGATATCAGCGCCTTTATTCACCGTCTTCAGTCGGTGCCACTGGATGCGGCGACGGAGCATGATCTGGCGGCAGCGTTGACGGAGCGAAGCGCACTCTATGTCGCATCCGGACAGCGATTGAAAGCCCTGCATGATCTGGATCATGTATTGTCATTTCAACCAGATCAGGTGGGAGCATTGTTGGCGCGTGCCGAAATCTATGCATTGATGAAAGAGGTGGCACTGGCCAAAGCGGATGTGGAGGTGGTGTTACGCCAAAACCCTGGCCACAAGGAAGCGCAGCGCTTGTTGGCGAAGATTGTAAAGCAATAGTTAGGGCTCAGGCCTCATAAAATCTCTTTCCGTCATTCCGCCACGCGAGCAGTCAGGAGACTGCGAGACGACGGAATCTAGGAATAGTCTATTGTCAGGAGGGCAATAGACGTCAGAAAAAGCCTGCTGGCTTTTTCTTCCACTGGATTGCCGGTGTCGCCCGGCCTCCTGCCCGGGCGCACGAGGCAATGACGTTAACCTATGCCGCCTGTTGCTGTTGGTTGGTGTCCAGATATTTCAGCATATGGTCAGCGGCATCACGCCCATCGGCAATCGCCCACACGACCAGCGAGGCACCTCGCACAATATCACCGGCGGCAAAGACCCCATCCAGTGAGGTCATCATGTCCCGGTTCACATGTAATGTGCCGCGTTTGGTGCATTGTAGACCCGACTCATTAAACAAAGTCGGTAAATTTTCCGCTTCGAATCCCAGCGCTTTAATCACCATATCAGTTGGCAGTTGCCGGACATCGCCGGGGATAGGGGTCGGGTGACGTCGTCCCGATGCATCGGCCGCCCCCAGTCGCATGGTCTGTACATCCATGGCTTCGATGTCCTGCTTCCCGTGAAACTGTGCCGGGATGCTCAGCCATTCAAAAGTAACGCCTTCTTCTTCGGCATGTTTCACTTCACGGGCGGAGCCGGGCATGTTGTCGCGGTCGCGCCGGTACAGGCAGGTGACGCTGGTTGCGCCCTGGCGGACAGCGGTGCGTACACAGTCCATCGCGGTGTCACCACCACCAATCACGGTGACTTGTCGTCCATTGGCATTCAATGCATCTTCGGTGCAAATATCTCCAAGTCCCACTCGGTTATTGTGAATCAGATAGTCCAGCGCCGGATGCAGATTGCTATGCGGTTGATGGTCTATGTCCAGTTCTCGTGCCTTGTAAACACCTGTAGCAATCAGGACGGCGTCGTGCCGCTCTCGCAGTTCCTCAAAGTTGAGATCACTGCCAATATTCACACCCTGATGGAATATAATCCCGCTGGCTTCGTATTGTTCCATACGCCGCAGAACGATAGATTTATCGAGTTTAAAATTGGGGATGCCGTAGATCATTAGCCCCCCGGTGCGGTCATGACGGTCATAGAGGTGCACTTGCAATCCTGCGCGGCGCAACCGTTCTGCCGCCGCCATGCCCGCCGGTCCACTGCCGATAATGCCAACGGACTCCGGGCGCTCCTCCTGAGGGGTAAAGGGAGTGACCCATCCCTGTTCCCATGCGGTGTCAGTGATGTATTTTTCGATGGAACCAATGGTGATAGCGCCAAATCCGCTTTGCACGACGCAGTTGCCTTCGCACAGGCGATCTTGCGGGCAGATGCGGCCACAAATCTCTGGGAATGTGTTGGTCGACGCTGCCATCTCATAAGCGTCTTTTAGTCTTCCTTCTGCCGTGTAGCGTAGCCAGTCGGGTATGTTATTATGTAGCGGGCAATGCACCTGACAGAACGGTACCCCGCATTGCAGGCACCGCTCCGCCTGCTCCAATGCTGCTTGCGGTTGGAAGGCGTCATAGATTTCATTGTAATCCTGCTGACGATTCGCTGGGGCTCGTAAGTCAGGATATTGCTGGTCGCGTAGATGGAATTTCTGCATAGGAGCAGTCAACCATGAAATGACGCGCTGGCGCAACTGAAAATGCTGCGCTGCAGTAACTTATGCCGTTGCCTAGAGTAAGGAGTAAGTATGATGAGCTGTTAGCCGATTGCCATCAGGGTATCGATCAGATCGGCGGCACGCAGGGCAATCGTATCTTCGACTTCCTTGGCAGACATCAGATTGGAAAACCGTGCTGTGTAGGTAACGGTATTATTTTCGTCATTTTCCGTGCAGGAAAGTCCTAGAAATTCAACCACATGGATGCTCAGCGCGGCAGTCAGCTTGGAGGCTGCTTCACCGGTGCAAGGTAGTTCGTCCTGTGCAAGGGTACAAGATAGTTCCGGGTAGCCAAGTTCATTGACCTCACATTCACCCTGACGTAGCATGGTGAAAATTGTAACAATCGGTGGAACCATCGCCATTGCCGGTGTGAAAAAGATGCTTGCGCGTTCTGTGTGTGTATCCATGGTGGAAAACCTCATTATTATTTAATAGCCATTTACATGGTGACTCATTCATAGCGGCATAAGGTTAACATATGGTAAAAGATTTGCAGGTTTTATTGCGTTATTCCCCTAACCATAATGAGCGTCCATCTGAACCAGTGTCGCTGATTGTGATGCATTACACCGGGATGCGGAGCGGAGAAGAGGCGCTGGAGTGGCTGTGTAGCCCAGAAAGTCAGGTCTCCGCGCATTATCTGGTAGAAGAAAATGGGGATGTGTTTCAGCTGGTGGAAGAGGATCGGCGCGCCTGGCATGCCGGGGTGAGTCATTGGCATGGGCACGGAAATATTAACGATATTTCGATTGGTATTGAGATTGTTAATCCTGGGCATGAGTTTGGCTATCGGTCATTCCCTGAATCACAGATGCAAGCGGTGCTGGCATTGTCGCAAGACATCATGCGCCGTCATGAAATATCAACAGAAGGCGTAGTAGCGCATTCAGACATTGCGCCATTGCGTAAGCAAGACCCGGGGGAGTTATTTCCATGGGCATGGCTGGCAGAGCATGGAGTCGGACTTTGGCATGATTTAACCGATGCAGACACGATGGATGTCACGACCATTACCTTTGACCAACAAGCAGAAGCGCAGCTCCAGCGATGGGGCCATCATATTGATAATAATGATGAAAAACAGGTACAAGCAGTGATTGCTGCGTTCCAGCGACGCTTCAGGCCAAAGGCCATATCGGGCATATGGGATAAAGGAACACAGCATTGCCTGGAAGCATTGTTGAAGAAAATGTAGTAGGCATAAGTATTGAGAGCGGTATTTGTATGTTATACGTCGTTGTTTTCTGATGTTGAAAGACACAGTATTATGTCGTGATAGGTGGTGGTTCCGTAAATAATGATGCATTGTCATAAAACTGAAACATAACTGTCATCAAGCAGTCATGAATCAAGCGTAAAACTAGTTCTTAAGGTGGTAGGAGCGAATACATGTTCTCCCCCCAAGCCCTACCGCCCTTCATTATAGTTGAGGCAATCCGGCGGCGCCTGTATGGTTCCGCCGGATTTTCTGTTTGTGCCTTCTTATTTGCAGTGTCGTATCATTTGTGATAGCTATGCCAGCCCAATGATTTAAAGGATATGTATGACCACTCAACACCCGACAAGCTGGCCATTCCAGGAAGCTCGCGCCCTACTGGAGCGTTTTGAGGCCGGGCAGTGCCGCCATGAGTATGTGCTGTTTGAAACCGGTTACGGGCCGTCGGGATTGCCGCATCTAGGGACGTTTGGTGAGGTGGCGCGCACCACTATGGTCATGCACGCGTTTCGTCAGTTATGTGATATTCCGGCGAAGCTGATCTGCTTTTCCGATGATATGGATGGGTTGCGCAAAGTGCCGGACAATATTCCTGATCCTGAAATGGTAGCGGAGCATATGGATAAGCCGCTGACATCCGTACCCGATCCATTTGGCTCCCATGCGGGATACGGCCAGCATATGAATGCTCGGCTTTGTGCGTTTCTGGATAGATTTGGGTTTGACTACGAGTTCAAGTCAGCTACCGAGTGCTATCAATCCGGCCTGTTCGATGAAACGCTGAAACTGGTGGCAGAGCGTTATGATGCGATCATGAAAGTCATGCTGCCGACGCTCGGAGAAGAGCGGCAGCAGACCTATAGCCCGTTTCTGCCGATCTCCCCCACAACCGGTAAAGTCCTTTATGTGCCGATGAAGCATGTGGACGGCAAAAAGGGAGAAATAACGTTTGACGATGAAAATGGTCAGGAAGTAACGCTACCGGTCACCGGCGGTCATTGTAAGCTGCAATGGAAGCCCGATTTCGGGATGCGCTGGGCGGCGCTTGGCGTCGATTTTGAGATGTATGGGAAGGACCATCTGGTCAATGGGAAGCTTTATTCCGCCATTTGCCGGATATTGGGAGGTATGCCGCCACAGCAATTTACCTATGAGCTGTTTCTGGATCAGAATGGACAGAAAATCTCCAAGTCCAAAGGTAACGGGATCAGTATTGAAGAGTGGCTGACCTATGCGCCGCAGGAGAGTCTGGCGCTCTATATGTGGCAGTCACCGAAAAAAGCCAAGCGACTCTATTTTGATGTGATCCCCAAGGCGGTGGATGAATATATTAGTTATGTTGGGCGTTTCCACCGGGAGGAGGATGCAATAAAGCGTCTGGATAACCCGGTCTGGGCCATTCATGGCGGTGAGGTGCCGCAATTAGGGCAGGCTGATATCTCCTTTTCTCTGTTGTTGAACCTGGCAAGTGCGTGCAACCCGGAAGATAAAACTGTGCTATGGGGCTTTATCCGGCGTTATCTGCCGCAGGCGACGCCTGAGTCGCATCCGTTTCTGGATACGTTGGTAGGCTATGCGGTGCGTTATTATGAGGATTTTGTCAAGGCACATAAGGCGTTCCGTGCTCCTGATGAGGTGGAGCGTCGGGCACTAGAAGACCTGGCATTAGCGCTTGAGGAGTGGAGTGAAAATGACCGGGATGCAGAAGCCATTCAAAACGAAATTTACCGGATTGGTCGTGAGCATTACGGCAAGGAGCGGATGCGGGACTGGTTTGCTGCTATGTATGAAACATTATTGGGTGCGAAGCAGGGGCCTCGCATGGGGTCTTTCATCGCTTTGTTCGGAGTGACTGAGACGATCTCCCTGATTAAAGATGCGCTAAGCCGCTAGATAGTGTCGTCACGCTCTATTACTATGGCCTGGTGTACGTTATGTCTTATGTCCAAATATGAAGCTAATCGGCTATAGTTTATTATTGGCTCAGTGTAGCAACTCCCGGCAGCGCCCTTTCAATGGCATATCGCAGGCGCTCCGATTCCGGACTGGTCATGGGAGAAAACCAGTCTACCAATTCCCCGTTCGCGTTAATCAGATATTTGTGGAAGTTCCATTTTGGTGCTCCACTAAATCCGAAACGTTCCCGTACCATACGGTAGAAAGGGTGTGCATTCCTTCCTTTCACGCTGGTTTTATTCATAATAGGAAAGGTCACATTATAATTAACTTCACAAAAATGTTTCAGTGTTTCTCCTGAGAGTGGCTCCTGTTCTCCGAAGTCGTTTGATGGTACTGCTACAACTATAAGCCCTGCATGTTGATATTGCTCCCAGAGTGATTGTAATCCCTCATATTGCTTTGCAAATCCGCAGTGTGACGCTGTATTGACGATTAAGATGGCCTTGCCCGTGTGATCCTTCAGATGGAAGGGGGTGCCGTCGATGGTTTCGAAGGTGAATTCTGATAATGCCAACGGCGACCCTGACGCAGTGGTTTCGCCGGGAATAAAAGTGCTGAACGCTGCAATCAGCAGGAAAAATTGTTTGCATTTATTAATTATTGTCATGGCTGTCAGTTAACGGTTGCTCGATGATATTCTATTAATACGACTATATTCTCTCACAAATACCGCTACTTACAAGTTACAACTGGTTTAGCTGTCATGGCTCTCTCTGTGCGGAGAACTGGTGATTTATGGCATATGAGTTCATCTATTTCACTTTTTTGGTACAGGTATGTAAGGAATTTAATAAATTATTTACATAAAATTGATAATATTAACGAAATTAGGAGTTACGCCATGGCATTGACGCATGAAGATATTAATCGCTTAATTAAAGAACCATCTTCAAAAGTGCGTTCCGAAATTGCCATGAAAGTGGCTGAAAGTTATAATGAATCGTCATTGACGGCAAATGGCAATAAAATTGCTATTGATATTTTCCGCCTATTACTTCAGGACACGGCGCGACATGTGCGTAAAACGCTGGCACAGGCGCTGTGCCAAAATCCCAATGCTCCACGTGATATTGTGTTGGCGTTAGCGCAGGACGGCCATGATATTGCAGAGGATATTCTAAAGCATTCCAGAGTCTTGCAGGAAGCAGACTTATTGCAACTGGTCAATGTAGAGGCCAGTGTCAAAAAACTGATTGCTATTGCCGAACGTAAACGGGTGCCAGAGCGCGTCAGCAATGCGCTCATTGGTACGGGAAACCAGCAGGTCATTGTTTCCTTACTTGCCAATAAGGGGGCGGATGTGAGTGAGTCCGCTTATCAGCTGATTATTAATGATTATGCTTCGGAGGCACCGATTCTGGAAGTTCTGGTTGGGCGTGGAGATTTATCCTATGCGCTTGGCGAGAAGCTTTATTCCTTAGTTGCAGATAAGCTGAAAAAGCTGATGACCCGGCGTTATTTATTGCCGAAAAATCTAGTGGATAAGGTGAGTGCCGAGGTAAAAGAAAATGCCATTCTTAAATTTATCAGTCCCTGGATGACAGATGAGGATGTGGTGAAATTGGTTGATCAGATGCATGGCCATCGCCGGTTGACAAATTCAATTATATTGCGGGCACTGTGTCTAGGAGAGATTGCCTTTTTCGAGGCAGCGATTTCCAAACGGGTGGATATTCCTCTGAGTAATGCACGAAAACTGTTGCGTGATCCGGGTGAGGCCGGGTTTTATGCGGTGTATCGTTCCAGCCGCTTGCCGGAGCAATATCGTGAGGCAGTTAGGGTGCTATTAAAGCTGGTGCATGACGAGGTGCGCCAGAACAAGCATCGCCAGTCTGGCTTCAGTAAGTATCTGGCGCGCCAGATCCGCCAGCATAATTACGATAGTTCTGTCACCGGCATGGGGTTCCTGGTGCAGTTCATTGAATATCCGTATGAGTCGACGCTGGCGGCGTAGACTCCGCTTGTCTGCATGAACGATTCGTGTTATTGTATATCCATTGTATAAACATATGGGATACTCACGATGGAAATACGTCAGGAAATCGGTAAATGGGGAAATTCGTTGGGATTACGCATTCCCAGTATGTTGGTGGAATCTTTAGGTATTAAGCAGGGGGATGATGTACGGCTAACCGTTGAGGGTCATGCATTGATTGTTACGCCATCCAAAGAACACTCATTTGAGGAGCAGCTTGCCTCTTTTGATATGGATGCGGCGTGCAGGCACTATGAGGATTGTGACCCCATACCCGACGATGCACTGGCGCTTATCCATGACGATGCAATTGGGCGTGAAGCGCTGTGAGCAAGGCTTATATACCCAAGCGGGGCGATTATATATTCGTTAACTTGAATCCGACGAAAGGGCATGAGCAGCGTGGCTATCGCCCTGCGCTTGTGATTTCAAATAATGCGTTCAATCGGCATGGCACCTGCTTCATATGCCCCATCACATCAAAGGCAAAATTGAATCGTCCGTTTACAGTGCCAAGTTTTGTAGGTGGTATGGAGGGAACCATATTGGTTGAACACACACGTTCCATTGATTGGGAAGCGAGAGGTATTACCTATAGTAATGCTGCCGATACAGACACCGTGACGCAGGTGCAGATGATGCTGGTGGCTTTGATAACAAAATAAATGCAGATGGAGCGGGTGATGGGAATCGAACCCACACTACTAGCTTGGAAGGCTAGGGCTCTACCGTTGAGCTACACCCGCACAATCGCTCAACGTTTGTACAGTGTGTGCCAAGCGGTTTCAACCGCTAAAGCATATCACGCCGGTATTAATCGAAGAGTTTTTTGAGTCCTTTAATGTTATCGCGAACATCCCGAACATTATCTTCAACGTTCTTGAAGTCTTGCTTCACATCATCTTCCAGTTGTTTCAGCCCTTCGCGGGTGGTGATCGGTGCAGCGTCAGGTGTTGGCAGGTCATTCAGGCATCCGGCAGGAAGCGTTATGTCCTGACCGCCTAACTGAATTGCCGGAATAGAATAACCCTGCCCGGCCTGCTCATGATAATTTAATCCAATCTGTGCCAGCGTACGAAGAGCGGCATCCGGAGCTGCCGTTATTTGCGGTGAAGCTATGGAACCGCTGACCCGTATCGGTACCGGCAGGTTGCTCAACCCTGTGCGCTTGGGATGGGAATTAAGGGTTAAGGCTAACTGTTGCTGTGGCAATTGTACATTTCCATTCACACTCACTAAGGTAATGGGGGTATCAATCAACACCTGCTGCGCTTTCATGGTACCGCGTTGGAGGTTCCATGTTCCCAAGATGCAATGGATTTCTGCTGTTGACCCGGAACTTTGCTTGCCGCGAAGGCTGTTGAGGAAACTACCTGCCTGTCCAACAGAGGCGGGGGCGCGATATTGCATTGTTTCGATGAGATGCGTTATGGAGCCGGAGGCGTTGGCCATTAGTGCGTCCGTGGTATTCCCCTGCGTGGAGAGCTGAATATCAGCGTCAAACTTTCCTTGTTCAACAGGCGCATTAATGCCGTAGGCTTTTAACAAATCTGCTATCACCGAATTACGCATGACGGTGTTCAAGTTGAGGTTTGCCGGCGACGAATTTGCGTTGATGCGTCCGTTACCAGCGATGGTTCCGCTTGGCAGTTTAGCACTATATTGATCGATGTGAAGTACACCGCTCTTGAGGTTGGCACGGGTTTGTATCTCGCTAGCCAGCGTTTTATCACCTTTTATTAATTCGCCAAGCGCGAGGCTGATGTTGGCGTCGACGGCACGCAGTGGCTCAAAGGAGATAATATTCGAGGGTATATCACCAGGTGAGGGGGCTGTTGTGGTTTGTCTCTCGTTGGAAGATGCTTGCGATGATGCTGGTAATGTATAGCGATCTACCGTTAGTGTAGCGTTGATTTGTGGGCGGAGTTGTTGCTGTGCTATCGTCAGGCTACCGGTGGCGACGGTGTCACCATAGTGTGCTTTCAATGAAGGCAGTTCTATGGTCTTGCCCTTTAACGTAACGGGTGATGATAATCCTATTTCAGGGGAGGCCGGTAGATCACCATTCGGTATCAGGGTATTGAGGTGATCCAGAGAATCAGTGGCAAATGCCAGATTGCCGTCAAATGCTGGTGTGCCAGTCATATCAGTGAGCGTACCGTTAAAGTCAAATTCTACCTTGCCGTCGGTGGTGAGTGTTACATTCAGGGGGGCGCTGGCAAACTGGTTTAGACCGCCAGCTTTGGAGTTGGCAGAAAGAGTGAATGCTGTCCCTTGATAATCCATGCGCCCATCTATCAAAATGGTGGGAAGTAGCTGTGTTTTCAGTGATGGAACAACCACGTTGTAGGATTGTTTATCCATGCGCGCATTAATGGTGACACTGTTCAGGGTTACTTGTTCGATGTCGAACGTAAATTTTCTCCTTGTTCGCACAGCCTCAGACAGCTCTGCAACATTTTTATGTCTTGCAGATTGCGATGGCGATGTGAATATCCAGTTTTTACGTTCACCTGACTGCTGAGGGCGCAGGGTTGCATTTTGAACTGTAATATCATTAACGGCCAGACGGCGTTGTAGCAGTCCTCGAAAATCCAGGGATGCACTTAAACGCTCCGCTTCCAGCATCGGTTGATCGTCGGCCCAGTCGGCATTGCTGAGCGTGATGCCGCTCGCTGTAATCGTGGGAGTAAAACTGAGTTCAGCGCTGATGTCGCCGTCAATGGTCAACTTACGTCCTGTATAAGCGTTGACTTTTTCAATCATGGTCGGCTTGAGTTGCTCCAGCCCTACGAAATTTAGCAGCAGATAGGCGCTAACCGGTATGGCCAATACAGCGAGGATAGCGGCAATGAGAAGATAACGTAGCAATTTCATAGCGACCTCTATTTTTGATGATATTATCTATTTAAGTAGCACCGGAATCAAAAGTCGCAAGAGTGTAGTCGGAAAAGTTATCCGTAATACATAAATGCAATTAATAATGACTTGCATTTGCAATGGGGGTCATGCTACATTAATGCTATGTATATATGTGTTTGTAATTGCCTGAAAGAGGAGCATTGCCGTAAGTCCCTGGAAAAGGGCGCGCAGTGTGCCATGGACATATATGTACAGCAGGGGTGCCTACCCAAATGTGGAAAATGCGTTGCTTACATGGAAGAAACATTTTTCACTGCCACGCAGGAGCCGGTTGTTCATACCGGCGCATAAAAGTCTGGTCTTCCTTACGTAGCTTGCTATGATACCCTCGATTCAGAATTGGAGTTGAAGAGGATCATATGTCAGACAAAAAAGAAGCCGTTGTTAAGCATCTGAATATTTTGCTGAAAAACGAGTTGACGGCCATTAATCAGTATTTTTTGCATTCGCGATTGCTCAAGCATCAAGGATATAATGCCTATGCCGAGCGTGAATACCAGGAGTCAATCGAGGAAATGAAGCATGCGGATCAGATCATTGAGCGCATTTTTATGTTAGGTGGGCTGCCGAACCTGCAGGATTTGGGCAAGCTGTTTGTTGCGGAAACGGCGGTTGAAGTGGTGACCTGTGATTACAAGCTGGAACAGCTTGTATTGAAAGATTTGCTGGCTGCACATAAAGTAGCAGATGCAGCGCATGACCCGATTAGCGTTAACCTGATTGAGGATATTCTGGCAGCGGAAGAAAAGCATCTCGAAGAACTCGAAGCCATGCAGGCACAGATCAAGTCGCTGGGTGAGCAGAACTTTTTGCAGTCTCAGCTGTAATTATATTATCCATATCAACATAAGGAGAACTCATGATGAGAAAACTTTTGATACTGGCAATCGCCGGATGGCTAACATTAACCATGAATGCAGGAGCAACTGATTTGGAAAATACACTTTACCTCGAAACAAAAGACGGACGTATCGTTATTGAGCTTTTTGAAGATAAGGCTCCCGGCCATGTAGAGCGAATAAAAGGGCTAGCTCGTGATGGCTTTTATGATGGCGTCGTGTTCCACCGTGTGATTGATGGATTTATGGCTCAGACGGGTGATCCGACCGGTACCGGGATGGGTGGTTCGGATAAGCCTGATCTGAAGGCGGAATTTAATGACGTCTCCCATAAGCGCGGTATTGTTTCTATGGCGCGTGCCGCCAATCCGGATTCTGCAAATAGTCAGTTCTTTATCGTGCTGGAAGATTCGACCTTCCTTGATCGTCAATATACCGCCTTTGGTAAAGTGACTTCCGGTATGGAGCATGTGGATGCCATCAAGAAAGGTGACAAGCAGCGTAACGGCGAAGTGACCGACCCGGATAAAATTGTCAGCATGAAAGTAGCTGCCGATGTTGAGGGTGACAAAAAGGAATAGCGCATTTTATAGTGTTTTCGCTTTCATTTCGTACTAGGAAATCGAGGCGAAGTGTAGGAATGCTACATGAGCCGATGATTGACAACGTACGGGAGGAAATGGGAAATACTATACGTGAAAACGGATGCGTTTGATTTTCACTTGCCGGAAACCCTGATTGCAGACACACCGGAGGCACAGCGGGATCACTCGCGCTTGCTACATGTCACGTCCGATGCCTGTCTCGACCGCTATTTTTATCAGTTGCCGGAGTTGTTCGATGAGCGCGATGTACTGGTATTGAATGATACGCGCGTGATCCCGGCACGGCTCTATGGCAAGCGAGATGATGTGCACATTGAAATATTGCTGCATAAGGAACTAGGGGCAGGGTGGTGGAAGGTGTTTGCTCGCCCAGCCAAGCGGTTGAGGCCGGGGCAGGTGATTGATATTCAAGAGCTATTGCAGGCCGAGGTGGAAAGCAAATACGACTCTGGTGAGGTGGTGCTGCGCTTTAACCTGGAAGGCGATGCATTTAAGAAAGCGCTGGAACAGGTGGGACAGACGCCGTTACCGCCTTACATCGAACGTGAACAGGGTGCCAATGCAGTCGATGCTGAGCGTTATCAGACGGTTTATGCCAAACATGCCGGCTCCGTGGCGGCGCCAACGGCAGGACTGCATTTTACTAAAGCGCTGCTGGATGTACTGCAAAGCAAGGGCGTTGATATTCATTATGTCACGCTACATGTGGGAGGAGGTACCTTTCTGCCAGTGAAGGCGGAGGACATCGCTGATCACCAGATGCATAGTGAAGCAGGGATAGTTACGGCAGAAACAGTAGAGGCGCTCAATGTGGCAAAGCAGGAAGGGAAGCGTATCACGGCGGTGGGTACGACATCCATGCGGATATTGGAATCCGCCGCTTCGGTAGATAGTGTGCTGGCTCCGTTCCATCAGGAAACCGATATCTTTATCACGCCGGGCTATGCGTTTCGCTTTGTTGATCGGCTAATTACTAACTTTCACCTGCCACGCTCGACCCTGTTCATGTTGGTCAGTGCGTTTAGCGGATTGGAACGTATGCAGCGCGCCTACGCCCATGCTATGGACGCTGGCTATCGTTTTTACTCTTACGGCGATGCCTGCCTACTAGAGCGTTGCTAGAACAAGTTTTTAACCTGCTTTCTTTGCTGCGCGCATGGCCTTTTTGCGTTCATTAGGATCGAGTTCACGCTTGCGCAGGCGTAAGCTTTGAGGCGTCACTTCCACCAGCTCGTCATCCTGAATATAGGACATCATATCTTCCAGTGTCAGCTTACGCGGCGGCGTCAGGCGGATCGCTTCATCACTCCCGGCAGCACGGATATTGGTTAGTTGCTTGCCTTTCAATACATTCACTTCCAGGTCATTATCGCGGGAATGTTCGCCGACAATCATGCCGGTATAGACCTTGTCCTGTGGGTTGATGAACATGGCTCCACGATCTTGCAGGTTGAACATGGCGTAGGCTACTGCTTCGCCTTGGTCGGTTGAAATCAGCACCCCGTTACGCCGTCCTTCAATCTCTCCCTTATAGCTGTCATGGCTATGGTAGAGGCGGTTCATCACGCCGCTGCCGCGCGTATCAGTAAGAAACTCTGTCTGATAGCCGATCAGGCCACGGGAGGGAGCCAGAAAGGTAATGCGGGTCTTGCCGCCACCAGACGGGCGCATATCCGTCATGGTTGCTTTGCGTAAAGAAAGCTTTTCTACTACACCGCCGCTATAGTCCTCATCGACATCAACGACTACTTCCTCCATGGGTTCCAGCATGGTGCCGTCATCCGCTTTTTGCAGTAATACGCGTGGACGCGAGACACTGAGCTCAAACCCTTCACGCCGCATGGTTTCAATAAGGACGCCTAGTTGCAACTCGCCACGCCCGCCGACCTCATAAGCATCACTATTTTCAGATTCTTTCACGGTAATGGCCACATTCGTCTCTGCCTCAGCAAACAGGCGGTCACGAATCATTCGACTGGTGACCTTGCTGCCTTCCATCCCGGCATAGGGGGAATCATTAACACTGATGGTAATGGCCATGGTGGGCGGATCAATCGGCGTGGAGGCGATCGGTTCACTGACCGATGGGTCACAAATCGTGTCGGCCACAGACGCCTCGGTGGTGCCTGCAATGGAAATAATATCGCCTGCCATAGCTTCTTCCACGGGGACGCGCTCAACGCCAGAGAAGCTCTGCAATTTAGTCAGGCGGCCAGTTTCAATACGCTCTCCTTCGAGATTCAGTACGTGAATCGGCATATTCACCTGCGCCTTCCCACTGATGATACGACCCGTCAGAATACGCCCCAGGAACGGGTCAGCTTCTAGCAGGGTAGCCAGCATCGAAAATGGTGCGTTCGTATCGACGTTCGGGGCAGGAACATGCTGTAATACCAGGTCAAAGAGTGGCGATAGATCCTTACGCTCATCTTCCAACTCACGCGTGCACCAGCCATCCCGGCCAGACGCATAGAGAATCGGGAAGTCCAGCTGTTCCTCGTTGGCGTCCAGCGCGGCGAACAGGTCGAAGACCTCGTCAATCACTTCGTCCGGTCGGCCATCGGGGCGATCAACCTTATTAATCACGACAATCGGGCGCAACCCCTGCGCCAGCGCTTTACCGAGTACAAACTTGGTTTGCGGCATGGGGCCTTCGGCGGCATCGGTGAGCAGGATCACCCCATCGGCCATGGACAGGACGCGCTCGACTTCACCGCCGAAATCGGCGTGACCGGGGGTATCGATAATGTTAATGCGCGTATCTTGCCAGGTAATGGAGGTGCATTTGGCCAGGATGGTAATGCCGCGCTCTTTCTCCAGGTCATTGCTGTCCATGACACGTTCAGCCACCTGCTGGTTTTCCCGGAACGTACCGCTTTGGCGGAGCAGTGAGTCAATCAGCGTAGTCTTTCCGTGATCTACGTGGGCGATGATGGCGATGTTGCGAATATCTGTCATGGTATTGTATTCCTCATTTTCACTGACACAGTGTGCCATGCTTTGGCTCATGCAGGTTGGTCACGGCTCTCTAACGGGTTTTGGCAGGAAAGTCTAATGGTTCTTTAGTATGAATGTACCTGCTTAATAGTACAGTTACCATATATTAACTATTTCGGCGTATTGTTAACGGAATTGTGACCAAACTTGTGAGGTAGTTCACCATGTCCAATAGGATAGCAATACTTCGTACCATAGCTGTTGCATTGCTGGCATCCCTGCTCATGTTCTCTGGGGGAGTGGCGGAAGCAGCCAGTGATCGCAGCGCATTTTTACGCGCGTTTAAACATAGCTATGAGAATCCCGGTAACGTGGATGCTGCACTGACATATGCAGCAGAAGCGGTGAAAATCGGGGACTATGAGGCTGCGATTCCGCCGCTGGAGCGTATCCTGATGTTTAACCCTAAACTCAGCGAAGTACGGCTTGAGGTTGGGGTGTTGTATTATTTGTTGAACTCCAGTGATATGGCGCGGAAGCATTTGTCACTGGTCGCACAGGATGACAATGCCGGCGATCAGTTGAAATCTCGTGCCACATCCTACCTCGCCAAACTTTAATTTCCCCTGTATCCCGGAGGTTCCCCATGATCCGTAAACATAAAATTCTGTCTCTTGCTACATTCACTACGTTTGCCCTGCTGTCCAGTTCGGCGCTTTCAGCTACCAAAATCGGTGTGGTTGGTGCGGCTGATGACACGGTCAAGGTTGTTAGTGTGGATGGTAAAGAGCGTATCGTGAAGCTTGGGGATGCAATTTACGCAGATGATACTATCAAAACCAATGGAGATGGGAAGGCACAGCTTATTTTTGAGGATCGCTCGACGATTACGATCAATGAGAACTCCGAACTGAAAATTGATAAATTCATCTTTGATCCGAACCAGAGTGCCGGAGAAATGGCGGTAGAAAACGTTAAAGGGGCATTCCGCTTTATCGGGGGGGCGCTATCAAAGAATAAGCCGGTCAAAATCAAGACGCCGGTGGCCACGATCGGGATTCGTGGGGGAATTGTCGATACGTATGTCCAACCAGGCGGTCAGACTGATGCCGTGTTCCTCTATGGTAAGGAAATGAGCATGACCAATGCGCAAGGCGATACGAATATTACGACGCAATATGGTACTGGTTTCTCCATGTCGGATGCTTACGGTGCGCCTGTGGCGTTGCCGCAGGAGATGGTGCTGAATACGTTGGATAACTTTACCAATCGTGTGAGTCGTGGTGGAGGTGCACCCGTGCCGCCAACCCCTCAGGATGTGACGCCCAATATGAATTTTAATACGGATACCAGGCAGCCAGAGCCTTTGGCCGCACCACAATCATCTGCTGTGCCACCGGCGCCAGCTGATGCTCAGCGTTCTCAGGGAGCGCAAATTGTACTGGTTGAAGATGATTCTGCCAGTGTGATGCAAGTGGGTGCCATGCTATCCGATTCTGCATCAGGGGAGCAGCGCAGCGAGGCAGTAGATAGCGCATCTTCCAGCCCTAAAACCATGCGCGGGTTGGTTAGCGATAAAAGTATGGTGGATGCCTATACGTCCAATGAAGAGTTTCAACAGGCAATGATGAACAGTATCACGGAAGATGGCCAGTTGACGGGTGATGAAGCAGCCATTGTCTCTTTAATGGTTGAGGGAGTTGAGGAAGCTGGCGGTGACCCTAATCAGGTTGTTGCCAATCTCTCGGATGGTATTACTAACGCTGGAGGTGATCCCAATGCTGCCGTGAATCAGTTATTAGCAGTAGACCCAACCCTGCCCCCTCCGGGTGGTAACGCGGGCAGTTCCCCACCTCCTGGTGGCGGTACGGCAGGTAATAATCCCCCCCCACCACCTCCGGGTGGCGGTAATGCAGGCGGCGGTGGCGGTGGCGGAGCGCCGGAAACATTCACTGCCGTGACCGACCGAAAGGGTGATTACATTATTATCAAGAATGTTACCGGCTCACCGACCTTCCAGGACGAAGGCGATGTCATCATTACCGAAGAATCCACCGGAAGGTACAAGGTCTTTTTTGATAGTGACGCCGGGCCTGCAACGGACCGGAACTTTATCATTCCTAAGTTGCCGAATTCGGGGATGAATAGTTACACCGCGCAGCAGATTGAAGAAGATGATGCTGGCACCATCCTTAATCTAACACGCGACTATAAAGGCTACAGAACCAAGGCCGGCGGCATGGAATTATTCAGTATTGAACGTGCCAGTCCGGGTGCTGATGATCTGGATACCGAAATTTCCTTTGTTGTCGGGCGCGATATTTTTGAATCACAAAGTGCATCTACGGCTGATTTTGCTGGAGCCGCTGCCGATTCCAGAGTGATTCCTGAGGCAATTAATGGCGTCGTGCTCTACGATTTCACCGGAGTCATTGACCAAAGCAATCCTGGGATTTTCGGTGCCTATGAATATAATCAGGCAGCAGGGTTCGATCATACGGTGCCCGTACCGGAACAAACGGAATTTGGAATGGCCATTGACTGGAATACCGGAACCGGTCGTACAGGAAATGTGTATAGTGGTAAGGTGCAATGGTTACCAAATGGAGCAGGGCATTCTTATGTCGCTGCGACTCATGGCCGGGCTGATGCAAGTGTAACACCCGGTAACGACTACAATATTAGCGGCAAAAGTCATCGCTACACCTCCCAGATGGCCGGTGGAGCGTTGGGTAATGTGAGTGGTGGTGAGTATACTGGTGCTGCCATTGCCGTGGGCGATCATATCTATCGTCCCGAGAATGGGCCGGTTGAAGGTATTGTCATGGATTTTGCTACACCGACTAATCCTTCTGGACTGGCGTCGGATCCATCTACCATCTTTGGCAGTGCGCTTGCCAATGAAGGGATTCAGGGTGCCGTTATCAAGACTTCGGCACAAGGGAATGCAGTGAATACCGGTCTTAGAGATGCTGTTGATAGCGCACGTTACGTGCCATCCAATACCATGTACGGTTTTGCGTCAGGTATAAAGATGGAGTTTGATGCCGGTTCCTTCTACCCAAGACTGTACAGCAATGAAGAACTGGACATGGATGACGTGCAGGTCACGACCGGTAGTGATGGCAGTGTATCAGCTAATATTACGCTCTGGGATCATCTGCCGACCGGATCACCGGGCAGTAAGACCATTGGCGGGACATTTAGCAATACGGCGGATAGCGTCTATATTAATGATAAGATGTATGCCGCACAGCAGGTAGACAGTGACAGTAATGGTTTCAGCAATACGCTGAGTGATCCGCAAGGATTTATTGTCAGCGCCGGACTAGTGAATAACGGCGCAGACGTCATTGAATCCACCTTTGGCGCGGACTATCGTTGTGATGATTGTGAATTCGTGCATTGGGGTGTATGGGCAGGAAGCCTGGGCGATCCGACAGCCGGAAAATTCGATTATGCCAGCATGATTCCATACGTAGCCGGTGAAGTCACCAACCCTGCGAACCTGCCAGCAACTGGCAGTGCGAACTACAAGGGGGAGGCGTATGCTTCTGTGTTCCTACCCTCTCAAAACCCAACAAACATTGTTGGAAAAATGTCAGCTAGTGTGGATTTCGGTGGTTCAGCGCTCACTGATTTGACGGAATTGAATCTGTATTTCCCGACAGCGCCTGGCGGTGCACTTGACATGGATATGTCACAGGCCGTATCGAATGCCGGTGCCGGTGTTGGCATTCTTGACGATGGTGCAGGACGTGCTACATTCAATGACCAACTGGTTGGCACCAACATTAATGGTCAGGTGAATGGTGCTATGTTTGGGCCGAATGCCGAGGAAATCGGGGGTAACTATATTTTTGAACGCACGACCGATAATCTGAAAGGTGCGGGTATCTATTTCGGGAAGCAGCGTCCGTAAATAACTGGTTTTGAGATAAAACGAGTATTACATGCTACGCATCAGGGCACATTTTTATGCGCCATGATGATGATGCAAAGTCTTACAACTGGCTACTTACGGAACGCGTCTAAAGAAATAACTTTTTCCTCATTACGCTCATCTTCTGCATTGTCTGGCACGATTGAGGAGGTGTGCTCGAACGAGGTTACTTGCGTATCTTCAGACAATAATTCCCCAGAGTCTTCATGTGTCGAAGGTTTATTGTGAAATTGTAATCCGAAGCGCACACCCGGATCGGCGAAGGCGGTGAGTGCTTCATATGGGACGACTAGTTTTTCCGGCACGTTATTAAAGCTAAGCATAACAGAAAACTGGTAGGGCAGCACGTCCAGGTCCCAATACTGATGTTGCAACACAATCGTCATTTCTTCTGGGTATTGTTCCTGCAACTCTGACGATAACTCTACGCCAGGGTGGCTGGTTTTAAATGAGATATAGAAATGATGATCGTTGTCCAGTCCTTGAGCTTCCGCATGTTGTAGTGCCTTGCGCACAACGTCGCGCATAGCCTCATCAACCAATGCGGTATAATCCAGCGATTCCGTGAAATACGTCATCCTATAATAGTAACGCATTTCCACAATCTTGCAAGGGTTCCTGTCATTTTGAGTTTAAAATACTTTGACCGTATCGCATAATTTTTTATTTCGATGCCTTGAAAACCGTTCCCACAGCAATTAATTACCATCGCGTAACACAATCACATACACAAAATAGGCGATTCTCGCCGATGACAAGGAGCTATACAGGAGACTAAGCTATGGGAAAGGTAATTGGAATTGACCTGGGAACCACCAATTCATGCGTTGCCATCATGGATGGAAAGGACGCAAAAGTAATAGAAAATTCGGAGGGAGCACGCACCACGCCATCTATTGTAGCGTTTACCGGAGATGGAGAGCGTGTAGTTGGGCACCCGGCCAAGCGTCAGGCGGTAACGAACCCGGAAAACACCCTGTTTGCTGTTAAGCGCCTGATTGGTCGCCCGTTTAAGGATGATGCGGTAAAGAAAGATATTGACCTAGTGCCGTATAAAATTGTGAAAGCAGAGAATGGTGATGCCTGGGTTGAGGTGAATGGTGAAAACTACAGTCCTAGCCAGATCAGTGCCTTTATCCTGCAGAAAATGAAAGAAACGGCAGAATCCTATTTGGGTGAAACTGTTGATCAGGCGGTGATTACTGTACCTGCGTACTTCAATGATGCACAGCGCCAGGCGACCAAGGATGCCGGTAAAATTGCTGGGCTGGAAGTGTTGCGAATCATCAATGAGCCGACGGCAGCAGCACTGGCGTATGGGCTGGATAAAAATGATGGCAAGACCATTGCCGTCTATGACCTTGGTGGCGGTACGTTTGACGTTTCCGTTCTGGAAATCGGCGATGGCGTGTTTGAAGTGAAAGCCACCAACGGGGATACGTTCCTGGGTGGTGAAGACTTTGACATGCGCATTATTGATTTCCTTGCGGATGAGTTCAAAAAGTCGGATGGGATTGATTTGCGTCAGGATCCGTTGGCGCTGCAACGTCTGAAGGAAGCGGCGGAGAAGGCGAAAATTGAGCTTTCCAGTACGCAACAGACGGATGTAAACCTGCCGTTTATTACCGCCGATGCCAATGGACCGAAGCATATGAACATCAAGCTGACGCGTTCCAAGCTGGAATCATTGGTAAAGGATTTGCTGGATCGTACCATTGAGCCTTGTAAGAAAGCACTGAAAGATGCCGGGCTGGCGGCCTCGGATATTGACGAGGTGATTCTGGTTGGTGGGATGACCCGAATGCCGAAAGTGACAGACATCGTGAAGGACTTTTTTGGGCGGGAGCCACATAAAGGCGTGAATCCGGATGAGGTTGTGGCCATGGGCGCTGCGATTCAGGCTGGTGTCTTGCAGGGTGATGTGAAGGATGTGCTGCTATTGGATGTAACGCCGCTTTCACTGGGGATTGAGACCCTCGGTGGGGTGTTTACGCGCCTGATTGAACGCAATACTACGATCCCTACCAAGAAATCACAGGTATTCTCGACGGCGGATGATAACCAGACGGCGGTGACGATTCGCGTCTTCCAGGGTGAGCGGGAAATGGCGGCAGATAACAAGCTGCTAGGTCAGTTTGACCTGGTAGGGATTCCCTCCGCGCCGCGTGGGATGCCGCAGATTGAGGTCACGTTTGATATTGATGCGAACGGGATTGTCAATGTGTCGGCCAAGGATAAGGCATCGAACAAAGAACAGCAGATTCGCATTCAGGCATCCGGTGGGCTGTCCGATGATGAAATTGAGACAATGGTCTCCGATGCTGAGAAATACGCTGAGCAGGACAAGCAGAAACGTGAATTGATCGAGTTGAAGAACAAGGCCGAGAGCGTTGTGCATGAAGCCGAGAAAACACTAGAAGAGCATGGTGATGCGATTGATGCCGATGATAAGCAGGCGATTGAAACCGCCGTGGCGGAGTTGCGAAGCGCCATTGATGCGGAGAATACCAGTGAGATTGAGGACAAGCTTAATGCTGCCACGCAGGCAATGATGAAAGTCGGTGAGGCAGTGTATAAGGCGCAGCAGCAGAAAGAAGCCGGAGGCGAAGAAACAGACATTGCATCGGATGCCGATAGCGATGACGCGCCTGCTGCCGAAGGCGAGGTGCTCGATGCCGATTTCGAGGAGGTGGATGAGAACAAGAAGGATGCCAGTTGATGAATAGCTCTCCCTCAAGGGGAGAGCTATATCAGACTAAATGAATCACAGGAACCATGACCAAAGAAGATTATTATTCCCTGCTGGGCGTTGAGAGAACCGCCGATGAAGCAACGCTAAAAAAGGCGTATCGCAAGCTGGCGATGCAGTATCATCCGGATAAAAATCCCGGTGATGCGAAAGCCGAGCAGAAATTCAAGGAAATTAGCGAAGCCTATGACGTCCTCAAAGACCCGGACAAGAAGGCTGCGTATGACCGTTATGGCCATGCCGCCTTTGAAGGGGGAATGGGCGGTGGCCGTGGTGCCTCTGCCGGGTTCGACTTTGGCGGTGGGTTTTCCGACATTTTTGAAGATTTGTTCAGCGACTTCACCGGTGGACGCCGGGGCGCGGGAGCCGGAGCATCAGCAGGCAGCAGTGGTCGCCGCCGTGGCTCGGATATACGTTATAATCTGCAAATTTCTTTAGAAGACGCCTTTAAGGGGAAGAAGCAGGACATCACGCTGACTACCTCTGTCACCTGTGATGCCTGCAATGGTACCGGCGGCGAGAAAGGTGCGCAGCCGGTCACTTGTAGCGCTTGCGGAGGGCGTGGCTCGGTACGCGCACAGCAGGGATTCTTCACCATCGAGCGTACCTGTCATGTCTGTCAGGGCACCGGCAAAATCATTGAAAATCCCTGTCGCAAATGCGGTGGTTCCGGTGCAGTACGTAAAGACCGCACATTAGCCGTTACCATTCCTGCCGGGGTGGAAGAAGGGACGCGCATTCGGCTCTCGGGCGAGGGTGAGGCCGGGTATCGTGGAGGACCGCAAGGCGATTTGTACCTGTTCCTGAACGTGAAGCCGCACCCGTTCTTCCGGCGCGAGGGAGCGGATATTCATTGCACCGTGCCGATTACGTTTACTACGGCAGCGTTAGGCGGTTCGGTGGAAGTGCCGACGATTGAAGGTAGTCGTGTCAAGGTCAGCATTCCCGAAGGAACACAAACCGGTCATCAGTTCCGCTTGCGCGGCAAGGGGATGTCGGTGCTGCGCTCGAAGTCGCGTGGGGATATGTTCGTTCATGCGCGGGTGGAAACTCCGGTTAAACTGACCAAGCGTCAGCGCGAATTGTTGCAGGAGTTTGACCAGACCTCCGGTTCCAGCACCAGCCCGGAATCCTACGGTTTCTTCGACAAGGTGCGGGAGTTTTGGGAGGATTTGAAGGACTAGTGAACAGGCGGGGGATGTTATGAAAATCGGAATTGCCGGCTGTGCCGGACGTATGGGGAAAATGCTGATTGAGGCGGTTCGGGAACATCCGGAGTGCACCTTAAGCGTGACCAGTGCCCGCACCGACGGGCTGGAGTCGGTACATAGCTACCTGCAACGTGAGGGGCTGAACGTCATGCTGACCGATAACGCGGAAACGCTGGTGGGGGCTTGTGACGCCGTCATTGACTTTACTGCACCGGATTACAGCTTGGAGATAGCACACCATTGTGCCAAGGCCGGCGTTGTTATGGTATGCGGTACGACGGGTTTTACGGAGGCGCAGGATGCTGTGCTACAGGGATATGCCGACAAGATGGCGATGGTCAAGGCAGCTAATTTTTCCGTCGGGGTGAATCTGCTGGTCAGCTTGACCCGACAGGTCGCACAGACGCTTGATAACAGTTACGATATTGAGATCAGCGAAACGCATCATCGCTATAAGAAAGATGCGCCTTCAGGTACGGCGCTGGCGCTGGGGAAAGCGGCAGCGGCGGGTAGGGGCGTATCACTGGCGGATACGGCGGAGTTCGGGCGTAACGGCATTACCGGAGAGCGTGAGCGTGGCGCCATCGGGTTTCATGCGCTGCGGGGCGGTGATGTGATTGGCGACCATACGGTGATGTTTGCCGGGCAGGGGGAACGTATCGAGTTGTCGCATTTGTCATCCGATCGCCGTATCTACGCCGATGGCGCGGTGCGTGCGGCGCTATGGGCGGCAGGTAAGCCTTCGGGGCTATATTCCATGCAGGATGTGTTGTTTGGGTAAATGCTGGTAGACTTGCAGTATGTCTGCCAATCCGCTATGCTCCACTCTTGGATTCTGAACAGATTCTCATAATACGCAAGGAACAGACGATGGTGCAATTACGCAAAACCGCCCGTAGTGAGACGGGGCAACAGGAAGCCGAGCCGCAACTGACCGGGGCGCAGATGGTGCTGCGTGCGATGACGGATAATGGCGTTGATACGATTTTCGGCTATCCGGGTGGCGCGGTGCTGCCGATCTATGATGCCTTGTTTCAACAGAATGCGGTACGCCATATTCTCGTGCGTCATGAGCAGGGAGCGACCCATGCGGCAGAAGGCTATGCGCGTTCGACCGGGAAGGCGGGAGTAGTGCTGGTGACTTCCGGGCCCGGTGCGACTAATGCAGTAACCGGCATTACCGACGCTATGATGGATTCGATCCCGCTGGTGGTCATTACCGGGCAGGTGCCATCGCATCTGATTGGTAGCGATGCGTTCCAGGAAGCCGATACAACCGGGATTACGCGTTCCTGTACCAAACATAATTACCTTGTGCGTTCAATTGACGAACTGCCGCGCATCATCCATGAGGCATTCCATGTGGCGACGACCGGACGCCCGGGGCCAGTGGTGGTCGATATACCCAAGGATATTCAAAATCAGATGGGGACGTATCTGGATCGCGATGATATGCAGCGCCCGTCTTATTCTCCAGTGATTCAGCCCACGGAAGCGGCGATTGAAGCGGCTGTGGAGTTGATGGCCAATGCCAGGCAGCCGGTCTTTTATACGGGCGGTGGGGTAATTAACGCCGGAGAGCGTGCCAGTGAATTGCTGCGGGAATTGGTGCGGCTCACCGGGTTTCCGATTACCTCGACCCTGATGGGGCTGGGCGCGTACCCTGCCAGTGACAAGCAGTTCCTGAAGATGCTGGGGATGCATGGCTCGTTGGAAGCCAATATGGCCATGGCGGAATGTGACGTGATGATTAATATCGGCGCACGTTTCGATGATCGGGTGACCGGGCGGTTGGATGCATTTTCGCCGCGCTCGAAGAAAATCCATGTCGATATCGACGCCAGTTCGTTCCATAAGACGGTGCGAGTGGATGTGCCGGTCAAGGGCGACGCGGCACTGGCGCTGGAGATGCTGCTGGCGGCATGGAAGAAGCGCAAACCCAAGCCGGACATTGCCGCCTGGTGGAAGCAGATTGAGATGTGGCGTTCACGCAAGAGCTTCTCGTATAAGCAGGGCGGCGAGTTGATCAAGCCGCAACATGCGCTGGCACGATTCAATGCACTGACCAAAGGGAAGGATGTGTACGTGACAACGGATGTCGGGCAGCACCAGATGTGGGCGGCGCAATATCTGGAGTTTGACGCCCCGAATCGCTGGATGACCTCCGGCGGGTTGGGAACAATGGGCTACGGCCTTCCGGCGGCGCTTGGCGTACAGGTGGCGCATCCGGAGAAGTTGGTGCTGTGCGTGACCGGGGAAGCCTCGTTCATGATGAATATTCAGGAACTGGCGACGGCGGTGCAGTACCGCTTGCCGGTTAAGGTGATGATTCTCAATAACCATTATATGGGGATGGTACGCCAGTGGCAGGAAATGTTCCATGGGGATCGGCACTCCGAATCCTATATGGACTCGTTGCCGGACTTTGTAGCGCTGGCCGAGGCGTTTGGGTTAAAGGGGATGCAGTGCCGTGAGGAAACGGAGCTGGATAATGCCATTGAGGCGATGATCGCCCATGACGGCCCCGTGCTGCTGGATGTGATCGTTGACCCGGATGAGAATGTCTACCCGATGATCCCGGCCGGTGCGGCGCATAACGAGCTGGTGCTTGGTGCAGAGGAAGACACGGGCGATCTGGATACAAGTCAGGTGTAAGCTATAGGCTTCGTTCGTTTGGAGTCTAGGAATCCCTGAAGAATATAGGCGGCGGCGAGTTTATCGACATGGTCGGCGCGTTTGGCGCGGGAGAGATCCGCGTCCAGCATGACCCGTTCCACAGCGGCAGTGGAGAGGCGTTCATCCCAGAAATGGATCGGCAGGGAGAGGTGTTTGGCCAGATTATCGGCAAAGGCGCGGGTGGACTGGCAGCGTGGCCCCTCTGTGCCGTCCATATTGACTGGCAGACCCAGCACAATCTGTTCCACCTGATATTCGGTGATAATCTCCTGAAGTTTCACAATATCTAAGGAGAACTTCTTGCGCTTCAGGGTTTGCAGTGGCGACGCCACCATGCCCAGCCCGTCCGAAACCGCCAGTCCGATGGTTTTCGTACCAACATCGCATCCGAGACTAACCGTCATGGGTAATTTTTTCGTTCTGTGTCATGATTCCGTCATATAACGGCGTTACTATAATAGGAAGGAAATAACCGAAACTATGAGAACATACCATGGATCAGGAAGCAACGAAGAAGCCGCTGGTGAATGTGTCCCAGCATGAAAAATCCGCCGAAGCCGGGGCGGCAACCCCCGAAGATGTAGAGGCCATGCTGCAGGCTCAGTTTGAAGAAGTGCCAGCGACAACGCGGGATGTGGTGAATCAACATTTGGAGAATTCACTAGATGCACCGGCAGCTACGACACATTCGCAGGCCGACGAGTATATAGAGCCGGCGGTGGATCCGGAAGTGGAGGCCATGCGTGCACAATTGGAGCAGCAGTTGGATCATGATTTTGCGGAATATGATAAGAGGCGACAGCAGCTTCAGCAAAAGCCGGGCAATGCGATTGTTGGGGGCAGTGTGCTTGGTACAGGGCTCACCGGAGCAACGGTAGCGACCAGTTACTTAGGTGGTAACACCGAACGCGCAGCAAAAAGCATTACCGAAAAACTCAATCAGGGGATTGATGCTGCTCGCAAACTAACTGGTGAAGCGCGCGTGAAAGCGGACAAAGATTTATATGATAAGGGTCAGAAGTTTTTCAGAGATGACGGTAACAAGGTGGTGGACGCGTTTATAGATCAGCGGGGCAATCTTGAGCGCTTCACCAAAGCATTGAATCAAGAGGCAGTAGCTGGCTTAAAGAAAACGCTGGGTGATCAATATGATGGTAATCAACAAAAGGCAATGTTAGAGCGGCTTCAAGAAGGGGTCCAAAACCTGGCAAAGAACAAAGAGATCAAGCTGGATGATGTCGATATCAAAACAATACTTGGTGACGACATCATTGGTAAGATGAACGACAATCAGATTGAGACAGGGAAGAACTTTGTTAAAGCTCAGGCGGAGAAACTACAGAGTCTCAATAACAGCGACAATGCCAAAACCTTTGCTGATGCAGTGAAGGATAATCGCATATGGGGCCTTTCGCATATGTCGGATTGGCTGACCAACAAGGAAAATGGTGGTTTGCATATCACCCATACGGTTATGCTCGGTGCTGGGCTGATTGCCGCTGGTATAGGCCTCAAATACATTCTGGATGGTCCAAAGCGTCAGCAGCAGCGCGAAGGGGAAGCAGATCTGCAAAGTTGGGAACAGAAAATTGCTGCACAGCAAGATCAGCTTAACCAGCTTGGTGTCTAGTGGCGGCAACGACCTATTCCCCTCCCGTTTACGGGAGGGGTTAGGGGAGGGCTGTCGCAAGTAGTCCCAATGCTGAAACAGCCCCCCTCCTAACCTCCCCCCGCAAGCAGGGGGAGGAATCAATTTATGCCTCCTCGTGGAATTCCTGAAGACTTTTCACATCCAGTCCCCGTTCTTTGCGTACATGCTCAATGGCCTGAATCAGGGCGCGTGTGCCGGCCAGCGTGGTGCAATAAGGAATGTTCTGTGCCAGCGAGGTCTGGCGGATCGAGGCACTATCCTTGATCGATTGCACGCCTTCGGTGGTATTGATGACGAACTGCACCTGTCCGTCTTTCAGATAATCAACAATATGTGGGCGTCCCTGGCGTACCTTGTTTACCGCTTCCGCCTCAATATCATGGGAGGCGAGGAATTCCTGCGTACCCTTGGTAGCAATAATGCGGAAGCCTAATTGTACCAAATCACGGCACGCTTCCAATGCTGCCTGTTTATCACTGCCCTTGACTGATACGAACGCCGCTCCACTTTCCGGTAATTCACTACCAGTCGCTAGGTATGCCTTGGCGAACGCACGGGCAAAGTCCTGATCGATGCCCATCACTTCTCCGGTGGATTTCATCTCCGGCCCCAAGATCACATCAACGCCGGGGAAGCGTTTAAATGGCATGACGGCTTCTTTCACGGCGATATGTTCAGGCTGACGGGCAATATAGGGCGTGTTAATGGATAGTCCCAGTCCTGTCAGTTTTTCTCCGGCCATAACCCTGGCGGCGTATTTTGCCAGCGGAATGCCGGTGGTTTTGGCAACGAAAGGCACGGTACGGCTGGCGCGTGGATTCACCTCCAGAATGTAGATTTCGTTATCCTTCACGGCGAACTGAATGTTAATCAGGCCGACCACTTTGAGTGATTTTGCCAGAATGGCCGTCTGTTCAGCAATGCCTTCCAGAATGTCTTCTCCGAGCGTATAGGTAGGCAGGGAGCAGGCGGAGTCACCGGAATGGATACCGGCTTCTTCGATATGCTCCATAATTCCGGCGATATACACATGTTGGCCATCGCACAGCGCATCGACATCGACTTCGACCGCGTCTTTCAGGAATGAATCGACCAGAATCGGGTTGTCGCCAAAGCTGCGCAAGACATCACGCAAATAGGTTTTCAGCGCCTCGGCGTCATAGACAATCTGCATCGCCCGCCCACCGAGCACGTAAGAGGGGCGCACCACCACCGGATAACCCATGGCTTCAGCATGTTCGATGACTTCTTCTTCCGAGTGGCAGATCTGGTTCGCAGGTTGTTTTAAATCCAGACTGAAGAGCAGTTTCTGGAAACGTTCCCGGTCTTCAGCTAGATCGATGGAGTCGGGTGCAGTGCCAATGATCGGAATGTTTGCTTTTTCCAATGCATGTGCCAGCTTCAGCGGGGTCTGTCCGCCAAACTGCACAATCACACCACGCAGGAACCCGTTGCTTTGTTCACGCCGGATCAGGTTGATGACATCTTCGGCGGTGAGCGGCTCGAAATACAGGCGATCAGAGGTGTCGTAATCCGTCGATACGGTTTCGGGGTTACAGTTAACCATGATGGTTTCGTAACCGGCCTCCGACAGCGCATAGGCGGCATGGACACAGCAATAGTCAAACTCGATCCCCTGTCCGATGCGATTCGGCCCGCCACCCAGAATGACGATCTTTTCGCGCTCGGTCGGTTCCGCTTCGCAATGGGCGACATGCACACCATCCCCCTCGTAGGAGGAATACATATACGGGGTTAGTGCATCAAACTCACCGGCGCAGGTATCAATGCGCTTATAGACCGGGAAGACGTCGAGGTCTTCACGCAGCGTCGTAACGGTTTGTATCTTATTGTCCGTTAGTTCAGCTAGACGCTCGTCGCTGAATCCCTGTTTCTTAACATAGAGCAAAGAGCGGCGGTCTTTGGGCAGTCCATGCGTCCGAAGGTCTTGTTCCATTTCAACGATTTGTTGAATCTGACGCAGGAACCACGGGTCAAAATGGGTGAGTGTCTGTATGTCCTCAAGGCTAAATTGATGCCGGAATGCATCGGCGATGACTAGCAAGCGATCGGGGGTGGCGCGGGATAGCCGGGTTTTGATGTCATCGGTCACATGGTCAGAGGGGGCGACGACTTCATCCAGCCCGGTTAGTCCGGTTTCCAGCGAACGCAGGGCTTTTTGCAGGGATTCGGCAAAGTTTCGTCCCATCGCCATCGCTTCTCCGACCGATTTCATCGAGGTGGTCAGCTCCTCCTTTGCTTCGGGGAATTTCTCAAAGGCAAAGCGAGGGATTTTGGTGACGATATAGTCAATGGAAGGTTCAAAAGAGGCCGGGGTAGCGCGTGTGACGTCATTAGTGATTTCGTCTAACGTATAACCCACGGAGAGTTTAGCCGCGACCTTGGCGATGGGGAAACCGGTCGCCTTAGAGGCCAGGGCAGAGGAGCGGGAGACGCGCGGGTTCATTTCAATCACCAGCATACGCCCGTCTTCCGGGTTGACAGCGAACTGGACGTTCGAGCCGCCAGTATCGACACCGATTTCACGCAACACGGCGATTGAGGCGTCACGCATACGCTGATATTCCTTGTCGGTCAGGGTCAGGGCAGGGGCGACGGTGATCGAATCACCCGTATGCACGCCCATTGGGTCGACATTTTCAATCGAACAGATAATGATGCAATTATCGGCGTGGTCGCGTACCACCTCCATTTCATACTCTTTCCAGCCCAATACGGACTCGTCAATCAGCACTTCACTGGTAGGCGATGCTTCCAGTCCGGAGCGGACAATCTCGGTGAATTCTTCACGATTATAAGCAACGCCGCCGCCTGCACCACCGAGCGTGAAGGAGGGGCGAATAATGGTCGGTAGGCCAACATCGTCGAGAATCTCCAGCGCTTCTTCCAGTGAACGGGCAATGGCCTGACGCGGACATTCCAGACCGATCGATTGCATGGCTTTGGCGAATAACTCCCGATCCTCCGCCTTGTTAATGGCATCGAGTGAGGCGCCGATCAGTTCCACGTCATAAGCGGCGAGGGTGCCATTCTCCGCCAGTGCTTTAGCGCAGTTGAGCGCCGTCTGTCCGCCCATGGTCGGCAGCAATGCATCGGGTTTTTCCTTGGCGATGACCTTTTCCACCATGTCCGGAGTGATCGGCTCAATGTAGGTCGCATCCGCCATGTTGGGGTCGGTCATGATGGTCGCCGGATTGGAATTAACCAGAATCACCCGGTAGCCTTCTTCTTTCAGCGCCTTACAGGCTTGTGTTCCGGAATAATCGAACTCGCAAGCCTGCCCGATGACGATGGGGCCAGCGCCGATAATGAGGATAGATTGGATGTCGTTACGTTTTGGCATATGTTACTCTGTTCTAGTTTGTAAGCCTCTGCTTAACTCCCCCCTTGAGGGGGAGTCCAAGAGAGCGAGCGTTAGCGAAGGTCGATTGGGTGGGGGGTGAAATCATATCCATCTCTCTACAATACCCCCCACCGGATCGCACTGCCTTCGGCGTGTGCTCTCCGACTCCCCCTCAAGGGGGGAGTTATATGGCGGGTGTTCCCTCATATAATCAATTCCTCTATTCATGACAAATGGAAGTCATCCACAAATGCACCGTAGACGTCTTTTGTTGAGCACTCTATGTTACAGTCGGGAAAAAATTGCCTCACGTAGTCGTTGATTTTTTTCTTATTGCCGTAGTTGGTATATTGAATAGTCTTTGTGTTACACTTGTTAGTGGCGTGGAGTGAGCCAAAAATTGTGTAAAGTGATCTTACATTTTCTGGAAAAATCAACTCCATATTTGTTCTGTCAAACCCGAAGCCGAGAAACATAATTTTCTTTGCTTCTTGCGCAGCGAATTCATGATATGGCGCAAGCTTTTTCTGTATGGCTTGTGTATCGCGATCTTCTCCCACTACACCAAGGTTTTGAGCCGAAGTATCAACAAACTTTTTGAAATGGTCTGAAGCAGATATTTTTATACCTTCTTGAACACCTTGAAAATGACTTTTGTACTTATGAATGCCATAAATAAACGGCGTCCTTTCAGTCTCAAATTCATGGTCTAGAGTGTCTGAACCACGAGGGGAAATAAGGTAATCATTAGATGTTTCGTAACACGTTAGCTCTGCATTCTCCCATGGCACATCCCGGACAGCGCCGTAGACATGGATAATATTCTCACCTAATTTTTCAAGGATATGCTGCTTATCATCTTCCGTTAGTAGCGGTGCTTCAAGTACGCGAGTCAGTAAATAATAATCCAGTGACACGTCGTAATTAAATGTGATAATTTTGAAGGGTAAGGGAATTTCGGGGTTTATCAAATCTTCCAAATCCTCAAACATGGCATGTGCCAGATGTCGATACCAGTTTGCATTTCCTACAATTTTTTTCCCCGCCTCTGCTATAATAACCTGACGGCCTTTTTTGAATCGCTCGGAATCCTCTTTTTCAAGAATCGTCCATGCAATCATCTGTTTTAACATGTCTTGTAACTCTTCATCGCAGTGATTTTTTAGAAATATGTCAATACTCAATGGATCAAACAGGGAAATCAAATTGGATAACTTAGAAAATATCCTACCATTTTCACGGTCTCTTGTCTTGGCTTCGCTTTGTCTTAAAACCTCATCAATAAGGTTGTCGCCTAGCGGATAGCCATAAGGCAGGCTTGCACCTGCACCTATGACGAAGAGTATTTTCTGCGAAAAAGCCATTAGCTTTAGTGCTGTTCCCCCATCATCTCCACGAACTGGTCGAACAGGTATTGGCTGTCATGGGGGCCGGGGGAGGATTCGGGGTGGTATTGCACCGAGAAGGCCGGTTTCTTCGTATGGCGTATGCCTTCGATCGTGCCGTCAAACAGCGACAGATGCGTGACCTCCACATCGCGTGGTAGGCCGTCGCTACGTACCACAAAACCGTGATTCTGACTGGTAATCTCCACTCTGTCATTGCTCAATGATTTTACGGGGTGATTCGCGCCGCGATGCCCCTGGTACATTTTCTCCGTATGTGCACCCATCGCTAATGCCAGCAACTGATGACCCAGGCAGATGCCAAACAGCGGTATGTTGTTTTCCAGCAATCCCTGAATCACGGGCGCGGCAAATGCTGCCGTTGCCGACGGGTCACCGGGACCGTTAGACAAAAACACGCCGTCCGGTTCCAGTCGCAGAATTTCTTCCAGACTGGCATTGCCCGGTACTACGGTGACACGACAGTCACGGTGTGTGAGTAGGCGCAGGATATTCAGCTTGGCGCCATAATCAATTGCGACGACATGATATTGTCCATCTTCCTTGTCATGGAACCCTGTATCCTGATGCCAGGCGGATTGCGTCCATTGTCGCGTATGATCACTCATGACCCGCTTTGTCAGCTCCGCGCCACGCATGGAAGCGGTGCCGTGTAACTCCGTCATCAGCGCATTACGATCGATTTCATCAATGCCCGCTGCTTCAAAGGCAATGGCCACTTTCGGATGGCCGTACATACGCATATAGGTGGTAAGCGCGCGCGTATCAATGCCGCAAATGCCGGTTAAGTCACGTTCGCAAAGCCAGTCATTAAAGTGGTTTGTTGCCCGCCAGTTGGATGGTGCGGTAATGGGCTCACGGATAATCAACCCCCGGGCAGCGATCACATGATGCGATTCAATGTCATCCCCGTTACAGCCAACATTGCCGATATGTGGAGCGGTAAAAGTGATGATCTGACCATGATAGGAAGGATCAGTCAGAATCTCTTGATAGCCGCTCATGCCGGTGTTGAAACATAATTCGCCGCATACAATACCCTCGCTACCAATCCCATATCCTTCAAATTCGGTGCCGTCCTCAAACAGCAGGAGGGCATTGGCGGGTGGTATGATACTATGTGCATCGGGCATATGTTTTCAGGAACCTAGGCTAAAGACAAAACTCCGAACCTGTTAGTGAAAAGTTCTGCATCGGTCAAGTGATAAATATGCCATGACCGGTTCGCTCATACGCTCCATGTTTCGGTTTTGCCATGTGCAGAGATAACGAAATTTCCGTGCTGTGAAATAAAATTCATTTTTATTCTTGCATCCGTTTCGAGGTCTGTTATGCGTATATAAGAATTCTGTCATATTTTTTATCCGGCAGCTATTAATCAATTGAAGATTAAGGGGGAATCAATGCAACGCATATACAAACAGGTCACGTCGTTTAAAGCTACCATGATTATGTTATTCGCAGTGACCACCTGTTGCATTGCCTCACTCAACGCTATTGTCCTCCACTAAACTTTTTAGTTTTCCAAAGGCTCTCTCGTGCTGGTGCGTGTCGCATCATGGAATATTAACTCGGTGCGCTTACGTGCGGGGTTGGTGCAGCGTTACTTAAAAGAAGCATCGCCTGATATTCTGTGTTTGCAGGAGACAAAGGTAGAAGATTATCTGTTTCCCAAAGCACCGTTTGAGGAGCTAGGTTATCGGCATATTGTCATCTCTGGGCAGAAAAGCTACAATGGCGTTGCCATCCTGTCTAAAATTCCCCTGCAGCAGGTCAACGTTATGGATATATTGCAGGATGGTAGTACCCGTCATATCAGTGCGGTGGTAGGAGACCATTTGACGCTGCATAATTTTTATATTCCGGCAGGTGGGGATGTGCCGGATACGGCATTGAATCCGAAATTTGCCGATAAGCTGCGTTTTGTTGACACAGTGAGGGATTGGTCACGAGATGTAAAAGCGTTGCCTGTTGTGGCAGTCGGGGATTTTAATATTGCCCCTTTTGAACAGGATGTGTGGTCGCACCGGCAATTGTTGAAGGTTGTTAGCCATACGCCCGTCGAAGTTGAAAAGCTTACGTTGTTCCGGGAGGCGGGAGGCTGGATTGATACGGCGCGTCAGTTTGTTCCACATGAGGAAAAACTGTACAGTTGGTGGAGCTATCGTAACCGTGACTGGAAAAAGTCTGACCGGGGCAGGCGGCTGGATCATATCTGGGTGACTGAAAAATTACGCCCGGCATTGCGAGGGTATGCTACATTGAAAGAGGCGCGGGACTGGAAGAAGCCTTCCGACCACGTGCCAATTATGACAACGCTGGAGCTGTAATATAATGATAATAAGAAATATTCTATGTACAGCATTGCTTGGTGGTTTTGCATTGTCTGCGCATGCGCTGGAACTGGCACTGCCGGTTGACTGTACCCTGGACAAGGATTGTTTCCTACAGAATTATGTCGATCAGGGAAAGGGAGAGGATCACCATAATTATCAATGCCGTCCACTGACCTATGACGGCCATAAGGGCACCGATTTCCGAATGGCAACCATGAATGCATACGGGAAGAATATCCAAGTTTTAGCGGCAGCGGATGGTACGGTACGTTCCATGCGTGATGGAGAAGAGGATATGCTCAACACCCGGCCGGAAAAGCAGGCAGTCGATGGTAAGGAATGTGGCAATGGCGTGGTCATTGAACACGAAGGTGGTTGGGAAACGCAATATTGCCATTTGCGTAAAGGAACTGTGCGTGTGAAGGCCGGGGACAGTGTAAAAACCGGTGATGTATTAGGCGAGATTGGGTTGTCCGGCAATACGGAGTTTCCGCATCTGCACCTCTCGGTGCGTAACCCTGAAGGCGAGCCGGTCGATCCGTTTAACGCCCGAGCGATGGAGTCTGGCTGTGCAACGGCGGATGCCAATCTGTGGCGGCAGGAAGATCAGTCGCTGATGCTGGTCAAGGAGACAGGATTGCTGGCACTGGGGATTGCTGATGCGCCGGTGGATGTCCGGGATGTGTTGGATGGAATGCATACGGAGACAGCGCTTTCACAAGAGGCGCCGGCGATTGTTTTATGGGTACTGTTTTTCGGGTTACAGGATGGAGATGAGTTGTCGATGGTGTTGTTCGATCCGTCCGGTGATACCTTTGTTGAAAATGCCGATACGATTACGGGTTTTAAGGCACAATATATCCAGTTTATCGGCAAGCGCATGCGGGATGGTACGCCCTGGCCACCGGGTACTTATGAGGGCGCGGTGGCATTAAATCGTGATGGGCAGACATTATTCAATCAAAATATCCGATTCACGGTTGGACATATTAGCCCATAACGTTATGGGCGTTCGCGGACGGTGGCTTCAAACGCCAGACTCTGTCCATCGTCCAATGTAAGTGATAATGGTAACGTGTCACCTGCTTCTAGCGGTTGTTTCAACCCCATGAGCATCAGGTGCAATCCGCCGGGCCGAAGGGTGAGTTGGTCACCTGCTTTCACCGTGATGTTATCCAGATGTATCATCTGCATCACGCCGTTTTCCTGCTTTTTATGATCGTGCAGTTGTACTTCCATGGCAAGTGGTGAGGCAGCGCCGGTAATGGTGATGTCACCATCGTTGCGGTTCTCGATACGTACATAGGCAGCACCGGTGGCCACGCCTTTAAGGGTTGGGAAGCTGTAGGCATCGCTGAGAGCAATGCCACCATTGGCGAACGCTGCTGTTGGTAGCAGGAGCGTGAGTAAGAGGAAAAACGTGAGATTACGCATAGATTTTTACCGTATATACTTGGTGAGTATGGCCATCATGGCTTCTGCCGAATCATCATGGGAGAAATGGGTCAGGTAATTGCCATCAGGTGCCATCAGGTAAATATAACCTGTATGGTCAACCACATAGTTTTCCTTATCTTCCTCATTGTGTAGTTTGTAAAAGATTTTGTACGCTTTGGCAGCGGCGTCGGTTTGTTCCAGTGTGCCGGTGAGTGCCAGAAAACGCGGATGGAAGTTGGATGCATAGGATTTCATGACTTCCGGTGTATCGCGCTGTGGGTCAACAGTAATAAAGACCGGTAGCACCCGATCTCCCAATGTACCAAGCCCTTCAATGGCTTGTGTCATGGTGAGCAGAGCCGTCGGGCAGATATCCGGGCAATAGGTGAAGCCGAAGTAAATCAATGCGAATTGTTCCTTCAGCGCTTCGTCTGTGACGTTGTTTCCATGCTGATCAACCAGGGTGAATGGACCGCCAATGGCGGCGTTCCCAATGACCGCCTGCTGGCCGGTGATATTTGTCGTAGCAGGTTTGGAGATACCGGCAGCGGGTGCATCGGAGAGTTTGGAAGGATTGAAATACCATAAGAGTAATATGGTACACAGAATAATAAGAAAGCTGATTAAAAGCGGTGTTTTGCTGCCCATGAGTCCTATTCCTCCCGGAAGGATTTGCTGAATGATTCCCGAATCGGGGAGAACAAGTAGGACAGCATGGTGCGGCTGCCGGTCACAATTAGCACATCGACTGGCATGCCGGGATACAGATCCACCCCTTCCAGTTCCTGAATTTCCGTGCTATCTACCAGAATACGTGCTTTGTAATAAGACTGTCCCGTCTGCTGTTCATCAAAGCGGTCGGCAGATACATGCATCACTTCCCCAGTAATGGGTGGGACAAATCGGGCTTTGTAAGCATTAAGCCGGACGCTGGCTTCCAGTCCTGCGCGCACGACGTCAATATCCTGTGGCTGAATCATCGCCTCAATCACCAGCTTATCATCAATCGGGACAATATCCATCAGTTTTTCACCTGGCTGAATCACACCACCAATGGTATGTACCTGGAGATCGGTAATGGTGCCTTCAATGGGTGCAACGATATTGATTCGGTTGAACGTGTCTTCACTGGCGCGAATCCGCTCTTCCAGATCATTGCGGGTAGCTTGTGCCTCTTTCAATTCTTCAATTACGTCATTGAGGAACGTATTATTCGCATTGATAATCTCTAGGTCAGCTTCACCGATGCTTTGTTCGGCGCGGGCGATCATGGCACCGAATTCACCGCGTTCCCCGTTAATGCTGGCCAGTTGCCGTTGTAGTGCCAGTAATCGCGATTTTGGCGCATTTCGATTATTGACCAGACGTTCAACATCGGCGATTTCACGCCGTAGCAGGGCAATCTGCTCGCTGGATGAAATGCTCTGGGCTTCGAGCCCCTTGATTTCCTCCTTAAACTGCTGGATTTTCTGATTCAGGATGGAGATACGGCCTTCCAGATTCGCCCGACGAGAAGCAAAGAGCCGTTCTTGACTATCCAGAGCCTCTTTCACCGCTTCGTCATCTTTTCGTTGTTCTGTTAAATCTTCAGGAAAAGCAACGGCTTCTTGATTATCGCGCTCGGCGATCAGGCGCGCTTCGGCGGCACGTGCGGTGACGAACTGCTTGCGTAGCAGGTCATAGCGAGCCTTGGCGGTAGTTTCATCCAGCCGGATAAGGGGTTGGCCTTCCTCCACATGTTCGCCCTCACGTACCAGGATTTTGTCCACGATGCCGCCTTCCAGGTGTTGGATCGTCTTTTTGTTGTTATCCAGAATTACTTTCCCGATGGAGATGGCGGCGCTGTTAAGAGGGGCCAGCGCTGACCAGAGCCCAAAGAAGCCAAAAATCAGCAGGATCGAGACCATCCCGACATGAATGGCTTTACGTGACAGGAATTCCGGCGCGTTGTCGTCGTCTTGTGCCGGTGGGAACAGCCATGCTGTTACGCTGTCTACCCGATTCACCAATGCGGGCGGGAGGTTAGGAGAGGGGGACTTGTCTTCTGATACGGTCAGTGCATTATCCATGACTGGTTACCTTTTCCTGTTGTTGGGGCGTGGTTCCCTGATCTTCTGAGTGACGTTTATACTGGCCGATGACGTCCGCCGTTGGGCCGAAGCGTTCGATGACACCGCCTTTGAGTACGAGCAGTAAATCGACATTAGCAACAATACTGGGGCGGTGTGCCACGACAATAAAGGTGATACCGGCCTGTTTCATGCGCTGCATGGCGACCAACAATGCCTGCTCTCCTTCACCATCCAGATTACTGTTTGGCTCATCGAGCACCACGAATTTCGGTTTGCCGTACAGGGCGCGTGCTAATCCGATACGTTGACGCTGTCCTGGTGAGAGCGAGCTCAAACCCGGAGCAAACATGGTTTCATACCCATTGGGTAGCCGTAGGATCATTTCATGACATTCCGCCATCTTACAGGCTTCAATCACGCTTTCCATGCTGGCGTTTTTATCCATGCGCGCCACATTATCTTTCACGGTACCGCTGAACAGATCAACCGATTGCGGCATGTAACCAGCATATTTACCGAAATTGGCGCGATTCCATTTAAACGTTTCTGCCCCGTCGAGCCGAGCGGCACCATGGGTAGGTGGCAGCAGACCGATAATCAGTTTAGACAGCGTTGATTTACCGGCGGCACTGGGACCGATAATGCCCAGTGATTGGCCTGGCATCAGCCCGAAGGTAACTCCCTTGATAATCGGCGGAGATTTGGGGGGGGTATAGATGATATTCTCTACGGTCAGGCGGCCGTCCGGTTCCGGTAACTCAAGAGTACCGCGCTCGATAGCACTACTCCCAAGCAGAGCCTGATTCAGGCGGTGATAGGATTCACGGGTAGAAATCCAACTTTTCCAGATGGTGATAGCATTTTCAAATGGAGCAAGTGCGCGTCCGACCAGGATCGATCCGGCGATCATCCCCCCGACGGTGAGTTCGTTATTAAGGGTGAGATAGCCGCCAAAGCCCGTGACGGCGATCTGGATAATCAGCCGTAAGACGCGGGAAGTAGACTGAATGACGTTGGCGCGGCCATTGGCAGCCTGTGAATGCTCAGATGCGGCATGCTGATGTTCTCGCCAGACGGCCAGCACATTGTCCATCATGCCCATCGCCTCAATAGCTTCAGCGTTACGGCCTGCAGTATCAGCCATATACTGGCTGCCGATTTGCTCTTTGCTGGCTTTTTCAAACAGTTTGCGAGTCAGGAACTCATTGATGAGTCCGAAACCAATTAGGATAAGTAATCCTACTACGGAGAGGAAGCCTAGAATCGGGTTAATCATATAGATAACCAGGATAAAGATCAGAGACCATGGTGCATCTAGCAACGTGGCGGCGGCAGTGGTGATAAAGTTGCGGATAACACTGAGATCGCGCTGGTGCTGGGACGCATTGATGGTAGCGCCCAACGAGGTTTTAGTAACGGCATCGGAAAGGAGAAGGGGAGAGAGTTCCTTATCCAACCATTCACTTACCGACGTTAGAACGGCACTGCGTACGGCAAAAAACACACCGTAAAATATCAGTGCCACGACCATAATAGCGGTGAGCATAGTCAGGGTTTCCATGCTACGGCTGGAGAGGACGCGATCAAGCACTTGCAGAGAGTACAGTGGAAGAGCCAGCATTAAGACATTGGTGCAGAGGCTGAACAGGCCGGCATAGGTAAAGGCACGGCGAGTTTTTTGAAGGAACGGGCGCAGCGGTTCTGCTGGATTCGAATCGAGAGGTTGTTTCATGGCGCGCACTGTAGCAAAGGCAGTGGTGGAAGCCAACAGAATTATCAGGCGAGTGGTGGCGTCATTTCATTTGTGATGATGGCATTAAAAAAAGGGCGACTCAATGAGTCGCCCTGTAGACAAAGTTGCTGTTCCTGCTTATGCGAGGAAAGAAGCAAAGTTGGTTGCTTCTAGCGTAGTCGCATCAGATACGCCATTTAGCGTAATCAGATCTGCTACGACCCAGTCAGCAGACGTTGCGTTATCAGCAAAACCACCGGCTGTTGTTGCCAGTGCAATGGTAGAGTTAGAACCATTGTCATAGGCCAGTAGGAAGCCGTCAGCAGCAGCCCATGCACCGTTGGCAGTCAGCTGGTGAGAGCCACCGGTACGAATCGCTGTTTGTACAGCAGCCGCATTGGCAAAGTCACCACCCAGCGTCAGTACGTTGCCAGTGCCGGCTGTACCAAGGTCAAACGCTGCTGTTACGTCAGTCACAGAGACCGCATCACTAGCTACGATACTGGTTGTACCATTAGCAGCAGATGTCAGATCTGTCAGTGCTCCCAGACCTTCAAGGTCAGTAACGCTGAAGTTACCCAGCTTGTCCGTGTCGCTGACACTGAAGTCAGTGATGGTATTGGCTTCAATCGCCGCACCACCGGTTACCAGATCGTTGAACACAAACAGGTCGGCATCGGCGCCACCGGTCAGGCTGTCAACACCCAGGCCTGCGGTAATGGTATCGCTACCCGCACCACCGTCAACGGTGTCCGCACCGGTTGTAGACGTGATGGAGTCGTTACCTTCTCCACCGGCGATGTTGTTGGTACCAGCGCCTGCACTAATCACATCAACACCTGCACCACCGTCAATGCTGTCATTTCCTGCATTGGTCGTAATAGAGTCATTACCTTCACCACCGAAGACGGTCACCTGTGTGTTAGCACCAGCATCAACGGAATCATTACCACCATTGGCATAGATTTCAGCTGTAGCCGTTGCACCAGCAGATGTCAGGTCGATGTCGTCCGCACCATCAGCAGAATCAGAAGTGGAAGAACCACCCCAGATCGTAGCAGATGCACCAGCAGCCAGTTGTACAGCAATGGTATCTGTACCCAGACCACCAATGACCGTGTTAGCACCAGTATTTGCAGCAGCGTCAAGGTCGAGCGTATCGTTACCTTCACCGCCATCAACGAAGCTAGCAGCAATGGCAGCGGAAGAGTTCACGCTATCGTTACCTTCACCTGCTGTGATGCTGTTTGTACCGCCACCAACAGTGACGTTATCGTTGCCGTCACCGGCATCAATTGTATCGTTACCAGTACCACCGGACAGTGTATCTGCACCAGTACCACCGACCAGGCTGTCAGCACCTGCACCAGCAAGTACAGAATCATCACCCAGACCACCGAAGACAGTCGCGTTGATGAAGTCATCACCAGAACCAGTGTCGTCAACGTCAACCGTATCATTACCGGCGTTACCATACACAACGGCGTTAATGGTCTCAGCAGCACCTGTCCCTTCAACACCCAGGAAGATGGAGTCAGCACCGTCAGTTGAGTCAACCGTATCGTTACCACCGAAGATCGTCACGGCTGTACCGTTATCGAAGTCCAGGAGCGTACCAGTTGTACCGATTGTATCGTTGCCGGCGTTACCGCGAATATCGAACGTATCGCTTGCACCACCCAGCGCCGTACCGGCGAAGTTGATGGAGTCGTTACCCACACCACCGAAAACAGAGGAGTTTTCAATGACAGAGTTCAACGTTACGGTATCGTTACCGGAGTTGGCATATACGATACCACCACCGGCACCCAGTGTGATGTTGTCGTTACCGTCATCGGTATCAACCGTATCATCACCACCGAAGATCGTAGCGGAACCAGCAAATGCAGCACCGTTCGCGAAGTTAATCACGTCGTTGCCGTCGTTACCGAACAGGACTGCCGTACCAACGTCAGCACCGTTGTTTTGAATCGTATCGTTACCCAGACCACCATAAACCGTGGTTGTCAGGCTTGCGGCGTCAACTTCAACGGAGTCGTTACCAGCGTTACCAAATACCATGGAAGTATTTGAATCGGCATTAATCGTGTCTGCTCCATCAGTAGAGTCAACAGAGCCGGAGCCACCGAAGACAACAACGCTTGAGTTGTTGGTTCCAGTGTCGATGTCATCACCGCCACCTAGACCAAATATTACATGGTCGCCGGAGATAGATGATACATCAATGGCATTTGAAGTTGTGTCCGCAGAGGACGCCACAGAGTCATCACCGAATACGGCGCGACCAGTTACACCAGAGAACAGCAAGTTCGCTGTTGCAGCGGTGTTAGTGGTGCTCGTGGATAGTTGCGCCAGCGTCGTACCGGAAAGTGTTACGGATTGGCTGCTGCTATTGGTGATAACAACGGATCCGTTCACTTCAGAGAACGTCAGATCTGCAGGCGCAATGCCAGAGATGGCCAGAACGTCCACTGTCGGATCAAACGTAAGCGTCTGCCCAAGAGAACTGGAAAAATCAAAAACTGTCATAGCTTTATTTACCTTTTTAAAATTAAGTTACACTAGCAGGCAGGGATTGGGGAAACCTTCCCCACCGGCTACCTGGGTACTAGATAAGGACTGTTTGCCTTTCATTGTCAACACCTCTTGCCTGTGGTTTCGGGATTTATTCTTACCCGCGCCTAATTGTTGCATCTGAGCAACGAAGGGTCGATATTTATTCCATTTAAGTTAAATTGTCGTTAATCTGGGCGGGGTTTGGTATGTTTTTATCGTGTCACAGGATGTCGGCAAAGCCGTTGCGGGTTTTTTGAAACCACCAGAATCCGACCAGCATCATGGCAAGTGATGCTGCACTGTAATAAAGTAATATCGTCATGTTTGGTAACTGATCGTAAAGTACGACTTGCCGCGTTGCTTCAATGATAGGTGTTAAGGGATTCAGATACAGAAACGGACGGAATGCCTCCGGTAGCGCGTCTATCGGATAAAAAATGGGAGAAAGAAACAGAAGCAGCGTGGAAAGCAGCCCGGTTAGCTGGGCGATATCACGCAGGTAGACGCCGAGCGAGGCCAGAATCCAGCCCATGCCTAACAGCAGCGGTAACATAGGCAGGAGTGTCAGAGGCAATAATAGGACCGTCCATGAAAGTGCGCCCTGCGTTAAGAGTAATCCAGCGAGCAACACCAGTACATGCATCAGGAAATGGAACAGGGCGGAACCCAGCACCATGATTGGCAGGATTTCCAGCGGGAAAACCACCTTCTTGACGAAATTAGCATGATGAAGGATGAGCGTCGGGTTGCGCGTTAGACATTCAGAGAACAATGTATGAATCATCAGGCCACAAAACAGGGTCAGGGCAAAATCAGTAGTGCTGGCTGCTTCGCCGGTGGTGGCATCGCCGAAGCGAGCATTGAAGACGACGCCGAAGACGAATGTATACACCGCCAGCATCAGTAGCGGGATGACAAACGACCACACCATTCCCAGCGCCGAGCCGCGATAGCGCGCCGTGATGTCGCGTTTGGTGATTTGCCACAGCAGGGAGCGATGTTTCCGACAGGTTCGGAGCATGGCGCGGGGAGAGGCGGCATGATGATGTGTGGGGCAGGGGGGAGGCATCGTCGAACTCATCCCAGCACCTCTTTGGTGGTAATGGAACGCTTTTTAACCGATTCACGCCAGGCGATAAAGGCGGCGCTGGCGACAATGACAGCGCTGCCGATAACCGTGCGCAGGGTGATGGGTTCGGCAAAGGCCAGCCATGCCAGAATGGCGGTAAAGATGAGCCGCAGGAACTCAAAGGGCATGAGGGTGACGATCTGCTCATGATATAGTGCTTGCGTGAGTGCCATTTGTGCGATGGTCGATAGCAGGGCGATAAAAGAGAGTGTCAGGAGTGCATCCATGGTCGGTGGTTGCCAGACGGCAAGTGCAGGCGGGAATGATAGCAGGCTCATAAACAGCGACATGTAGAGTACGATGCGCCAGCTGGGTTCGGTGACAGTGAGTTTTTTGACCAGTATGCCGGCCACTGCCATGATGGCCGTAGCGAATAGGACGAGGCCGCCATAACTATTCCAGGCGTCCTCCGCTGATGGGTTGATGATAATCAGAACGCCGGTAAATCCAACCAGCAGCGCTATGGCGCGCATCCAACCGATCCGTTCTCCCAGGAATAGGATCGCTAATATAGTGGCAAAGAGAGGTGCGCTGAAGCTAATGGCGGTGGCGGTGTTGACGGGCATATTTGCTAACGCAATAAACCATCCTTGCATGGCCACCAGCCCGACGGCGGCGCGCATAAAATGCAGCCCGAGGCGGTTGGTTTTAAAAGCGTCCATTCCACCGTGCCGCAAGGCAAATGGGAGCAGGATCAAGAAGCTGAACAGGTTGCGGAAAAACACCATCTGCAACGGATCCATCTCACCGGCCATACTGCGAATGGTAACGTTCATCGCCGAAAAGAATGCCATGGCGGCGATGAAATACCCAATGCCCGTCCAGTGAAGTGGAAATGAAACCATGCGCGCACGTTACCCGCAAACGGTGCCCGTTACCATAAAGAATTACTTCTCACGAACCCATAATTCCGCTAGATTATCAGCCATGCTAAAATTGATACTGTTAAAATTATGGCCGGCGCTGATCCCGCTGGGATTTTATCTGATCTGGGTGCTGATTCTTTCACGCCGCGTCGGTGATGGTCGCCGGATCGCCGAGCATGTGCGGCGCAGTATGCTGTTCTGGGCGATTATGGCCAGCATTGTGTTGCTCATCGGTTCGTTCGTGTTCTGGGGATTTACGCAACAGGAGAACAAGGCTGGCACCTATGTGCCGCCGACTGTGGTGGATGGAGAATTGGTGCCGGGACATGTGGCGCCTGATAATACCAATGTTCCATGACTGACGTCGCCACCTTGTCACCGGCATGGCTGAGCGCAGCCCCAGTTCGGGAATTGGTGGATGTGTGTGAAGTGCATATGCTGCCGATTCGGTTCGTCGGTGGCTGCGTGCGTGATGCAATCATGGGACGTGAGAGCGGTGATCTGGATGTAGCAACGTCCGCCTTGCCGCAGCAGGTGATGGAGGTGTTTGCTGCGACGCAGCATCGCGTGGTGCCGACCGGGTTACAGCATGGAACGGTGATGGTGGTGATTGAAGGCCAGCCCTTTGAAATTACCACGTTACGAGTGGATGCCGCATGTGACGGGCGTCATGCCGAAGTGATCTATACGGATGATTGGGAACAGGATGCGTTGCGGCGTGATTTTACCATGAACGCGCTGATGCTAGCGCCGGATGGGACGCTGTATGATTATGTAGGAGGCAGGGAGGATGCGCTTGCGGGTCGGGTGCAGTTTATCGGTGACCCGGAGGCGCGCATTCAGGAGGATTATTTACGCATTCTACGCTTGTTCCGTTTCCTGGCGACGCATGGCCGTCAGTCTCCGGATGTGGAGGCACTGGCGGCCTGCCGACAGCACCGGGATGGGTTGGCGCGACTTTCTGTGGAGCGTATCGCGCAGGAAATGATGAAACTCCTGGCAGCGCCGTCTCCATTGGAAGCGCTACGGCAGATGGAAGCGTGTGGCATCACGGAAGTACTCTATCTGTCTTCATCACTGAATCTTACATTGCTGGAGTCATTATTGTCCTGTGAGGTCTCTGTATCGTCGGTCGCTGACCCTGTGATCCGGCTGTTATGCCTTTATGGAGATGCCAGTCTGGAGCTGGCGCAGCAGTGGAAATTGCCGAAATGGACACAGATGCAGTTAAGTGCGGCGCTGGCCATGCCTGTCCTTGATTCAACAGAAGTAGTGCAACATGCGCTTTATACGTACCAACGTGACGCGGTACTGACGGCTCTGTGGTGGCAGTCGGCGAGGGCGGGGCACATGGATGCCGCCATGCTGGACGTGGCAGCGCAGTTCCAGCCGCCGGTCTTTCCGATAGGGGGGAAGGATTTAGAGGCGCTGGGCATGCATCCAGGCAAAGCCATGGGTGCGTGTTTGAAGCGCTTAGAGCAGGATTGGCTGGCCTCCGGTTTTACGCTCACGCGGGAGCAGTTATTGTCACAGGTAGGAGATGACATAAAACGTTAACCGAAGCGTGCTATACTACTATGCATGGCCAATGAATCCCCACCAAATACCTCGACTCGCATGGAATGGCAGGATGTGATTATCATCAGCGATGAAGTCAGTCCTGAAAATCGTGTGAAGATGGAGCAGTCGCTGGACAAGATTCAGGGCACCCATATGGGGCAGTTGATTCTTTCCGGTATCGAAACCAAGATGAACAGCCCCTCGCAATTGGATGGCGTGTTCAAGGGAGAGATGGTGTTCCTGACGGATCAGCCGGTATACCCGGAATATGATCTGAGCGGAAAGGGGCGTGTAAACGCGGTGAATAAAGATCTCCATACCGGTTCCGTGACGATTAGCCTGAAGCATGATGACCTTCATTCCGTGCGATTTGGAAGCACTGATGGTGGATATTTTTCCATGCCATATGATGAGTTGGTAATGCATGAGCTGTCGCATGTGGCGGATAATCAGGCCGTGTCTTTGTATAAAGGAGCGTTGGATGCAGCCGATCAAGTTAAGGAGATCGACAAGGCCATGAAAGGGCTGGATCAGCAAATACGGGATACGAACAGCACCTTGTTTCAGGAAGCACCACAAGAGATACAGGATAAAGTGCGTGCACTTAGAGCATTAGAGGATACTACAGCGACAATAAGTGATTCTGAGCAGAAGATATTATTTCCAAACGAGAATACCCCAAAAAAGCCTGACATGCACAAGCCGACAGAAGGCTCCATGATACGGACAGGCAAACAATCAAAACTAATGTTGGAATGGGACATTGACATCTATGTGGGCAATTTGCCGGAGCATAAAGCGCTTTTAGAGCGAATGCAGGGGTTACACGGTACCATAGACCGCAATCGTTTGGATTTGGAGGATTTTGCCATTGCGACAACCAATGCCTATCGTAGTGAAAAAGCCATGATGGCAGGCAAGAAGGTTGAGGAAGCAGAGCATCGTGGACATTATGAAAATAGTTATTTCAGAGAATATGACCCACAAAATAATGAGTATGATTTTCCGGATCATGGAGATGTTAAACGTGCACATGCCCAAAATAAACAATGGGAAGAACAATACGGCGCGCCACCGACGTCCGCCGAAGAATTTATGCAGCGTTATGGAGATCGGTTAACACCCTATAGCGGGTTGGTGCGCGAGCTGCATGAGCGCGAAAACGGCATACTACAAGACCCGATTGTGCCGGAAAATCCACGGGTGCAAGCGCCGGAAGGCAAGGATCAGACGATGGCAGCACATCTTCCCCGCTTTGAGGTAAGCGATGTGCCGGAGAATCAGCCCGTCACCGCATCCCAGGTGCCGGACGAATCGGGGCGATCACCGGATGTACGTATTCCCTAAACATTTCCATTAATCTTCATAAATTAACTCTTTTCAATGTTAAGGCGATGTGCTAAGCCATATGGTCATGAAAGAGGCATCCAACAAGCAATCTATAGCAGTTTCTCAACGTAAGAATTTCCTATTCAGGAAAGCTCTTACGTTGAGAAACTGCTATATTTTAAAGGTTATACTCGACCTTCAACTTCAAAATTTTACAGGAAATTTTAAAGTTGAACGAGTATAATACGACGTGGCAGGAGATTTGCGATCTCAGCGGTATGACCAATCCACAGGTACGCAAAAAGGTTGTGGATGCGTTGAATGAGTTGCAGGGCACGCATGTGGGGCAGTATATTTTTAATGCCGTCAAAGCGAAGCTGGACAGTCCGGATTACGCCGGAGGAAAGTTTCAGGGTAAAAAAATTCTGTTAAATAACGAAAAAGATAAAGATGGCTCTCCCAACTATATATTACATAACGAACCTGCGGGGCGTATCGTTATCGGTCTGGATAGGTTCGAGACTCACCAACGCATCCGTCATTTCTCCGAGGATGGCGATATGTTTATTGCCGATCCGGTGGAAACGGTGTTGCATGAACTGGCGCATGCGGCGGATAAACATTTATATGATTCACAAAAAAAACGAGTGAATATTAACGTAGAAAAAGAAAATCTTGTGCATGACATGCAGGTGATTCATACGCAACTAACCTTGTTGCCCGAGCATCGATTTTTTAAGGAAGCGCCATCGGATATTAAGCAAGCGATCCAGGAGTTCAACCGACTGGAGAAGGAAACGAAGGAAGGTACGGAAGGAACGGTACAGACAAAATCCCGCTATGGCTATGTTAAGAAAGCAGTGGAGACCTACAGAAATTCGCTCTCTGAATATCAGGCATTACAGCAGCGGCATCAGGCATTAGAACGTCAATATGATCAGGAAAAACTGGCCGTGGAAGAATTTGCTATCGCTACAGTGAACACGTTTCGTACGGAGCGTGGGTTGATGCATGGGAAAGAAGCGCAGATGATCGATCACCGTGGGCATTATTACTCGTCCTATCGTTATAATGTGAAGGATAGAAAAGTGCCGGATGTGACAGAATTCGAGAAGTATCGAGAGGACAACCAACAATGGGTGGAAAAGCGGGGTGCTGCGCCACTTTCGTTTGCGGACTACATCGAACGTTACGGGGATCGAGTGTTTCCGGATAACACCGAGCCGAAACAAAACGATGTATTCAGACTTGATCATCCTTTGCATGATACATTACGGCAGCAAGTCTCTGCTGCAACTGATCTGACGCAATGGCCGTCTTTTACCATGCAAGAGGCGTCTTTACAGGAAGAGCCAACAGCGATGGTGACGCAAACTCAATCCCGATCATCATCGGAAAAGGCAGTCTGACTTATTCATCATCCATATTGGCTACTGGCAATACGTTTTGAAGGCTGGCGCCGCTATCGGTATCTTCCCGGGATTTTGGGGCACGTGTACGCTTATTAGGCGCAGCTTTCTCATCGCTATCCGTCGATTCCGCATCATTGCTGATAGGCTTACGGGGCTTGCGCGTGGTGCGCGGTTTTTTCTCCGCCTCTTCATCAAGAGAATCATCTGAGGTATTTGCTGCATGATCTTCCTGTGTATTCGCATCAGTATCGTCCTCTTCTCCCCGTGCCTGGCGACGCGATGCTTCACGTTCCTGATATTGCTCGTCTGCTAGGTTAATAATACGGGTGTAGTGTTCCACATGCTGCATGTAATACTCTACCTCCACCCGCTCGCCGGATTGGCGTGCATTATTGGCAAGGTCCAGAAACTTGTTTTGCTGATTGGTCGCGTGGCGGCGTTGCTGCGGCGACACCTGATTGTTGTCCTGGTCCTGCTGATAGCGGCGATTATTACCACGCCCGCGGTTCCCACCACCTTGGCGGTAGCGGCTATTGTTATTCGATTGGTTTCGCATATGTCTGCGGTTATTGTTACGCATAATCTCTCCTGTCCGTGCGTCTTGATATTTAAGCGTGCTGCAATACGATGGAGCGAGGAATCTGTGCAATATCGTTGCGCGTTTCCACATGTTTCAATCGGGCGGAAGAAGCAAGGGCGATGATGGCACTCGCCTGTCCTATGCCTGACTCACATACCAGCAGCCCATCCGGTGCCAGTATAGTATCCATTCTAGCAAATAATTGTTTGTAAGCCGTTAACCCATCTTCTCCGCCATCCAGCGCCGTGTGTGGATCGTAATCACGTACATCCGTTTCTAGGCCGGCAATCTCATGCGTTGGAATATAGGGGGGATTGCTTACAACGATGTCATATAAACGATTTTCCAGCGAAGTCCAGCTAATTCTTTCAAAACAGATGCGTGATTCCATCTCAAGCGCCTGGGCGTTTTGAGTAGCCACATCAATGGCGTCAGCAGAGATGTCAATGCCGGTGCCTTTGGCATTCGGATATTCCTGCAATAGCGAGAGTAGCAGGCAGCCGGTGCCGGTGCCGCAGTCAAGGATCGTGTAGGGGGCGGTGATGTCGGGACGATGCGCCAGTACGGCTTCGATGATGTGCTCGCTTTCTGGGCGTGGGTCAAGCGTGTGGCCGTTGGTGATAAACTCGGACTTCCAAAAGGATTTTTGACCGATGATTTTGGCGACGGGTTCCCCGGAAGCGCGGCGTTGCAGCAGCGCATCGTAAGCGCTTTGCTGCTCAGTCGTCAGGGGGATAGGGTGGTTACGCGCATAGGATTCCGGGGATAGTTTCAGGAGATGCTGTAACAGGCGCCGGCGATCCTGTGCATTTACCATGATGCGACCGGGGTTGAAGGCTAATATTACGACTTCTTCTCAGCCACCTGACGGAAATCGATGACTTCATCCACCAGTCCGAATTTTTTGGCATCTTCGGCACTCATGAAATTATCGCGCTCCATACCTTTCTCAATGGCAGCCAGTTTTTGCCCGGTATGCTTAACATACAAGTTGTTCAACCGCTTTTTCAGATTCAGGATTTCCTGCGCGTGGATTTCAATGTCTGTTGCCTGTCCCTGAAACCCACCGGATGGTTGATGGATCATAATACGGGCATTAGGCGTGACATGGCGCATGCCAGCTTCTCCAGCGGTCAGTAGCAGTGAACCCATACTTGCCGCTTGTCCAATGCACAGGGTCGATACTTTCGGGCGGATATACTGCATCGTATCATAAATCGACAATCCGGAGGTGACCACGCCACCCGGAGAGTTAATATACATGGAAATCTCTTTTTCCGGGTTTTCCGATTCCAGAAACAGCAATTGCGCCACGATCAGCGTCGCCATGGAATCCTGCACCGGCCCAACCACGAACACAATGCGTTCTTTCAGTAGGCGGGAGAAAATATCGTAGGAACGCTCGCCACGACTGGTTTGTTCAACGACAATCGGCACAAGCTCGGCGTAAGCGTCGAGCATATCGGAGCGGTTATCAATCATGCGTCATCCTTCTTCTTCGTAGTTTTTGCAGCGGTTTTCTTGGCAGCAGGTTTTTTTGCTGCCGATTTTTTGCCACTGTCCGAGGTCTTTGCTGCCGGTGCAGCTTTTTTCTTCGTCGCCGCCGGTTTTTTGGCCGGTTTTTTCTTGGCTGTGGCAGATGAAGCATCGCCGGAAGCTTCCTTTGCCTCTTCTTCCTTCAGAAATTCTTCCAGCGTTTTGTTCACTTCTTTCTGTTTCACCTGTTCCAAAATAAAGTCCACGGCTTTTTCTTCCAGAATCGGGCCGCGCAACTCCTGCACTTGTTTCGGGTTCTGTTGGAAGAATTCAATGATCTTGCTTTCCTGCCCCGGATATTGGCGCGCCTGGGCGATAATCGCGGATTGTAGATCTTGTTGTGACACTTCGATCTTGTTGCGTCCTGCCGTTTGAGACAGGAGAATACCAAGCTGCACACGGCGCTTGGCAATCGCTTCATATTCGCCTTTCTGGTCTTCCAGTTCCGCTTCTTTTGCGCCATTGCGTGTGGCTTCTTCAACGAACTGCTTCCAGATAGACTCAAACTCCATGGCCTGCATTTTTTCCGGAATCTCAAAATCGCATTGTGATTCGAGCTTATCGAAGAGTTGTTTTTTCAGATGATTGCGCAGCACCGCCTGATACTCATTAGCCAGTTGCGTGGTGATGAACTCACGCAATTGCTCCAGCGATTCGTAGTTATACTCTTTAGCCAGCGCGTCATCAATTTTCGGCAGTGTGACTTCCTGCACCTGATGCACCGTGACGTCAAAACGCGCTTTTTTGCCTGCCAGCTCCTCACTGTGATACTCTTTAGGGAAGGTCACCTCGACATCGGTTTTGTCGCCTGCTTTGGCGCCGATGAGTTGCTCTTCAAATCCAGGAATGAACTGGCCGGAGCCGAGTTCCAGGCTGAAGCCCTGTGCTTCGCCACCCTGGAAGGGTTCGTCACCGAGGAAGCCTTTGAAGTCGATTACCACGACATCGCCTTCCTTGGCTTTTGCCGTTTTGGCACGATCCTTCATCTCGCGCTTGCCTTCGGCCAGACGTTGCAAGCTATTATTTATTTCGTCATCACTGATGTCAATTTTCGGTTTTTCGATTTCAACCTTCGAGAAATCGATTTCCGGTGCTGTTGGCATGATTTCAAACGATGCGCTGAATTCGAGGTCGCCGTCTTCCTCAAATTTTTCGATTTTTACGTCCGGTTGCAGGGCAGGGGCGATGTCATTCTGTTCGTAGGTCTGGCGCAGCCCTTCATTGACCGTGCGGTCAATCACGTCGCCCAGCGTATTCTTCTTATATTTCTGCTTTAGTACCTGCATCGGTACTTTGCCGGGGCGGAATCCGGGGATTTTCACCTGCTTGCCGATGCGCAGCAATTCGGCGTTGATCTGTTCTTCCAGATGCTCGGCACTGGCTGTAATGGTATAGGCGCGTAGCAGGCCGTTATTTTCCGTTTCCTTAATCGTGAATCCTTTGGTCATAAAGATGTCTTCTTCGCGTTGGTTAATCAGGAAGGCTAGACATGGCATACCAGGCGCGCGGACGCAAGTTTTTATGTGACATTTGGTGGGGTAGGGGGTATAGGAACGATTGATATGACCAGACCGACCTTTACCGAATCACTTACCTTCGACGATGTGCTGCTCACTCCCGGTCTGTCTGACGTGCTGCCCGGGGACGTGAGGACGGAAACGCAGCTCACGCCGACGATACGCCTTGGCATTCCACTACTCTCCGCTGCCATGGATACGGTGACGGAATCGGCGCTGGCCATCTCCATGGCGCAACATGGTGGACTGGGCTGTATTCATAAGAACATGCCGATCGGCGCGCAGGCGGACGAGGTGGCGACGGTTAAGAAGTTCGAGTCCGGGATGGTTATCAACCCGGTGACAATCCAACCGCATGAAACGCTGGCTGATGCGCTGTATCTGATGCGTGAGCACGGCATTTCCGGGATTCCGGTAGTGGAGGCATCTGGCCGGCTGGTGGGGATTCTGACCAACCGGGATGTACGCTTTGCATCCGACGAGAGTGCTACCGTGGCCTCGCTGATGACGCATGAGAATCTGGTCACGGTGCGTGAAGGCATTTCGCGGGAAGAGGCGCGTACCCTGCTGCATCGCCATCGTATCGAGAAATTGCTGGTGGTGGACGAGCAGGAAAGCTGTATCGGTCTGATTACGGTCAAAGACATTGAAAAGGCGCAGCGCTACCCGGATGCTGCCAAGGATGATAAAGGCCGATTACGCGTGGCAGCAGCTGTAGGAGTTGGCGAGGAAGGGATGGAACGGGCGCAGGCGGTGCTGGCCGCCGGTGCCGATATGATCGTCGTCGATACGGCGCATGGCCATTCCAGAGGCGTTATTAATATGGTGAAAGCATTACGGGCGCAATCAGATGAGATTCAGATATTGGCCGGGAATATTGCCACGGCGGAAGCAGCGGAGGCACTGATTGATGCTGGGGTGAATGCCGTTAAAGTTGGGATCGGTCCGGGGTCTATCTGTACGACACGGATTGTCGCCGGGGTGGGGGTGCCGCAACTCAGCGCGATTATGGATGTGGCGCAGGTGACGAAGAAGCGCGGCGTATGTCTGGTGGCTGATGGTGGGATTAAATATTCGGGTGATCTGGCCAAGGCGATGGCTGCCGGTGCGGACGCAGCGATGCTCGGTTCGTTATTTGCCGGAACGGAGGAGAGTCCGGGCGAAGTCATTCTGTATCAGGGGCGTTCCTATAAGTCGTATCGCGGGATGGGGTCGGTCGGTGCGATGGCGCGCGGTTCGGCAGACCGCTATTTCCAGCAGGAAGTGCGCGATACCATGAAACTGGTGCCGGAAGGCGTGGAAGGCCGTGTTCCATACAAAGGCACACTTTCCGGGGTGTTGCATCAACTGATCGGCGGACTGCGTGCGGCAATGGGCTATACTGGTGCCGCCTCGATTGAAGACTTACAGCAAAAAGCCCGCTTTGTCCGTATCACCAATGCCGGGTTGCGTGAAAGCCATGTACATGACATCACCGTTTCCCGCGAAGCACCTAATTACCGGATTGAGTCTTAGGCCCTGTTGACGTATATCTTAATGTTTTGTTGCGAGTCGAAAATGGCTGAATACGAGGCGGAGCCTGAAGTGCGTAGTGGTGCTACGAACAAGGGTTTCAACGAAGTAGTCGGCCATTTTCGACGCAACCTGAAAGGCCATGGCTGATTTTGCCGAATAACGGCGGCAAATTTCTCCACCGTAGGAACCGCTACGCTGTCGTCATTTTCCTTGTTCTTCAACAAAATCAGTCTCATGGCAAAATCCTTAATATATACGTCAACAGGGCCTAGATACTGTTCAACAACCCTACTAAAAGTCGTACGCTTCTGCGTATCCGTTTGGTGCAAGGTTACCGTTAGGGCATTCGCAAATAAACCCAAGTATGAGTGAAGAGTTTATAGGGTTTGCTGGTGGGTTCTGCGGCGTTGGAACACCGCTGCATGTCACGACAATACTATTAGCTGGTGCCGCCGGTAATTGTACGCATGTTGGCGCAAATGCATTGACAGGAACAACGGTCGGTGGCCCCTGATATTTAGCCACGCATCCCTGATCAGTATTGGCTGAAACACGCAATGGTGGAGCAAGGCCTGGCAGTACTGATCCACCCGTGGGTGTCAGTGCGATATTGCAGCGTGGAGGAGGTGGTGCTGTTTTGATCGTTGTCTTTGCCTGCTCATAGGTCTTAGAAATTTCTTTTTGCAGCATGTCAACTTCTGCCATGCCTTCTTCAGACAATTCTTTTACTATTTCCGCTTTAATGGGTTCCGCGTTTCCTTCCGCTGTTGCCTGTTGAGAATAGGTGCCTCCCATGATTGCGATAATGCACGCAATCGCAAGACAGATATATAGCTGTTTTGATGTCATAATGTTCTCCCCTTGATTAAAAACAATTGAAAATAATCCTAAGCTAGTTGGGGAAACGCACAAGTAGCAGATGCGCTATTAGGGAGTATGTCAGCGTAAATACTATAAAACGGCATTTATGATACAGATTAGGCAGAAACTCAACACGCTTCCCCTGTGATCCATCCCCCGCCCAACACACGCGCGCCGTCATAGGCGACACAGGCCTGACCGGGGGCGATGGCATATTCGGGGTGGTGCGTTTCGATCAGAGCATGGGTGGCGTCAAGTACGGTAACGGTCGCCGGGCGTAGCGGTTGCATGGAACGCCACTTAATCTCAATCGGTGCATCATTGGGTGGCAGGGAGGCCAGCCAGTTCGTATCTTTGATCACAAAGCGTGTCTTGGCCAGCGCCTCTTTCGGACCGACAATGACACGCTTTTGCTGCGCATCCAGTCGCACAACATAGAGCGGGTGGGCATAGGCAATACCCAGCCCCCTACGCTGCCCGACCGTGTAATGGATGATGCCGTCATGTTCTCCCAGTACGGTGCCATCCACATGCACAATCTCGCCCGGTTCGCCTGCACCGGGGCGGAGTTTTTCAATGATTTTTGTATAGTTGCCGTTGGGAACAAAACAAATATCCTGGGAGTCCGGCTTGTCCGAGACGGCCAGTCCCAGCCTCTGCGCATGGCGGCGGGTTTCTTCCTTGGTCATTCCACCCAGTGGAAAACGCAGGAAGTCAAGCTGTTCCTGCGTGGTGGCAAACAGGAAATAGCTCTGATCCTTGCTATCATCTTTTCCGGAATGCAGTTCACAATGGGGCGTGCCTTCCATACGCTGTACATAATGACCGGTGGCCATCACATCAGCGTCGAGTTCCTTCGCGGTGGCCAGCAGGTCGTGGAACTTGACCGACTGATTACAGCGCACACAAGGGATAGGCGTCTCCCCGGCGAGGTAGGCATCCGCAAATTCTTCCATGACACTCTCACGGAACCGGTTTTCATAGTTCAGGACATAATGGGGGATGCCGAGCCGATCGGCCACCTGCCGCGCATCGTGAATGTCCTGCCCGGCGCAGCAAGCGCCCTTCTTGCCGATGGCGGCGCCGTGGTCATAGAGTTGCAGGGTAATGCCGATCACCTCATAGCCGGACTCATGCAATAGTGCTGCCACGACGGAACTGTCCACGCCGCCGGACATGGCAACGACGACACGCGTTTGTGAGGGTGGGTTATTGAGTCCCAGGTCAATCATCATGAAGGGTTTATTAGTCTTAACGCGCTGACATGGCCAGTGAAATTTCTGTTACCCATCCTCAACATGCAACAACACGACCATGCTGGCCATCACGGCCAGTAGGTGCGGTGCTACCACGGCGATTTCCACCGGCAGGTTCCCGGCATAGCCGAATGCATGGAACAGACCGGTCAGGAAGTTTAGCACGAACCCGGTCACAACGGCTCCGAACACCATCAGCGTCGTTTTGCCCCGGCGCGGCTGACGCAGCGAAAAAACGGCGGCGACCAGCACCATCGCGCAAAAAATCAGCGGCGTGAGTAACAGGCTGTACCAGTGCACTTTGTGGCGAATGGCGGAGAATCCGGCATTTTCCAGTGTCGAAATAAACCCGGAGAGTTGCCAGAAAGAGAGGGTACGTGGCTCGGCAAAACTGTCCTGAATCTGCTGAATGTCGAGATTGGTGGGGAGAATGTAGCGCGCCTGCATATCCGGCACTTCGCCGGGAATGGAGATCATGGCCTGATCCAGTGTCCAGTATCCGTCTCCCAGTTGTGCGCGCTCGGCATCAATGCGCCCGATAAAGCGTCCCTGGGCATCATGCAGGAAAATGACGACATCGGAAAAGGTCATGTCGGTTTGTGTAATGCGCCCCGCCTGCATGATATAGCTGCCAATGGGGGTATCGCCGATGCGGGCGTTACCGGTGTCTTGCTGACGCAACCATAGCCCGGAAGAGGAGACGGAAAAGACCTGCTGCGCGCCGTTAATATAGCGTGCCTCCAGCAGTTCGTAGCGTCCCAGTGTGGCGGATGAGAGCGGGTTGAGTAGCATCAGGCTGGCCAGTCCGATGAGGAAGGCGATGATCACGCCGGGCAGCAGAAACCGCCAGACGGAGACACCGGCGGAGCGCACGACCACCAGTTCTGAGGAGCGTGACAGCTTGATAAGCGCCATCATCGCGCCGATCAGAATGCTGTAAGGCAGCAGCTTCTCTGCCAGATGCGGCAGGCGCAGCGTCACCATGTGCAGGGTGGTCCATAGCGTGACGCCCTCTTTACCGGCGGTACGGCGAAACATTTCCACCAGGTCGATCAGTCCGGCAATCGCCAGTACGATGGCAAATGCGGTAAGGATGTTGATGGCGACATGTTTGCCGATATAGCGTGACAGGGTAAAGGGCATGTGGTGTGGTATAACCTAGTTGGTAGCCGTGATAAACAGATAAACACCATCTAATAGACTCATAGTGTGTAGATCGCATTGTCACACAATCATAACTAGACTATTCGCGGTAATCTTCTATAATAAAGGTTCTTTTCGTATGCACTGATTCAGTACCTTTTAATATTACAGGCACTGCCTTTATCTGTGCTGCGAATGGGATGTAAACCAAAAAAAGTCCCAAATCGGGCTAATTCAAAGAGTATTATGTCTAAAAACATCTACAACAAAGACGTTCCTGCTACCTTAGTAGAGGAGTGGAATAAGCTTTTTGGCAAAAACTTTGTTAGGATAGTAGGCAACAAGCAGTCATCAGGTAGGTCTGATGGCTAGTTCCTAGCTCTTTAAAAAATAACATAACATATATGTTTTTTCCCTCTGCTTTTGCGGAGGTTTTTTTTGGTATGATTGTGCAAAGATATTGCTCTCGTCATTCCGGAAGCGGAGTCAGGAGACGACGCTATCCGGAATCCATAGTTTACCAAGCGTAATCTATCAGTAGGCAAGGCAGCAGGCTTGCCGTGGCGACAGACCTTCAACACGGACGGCCTCCTTGCCGTCCTACATTACGAACACGCAAACCCATCGATGGATTCCGGATATACTCGCCTGCTGGCTCGTATTCCGTAATGACGATTACAGGTTAGTCCTATGTTCCAACCATCGCCAGCCATTCCTCTTCCGTTACTACCTCCACGCCCAGTGCAGTGGCCTTCTCCAGTTTGGAACCGGCGGCGTCACCAGCGATGACCAGATCGGTCTTGGCGGAGACGCTGCCTGCTACTTTGGCGCCCAACGCCTGTGCCTGCGCTTTGGCTTCAGCGCGGGTCATGCGGGTGAGGGTACCGGTAAAGACCACGGTTTTTCCGGCAACCGGGCTGGTCGCCGTATCGGCCATGACCACCGGTTCCACCGTAACGTGGGAGAGCAACCGCTTCACCGCCTCACGCTGCGCCTCGCCGGTAAAAAATTGCCGCAGCGCCGTGACCAGCGTTTCACCGATGCCGTCAATGGCGAGCAATTCACTATAAATAGTTTCATCATTCTCAACCAGATGATCCAGTACCTGCATGAATTGTTCAATCGTTCCGGCATGGCGCGCTAATAACAGCGCATTCCCTTCTCCGACGTGACGGATGCCCAGCGCATAGATGAAGCGGGGCAGAGGAATGCGGTGTGCATTCTCAATGGCGGCAAACAGGTTACGTTCCGAGAGTTCCCCCCAGCCTTCGCGGGTGTGGATGGGATGTTCCAATGATGCATTCCGCTCAGGCAAGGTGAAGATATCCGCTGGTTCACGGATTAGCCCTTCGCCAAAAAATGCTTCGATCTGTTTGGCACCCAGTCCGTCAATATTGAAGGCAGCTTTGGAGACGACATGCTTGAGGTGCTCCACTTGTTGCGCTGCACAAATCAGGGCGCCGGTGCATCGTGTGATGGCTTCGTCATCCTCGCGAAGCGCTGGGCTATCACAGATAGGGCATGTATCCGGGAACGCATAAGGCGTCTGAGAGCCATCGCGCTTGTCTGTCAACACCTCAATCACTTGCGGGATGACATCCCCGGCGCGTTGAATCCAGACCGTGTCACCGATGCGAATGTCCTTGCGTTCAATCTCATCACGGTTATGCAACGTGGCGCGGGAGACTACCACGCCGCCGACCGTGACCGGGCGGAGATGGGCGACAGGTGTCAGCGCTCCGGTACGTCCGACCTGTACCTGAATGTCTTCAATGCGGGTTTGCGCCTTTTCCGCCGGGAATTTATAGGCCGTCGCCCAGCGCGGAGAGCGTTGTACATTGCCGAGGCGCTGTTGCAGGCTGACATCGTTGATCTTGATGACCATGCCGTCAATATCGTACCCCAGCGTGGGGCGTAATGCTTCCAATGCGGCATGGTGGGTGCAGGCCTGTTCCGGCGTATCCGCCAAATGCGAGTGGTCATTGGTCTGGAAACCGGCTTTGGTACACCAGTCCAGAAAACTGTGTTGCGTTGGAAAGAGCGTGTTTCTTACAGAAGTGGGCTCTATCGCGCCCCACCCATACACATAATAGCGCAGAGGGCGAGCAGCGGTGACGGAGGCATCCAGTTGGCGCAACGACCCGGCAGCAGCGTTGCGTGGATTGGCGAAGGGTGGCTTGCCGGCTGCTTCCTGTGTCTCATTGAGGCGTTGGAAATTGTTATGGCGCATGAACACTTCGCCACGTATTTCCATGGAGGCGGGCGGGGTGCTGCAGTTCAGCACGTTCGGAAAGTTGTCTAATGTTGCCAGGTTAGCGGTAATGTCTTCGCCTTCCATGCCATCGCCGCGCGTCGCTGCCTGAACGAACCGGCCATGCTCGAAGCGTGCGGAGAAGGATAAGCCATCAATTTTCGGCTCGCATAGCATGGTGAGCGGTGCGTCCGGCTTCAGACCAAGATAGCGCCGCACACGGGTAAAAAACTCCCGAATGTCCTCCTCGTTGAATGCATTGGAGAGTGACAACATCGGTATGCCATGACGCACTTTGCCGAAGCCTTCTTTTACGGGCGCACCGACATGTTGTGACGGGTCATGGGCAGGTGCCAAGTTGGGGTGTGCTGCCAGCAAGGCGTCATAGTCTCGTCGTAGTGCGTCATAGGCGGCGTCATCCATGATCGGCGCATCTTCCTGGTAATAGGCTAGATCCGCCTCACGGATACGCTCGGCCAAGTCACTCAGCGTTTGGGTGATGGTTTCGGTCATACAGTCACCATATAAGCTCCACCCTTGAGGGGGAGCGGCAGAGTCGAGGACAACGTCCGAAGACGATGCGTGGGGGGATATTGTTCTACCCCCCACCGAATCGCACGACGCATAGCGTGTGCTCTTCGGCTCCCCCTCAAGGGGGGAGCTATATAGATTGATTCCCCCATCACGCCACCTCTGCTGCTTCCAGCAGTCGCCCTGCCGCTCGTCGGGCTTCGTCAGTGATGGACGCACCGGAGAGCATCCGCGCCAGCTCTTCATGGCGGGCGCGTTCCTGCAATAAGGTAACGCCGGTTGTGGTGTGGCCGTCCGTGGCTGTTTTCTCGATGAAATAATGCGTGTCACCGCGCGCAGCCACCTGCGGCAAATGCGTGACCACGGCGACCTGGCGATGCTGTGCCAATCGTGCCAGCCGCGAGCCGATTGCGTCAGCGACGGCGCCGCCAGTGCCGGTGTCAATCTCATCGAAAATCAGCATCTGCAGAGCCTGCGGGTCTTGCAGTACGACGGCCAGCGCCAGCATGAAGCGCGATAACTCGCCTCCAGAGGCAATTTCCGAGAGCGCTCCGAACGGGCTGCCGGGGTTGGTGGACACCTCAAACGCGATGGCATCCATACCGCTTGCCGTCCAGTGCTGCGCTTCGCGCGGTGTCATGGTGACCTGAAAACGCGTAGCATCCATCTTGAGTGGGCCAAGCTCGGCTTCCAGTGCGTGTACCAGCCTGGGAATGGTGTGATGTCGTGCTTCCCGTAGTGCCAAAGCGTGTTGCTGATAGGCGGCTTGTGTTTTCGCTACATCTTCTTTTGCTCGCGTTAGCGCTTCGTGGCCGTGCGTGATGGCCTCTAGCTTGCGTGTGGCATCTGCAAGCGTCTGTGCCAGTTCATCGACAGTCACACGATGCTTGCGTGCCGCTTCGCGCAGGCTGAACAGCCGCTCTTCGGTGCGTTCCAGTTCCTGCTCGTCATAGAGATCGTCACGCAGCAGCACATGTAGTGAGGATTCGACCTCTCCCAGTTCGTTTAACGTGCGTTCCAGTCCTTCAATCAAGTGGGTTCCCATATCGCTCTCAGCGATACTGCTGCGCATCAGGGATGTCTGAGCGCGGCGAATCGTCTCAGCAACCGGTTGCGCGCCGTTGAGGCTTTCGCTAACATCCATCAGCAGCCGACCAGTTTTTTCTGCCTGCATTAATTGGCTGCGCCGCGTGGCCAGTTCCTCTTCTTCTCCGGCAAGCGGGTTCAGGGCAGCAAGTTCCTTCACCATATGTTCCAGATATTCCTGCTCACGCTCTGTGTTGGCCAGTTCTTCCTGTAACGTCTGCTCCGTATTCAGCGCCTGCCGCCATGCACGGTACGCTTCTGTCACCTGCTTTTTCAGGTCATCATGCTGGCCGTAAGCATCCAGCAGTGCAGCATGTCTGGCGGTTTCTAACAGTCCTTTCTGTCCGTGCTGGCCATGGACAGTAACCAGGCGGTCGCCGAGTTCGCGCAGCAGCTTCAATGTCACCGGCTGGTCGTTGATAAAGGCCTTGGAGGCACCATCCGACGTGATGCGGCGACGTAGAATCAGCACATCCTCAACTTCCAGCCCATGCTCTTCCAGCCAGGATTGTAAGGCGGGATTGGCAGTGAGCTCGGCCGTGACGCTGGCCTGCGTTTCCCCGGCACGGATCAGGCGCGCTTCTGCCCGTTTCCCCAGAATCAGTCCGATGGCATCCAGCAGGATCGACTTTCCCGCCCCGGTCTCTCCGGTTAACACGGTCAGTCCATGGTCAAAGGTAAGATCGACCTGTTGAATCAGGACAATGTTTTGAATCATCAGGCGGGTTAGCATAGTGCTTGCCCCATTCTTTTCGTCATTCCTGGCTTGAGCCTTAAGTCCATCATTCCACAATACGTCATACCGGCGAAGGCCAGTATCTCGTGCGATGACCGGTTGAAGTGGCAAGAGACTCCGGCCTTCGCCGGAGTGACGAAAGAAGGATAGATTCCGGATCGCGCCTGCGGCTTATCCGGAATGACGGATGCAGGCCAGTATGTTTTTAAAACGGATTCCACCATGATGACGATGCTGTCGCGTTTCCACTATCATGTTCTCGCAATAACGCATAACTGCGCTCATACCAGCGGCTTTCCGGGAAGTTATGCCCCAGCACGGCGGCATAGCGTTCCGCCTGTTCCTTCACGCCGAGCAGCAAATAGGTTTCTACCAACCGGTGCAGCGCTTCCGGCGTGTGGCTGGTCGTATCGAATTGTTCAATCACCTTGCGAAAGCGATTGGCAGCGGCGAGATATTCCTTACGTTCCAGATAGTAGCGCCCAATCATCATTTCCTTGCCGGCCAGATGGTCGTTGGTCAAGTCGAGCTTCAGTGCGGCATCGCGCGCATAGTCCGTTTGTGGAAAGCGTCGCACCACATCGCGTAGCGCTTTTTGCGCCTTGCGGGTCATGCCCTGATCGCGTCCGACATCGGAAATCTGCTCATAATAGCTTAGCGCTACCAGATAATAGGCATACGGCACGCTGTCATCGGTAGGATACATGTCAATGAAGCGTTCCAGTGTCAGGATCGCGTCATCATATTGCTGTGCTTCATAATGCGAAAACGCCGCCATCACCTGTGAGCGGGGGGCGAGGTCGGAATAGGGGCGCTGCCGTTCTACATCGTCGAACAGTTCAGCGGCTTTGCGGTAGTTGCGCTCAGAGAGTCTATCCCGCGCTTCGGTATAAAGGTCTTCAGCGCTGCGTCCGGTATCTTCCGGCAGTGCGTCGTCGTCGGCATCACTGCATCCGCTCAGTACAAGACCGAGTGTGACCAGCATTATCAGGGGAGTGCGCCAATAAACCATACTGTGTCTATAGCGGGGTTTGGTGGATGGGGGCAAGCCTTATTAGAAAATGACAAAAACCGCATAAAAAATTCATTAGGGATCATTTCGTTATCGCACTATATGTTGGGGTTTAGCGTTTCACTAAATTACAGGAGGTGAGTATGGCGCGATTAACAATGAGTATGGCATTGGCTGCGTTCGTGATGATGACAGATGCGGCGATGGCACAACCCTATTGCCGGGAATATACGGAGCAGGTGTATATCGGTGATCGCTACGAACAGGCCTATGGCACCGCGTGCATGCAGCCGGACGGGCATTGGGAGAAAGTCACAAAACCGGTGGTGCCGGGTTATCGGCATGAGGTGACACGCATTGGTGATGCTGTACCGCCGTCGCATACTTATGTGATTCGGGACAGGTTCCCTCCGGCGGCATCAACCTATTCACCCGGTATTACCTTGAACCTGCATTCCGGTTATCATCGTGGACGCCACCATTATGGCTACCATCCGCACCATCCGCATTGGAAGCACTACTGGAAACATAAGAAACATTATTGGAAGCATAAAAAGCACCGCGCAAAGCATCACTGGAAACGTCATGGACGCCATCATGGTGGTCACGCATACGGATACGGACACCGGGGACACCATCACTGGTGAGTTGGTGATGATATAGTGTTTTCGCTTTTTATTTACGCTAGATGCTTCAAGGTGAGGAGGATTTTAGCGTACATAAGGTACGTGAATCCGACGAAGCATGACGCGTAAATGAAAATGGGAAATACTATTATGATTCTGGCGACGGGAGTGGATATGGTGGATGTGCGCCGAATCGAGGCGGCGTTCGCGCGCTATGGTGCCCGATTTGCGGAGCGTATCTATACGCAGCAAGAGCGTGCTTATGCCGAGTCGGCCAACCATGCAAGGCGCCGTTTGCAGCGATATGCTTCACGCTATGCCGCAAAGGAAGCGGTGATGAAAGCGCTGAGTACGAGGGGCAAGGGCATTCAGTGGCGTGATATTGAAGTCGTGCGGTCTGAAAATGGCCAGCCCTCTATCCGATTGCACGGTGCAGCGTTAGCATTGATTACCAGTGAATCGTCGCAACTGCATGTATCGCTGAGCGATGAGTGGCCTTACGCGCTGGCGTTTGTCGTGGTATCTGCTGTCAATTGACGACAATAATCGGCGAAGGCATCCAGCATGGTAGCCAGTTGTAGCGCTTTGGTTTCGTTGGCAATAGCATCGTCACTCAGCATAGTGGCGGCATTTCCCAGCCCGAAAGTTTTGGGGAACACCAGCGCTTCAATGCTCTCCAGCACCGTTTTCAGATGTGATAACCCGACCACGCCGCCGCGCTCCGATGGCGTGGCGCACATCAGGAATATCGGCTTACCGGCGATAGGGGAGGGAGTATAGAGTGACAGCCAGTCGACCAGGTTTTTCAGACTGCCGGGCACCGACCAGTTATATTCCGGTGAGGCAATCAGTAGGGCATCCGCAGCGTCAAACACGTCGTGTATCCGATCTGCCGTGGCTGGTAAGCCTTCTTTTTCTACCTGATCCTGATTGAAAACCGGTGTTTCCAGTGCGCTATATTCAATCACGGAGAGGTCGATATCGTTCTGTTTCTCAAGCCGGGATGCGGCAATATTGAGCAATTGCCGGTTCAGTGACTCGGCACGATGCGATGCGGCGAAGGCTAGGACTCGCATGATACGATCTCCTGTTTGGTTGTCTGTGCTAGTGCGTGCAGCAATTGTTGGAATGCGTTGGCACGGTGGCTGATGCGATGCTTCGCTTCCGGTTCCATCTCGGCAAACGTGTATTCAGGTGCTTGCTTGGGAACAAAGATGGGGTCATAGCCAAACCCTTGATCGCCACGCGGAGGGAAGGATAAGGTTCCTTCCACGGTGCCGCGAAATGTGATAGATGTCTCATCAGACTGTGCCAATGCCAATACGCAGACAAAACGTGCTGATTGCCCGTTTGGGGAATATCCTTTTGCAGTGATTTCATCATGAATGCGCTGCATGGCCATGCCGAAATCTTTGTTGGTGCCCGCCCAGCGTGCGGAATAAATGCCAGGTGCGCCGTCCAGTATGTCCACTTCCAGTCCGGAATCATCGGCAAGTACCCATTGTCCGGGATAATAGGTGGCTCCGTTCTCTGCCTTAATCAGGGCGTTAGCCTCAAAGGTCGTGCCGGTTTCTTCCGGTTCTTCCGTGATGCGTTCACCACTGATGGCCGTTAGTTTGGTGGCCTTGAGAATCTCGGAGATTTCTCGCAGCTTACCGGCATTATGGGTAGCGATGACTAATGTGTCACCAGCGGTCGGCAGGTCAGACCCGGCAGTCACTACCTTAGTGCCTCCTGCTGTTTTTCCAGCAACTCGCCTACTCCCAGCATGGCCAGCTGCATCATTGACTGGAACTGTTCAAAGGTGAAGGGAGCTCCTTCCGCCGTACCCTGCACTTCAATGACATTGCCACCATTAGTGAGTACGAAATTGGCATCCACATCTGCGCTTGAGTCTTCCTTATAGTCAAGATCCAATAGTGCAGTGCCATTGATTACACCGCAGGAAATGGCAGCAACGGGGCGGATGATGGGAGAGGTGCGCAGCAACTCGGCCTCCTGTAATTCCCGACAGGCCAGTTCCAGCGCAATGTATGCGCCGGTAATCGAGGCAGTCCGGGTGCCACCATCCGCTTCCAACACATCGCAGTCAATGGTAATGGTGCGTTCTCCCAGCAACGACAAATCACAGGCGGCACGCAGAGAACGGCCAATCAGGCGCTGGATTTCCTGGGTGCGACCCGACTGTTTTCCCTTCGCCGCTTCCCGCTGGTTTCGGGTGCTGGTTGCCCGCGGCAGCATACCATATTCTGCCGTGACCCATCCTTCGCCAGAACCGCGTAAAAAATGCGGGACACGCTCTTCTACGGATGCGGTGCAAAGAATCTTGGTATAGCCGCATTCCACCAGGCAGGAACCTTCGGCATTGCGGCTGGCGCGGGGCGTGAGGGTGATGGGGCGCAATCCATCGGCGGCGCGGTCAAAACTTCGTTTCATGGGAGCCATCCTTACCACTAAAGATCGGCACCATACAAGTAAAACTCAGAGGCTTTTATGGCTGGGATACAAGATACATGGCAATGGCCGCCGCATTCGACACATTCAGGCTTTCCATCTGCCCGTGGATGGGTAGGCATGCCAGCTGGTCGCAGCGTTCTTTTGTCAGGCGGCGCAGACCTTTTCCTTCAGCACCCAGCACCAACGCAGTACGAGGGGTAAAGGAGATGTCTGCCAATACTGTGTCAGTATGACTGTCCAACCCGATGCACCAATAGCCGGACTGTTGCAGGGTGTTCAGAGCCTGTGCAATATTGTTCACGCTGACAAGGTGCACCATATCCAGTGCCCCGCAAGCGGCCTTAGCCATGGCGCCGGATTCCGCGGGCGCATGTCGGTCATGCACTACTACACCCGCTAGGTTGAATGCGGCAGCCGAGCGCAGGATGGCACCAACATTATGCGGGTCGGATACCTGATCCAGCACAATCAGTGGTTTGTCTTTCGTAGTGATGTCGTCGAGTGTGATGGAGGGCAGAGGAGCTACTTCCAGTGCCATGCCTTGATGCACGGCGTCCGGTGGTAGGTGGCGACTGAACTGTTTGGAGTCGATGATTTCGCAGCGTATGCGCTCCTGCCATGGCGCAAAGTCGCTTGCACTGTTTTTACTGGCAAGAGCACGGAATACCTGGCGGTTTGGGTTTTCCAGTGCGGCCAGGCAGGCATGGCGGCCATAGAGCCAGTATCGATTAGTATGCTTCTTCATAGATGGGAGTAAAACCTGTAATGACGATAACGTTATACTGCTATATTTTAAAGGATATACTCGACCTTTTCCTTTAAATTCCATAGGGGATTTTAAAGGAAAACGAGTATATAACGTGACTGACCCAATGCGATAGCAAAACGGTTCGCCTAACGCAAGCAAGCAGTCTGGCAAGTTTGGAGGGGTGGCTGAGCGGTCATGCCCACACAAGCATGGCATTGCCATGCAACGGTGCGGCGTTTTTTTATATTGCTTTTGACCTGCCCTCAGCCTATGTAACGTTTTCCATGCTTTATGTATAATCAAGGAGGGGTGGCTGAGCGGTCAAAAGCAGCGGACTGTAAATCCGCCGGAATTTCCTACGCAGGTTCGAATCCTGCCCCCTCCACCACGCTTCGCCCTTCGGGCTTCGCGTGGCGAAGCTCAAAGAGCGTAGACGGGCTGGAGCCACTAAGGAACCTCACATATGCTTCATCCACCTGTTCTGGGTTTTTAGGCGCCCGTTTTGTGCAATCTTCACAAAACCAAAATTTGTTACAGCGAGATTGGCTTGCACATTGTGAGTCTCAGGCTATACATTAGCTACGGAAAAGAGATTGATTGATGGAGTTTCTAGTTGATTTTACCATGCGTCTGGTAACGCAGTTTCAGTCGCCTACACTTGGATTTCTGATCGGCGGTATGGTCGTTGCAGCATTGGGAAGCAACCTGAAAATTCCAAATGCCATCTATCAATTCATTGTTTTCATGCTGCTTATGAAGATTGGTATTAAAGGCGGCATAGAAATCCGGGAAGCGGACTTCAGTGCCATGCTACTGCCTGCATTTGCAGCAATGATTATTGGTGTGGTGATTGTCCTGACGGGTAGTTTCGTTTTTTCCCTGCTGCCTGGCATAAAACGTGAAGATGGTATTGCCACTGCGGGACTGTTCGGGGCTGTAAGCGCCTCGACACTCGCAGCGGCAATGGTATTGTTGGAAGAAGAATCCATTACGTTTGAAGCATGGGTTCCGGCACTATACCCATTCATGGATATTCCGGCGCTTATTCTTGCAATTGTGCTGGCAAATATGCATCTGCACAAGCAGAATGAAGACAGCGGTACCAAGGTGGATGTTTGGGGAATTGTTAAAGAAAGCCTGAGAGGATCAGCGTTATCCGCTCTCATTCTCGGACTGGCACTCGGACTGCTCACAAAATCGGATGCCGTACTAGAGAGTTTCTACGAACCATTGTTTCGTGGGTTTTTGTCTATACTGATGCTGGTTATGGGAATGGAAGCCTATGCACGCCTGAATGAATTGAGAAAAGTCGCACATTGGTATGCGGTCTATGCGTTTTTTGCGCCGATTGCCCATGGCCTGCTGGCGTTTGCCTTGGGATATATCGCACATATTATGGTTGATTTCAGCCCGGGTGGTGTGATTCTCCTGTCGGTGATCGCCGCATCAAACTCAGATATTTCTGGCCCACCCACATTAAGGGCCGGCATTCCGTCGGCCAATCCATCTTCTTATATTGGTGCATCAACAAGCGTTGGAACGCCTGTTTCGATCGTTATATGTATACCGCTATTCATTGCTCTGTCTGAAGTGGTGTTTAATCTATAGTCATTTCAAAATAATATGACACGTTCATATTATTTTGAGTCATGACGATAACATTATACTGTTATAGCAGTACTTAAACATTTCGACTCATATAGCAGTTTGACTTTATGACTACCTATGCCTTCTATGCATTTTGGGTAACAACACCTGTCATAAAGTCAAGGAACTGCTATGTTTTAAAGGTTATACTCGACCTTCAACTTCAAAATTTCACAGGAATTTTTAAAGTTGAACGAGTATAAACGATGAGTCATGAAATGTTTAAACTGCTATATAGCAAGGAGGAAGATTATGACCTTACATCATGCTGAAAAAGCCGTTGTTATTACTGAAAAAATAATCGCCAAAGGCATCTGTGAGATTATCGAGGCGTGCGGTTCCACCGGCTACACAATTGTAGCGGCCGGTGGTAAAGGAAGCCGAAACGTGCGATCAACATCAGACCGGGCATCGGTCGTGGAGGATTTTGCTAATGTCAAAATCGAGGTCATTGTGAATGACAAAGCCATGGCTGAAGACATTGTGAATCAAATCACGGAGAAATATTTTGAGAATTACTCCGGCATCACCTACCTTGAGAATGTAGAAATCCTGAGACCTGGAAAATTCGGTACGGATTGATATGAGCCTGTTCTGTGAAGATTCATGTCCCACAGAACGTTTGATAGACACGCTCGTCAGGTTTCGGCGGTTTCTGGAAATCTGCCCGTTCCAGCTTGTCTTCATAGGGTGAAGAAAGTGCTTCCATCAATTGATGGAATGCGCTGAAATCGGAATCCATTTCTGCTGCACTCAAGGCTTCTTCAACATTATGATTACGTGGGATGATAGCAGGATTATTAGTGTGCATGAGGTGAAAACTGGATTCCAGTGATTTGTTGTTTTGTGCAATCCGGCTCTGCCATCGCTGCCACCAATGCCGGAATTCTTCTGAGTCATATGGTTCCTCTTCGGGTGAGGCCTCAGGAGACAATGTACGAAAGGTGTTAGTGTAGTCCAGCTCATGGCGTTGCATCCATTTTAGTAGGCCGGCAATCAGTTTTTCATCTTCTGGCTCTTTACCAAATAATCCTAGCTTACGTCGCATCATAGCTAGCCATGTCTGTTGAAATGTAGCGTTAAAGGATTGAATCACATCCTCGGCCATTTGGGCAGCCTGTTGAATATTTTCATGCAGTAATGGTAATAAGGTTTCCGCCAGGCGGGCTATGTTCCATTGGACAATATGCGGTTGATTGGCGTATGCGTAGCGACCCATATGATCAATTGAGCTAAATACGGTTGCCGGATCATAAACATCCATGAACGCGCAAGGGCCATAATCTATCGTTTCACCGGAGAGAGCCATATTGTCCGTATTCATGACACCATGAATGAAGCCGACGCGAAGCCATTCTACAATCAGATCAATGTGCCGTTCCATAACGGCCTGGAGTAAGGCGATTGCTTTATTTTCCTTTTCTTTTGTCTCTGGATAATGGCGATCAATAGTATAGTTCAATAACGTTTCAACCAATGTTTTATTCTGTTGAGCGGCAGCAAACTCAAATGTACCTATACGGATATGAGAGCTTGCTACCCGGGTAAGAATTGCCCCTTGCAGCATGCTTTCGCGGTAGACCGGTTCACCGGTTGTAACAACGGCGAGACTGCGTGTAGTGGGGATGCCTAACCAATGCATGGCTTCGCTGATGACATATTCACGTAACATTGGTCCGAGTGCCGCGCGACCATCTCCACGCCGTGAATAGGGTGTTCGCCCGGAGCCTTTAAACTGGACATCCATACGTTTGCCATCCAGGGTGATATGCTCCCCTAACAAATGGGCACGACCATCACCAAGCATTGTAAACTGCCCAAACTGATGCCCGGCGTAGGCTTGTGCGATAGGTTCCGCTCCTGCTGGCAAACTATTTCCCGCAAATAGTGCAGCTTTATCTGTGTCGCTCATATCCGAAAAGCAGAGCCCCATATGACTGGCTAGCTCGTCATTTAAAATGACCATTTCCGGTGCTGTAACCGGTTCAGGGGCAATATGCGTATAGAAGCATGCAGGCAGGCTGACATAGGTGTTTTTAAATGTGAAACCACAATTTTTCATGACCCATTCATAACGAAATTCAGGAGCGTCTGCTAATATTATTTGTGTTCCATGTATAAATCACTCATTGCCAGTTTCACATGCATTCGCTATGCCTAATCTATGATTGGTAAGTTGCGGGGTATCGTAGATGTTGTGCGTCAGGATCAGGTGATTCTGGAGGTTGGTGGTGTTGGTTACCAGGTATTTGCCTCCATGCGCACCCTGGATCAATTACAGCACTCCTCCGGTGAAGTGTCGTTGTTCATCGAGACGCATGTGCGTGAGGATCATATCCACCTATACGGCTTCCTTAGTGAGGTAGAACAAGAGTACTTCACCCTGTTGACCACGGTACAGGGCGTCGGCAACCGTATGGCGCTGGCCATTCTCTCGACGTTTGAGGCGCAAGAGGTTGGGAATATCATTTTGGCGCAGGACGTGACGGCACTGACACGGGTGAGTGGGATTGGCAAGCGCATCGCAGAGCGCATCGTCACTGAATTAAAGAACAAGCTGCCCTCCTTCGGTGCTGACATTGTGCCGATGCCCTCAAAAAGCAAAGGATCGGTAGCGCCAACGGGTGACATGGCCTTGCTATCTGATGCCGTCTCCGCATTGGAAAATCTGGGGTATGCCCGCAGCGATGCCCATAAAGCTGCCCATGCCGCCTTACAGGAAGGGGCGGAGTCGTTGGATGCGCTGATTACAGGGGGCTTGAAGCGGCTGGCTGGGTAAGCTATGCAATCGTATAGTTATAGTGTTATAACGCACTGCTTTTAATCTGTATTTTACGTATTATTAACTCTTTTTCTGATATTATTAATAATTGATGAAACAGAATCCGATTTTTCCTACCCATGGATTTAGCCTGGTGGAACTCTCCATTGTGCTGGTTGTGCTTGGGCTGTTGACTGGTGGTATTCTTACCGGACAGGCGTTGATACGTACCGCAGAATTGCGCAGTGTGGTTTCCGATTTTCAGCGTTATGAGGGATCTGTAACAACATTCAAAGATAAATACTTCCAGCTTCCGGGTGATATGACCAACGCGATTGATTTTTGGGGCGCTGCGGATAGTGGCGATGGCGCAGGTGATGATTGTGTCAATGCAACAAGTACCAATGGCTTAACCTGTAATGGTGACGGCAATGGATTGCTGATGCATACGGACAGTGATCCAAGCGGTGGGTATTCAACTACCAATGCACCGGAGTGGTTCCATGCGTGGGTACAGATGTCTAATGCAGGATTAGTCAATGGTACCTATACCGGGCGGCGGGTGGCAGATCACCGTCAGGCAGTACCTGGTGCCAACGTGCCAGCAAGTAAAATCTCCGGCGCAGGATTCACCCTAATGAGTTGTACAGCCGCATGCGGTCCGGACTGGTATCCGGATGATCAGGATCTGATGATATTTTTCGGAGCCATGGCATCCGGATGGGAGACGAATTCTCCTGCCTTGCTTGCGGAAGAGGCTTGGGGCATTGATAAGAAGCTAGATGATGGTCGTCCCGGACTGGGCAACATAAGAACTTTAACTGATAATGCCGACTGTGTAACGGTTACCGGCGCTGGTAACCAGATGACGGCAGAATACGATCTTCAAACGGATTCTATCGCCTGCTCACTGATTTACTCTCTGGTGCCTCCAAGTTAAGCGCACCATATGATTGATTCTTCCATTCTTATTATTGCTTGCGTAAGTATGGGAAGTTCGCCACAGTAGTTCCCATGAACGCGCCTCGTATGATTATGCCCCAAACGCTCCCTGATGAGCAGCCCGACAAGGCGTTGCGTCCAACACGGTTTAACGAGTTTACCGGACAGCAACAGGCGTGCGATAATTTGCGGGTGTTTGTTGAAGCGGCACGAGGACGGGCGGAATCACTTGACCATACGTTGCTCTACGGCCCGCCGGGGTTGGGAAAAACCACGCTGGCGCATATTATTGCGGCGGAACTGGGGGTCGGCGTACGTACCACTTCCGGGCCGTTGCTCACTAAGGCAGGGGATTTGGCGGCCATTCTTACCAGCCTGGAAGCACGGGATGTGCTGTTCATTGATGAAATCCACCGGCTGAATGCCTCGGTGGAAGAAGTGCTCTACCCGGCAATGGAAGACGGACGGCTGGATATTATCATCGGGGAGGGGCCGGCGGCGCGTACCGTACAGATTGAACTGAAACCGTTTACGCTGGTTGGAGCGACAACCCGGCTTGGGCTGCTCTCCAATCCGTTGCGTGATCGGTTCGGTATCCCGGTGCGACTGCAGTTTTATAGTACTGAAGAATTAGCGAAAGTGGTAACGCGAGCGGCATCTTTGCTGGGCTTGCAGATGGCTGAGGACGGGACACAGGAGATTGCCCGCCGTTCACGCGGGACGCCACGCATCGCTGTGCGTTTGTTGCGACGTGTTCGGGATGTGGCGCAAGTCTCCGGGCAGGATGTTGTTGGACGAGATGTCGCGGACAAGGCGCTGAAGTTGCTGGAGATTGACGCTGTTGGGCTGGACAGTGCAGATCGGCGTTATCTGTTGTTCATTGCCGAGCATTATGGAGGCGGACCAGTTGGCATTGAAACCGTGGCTGCCGGATTATCGGAGCAGCGGGACACGCTGGAAGAAACAATTGAACCCTATCTGCTGCAACTCGGATTCCTGCAACGCACCCCGCGCGGGCGTATGCTCACCGATACCGCCTACCGCCATCTGGGGCTGGCCGCTCCCGCCAGAGAGGTGGAAGTGCAGGAGGACTTGTTGTAGATGTCCGAACGGATGGCTCCCATCATTCCTTTGCGCGTCCATAGCGCCTACTCGTTGCTGGAAGGGGCGATGACGGTTGCGCAACTGGTCGATGTCTCAAAGAAAGAAGGGTTTGCCGCAGTCGGCATTGCCGATAACCATAATCTGTTTGGTTCGCTGGAGTTCTCGCAAGCCTGCTGTAAGGCTGGCATTCAACCGATTATCGGTTGTCAGTTCTCTTACCTGCCGCATGATGCCAGCGCAAAACCTGGAGAGCGCGATCAATTGCTGCTCATCGCCAAGGATGATGAGGGCTATGCCAACCTGCTAAAACTCATCAGTCGCGCCTATTTGCACCCGGAGGATGAGCAGGAACCATTATTGTCTTGGGAGACGGTTGCCGATCATGCCGCAGGGTTGATAGCGCTCACGGCAGGTGTGTTCGGTGGTGTCGGGAAGGCATTGCTGAAAGGAAATCGTAAGCAGGCTGGGACGATGGCTGCTCAGTTGCATGCAGCATTTGGGGATCGTCTCTATGTCGAACTGATGCGCCACGGGCTGGACGAGGAACGCCGCATTGAACCCGGATTATTAGAAATTGCGCAGGCGCATAACCTGCCGATTGTAGCAACCAATGATGCCTATTTTTATGGGGAAGCAATGTATGATGCGCATGATGCGCTGATCTGTACGGCGGACGGACGCTATGTGATGGAAGCGGATCGGCGTCGCCTGACGCCCAACCATCGTTTAAAATCCACCGAAGAAATGCGTGCGCTTTTTGCTGATCTGCCGGAAGCACTGGAAAATACGGCGGTGATTGCGCAGCGCTGTGCCGTGCTTTCACCGGCGCGTGATCCGATCCTGCCGAGTTTTCGAATTGAAGAAGATGGGGTGGTGCTTTCCGAAGCGGATGCACTGACAAAGGTGGCGCAGGAGGGGTTGGAGAAGCGTTTGCAGGCGCATGTCTATACCAGTGATATGGATGCTGCTGCACGCGAGACGGTGGCAAAACCCTATCGCGAACGACTGGACTATGAGCTGGGTATCATTATCCAGATGGGGTTTCCCGGCTATTTCCTGATTGTCTCGGACTTTATCACCTGGAGTAAAGAACAGGGGATTCCGGTAGGACCCGGACGGGGGTCAGGAGCGGCATCGGTTGTCGCCTGGTCTTTGCTGATTACCGATCTTGATCCGCTGGAATATGATCTGGTGTTTGAACGATTCCTGAACCCGGAGCGTGTGTCGATGCCGGATTTCGATATTGATTTCTGTCAGGATCGCCGGGATGAGGTAATTCGTTACGTGCAGCAGAAATATGGCGCAGATAAGGTGGCGCAGATCATCACTTTTGGAAAGTTGCAGGCACGGGCGGTGCTGCGCGATGTCGGGCGGGTGCTGCAAATGCCCTACGGACAGGTCGATAAAATCTGCAAGCTCGTGCCTAATAACCCGGCCAACCCGGTGACGCTGGCACAGGCCATCGACATGGAACCACTTCTTAAGGCGCAAATGCAGGAAGAAGAGGTGGTTGCCCAACTCGTGGAAATCTCGCTGAAACTTGAAGGGTTGTATCGTCATGCATCCACTCATGCGGCGGGGGTGGTGATTGCCGACCGGTCGCTTGATGAATTGGTGCCGGTGTACCGTGATCCGAAATCGGACATGCCGGTGGTACAGTATTCCATGAAATATGCGGAAATGGCCGGGTTGGTAAAGTTTGATTTTCTGGGGTTGAAAACGCTGACCGTACTAGCAAAGGCGGTAGCGCTGGTGAATCAGGAATTGGGAATTGGAAATTGGGAATTGGAATCCCCCCCACCGGATCGCGCTATGCGCTCTCCGGCTCCCCCTCAAGGGGGGAGCTATCCATCAGATCATATCGAATATGCACAAGATATGCGTAAGGAGATGACAAGGGAAGAATTGTCATTGTGGATGCGTTTAAAGGATAATCAGTTAGGTGTGAAATTTAGGCGTCAGCAGCCAATCGGGAAATATATAGTTGATTTCTATTGTGTTGAGAAAAAGCTGATCCTCGAAGTGGATGGAAGCCAACATGCGGAGAGTGAAGCTGATAGTGAGCGTGACAGATGGCTTGAAGCTCAAGGATATACCATCGTGCGATTTTGGAATAGTGAGGTTCTGGATAACATTGAAGGCGTTGTCGAAAAAATTATTGATACGATGGATAACTCCCCCCTTGAGGGGGAGTCGAAGCACGGGAGTGCTTCGGTGGGGGGTGAAAAGCTAGACATAAATAAAATTCCCCTCGACGACAATGCGACCTTCCAACTGCTTCGTGACGGGAAGTCCGTTGGTGTATTCCAGTTTGAGAGCGCCGGTATGCGCGATTCCCTGCGCAAGCTGCAACCAGATCGATTGGAGGATTTAATTGCACTGGGTGCGCTGTATCGTCCGGGGCCGATGGATAATATTCCCACTTATATCGCCCGCAAGCACGGCAAGGAGAATCCGGATTATCTGCACCCATCTCTGGAGCCAGTCCTCAAGGAAACGTATGGTGTCATCATCTATCAGGAGCAGGTACAGAAAATTGCCCAGATTCTCTCCGGCTATACGCTAGGTGCTGCTGATCTGTTGCGCCGGGCGATGGGGAAGAAGATTCAAGCGGAAATGGATGCCCAGCGAAAAATCTTCGTGGAGGGGGCGCAGAAAAACGGCGTCTCAGCAAAACAGGCGAACGAGATTTTCGACCTGGTGGCCAAGTTCGCCGGGTACGGGTTTAACAAGGCACATGCCGCGGCATACGCGCTTATTGGCTATCAAACAGCCTATCTGAAGGCAAATTATCCGGTCGAGTTCATGGCGGCGTCCATGACCTATGATATGCAAAACACGGATAAGCTCAGTGTATTTAAGCAGGATGTGGAGCAGTTGGGGTACGAGCTGCTGCCACCGGATATTAATGCCTCTGAGGTAGAGTTTGGGGTGGAGACACTGACCCCACTCTCCCCTTGCGGGAGAGTCCAAGAGACCGAGCGAAGCGATGGTCGATTGGGTGAGGGGTCAATTCCTTTACAAAGCAAAAAAGCCGTTCGTTACGCACTTGCGGCAATCAAGAATGTCGGTGAGCAGGCGATGGAAGCGCTGGTGGCGGAACGCACAAACAATGGCGCCTATGAGGATATATTTGATGTTGTATGCCGCGTCGATCCGAAGGTACTCAACCGCCGTCAGTTTGAGCATCTGGTGATGGCCGGCGTATTTGATTCACTGCACCCCAACCGACGCCAATTGTTTGAGTCGTTGGATATGCTGCTGGCGTACGGGCAAGGCGTGGCAGAAGATCGTGAGTCAAACCAGGTCAGTCTGTTTGGCGAGGGAGGTGTTTCCGTGCAGCGCCCGGCGATGAAAGACATGCCCGAATGGCCGGCGTTGGAGAAGCTGGAGAAGGAATACCAGGCGATCGGCTTTTATCTTTCTGCACACCCGCTGGAAGGGTATGCATCGGCGCTCTCCATGTTGAAGGTAAAGGATACGGCCAGTGTAGCATCAAAACTGGGTGCAGAGTATGTCAAGGTCAAGCTGGCTGGGATCGTCATGGGACGGAAAATCAAGAATGGTCAGCGGGGGCGCTTTGCCTTTGTCCAGTTCTCCGACACATCCGGTGTGTATGAAGCATCGATCTTCGATGAAACCGTGCTTGACGCCAGCCGTGAGTTGTTGGAAACCGGCACGATTGTACTGCTGGTCGGTGAGGCGAAGATGGAGGAGGCGGGGCCGCGCATTATCATTCGTGAGATGCGCTTGCTGGAGGACGCATTAAAGGCATCGGGACGGCAGGGGGGCGCGCTCACTCTGGTAATCGATACGCCGGAAGCCGTGCCTTCCGTGAAAGCTATTCTTTGTGAGCCGGATGTCAAGGGGATGCAAGTGACGTTGAAGGCATCATTGCTGGAGCATGAATGCGCGGTGATTGCATTGCAGCAGCGCTATCGCCTTAGCCCGGAAGCCATGCTGACCTTACAGCAGTTGGATGGGGTCGCGATTGCATAGCGCAAACATATGTTGCATCAGAAGTTAATATTTGTTACAATTTATATTCCTTTAGCGTTTACAATATGGATAGTAGCCAATTGCCTAAGGCCGTAGTCATTGACATATGGCTTGATGATCAAAAGCGAGTCTGGATCGGCTTTGTCGATTCTGACCAAATAACTTTCAATAAAAGTATTGTTCTCGAGAATGAAGAGGTTGTCCAGCTTCTGGAATTCTGTAGAACAGTCAAGCGCACTAGCAGACTGTTTGCTATTGCGCTTACGGCAAGAAATTTCTTTTTTTCAAAAACGCTAGCTGACGTGTGTATTGAAAAACTAGAAGCCCGTTCACAAGGAGGCACTGCCTAAGGCGCACCTCCTCTTTTTTTGCCATGTACCATCAGGGTGCACGCATCAACCCAACCTTTTCCTTGCAAACGCATTAAGAATCACTAAGATTAGTGCCATACCATTACATAGAGAGGTTTATTCTTATGGCAAAATCCGTAGGAGAAACCGTACTGACTATCTCAAGGATCATTGGAGGTATCCCCTCCAAAGGTCTCAAGGTAGAGCTTGAAATCTATCAAGGAGAAAGGTGTACGGGTGCCACTGGCTCCGGTATTATCCCTTGGTACGAAGTCAAAAAGCACTGCTTTTGGAAGAGGTGGCCTTGGCGCCCCTTATATGAAATACCCGTTTCTGTTTTTGGAGAACAGGAGGTGTTTCCTGATGGAATTTCAGCGGGTGTAACTATGGTATATATGCTACCACACCTGTCGGCAGAGTGTCGAAGTTGGTATTATATACATGATATGTCAAAGGGTGCAGCCGGTTAAGGCCACACCCTCTTTTTTTGCCTGATTGGCATCATTTCTTGGTTCCGTCACCCCGGCGAAGGCCGGGGTCTGGTAGCAACAAGATTCCGGCCTTCGCCGGAATGACGTCAATGGAACGGGGGAATAAGCCTAGAAGCCCATACCGCCCATGCCACCCATTCCGCCCATGGCGTCCATGCCACCGGCTGCAGCTGCGGCACCACCACCGGCGTTCTCTTCCGGCTTGTCGGCAACCAGCGCCTCGGTGGTGATCAACAGACCGGCGACTGATGCCGCATCCTGTAGTGCCGTGCGCACCACTTTGGTCGGATCGATAATACCGGACTTGACCATATCGCAATATTCCAGCGTCTGGGCATTGAAGCCGTAATTGTCTTCTTTGCTTTCCAGCAGTTTGCCGGCCACAACCGCACCGTCCAGACCAGAGTTTTCAACAATCTGGCGAATCGGCGCTTGCAGTGCGCGGCGGACAATGTTGATACCGGCTTTTTCGTCATCATTTTCGGCTTTCACCTTATCAACGATTTTTGAGCAGTACAGCAATGTGCATCCGCCGCCCGGTACAATGCCTTCCTCTACGGCTGCGCGGGTTGCGTGCAGCGCATCGTCAACACGATCCTTGCGCTCTTTCACTTCCACTTCCGTCGCACCGCCGACTTTCAGCACCGCGACACCGCCGGACAGTTTTGCCAGACGCTCCTGCAGCTTCTCACGATCATAGTCAGACGACGTATCTTCGATCTGGTTGCGAATCTGGCCACAACGTGCTTCGATATCGGCTTTAGAACCAATACCATCCACAATCGTGGTTTCTTCCTTGCTGATGACGACTTTCTTAGCGGAACCGAGCATGTCAATGCTAACGTTCTCCAGCTTGATGCCAAGATCTTCGCTCACCACCTGACCACCGGTCAGAATCGCGATGTCTTCCAGCATCGCCTTACGACGATCGCCAAAGCCCGGTGCTTTCACAGCAGCGACTTTCAGCCCGCCACGCAACTTGTTGACGACCAGTGTCGCCAGCGCTTCGCCTTCCACGTCTTCAGCAATAATTAGCAGCGGACGCTGAGACTGCACCACAGCCTCCAGCAGTGGCAGCATTTGTTGCAGGCCGGAGAGCTTTTTATCGAACATCAGGATGTACGGATTTTCCAGCTCAGTGGTCATCTTGTCAGAATTGGTCACAAAGTAAGGCGACAGATACCCGCGATCGAACATCATCCCTTCAACGACATCCAGTTCAAACTCCAGACCTTTCGCTTCTTCGACAGTGATCACACCTTCCTTGCCCACTTTATCCATCGCTTCAGCCAGCTTCTCACCAATGATCTTGTCACCATTGGCAGAAATCGTACCCACTTGCGCAATTTCTTCATGTGAAGAGATTGGCTTGGACTTTTTCTGGATTTCTTTCACAACCGCTTCAACAGCCTTGTCGATGCCACGCTTCAAATCCATTGGGTTCAGCCCAGCAGCCACCGCTTTCGCGCCTTCACGCACAATCGCCTGCGCCAGAACCGTTGCAGTGGTCGTACCGTCACCGGCGATGTCAGCGGTTTTGGATGCGACTTCACGCAGCATCTGTGCGCCCATATTCTGGAACTTGTTGGTCAGTGTAATGTCTTTAGCGACACTCACGCCATCCTTGGTCACGCGTGGCGCGCCGAAGGACTTATCCAATACCACGTTACGTCCTTTTGGACCCAGCGTGACTTTAACGGCGTTTGCCAGAATGTCTGCGCCTTCCAGAATGAGGGTGCGCGCATCGGTGCCGAATTTCAGTTCTTTTGCCATGATTTTTTCTCCTTAATATTGATCGCTGACTTACGCAGCTTTTTTCTTACTGTTGCTTTCTTCGATGATGGCGATGATGTCAGATTCTTTCATCACCAGCAGCTCTTCACCGTCAAACTTGACTTCCGAGCCGGACCATTTGCCAAACAGAACAATATCGCCCACTTTGACTTCCAGCGGCACCACGTTGCCGGATTCGTTTTTAGTGCCGCTACCGACGGCGATGATTTCGCCTTTTTGCGGCTTTTCCTTGGCGGTGTCGGGGATGATAATCCCCCCGGCAGTGCGCTCATCTTCTTCCAGACGGCGCAGTACAACGCGGTCATAAAGAGGTTTGATCGTGCTCATATGCGTGACTCCTATTATCAAATGCTTGTTATTTATGGGCAGCGTACATGCAGTGACGCTGCTGTAGTGCCGCATATATGACGCATGGGTAAGGTTTCAAGGGGGAATATGCAGTTTTTTGTGATTTTTTTGATGGAGGCATACACCAGGACTGAATTTCTTGAATTCTGAACCAAAAAGCTCTATAGCTATTGGCTAGAGTTCATTGAGTATAGCATATGAGCACGAAACAGGGCTCCGACTGGACTAGATATTATAAAATTGTATGCCGAGGTAGCTACTCTTACCTTATTAGTAAGGAAACAGGTAATGAGGTTAGTTTCTGTTTTACGAGGCATAAAGACTCACTCTCTTACATAGCAAAAGAGCAAATGAAATCCTCAGGGAAGATTGGGCACGATTAGCGTATCCAATCTTTTTTTTTGTGCTAATACATCGAAATGTTCACTCCCCCTCCACATAACTGCCTGCATTGCCCGCGACTGGTGGCGTTTCATGAAGCCAATCGCACCACCTATCCCACCTATCATAACGCCCCGGTACCATCCTTCGGAGAGTTGGAGGCCGAGCGCCTGATCGTTGGATTAGCGCCGGGGCTGCATGGCGCCAATGCCACCGGTCGCCCCTTCACCGGTGATTATGCCGGGGATACGCTCTATGCCGCTCTGCTCAAACACGGGCTAGCGAGCGGTACCTACGACAAGCGCCCTGATGACGGGCTGACCTTGCATGGTGTGCGCATCACCAACGCGGTGCGCTGCGTGCCGCCGGAGAACAAGCCGATCGGAGCGGAAATTGCCAATTGCAACCCGTTCCTGGCGCAGGAAATCAACGCCATGCCACACCTACGCACCATCCTCGTGCTGGGCAGTATCGCCCATAAAGCGGTACTCAAGGCGCTCGGACATAAGCAATCGGCCTATGCCTTTGGCCATGGTGTGAGCTATGATCTGGGTCGGGGGCGGCGTCTGCTGTGCAGCTACCATTGCTCGCGCTACAATATCAATACCGGACGACTGACCGAAGATATGTTTGATGCGGTGGTAGGAGAGTTTGCACAATCCTGTTAATAAATATTGATTGCACATTTCTGGTAGTTCCCCTATAATAGTGCCCAGTTTTTTATTGTGAAGCTCACAATATTTAGAGGGAGGGATTCTCTCTCTGTAAATATGCCATCACCGCTTCGGCGCGTGTGTGGGCTTCATGATGTCTTCGTTTTTTGGAGGAATTTATCGTGCATATAAAATTATATGCCACTTCCGAGTTGGTCGAGCAAGCGAACTCTGTTCTGAGAGAAATCACAGGTAAGAACGATAGGGTAAACCCGCTTTGCCAGGTGCCGCAGGATCTCGTTGAGACTGCAGAAGACAGCTTTAGACAACAGTTTGACATTGTCCTCTTTATCTCCGGAGAGCTTGGTGAGGGGGATCCTGTCGGCCACTGGCTGGACATATACTGCTTCTATGAATGCAGTAAAGATCGTCAAGACTACAGAATGGTGCATTTTTTAAGATCAGCGCCACTAAATGAGCAGTCACTTGAGATTCTTCTCACGGAAGCGTGGGGAGAAGTGGTGAAAGCCTCCTAAACACAGTCCACCCGGCTGTGTTTTTTTTTGCTTGCTTCAAGCTTACAACTCCAGCCCATAATAATCCTTCAGAATGGACGGGTACCTCACCGCGCTGGGGGTGCGCTTGGGGGTGAGTACCCCACGATAGTGCAGGAACCAGTCATTGAGCGCCACTGCATCTTGCGACAAGGCGAGGGGCAGGCATTCGCCGGACTGTGTGCCGCCTGCCGCGCGGATGCGCTGCGCCGGTGCGCCGATATCGAAGACCACCGGTTTTAGCCCAAAACGCCAGGCAATGGAGAGCGTGTAGCAATAGGTTTCCGGCCAGATGCTGGGGATGAACACCAGATGCGCTCGGGCGCGCTCCAGCAGGGCGCCGACCTCGTCTTCCTGATATGCCCCTGTCATTTGGAAATGGTCATGATTCCGCTGTAGTGCCGGGTGGTCGCTATGACCGATCAGATGATATTCCAGCGATAAGTGCCGCGCCTGTGCATCGTTCACCGCACTTGCCAGTACCTCTTTGCCTTTCGCCAGCGTGGTCATCGCGCCAATCACGGCGATGCGCAGCGGTTCGCTGTCGGTGCGATCGGCCAGCATGGTTGCCCCGTCATAGGATTCAGCATGGGGGCGGACGCTGACATGCTCCAGTGACAAATGGCGTCGGAGGCGTTGCTCGACATCTTCGTTGGGAACAAATACCTGCCGGGCGGTATCCAAAAAGGTGTTGTGCTGTTGCCGCCATTGCCAGACCGGCGTGCCACCCGCATGGGAATGGCTGCCGGCAATGCAGGTTTCGCACTCGGTAACGGCCGGTTCCTGACAATAGGTACCGTGCTGCCCGATCAGATTGATGCGGGGGCAGATAAAGTAATAATCATGGATGGTGGCATCGTAGGCGATCTTCAAGTCCGTAGCCAGCCGCATCAGGAAATCGGTCAGACGCTGTGGGTAGCCGATGACGTGATGGACATGGATATGGCGTACCTGCAATTGCTTCAACGTATCGACCAGGGCGTCATAGTCGCGTTCCATGGAGAACGTCAGGTTGGGTAACAATGGAATGTCAGGGAACGTGATCGACACGCTGTTGGGCTGATGAGGTGCCGGCTGCAACAGTAACGCGCCCACCGACTCCTGTTGCAGGGCGTTGGTGAGTGCGTTGATATGGCGTTGTGTGCCACCACCGAGATCGTGGGAGACCATCAGCACGTTGCGCTTTGGCAGTTTTGTTTTTAGGCGTGCAATGTCCAGCGCACGGCGCACCGGCAAAGCCGGGTCATCCGTAATAAAGGTTTTTACCAGCTGCGAATAATCCGGGTGGAGCCGGTGCAGGCGGTCATAGGCGCGGATGGTACGCTTGTTACGGCTGGCGCCGAAGGAAATGCCTCCCAGATGACGCACCAGTACATCGCAGGCAAGTAGATGCCGGTAGCCTTTCCCAGCAGCACGCATGCAGAAATCATTTTCCTCGCCATAGCCTTTGCCGAACCGTTCTTCATCAAAGGTGCCGACGGAATCCAGTGCGTGGCGGTTGATCCACATGCAAAACCCAACGGCGGTAGGAAGTGGTACGGTAGTGCCTTTATGCCGTTTCGCCGTTAGTGTATCCAATGCTTCCCAGCTCATATCAGGTAGCGCTGCGGTAGGGTGTGCCAGAACGGGATAGCTGCACAGATCGGCATGGTTGGAAAAAGGCGTCACTGTAGCGACGTCCTTCTGTTGTGCTGCTGCCGCCAGCCGATCCGCCCAATCACCATATACCTCGGTATCGGCGTTGAGCAGAATGACATCGCGATCCGAGTGCAGTCGCATCCCGTGATTGACCGTCTTGACGAAGCCCTGATTCTCGTCATGGTGCTGTAGTTCGAATAACCCTTGATCTGCCAATGCACGCAAAGAGTCACGCAGTGCCGGATCGGGACTGGCATCATTGATGACGATAACATGATAGGGGGTTTTATGTTGTGGCAGGGTGAACAGTGCGTGATAGAGCGTGTTGAGGGTGGCGGCATAGCCGTCATAGACCGGAATAATCACATTCAGAGTTGCGGTTGTATCTTCGGTATGTGATGACTGCTCTACCAGGGTTTCCCATTGTTCACGGGTTGGCGCACTAACAGGTAAGGCGGAGGGGCCTTCTTCTTTTGCGGTATGGCTGGCAAGGTGCCGGAGGCGATGTGCCGCACCGCTTTTCTGTTGCCATTGCTGGTAGGTGTGGGTCTTGACGATCAGCTGATCGACAGCCAGCAGGGTAACGTCCCGCACGCCCTGTTTGATGTCGGCTGGTAACGGTATTTGGTTGAGGGTGGAAAATAGCCAGCCTCCTCCAGTACGCAGTCCGGATAACAGGTGATGGCGCCGGTGCCAGAGCGGGCGTAGGATGGTTCTAAGCAAAAGAGCCACCAGGACATACGTTCGTCATTTCGATTACGCTATCTACCGCTCTCCCCCCGCTTGCACCCGCGTGCGGGGTGCAAGCTCCTTTGATACACAGCACCCCACTTGTGGGTGCTGTGCGGGAGAGCAGCAGAGTCGAGGTGACATCGGAGTCGAAGACGATGCGTGAGGGGTTATAAATACTATGTATTGCGTCCCCCCACCCAATCGGACTACGTCCTCTTGGACTCCCCCGCAAGGGGGGAGTGGGAATATATTTGAACTCTTGGCAGGCTCGTCTTCCGGAATGACGGTTATGGGCACTTCAAGCATATCGTGATAATGCGAGGTGGAACTTACGATTTCGCGCCCTGGAATGTCAGGGTGCGTAGGCATTTGACAATGCCATTCCCCAACCGCCAGCTGGTGGATTCCCGCAAATAACGGATATTGGCCTGCTCGCGCTCCACCATGCGCTCATATTGTTCCCGCACGGCGTCATGCTCACGGCGAATGCTCTCCAGGCGGTTCTCCAACTCGTTCTTTTCCTGGATGACCTGAGAATAACGGTGGTTATGTTCTTCCAGCTTTTCCTGAACATCAATGTTCTCATTTAAGGCAGCTGCCAAATCTTTGGCCAGTTCTGTTGGATGTTGCAGTGTTTCCGGCACCGTTTCCTGTCCACTGACATAGGCCATCAGGCGTTTCTGATAATCGGTCACCATATCGGAGATAGCACCGACATCTCCGCGCGAGCGGTATAGGGACGGATCAACGAACGCGGTGATTTCCGCTTCCGACGGCGCGTTCAACCCCGTCACACCAAGCGTCTGCAAATCTTCACATAGGCGTTGCGTCGTGCCGACCGGATCGGCCAGTAGTGCATCATGCGACACGTATGCCACCGCCGAACCACGCAGAGCATTGGTAATGCCGGTAGCATAATATTCCCACAGCGCCATACTGTGGGCAAAGGCGATATTATTGCGGGTTTTCAGCGAATAGGCGATTTCTTGCGGATTGCGATAAACACAGACAATCACTGGGTTTTCCAGTAGCGGTTTCCAGAACGGGTAGGTGAGGCACAGGCGCGGGTCTTTCATCACCCAGGGGCGGCTTTCATCCAGCTCGGTAATGATGCCCTGCATGGATGTTGTGGTGTCTGCCAGTGCGCCAGCATCGCCATTGGCAATCTGATCGAAGAAGCGCCAGTCTTCCAGCTTGTTCCAGCCGCAGCCGTAATGTTTAAGAATGGCGTCATTGGCGGCGATGACGTCGGCGCGTTCCCAGAAGCCTTTCGGGTTCTCGCTATTGGCACCGATCGAGACTTCACCAAGACCAAAATAGGCACCCATCATATTCACCAGACGGGTAACCATGGATGTGCCGGAACGGTGGGCACCGAGGATGATAATCTGCATAATGATTCAGCTATATCTTGGCAAAGAGGGAGTGACAAGTTAAATTAACCAAAAAAATTGAGGCCTATGACTAATACCTTGCTCTACCTTATTTCTCCGCCTGTGATTCCGGATGTGGCGCTATTTCGTAACCAGCTGGCGGCAGCACTAGATGCCGGAGGTGAGTATGTCGGCGCGTTTCAGTTGCGTCTGAAACAGCCGGGCGCAGCGGAGGCGGGACAGCTGACCGACCCCAGTGCAGATAGCGATACAATCAAACGTGCCGCTGACTTACTGCTACCTGTATGTCGGAATGCCAGCGTTCCTTTTATCCTCAATGACAATCCTGCTTTGGCGGCGGAGATCGGTGCGGATGGCGTCCATCTGGGGCAGGAAGACGTTGCCATTGCCGAGGCGCGGGCGTTGATGGGAGAGGAAGCAGTGATTGGCATGAGTTGCCATGCCTCGAAACACCTGGCGATGGATGCAGGCGAGCAGGGGGCAGATTATGTTGCGTTCGGGGCGTTTTATCCCACCGCATCCAAATCGCCAGAGGCATTGGCGCATTGGGGCACGCCGGAGCCGGAAATTCTGGCATGGTGGACAACGCATGTGGTGTTGCCCTGTGTTGCGATTGGTGGCATTACGCCAGCCAATGCTGCGCCGTTAGTAGAAGCGGGAGCAGACTTTATTGCCGCGCTTTCAAGTGTTTGGAATCATCCGGACAGCCCGGCGGTTGCGGTAGAGGAATTTGTCGCTATATTAAAAGGATAATCGTCATTCCGGAATGCGAGCAAGGAGGCGAGCATATCCGGAATCCATCATGGTTCTTGCATGTTGATAGATGGGTTCCGGGTCTACGCATTCGCTCCGCCTGGAATGACGGAAAGCAAAGAATGACATTAGGGAGAACATCATGAAATTTTTTACGGCATGGATTGCAACCTTCGCTATCGCATTGGCATCGCCCTCAGTACAAGCGGCGGATAGTTACACCTTTGACAAAGCACATACCAATATCCTGTTTAAAATCGACCATGCCGGGTTTTCCAAATTTGTGGCAGAGTTTCAGGAGTATGACGGCACCGTGATGCTGGACTTTGACAAGCCGGAGGAGAGCGCCGTTAACATCGTCATTAAACCGGCGGGCATTGATACGGATTTGCCGGATTTTGACAAGAAGCTGCAAGGAAAGGAGTTTTTCAATTCCGAGGAGTTTCCGGAAGCGACCTTTAAAAGTACGAAGATCATGACTACCGGTGAAAATACGGCGCAGGTGACTGGTGACTTTACGTTGCGTGGAGTGACGAAGCCATTGACATTGGACGTGACGCTTAACAAGCATGGCTATGATAAATGGCGCAAAACATATAAAGCCGGGTTCTCTGCCAAAGGTGTCTTTAAGCGAAGTGAATGGGGCTTTGATACCTATGTGCCGGTTGTCGGTGATGAGGTGCATCTACTGATTGAAGCCGAGGTCGAGCGTCCGTTGAAAGAAGGTGAGAGCTACTGACATGGGACTGCACAACACCGCAGAGTCTTATGGCTGGTTGGCAAAAACCTTTCACTGGGGAATGGCGTTGGGTATCATCGGGATGCTGGCGGTGGGGTTGTATATGGATGGATTGGAGCTTTCCCCGGATAAGCTGAAACTCTACGATCTGCATAAGTCTATTGGCAGCATTTTACTGGGACTGGTGATTTTGCGTATCACGTGGAAACTAATAACGCCTTCGGTGATGCTGCCTGATACGCTCGATGCATTTCAGAAACTAGCGGCAAAAGCTGGCCATGCTGCACTGTATGGGTTCATGTTTCTGATGCCGATCACCGGTTGGATGATGTCGTCGGCCTATGGATTTCCAGTGTCGGTGTTTGGCTGGTTTACCCTGCCCGATCTGGTTGGAAAGGATAAGGAACTGGCACATCTGCTGGAGGAAATCCATGAGACCGGGGCGTTGGTATTGATGGCACTGATTGCCCTGCATGTGCTCGCTGCATTGCTGCACCATTTTCGTTATAAGGACAATGTGCTGAAAAGGATGTTGCCATGGTGAGCGCAGGAATCGGGAATCGGGAATCGGGAATCGGGAAAGGCATAGTCGGTTTCTTCGCCCTGTTTGTCATGATGCTGTCTTCTGCCGTTTCCGTACATGCGGCAACCCATACGATTATTGAGGAGGAGAGCTTTATTCAGTTTACGGCCACGGTAAATAATGCCGGTGCCGCCGGTCGGTTCACGGACTATGATGCGGATATTCATTTCTACCCGGATGATCTGGAGAACAGCCATGTGAAAGTGGTGGTGCATCTAAAGCCTGATACCATCACAGCGGATTATGACGAGGTGGCAGAAAACTTAGCAACCAAGCCATGGCTGGATGTGAAGCAGAATCCGATGGCTATCTTTGAAGTAAAGGATTTCGAGAAAAACACCCATAATACCTATCACGGCTATGGCCGTCTGACGTTGCTGGGGCAAACGCATCCGGTGAAGTTTTTCTTCATTCTGAGCGCTGGACAGGAGGGGAAAGTCGTGGCCAATGCGACGGTGACGCTCAGTCGCCTGAAATTCGGTGTCGGTAAGGGCGAATGGGAAGCAACGGACACGGTGGCGGACGTGGTGGCCGTCAATGCGCATTTCGTGACCATGCCAACGGAACAGGCGGGGGAGGCCGGTAAAGACGTCGCCCCGTTATTTGATGAATCATTGAAGTAATAAAGCACTCCTATCAATAACACCAAATAAACTGCCAAGTTTCACGGAACTGTCATGCAGTATATGTGGAAATATGGTATAGTGATAGGATGGCTACTGTCAAAGCACTTGCTAGCGCCGCAGCGAAGGTATTTCCGGATAATCCGGTCATGGCGGAGCTGTGCGTCACGCAGGCTATTCTCGAATCTGGTGTAGAAAAGAATGCTAACGGTGAGTATGTTCTTGCTTCGAAATTGGCTAAAGAAGGCAATAACTTTTTTGGTATCAAGGCAGTGCCTGGCCAGGACAGCATTAAGAAAAACACCAGAGAAGAGACAGCTAACGGTGCTTCTTATTACATAGATGCGGATTTCGCCCGTTATGCTAACCTTGAAGATGCCGTTAAGGGCTACCGTAAGTTCATGGAGAAAGATCGCTATGCGGGCGTTTGGAAAACTTCCAGCATTGGCGCTGCTGCGCAAGCGGTGAAAGATGCGGGATATGCAACGGATACGAAATATCCTCAAAAACTTAAAAATATCAATAAAACCTATAGTGATATAATTCAGGCAGGTATTAGTGATGCCGGTTCGACAACGCAAATCGCCTCCGCCGGGCAACAAACCACCCAATATGCCTACCAGCCGGCGTCCTATACACCGGCATCCACAAGCAATACGACAGCGCACACTACGTCTTCTTCAGACTCTGAGAAGAAAAAAGACAATGACCCACTAGGGTTTTTGGGCGGGTTGTTTCAAGGGGTTCTTGGGTTTTTGGGCATGATTCTAACATTCTTTGGATCAATGCTTTCCGGTTGGGCAGGAAATAAAGAGGAAAATGCGCCCGACCCCCGCGAGACCATTATTGCTGATGGCCGGCATCACCAGGCAATTGGCCAGCAAAAACAAAAGACTAAAGAAAATGTGGCGACCGCACAGTCTCAATCTGAGAAGTATCGCTACACGCCGATGGTGATGAGCGATACGGAGGTTCCATCACTCACCCCGCCGGCTACCCCACCACTGACTAAGTCAGGTTCTGAGAACCAGTTGACGCTATCCTAGGCGTATCCTAAAAAAGGCCATATGTTCCCGAAAAAAATCAGTTTTTGTGCGCCGCACCGTCTTCAAGTTGTCACATAAATCCGTTATTCTAATAATTGAGGAAATGTAACGTTTAGAAGGGTATGGCAAAAAGCAAACGGTATCAATGGGGAGGCAACTCCGCGATCAAGGAGATGGATATATGCCAGACTCTTAGCGGTGAGAAGCGTGCCGTTCTGTATGCTCCGGATGCAAAAGATAAGGCAGCAAATGAAAAAATTGCCGATGCCCAGATGACCTTGTTGGGGCATTACGGTCTCAGAAGTTATCCCCGATATGAAGATGGACGGCATTCACTGGTCGTCTATGGCTTTAAAAAGCCGGAAGAGCTGTTGGAGAAGCTTCAAAATACGGGATACACGTTCGGCACGCCAAAGGTTTCCGATGCGCCTGCTCGCAGTGATGAGATTGCTCCTGGCCTCAGAAACAGGATGGAAAGTTTCCGGCATAATGGCGCGCTAAAGGCGCAGGGTATTGCTGGTTTTCTGGGAAATATGGCGCTTTTGGCGCGTGCTCGTCTGGAGGATGATCCAACCAAGGCATTGATTGCATTAATTTTCTTTGTGAATAACTGGAACTATTTTCATTATGGTAATGGTGCAGAGGCGATGTCGCCGGACGAGACAATTGCAAAAACGCAGAAGTTCCTGGCACATTACGGGATTGATAATACCACCACTGACCTTGACAAGATGCTGGCCAAGGTCAAGGATCATGAGACCGTTGCCAAGAAGCTTGACCAATATGTCGCTGACAACCTGATTAAGATCAATGAAGGAATGGGGGCAGTCAATAATGTATTGATGATTGTCAATGGTTTGCAGCGGAAGGAATTCGGAATTGCAGGCGCTGGTCTTAGTTCACTGGTCGGCTCATTGGTGGCGATGTTTGCCAAAGAAGTGCCAATCGAAGAGCAAAACCCAGAATTACAGGATTCCGTAATAGGTAAAATACAATCCTGGATTCAGGGATCACCCATGTCCTTTTTGGGGGTATGTAATCTGATCAATAGCGGGTCACTATACGCAGATATTCCGAAGTTTTATAAGACATCAAAAGATAAGGCCATGGATTTCAAGAAAGATAGAGCATCCAACGCCCCCGTTGAAAGGGTGCCCACCGCCGATGTTATAGAGCAGCTAACAAAAGAAATGGATGCGGCACGCGCTGAACTAGGAAATATGCGTGGCACGGTTGATGGAGCAGGTAAAGTTAGCTCTGATTATAAGGAAGTGAAAAATCTTCTGAATACATTAGAAGAAGAGATGGATGCAGCTCGCCTTAGTCACAAGGCGGCCAATAGCGGGAATATCATGTGGATCATGCCAACCGCGATGGCCATCTTCTACACGGCAGCAACGATCTTGACACTAGTTAGTTCGAAGAATGCATTGGAATCAGATGATCCCGCCATACGGTATGAAGAACTCTTTTCTCGTGCGGCGCAGACAGCCTTAAACGTACCGAAAGAATCACGTGATGAGGCGATTGCCTTGATGACGGCGGCGCTGGATATGGATCGCGATGTTAAGGATGTAGCACCAGATGAGATGGCGGAGATCATTACGACTGCCACCAAACAAATCGAACATAATCCATTTATACAGCAAAGTGGTCTCAAGCGACATAAAGAAACACCCTCGCCAGTCACTAAGCCTGGCAAAAATAATGTATCTAAGATCAGTACTAAGCCAGATATGGATGCAATGCCAGATCATGTCGTCGGTTCCGTGCAGTATCGGCAAGGCAACACGTTATCACCCGGTTCTGCCACTGTAGGCATGACATAAATTTCCTTCAATTTTTTGTTGTAAACCGCGCTCGCTCTGATATAGGGCATGGTTTAGCAATTGAGTAAACCCCATGAACACCTATGCCAACAACGATACGGAACAAAACGTAATGCCGATCTCTAATGACGTGCCCTATATCTGGGATTCGTGGTACCGTTATGACGCGGGGCAACAACACTTCCATGTCTATTATCTAAACGTGGACGACCACGCGTTGGCGATTGATCTTGAATGCCGATTTTATGCGAAGATCGGGTATGCTACGACCCGTGACTTCGAGAGTTTCGAGTATCATAACCATAACGTGATTACGGCGACGGAGCTAACGGAATCTCGTGATAACACGGCCATCTGGACCGGAAGTCAGATCACATTCGGCGAACAGAATACGCAGCTGATGGCGTTTACCTCGCGCGATATGCATGCGCCGTGTTCGTTTGGTGATAAGCAGCCAATGACACAGCATATCAGTTTTGCTACATCATACGATTGTGTGAACTGGCAACGTGTGAAGGGGATGCATGTTGATGCTGATTCACGCTTTTACACGACGGAATCGATTAAAGGCGACGTCACGGTACATGGCTGGCGTGATCCGTTTATGTTTCGCATTCCCGGTGATAACCATGCCTATATGTTGCTGACAGCGAATGGTAAGGGACTTGAGCATGGGATTAGAGGGGAGCGTAACGGCAAGCACGGTGTCATCGGGTTGTTGAGAACAACGCGTCCGAATGATTTACGCGACTGGGAGGCGACGGGTATCACTTACGCTGTGGATGTGCCGGAAGCAGAGGTGCCGCGTCTATACATCGATGGCAACACCGGAAAACCGGTGATTTGCTATAGCTGTAAGAATGATGCAGCTTATGTTCCCCATAAACCGCAAGCGCATGAGATCGAGTATGGATTTTACGGGTTTTATGTCGATTTTGACACCATATTGGAGACGTTACGTACGAAAGCGCCCGATGAGCACGCGCTGACCTGGGTGCCGCCGGAGGCGCGCTTGCCGTTGCTGGGACGTGGTGAAGATTGTTTATATGCCTGTCAGGTCATTGCTGAAATGAATGGTGAGATTTTTGGTTTTGATACTAACATTGGTGGTATGCGAATATCTAAGGTACGTACCCTGCCGCATTTTCAACCGGCCAATACTGATTTTCATGATTTCCATCTCTCGTTGGAAGAAGCCGAGTCATGACCATGTCTATCGCTGAAGCCAGGCGAATTCTGTTTATCGGTATGCCGGTAGCGGACATATTAATTGATCGGCAATATGCGAATAGGTTTTTGAGAGGAGAATACGGTTTAACGCCCGGTGTACGTAACTTGTTGCATGAAGGCCAGATAGCACCGATTGAGACGTTGTTGGCCGGGTTGGATGGTATTGATGTGGTTGCCGGGGGATCCATGGCGAATACCGCCTGTACGGTTGCGCGCTTATGTCCGGACGTGTCCTGTTCGTTTTTTGCCGTGTGCGCCGACGATCGTTACGGGAATATTTTTACGGAAGCAATGACCGCAGCCAATATCCAGCTCTTGCCGACGATGCGTTCGGGCAGGGAGACATCGCGTTCCTATGTCGTAGCTGATGAGGATGGAGAACGCGCTATTGCTCGCTATTTTGGCGATAGTATGTCTGAAATTGCCATAGAACAACTTCACGAAGCCATCGCAGGCGCGGACATTGTGCTGATAGAAGGTGAGTTGCCCGCGTTGCCGGGAGGGTATGAATTGTGGAGAAATATTCTTGCCTATGCAGCATCAAAGCATATTCCGGTAGGGTTTTCCCTGTTCGGCGCAGAGCAGGTCAGGCGGCACCACGCCCTGTTTCTGGAAACAATGCACGACCATGCGCATTATGTATTCGGTAATGAGGCGGAGCTGTTTGCCTTGTATGAAGGGCATGTGGTTCCCGAGTTTGAAACTGCCGCCGTTGAACATGCGGACTATGTATTTTCCCGGGCACCACAAGGAGTGTTTTGTATGAGTCATGGCGAGTCCATCCCTTATCTGCACACGGAACAGGGCGTATTTCGCCAGCCGCCACAACCCGTGCCAAATGTAGTCAATACGCTTGGTGCAGGGGACGGATTTATGGGTGGCGTACTGGCTGGAATGCTTAGCGGGCTAGGTGGTAATGAAAGCCTGAGTTTAGGTCACAAGGTCGCTGCCGCCGTGATTCAGCAGGAAGGCCCACAGCCTGATGCACAGACACTCTCAGGGTTGATGGCGGCTTAAAAGAGATATATCGACGAGAAAGGCAAGATGGAAATTCCGGAAAATGCTCAAGAGAAGCTGAAAGACAGACTCCAATTGCAAGAGAAGTTACAATCTGCATCGCCAGATGATACGTTCTCAGTGATTATTGAGTTTGATAAGCCGATGCACCAAGTGCAATTGAAATTCAATGCACAGGGCATGGCACGCCCTACAAGTTTTATTGGTTCAGAGGCAGAGCATGAGGGTCTCGTAAAAGGTGCTGGTATGGTTACAGAGCGTGTAAGCCAACAACTAGAGACTATAGGTGTATCTTATACTGCGTTGGAGAGCACGCATCAGATACTATTGCCGAACGCATCGGCACAGCAGTTGATAGACGTACTTTCTCTTGACTTTGTTAAGACGGCATCACTCAATTCACCAACCAGATTGTGTACGGAAGACAGTCAGATGACACCTTAATGGAGCGCCATTGTTCTTGGGCCTTCCTCAATATCGTTGCTATGATCAATAATACTGCCCTGTCGATCGCTCTCGATTCCAGTAGCTAGGATCTTTTCTGGCCTGCCGGGTATGTTTTTGTCTCCTGTCACCTGTGACGCCTCAACCGCCTGCTTGCGTGATGGATCAATAAACGTCTGAATATTGTTCAGGATAGCGCCGGGGCCGCCATGCTGTGGGTCATTGAAGTTGTACGCATTATCGTCAACAAAGGTCTGCACGCCCTCCATATTATCATACGCATGCACGGCTTTCTTCAAATCTTCATGGGCATTGCCGACAGGGCATAACCCGATCTCCTCAATGCCATGCTTTTTGTATATTTCCGGTTTCATCATGGCAGTGTCATTCCCGGAATCACCCATGACAAAGGTGCTATCAACTGTTTTTCCCTGTTCTTTCAAATGCCCCAGGAGGAAGTTAATGGCGCCGCCCTTGTTGGCCTTAGAGGACATGATATCGACATTGAAGTCCTGTCGTTTTTCATCATATGAGACGATGACTTGGTAGTCCATGTCCGGGTATTTATCTTCGATTACATGTTTTACCATTGCTTCCACTTGCTCTTTTTCCTTAATGGAAAGCGGTAGTATTACGTCTTTTACGTCCCGGCCATACCTCTTTTGACCGATTATGTTAGCCTCTGGATCCTCTATGTAGGCGTGTTTTCTTGCATAATAGCCCAGGCGCGGGCCAGCCAATTCTTCCTGGGGCTGTGGTTCAATTTCTATCTCGCCTTGCTGATGAAGGAGGGCTGAGTACTCTATCAAGAACTTAATCTCTTCAGGGTTAAATTCGGTTTTCCCCTCAGGTGGAGTTGACAAGAACTCCTGATATTCCTGCATCGGGACAAACTCGTTGCCGACGCGCTGATAGATTTCGGTGCCGACATTGCAGATGACATAATCCACGGGGTAGTCGTCCATTAAAGCATCGTTCTTCAGTTGCTCTATCGTCCGTCCTGTAGAGGCGACAACAACGCCACCGGCTTTACGGATGGCATGCATCTGTACCTGCAATGCACCAGCCTTCGCATGTGCTTCACGTTCGTCCTGGTGAATATTGGGTGTCAGCGTCCCATCGAGATCAGTAAAGACCGCCATGTTCTGGTGAATGTCATTTGCCGGGATGCGTCCTAGCAGGTCATCATAGTACTGCATGAAGGTTTGCGCATTGACCGACCATTTAAAGTTCTCGACAGCATATTCTGACGCTTTTTGTGTGTGCTGCTTGTATGTATCGTAGTTGTCACTGATCTCCCCCATTTGCTCTGCAAATTCCTTGATGCACGCATCGTGATTTGCCCCCGCTGTTGCCGGAGATGTATAAAGCCGGATAGTTTTTTCGCCGTCACCCTGCCGGGATTCAAGATAGGTTGCCGCGGCATAGCCATCGGATGCCACGCATGGGATGCCAGAGGCAACATTTTCTACCATGACCATGCCCCACGGTTCCGATACGCTTGAGCCGACACCAACGGCCTTTTGCAACTCGTGCACCATGCGGATTTCATGTGCTTTCATTTTGGGTAATAATTTTACACGTTCCAAAAGGTTGAGTTCTGGATGCTGCTTATGCAGTTCTTCCACGCATTTCACGACCTTAGCTGCAAAACTGTCCGGATTAATTGGCTCTTTCGGTTTGTTGGATACCAGCGCCAGACAGCCCCGATCCTCAGGATGTGCCTCAGCCCATTGAGCAAAGGCCTTGATTGCATCCAGTATGCCTTTGCGTTCATCAAGCCGTGCAACAGAGACAAAGTTCGTGCCTTCCAGTTGCTCATCACTAACCTCAGGGGTACTATCTTGACCTGTATAAACATATGCATTGGCATACAACTCTCTAACGGCATCTTTGATGGTTTGTTGGCTAACGCCATCCAGCACATCGTGACGGAAAATATTCTCATTAATTCCATTCAGGATAAATCTTAGCGGCATGCCATGGTCTGACCATTCAGCCATTTGTTCTTTTTCCGATTCTCCAACAGAGACAACGCCATCGAAATTCACAATGTTATTGGCACCTTCCATCGTAAGGCGATCAGCGAAAGAGAATTTCTGACTCAATCCAGACAAGCCATTTGCCTTGATGTCCTCTTTGAATTTGTCAATCAGGCCTTGTTCCACACCGTAATGCTGGAGTGAATATGCTATGGTATTAATGGATTCCTGCTCTAGCCTAACATAGTTCGGAATCAGATCAGCCAGTTCTTCCGGTTCTGCACCATCTGCAAACATTTGTCTGAACTCTTCCCATTGCTGAAAGAGCGGTGTGTTGTCAATGATGCTTGTACATTGTTCATTGGTAAGTTGACTATCCTCTACCATCATTTTGAGAATGTCAGTTATTTCGCTATGCGCTTCGCTTAGTTTAGAATTCAGCTTATTGGCGCCCAGCGTGTGAGGGGTTCCCACAGCAATGACTTGTCCCGTGCCAGCCTGCTCTTTCATGCCGTTTTTCAGTAATTCTCTCGTGTGGAGAGCTGTCTGGCAGCCGTCAATATAGTCGCCGTCAAGAATGATATTTTTATCCTGATAGTTAGACACATTGTTTTTGATAAAATCAGTTGCTGCCTGTGCAATACGGGGGAACAGTGTCTCTCTATGAGCTACCATCATTTCTTTAGGTGCCATGTAACGCCCATCACCCATATTTTCGCAATCTTCAATAGTTATACCTGCGTCTTTCAAAATGCTGAACGGCAGATACACAATGTTCATGTTTTCGGCATGCGTAACAATCTTTGGTTCGGTAGAGTCAGGGTTCGAAGACATGGCGAACATCAATGTCGGTGTGTTTCCATGCTCGGAATCGGCAAAATAGTAGGCTTTCTGGAACACGTGTGCTGTTTGTCCGCCGGAATCTGTTTCGCCCAAATCTTTCTCAAAGTTGGGCATATAAATGTTTTTCTCGCTAAAGCCAGGGTAGTCGATGAGTGAATGGCCGGGAGTAACCATTCCTTGAATCTGAAAAACGGAGATGAGTTTTTCTGTGTCTGCATAGACCGGTTGCAGCTCATTGATTTCTTCAACATCTATGACTTTGAAATCAGTAGTGGCAGCGGTGTTCATAGCAATTTCATCTCATGGTGATTAAAAGTGGCGAATTCATAACGAACATTAACCTTTTGTGCATCAGGAAAAATGTGAAGAATTGATGACAGTCAGACTGTTGTGGACTGACTATGAGGCGCTTATAGCAATCAATCAAATCTCTGTCATCTATACTCGTGCAACGTTGAAATTACCGAAAAAATTTTAGCGTTGAAGGTCGAGTATATCTTAGCCATATTTTTATCGACGGCTTCTATTGACAAAGCCTGCACTCTCGGCAAAAGTACGTGTCCAACAAATCAATGGAACATGTATGAAATGGCAGAAATTACAGCCATCGGATATTGTCATTTTCGGTGGTACGGGGGATTTATCACAACGTAAAATATTACCGGCACTATATTTCCGACTGAAAGAAGGACAGCTGCCGCTGGGTAGCCGGATTATGATTCTGGGGCGAGCAAAACGCTCGGAAGAAGACGTAGAGTCATTTGTTCGCAAGGCGTGCGAGACGTTTATTCCGAAAAAGGATTTTGATGAAGAGGGTTGGGAGCTGTTGTGGAAGCATGTGCAATACCACTCACTGGATGCCGGGAAGCTGGAGGATTTTGTTTCTCTGAAAGAACGCATTATGAAAGATCCTCAGCCGGTGCGTGTCTTTTACTTGGCCACGCCGGCGGATATTTACGGGGCGATTTGTACCAAGCTGGACGAGGCAGGGCTATGTCATGAGCAAACGCGGGTCGTGCTGGAAAAGCCGATTGGTTATGGTCTGAAATCATTTTGTGAGATTAATGAGAAAGTGCGCGAGCATTTCGAGGAGTCACAGATTTACCGGATTGACCATTATCTGGGCAAGGAAACCGTACAGAATCTGATGGTGCTGCGTTTTACTAATAACGTGTTCCAGCGTGTCTGGAATGGCGATACGGTGGATCATGTACAGATTACGGTGGCGGAAAGCACTGGGTTAGAAGACCGCCATGACTATTATGATGAGGCCGGAGCGTTGCGCGATATGGTGCAGAACCACCTGTTGCAACTGCTCTGTCTGATTGCTATGGAGCCGCCCAACCTCGCGTCGCCCGATGCCATTCGGGATGAAAAACTCAAGGTGCTGCGCGCGCTGCGCCCAATGAATGAGAAGGTGGTCAAAACCGATACGGCTCGCGGGCAGTATGATGCCGGATCCATTGACGGGCGTGCGATTCCTTCCTATCTGGAGGAAATACATAAGGATGGCAGTGATACGGAAACCTTCGTTGCACTGAAAGCCCATGTCGATAATTGGCGCTGGAGCGATGTGCCGTTTTATGTGCGCACCGGTAAATCAATGAATGCACGCTATTCGGAAGTGGTCATTCACTTTAAGCCGGTGCAGCATCATATCTTCAATGGACAGACGCCGGATATGGTCAATAAGCTGGTGATTCGCCTGCAACCCGATGAATACGTGAAGTTCCAGATGATGACCAAGGTACCGGGGCCGGGCGGGTATCGTGTCAAACCGGTGAACCTGAATCTGAGCCTGACGGAAGAATTCGATGAGCGCTATCCGGAAGCCTATGAGCGACTGTTGATGGATGTTGTGCGTGGTAATCAGACCCTGTTCATGCGTAGTGACGAAGTAGAAGCGGCATGGATTTGGGTTGAAACGATTCTGGAAGGATGGAAGAAAGCAGGTAAGAAACTGGAAGTGGAGCATTATAAAGCTGGAACCGAAGGGCCAGCTTGTGCCACGCGTCTGATGCATCGTGATGGAAGGGAGTGGAACGTTCATGGATAATACGCCTGAGATGGTCGTTGGTGATACGCGAGAGGCGCTCGCGGAGGTGTTGGCGAAGGATACAGCCGCCTATCTTCAACAGGGGATTGATACGAATGGTGTGGCAACAATGGTCGTTTCAGGTGGCAGTACGCCCGTGCCGTTTTTTCAGGCGTTGCGCCAGTGTCCATTGCCATGGAACAAGGTCACCGTGCTGGTCGCCGATGAGCGTTGGGTATCATTGGGTTCCGATGATAGTAATGAAAAGCTGGTGCGGGATCATTTGCACATTGAAGGAATGAACATTCTTTCTCTAGCACCAGAGGCAGGCGAATCGCTGGATACTGGCGTTATTCGTCTAGAAGAGCAACTGAAAGCATTGCCTAAGACATTGGATGTAGTCATTCTTGGGATGGGTGAGGACGGGCATACGGCATCATTGTTTCCGCATCACCCGCAGTTGAAAGCCGGACTGGAGCTTCCGGGTGAAGTAGACTGCCTGCCAATTGAGAATTCTCCCAAGCCGCCGCCGCAACGAGTGACACTCACGGCGAAGCATCTGCTGGCCTGTCGGAATCTGATCCTGCATATCACGGGAGATGCCAAACGCGCCGTGTATGAACAGGCGCTGGCATGTGATAACCCGCATGATCTGCCGATCAGCTTTTTCCTGAAACAACCACAGATTCCTGTCACAACCTATTGGGCTGCCTGATGACACACACCACTATTCTTGACGTTACCAATCGAATTGCCGAGCGCAGTAAGGCGCGTCGGGAGGCCTATCTTAAGGCGATGAAAAAAGCCGGAGAAGGATCACCTTACCGTGATGTGCTTTCCTGTGGTAATCTAGCGCACGGGTTTGCCGCTTGCGATCAGGAAGACAAGGACAAGCTGAAAGGGCCGACCCCGAATATCGGTATTGTCACGGCCTATAATGACATGCTCTCGGCACATCAGCCCTACAAGGACTTCCCGGACATCATCAAGGCGGAGGCACGGGAAGCCGGTGCTGTAGCACAGGTTGCCGGGGCGACACCGGCGATGTGTGATGGCGTGACGCAGGGGCAGGTAGGGATGGAATTCTCTCTTTTCAGCCGCGATGTTATTGCCATGGCAACAAGTATTTCCTTGTCGCACAATATGTTCGATGCCGCATTGTGCCTTGGTATTTGCGATAAGATCGTGCCAGGATTGCTAATCGGTGCATTGCAGTTCGGCTATCTGCCGACCGCGTTTGTTCCGGCGGGACCGATGCCTTCCGGGTTGCCGAATAAGGAAAAAGTCCGTGTCCGTGAGCAATATGCCAAAGGAGAGATCGGTAAGGATCAGTTGCTGGAAGCGGAGTCAGCGTCCTATCATTCACCAGGCACCTGTACGTTTTATGGGACGGCGAACAGCAACCAGATGATGGTCGAAATCATGGGACTACAACTCCCCGGTTCTTCCTTCGTCAACCCAGGAACACCGTTGCGCGATGCGCTGACGCGTGATGTCACCCGGACGGTGCTGAAAAACACGCAATTGGGTTGGGACTATGTGCCGCTCTATGACATTGTCGATGAAAAGGCCATTGTGAATGGTGTGATTGGTTTGCTGGCGACCGGCGGGTCCACCAATCATACGATTCACCTGATCGCCATTGCCCGCGCTGCCGGGATTGAACTGAACTGGGATGATTTCGACGCGCTATCCTCCGTGATTCCGCTGCTGTGCCGCATTTATCCGAATGGGGAAGCGGATGTGAACCATTTCCATCAGGCGGGTGGTATGCCGGCGCTGATTCAGAGCCTGCTAAAGCATGGGTTGCTGCATGAAGATGTCACGACAATTATTGGGAAGGGCCTGTCCTGTTATGCGCAAGAGGCGGTGCTCGAAGATGAACATCGGTTGCGTTGGCAGCCTTGCGCCGATACCTCGCGAAATCCGGAAGTGATGACGTCGCCGGATGCACCGTTCCGCCCGGATGGAGGAACGCGGGTGCTGACCGGTAATCTGGGGCGCGCCGTTATCAAAACCTCAGCGCTGAAAGAAGAGCATTATGTCGTCGAAGCGCCAGCCCGTGTGTTTACATCACAGGAAGCATTGCAGCAGGCCTTTAAGGATGGAGAACTGGGCGGCGATATGGTGGCGGTGGTGATCGGGCAGGGGCCGAAGGCGTGTGGTATGCCGGAATTACATAAGCTGACGCCACCCTTGGGTGTTCTGCAAAATATGGGCTTTAAGGTGGCGCTGGTGACCGATGGCCGGATGTCCGGTGCGTCGGGGAAAGTGCCCGCAGCTATTCATATATCCCCGGAAGTGGCGTCTGGCGGAGAGCTAGGAAAAGTACGCGATGGTGATATGATTCGTGTTGATGCTACTACCGGTACGCTGGAAGCACTTGTCGACCCTCAAGAGTGGGAAAAGCGACAAATTCATGACATTCCACCAGAATCCGAAGATTCCTACTTGCTAGGGAGAAAATTATTTGGTAATGCCCGCGCTTGTGTCACTTCTGCTGAAGAAGGGGCAAGCTTTATCATTTCCTAGTTCAAGAGTGCTCATCGACGCCCTATGTATAATCTGGTTGCAGACATCGGAGGAACGAACTCCCGCTTTGCCATGTGCAAAAGCGGCGAGGTGGATTTGCTTGAGCCGCGTAAATACTCGAACCGCCAGTTTGATACGCTCTCCGGTGCGATTGAGTTTTACCTGAATGATTCAGGGATTGAGGCGGTGGATGCCTGCCTTGCCGTGGCTGGGCCGGCGCACCGGGATGAAATCTGCCTGACCAATATTAACTGGCAGTTCTCCGTGAGTGCGTATCGGGAGCATTTCGGGTTTAATCGCCTGCGGTTGACCAATGATTTTACCGCGCTGGCGATGTCAGTACCCTATCTACACGAACAGAACGTCAAGAAGGTCGGCGGCGGCCAGAAAATGGAGCAGATGCCGATTGGCGTACTAGGGCCGGGTACGGGGCTGGGTGTCTCCGGACTGTTGCCATGTGGGAATGACTGGATTGCAATTCAGGGTGAGGGCGGTAATGCCGATTTTACCCCGGGTACCGAAGAAGAGCTGGAGATTCTACGGCTGGCATGGAAAGAACTGGGGCATGTCCGGGTGGAAGATTTTGTTAGCGGCACCGGGCTGACCTATCTGCATGCGCTACGGATGGAAGTGAATGGCCATCAACGTGAAGACCTCTCCGCCAAGGACATTGCCTGGCGGGCGAAGATGGAGGAAACCGGCCATTGTCTGGATACGATTAATGCATTTTGTGGGATGCTGGGCAGTTTTGCCGGGAATCAGGCGCTGACCTTCGGGGCATTCGGTGGGGTTTACATTGGTGGTGGCGTGGCGCCGCAGCTGGAAGAACTGTTTGACAACAGCCCATTCCGCGAGCGGTTTGAAGCCAAAGGACGCTTTGCCGATTATGTCCGCTCCATCCCGACCTACATTATGCTTTCCCACAGCCGTAATGCGCTCATCGGCGCGGCGGCGATGTTGAATCAGCCTTAGCTGAGAGACAAAAAAAAATCTCAGCACATGGCTGAGATTTTATTGAACGGTCAAGTACAACCCAAAGGCATCATTGTCATATTTTACATCGACAGCGTTGAAGACCTCTTTCACTAAGCTAGGCGTTAGTTCTGATTTTGAAATAACTTCTTCAAAATCATTGCACACTAGCTCATCATCTGTGGTTGTAGAATCGAACGCGTTAAGCACTTCAGCAATAATATGTATTGCATTCAGCACTGTAGCTATATCAATTACTACCCCTTGAAGTTGGGCTTTGACAGTCGGCCTGTCGCACATTTGCTCGACAATAGAAACTATACTGTTAAGGGTATGCTCAACAGATTCACAGCCATTGGCGTGACCTATCATATAAAGTGCGTCGCCGACCTGCATCAAGAGAACACGTGGTGCCGCATCCTCGTTGATTGGCTGAAGTATGCCGACCTTTCTGGCTTCCGCCACGATTGTCCGGCTTGTCCATTTTGTCATGGTGAATAACTCCATAAACATAATATATAGGACATGACCGCAACCTGAAACATGACTGTTTCAAGCGATCCATACGAGGTAGACACCCTCTTAGGCTCTGTTTCAATAGGTAGAAACAAGCGATCATTCTTGGCATTTATAGCATGGGTGCCTGAATATCTCAAATTTTTTATAGCAATAATGATGTACATGATATGCCTACAAAGCTATATGGGCATGATAAATGTTTTTATTAAGGAGTAGGTATGTCGCAGTCACTTACCCAACTTTTCCCCTCCCTATCCCTCGTGCCGGTGGTGGTCATTGACCATGCCGACGATGCCGTACCATTGGCCGAAGCACTGCTGGAAGGCGGCATTACCTCCATCGAAATTACCCTGCGCACCGAGGCAGGGCTTAAGGGGATCGAAGCCGTTGCCGCGCACGTACCCGATATTGTCGTCGGGTCGGGAACGATCATGAATGCGGCGCAAATGGATGCAGCGCGGAGTGCCGGGGCGCAGTTTCAGGTGAGTCCGGGCGTGACGCCAGCCTTGGCACAGCATGCGCAGGAAACGGGGGTGGCATGGTTGGCGGGTGTGGCGAATGCATCCAACATCTTGCAAGCGGCGGAGTGTGGCTGCACCCATCTGAAATTCTTCCCGGCAGCGCTTTCCGGTGGAGTGCCGATGCTGAAACAGTTTATGTCGGTGTTCCCGGCGCTGAAATTCTGCCCGACCGGGGGGATTAGCGAGGCCAATATGCACGAATATGCGGCGCTGCCTGCCGTGTTTGCCATCGGTGGTTCCTGGTTAACGCCGAAAGACAAAATCGCTACGAAAGACTGGGCGGGGATTACGCAAATTGCCAAGGGGAGTGTACGGGTGCTGTGCGCGGAGTAATGCGCAAAAAAAAGCATGATCAGAGCTAGGGGCTACGAATCATGCGTTGTAAGATCGTGGTATTTGTCAATGACTGCATTAGTCATTGCCTCCAACCCAATCCCGTCATTGAGGATATTATAGAGGTTATCAACCTCTTTTTTGCTAAAGAGTTTATTGCTCTTTAGAAAACCGTAGATAACAAAAAATGCCTTGGCGGCATCTGGTTCTAGGCATTGTTACATTAAGATATATTTCATTATTATATGTTGCTGTTCTTCTGTCGTAAATGATAGGAGTGTTTTATGGATTGTGTTCGATGCGGTAGTGG
>JANQNR010000017.1 GCA_028279475.1 Rickettsiales bacterium | reverse complement strand
ATCGGAACGAACGCCTGTTGCGAAGACCATTAGGCGTACCGAGGGATTGGGTACGAAAAACAACCAAAAAAGGGGATGGCGTCATTTATGAAAAACCGGGAAGTAACGGTCATACATATGTGAAAATCACCAGAGCCAATCCAAATAGTTCCCAAGCCGGGCAACGGTATGATAATGTACGATGGCAGAAAGATGGACAATCATTTGATGTAACCGGCAAGCCAGTCTCAAGGAAGTCATTAAAGTCTCATATTCCAGCTAGAGATTTTAAATTTAAACCGGAGCTATTTAGATGAAGCCAAAAATATACAAATTTAATATAATCGAAGGATTAAGGTACCTCTCTAACAAAGAGTTACAAAGATATGCCTGGTTTGAAGAGAATGATATTTATTTTCCATATATTGACCAGGTCGAAAGTGTCTTTTTAGATTCTGGCTTGGAAGGTATTCTTGACAAAGAAACCATCTTTGGAAAAGAGGCAGACCAGGCACTTCGCGAGTTGAACGCTATGGTCGATGCTATCGGCTATGACCGCGACGAACGCGACCTTATCAACGCTCCCGAAATGGAAGCGGTACGTCAAAAAGCAGCCGAGGCATTAACGCTTATCCTCGCCAGCGACGGTTCCGAAAGCACCGTAGAAATTATCGAAGAGTAACCGTGCCGCATTACAAACGTAACAGGATTTTTCCTTGATGCTGACGCGAATGCATCCGCTCATGTGCCTGTACGGCATCGGCGAGTGTAAACTCGCTGTCGATATACGGTACGATCTGCCCGGCGGCGACAGCACCCCAGAGCCGCTGCTGAATGGCCGTAATAATGGCTGCCTTAGTGTCCGGCGATTGGGAGCGTAACGTCATGCCGTACCAGCGCAGGTTTTTCATTAGCAGTCCCGCCATGTTGAAGGAAATATTGCCTCCCTGCATGCAGGCAATGGAGACCAGCCGTCCTTTATAACGCAGGCAGGACAGATTCGCCGCGATATAGTCACCCCCCAGCACATCCAGTATGACATCCACGCCGCCGTCACGGAGTGCTTTGACCGATGCCGCGAATGTGTCCGGCGCATGCTCGGTGTAAATCAGTGTCTGTGCCCCCAGCTTTTCGCAAAAGGGCTGCTTTTCCACTGAACCGACGGTGGTGATTACTTGCGCGCCCAGATGCCGCGCCAGTTGGATTGCCAGATGCCCGATGCCGCTACTGCCGCCATGGATCAGCACTGTCTCACCGGGTTGTAGCTCGGCTAGCTCGATCAGCCCGTACCATGCGGTGGCCAGCGCTTCCGGTAGAGCGGCGGCCTGTTCAAAGGACAGTGCGTCCGGCACTGGCAGGCAGTGTCGTGCATCGGCCAGAGCATATCCCGCGTAGCCGCCCCCTTCCAGCAGGGCGCAGACCCGGTCTCCGGGGGCATAGTGAGTGACCCCTTCTCCCACCGCGTCCACCTCACCGGCCACTTCCAGCCCCGGTACCATGTCCTGCTCTTCCGGCAAGGGGTAGCGTCCTTCCACCTGAAGTAGATCAGCCCGATTCACTCCGGCAAATCGGGGGCGAATTCGTACCTGTCCTGGCGCGCAGGCAGGCGGGGGCAGCTCCGTTGCTACCAATTGCTGGCGCTCAGGATCGATCCTCATGGCAGACAGTGCTTTTTCCATTGACAGGCGGGTGTTACGGCGTTATCTATGCCCGCTCACTAAATAACGAATGATGCGACAATGAAAACGTTTTCTGCAACCCCGAAAGATATCACCAATGATTGGTGGGTCATTGATGCAAAAGATCTGGTGCTTGGACGGCTGGCAGCACAGGTGGCCACCGTGCTGCGCGGCAAGCACAAGCCATATTACACACCGCACATGAATTGCGGCGACCATGTGGTCATTATCAATGCGGATAAAATACGTCTGAAAGGCCGTAAGACCACGGACAAGAAATATTATCGTCATACCGGGTTCCCGGGCGGCATCAAGGAAACGACGCCGGAGAAAATCTTTGCCGGAAAGTTCCCTGGTCGTGTGGTGGAAATGGCGGTGAAGCGTATGCTGCCGAAAGGACCGCTGGGACGTCAGCAATATAAAATGCTGCGTGTCTATGCTGGTGAGGCGCATCCACATGAAGCGCAACAGCCTAAAGTGCTGGATATTGCTGCAAAGAATAACAAGAACGCGAGGTAACAGGTCATGTCGGAAGCAGTGCAAGAGCGAGTGGCAAAACTTGATGCGCAAGGGCGCAGTTATGGTACCGGACGCCGTAAGGATGCGGTGGCACGTGTCTGGGTGAAGCCGGGCACCGGCAAGGTAACCATCAATGGCCGTGATAATGAGCGTTATTTTGCCCGTCCGGTGCTGCGGATGATTATCAATCAGCCGTTTGTTGCATTGGATCGGGATAAGAAATTTGATGTAATCGCCACGGTAAAAGGTGGTGGGTTGTCCGGCCAGGCCGGTGCCGTGCGCCATGGCATCAGTCGGGCGCTGGATAACTTCAGCCCGGAATTTCATACGGTGCTGCGTCGCGGTGGATTCTTGACGCGTGACAGCCGTGTGGTCGAGCGTAAGAAGTATGGTAAAGCCAAGGCACGCCGTAGCTTCCAGTTCTCCAAGCGCTAGGATTTTATTCTACATACTTTCCTTATCTGTAGTAAAAAGCGTTGTCATTAGATGACTTGCGTCTTTACGCGCCTTGCGTGGCTGTGTAGAGTGCGGATAGTTTTACTTGGAGTCTGTTTATGAAATCACCTTCTATATTGCCGGTTTTGTTCTGTACGGCACTGGTATCGTTTGTGTCAATACAGGATGTTCAAGCCAATCCGCGCATTCCAATTAATCTGGAAGGGCGGTTGGTGGCGTTGGAAGACAAAATCAAACATCTGGGCAGCAAACCAGCCTCAGCTTCCAGCCTGTCGGGTATTCAGGTAGAGCTATCACAAATGCAAGAAGAATTGCGTGCGATTCGTGGGGGCATTGAAGAGAACCGCTATGCCATTGACCAGTTGCAACGTGAATTAAAGCTTGCCGGAGAAGAGTCGGAGTACCGACTGCAAGCGCTGGAGAAAAAAGCGGGGCTGTCAGCATTTTCTGATGAGGAAGGTGCGCCGGTGGATCCGTTTGGTGATGCGGAAGCGGTGACGCCTGACGTAGCGCCAACACCGCCGCCCGTGGTGAACACGCCTCCGGTGCAACCACCGTTTAGTGCGCCGGTACCCATTGCTGAACCCGCACCGCCCCCAGTGCTAGCGCCACAACCGCCAGTGAATACCATGGCACCGGTGGCCAATGGACTGAATTTCAGCGAACCACGCGAGCATTATAATTATGCCGTGTCGTTGGTGAAGCAGAAGAATTATGATCGTGCCCGTGACAGCTTCGCCCGCTTTGTCACCATGCATCCCAAGCATGGACTTACCGGGAATGCCTATTACTGGCTGGGGGAAACCTATTATGTGAAAAGTGAGTTCGTCACCGCCGCTGATACATTCCGGCAGGGGTTCGAAGCCAGCCCGAACGGAATCAAGGCGCCGGATAATCTCTACAAGCTGGCCAAGTCATTACTGCATCTGAACAAGAAAGAGGAAGCCTGCATCGTACTGGGACAAATTCAGAAGCGCTATAGCGACCGCAACCCGGAAGTAGCGGGGCTGGCCTTTGAAACGGAAAAGGCGAATAATTGCCGGTAGTTAGTTGGCAGTTGTCAGTAGTCAGTGACCAGCCGGCAGACACACTGCCAACTGACCACTGAAAACTACGAACTACCTACGACTGCACCGGCAAGGTTGTCAGGTTAACAACCGGCTTGCCGGAGTTCTTCACAACCGCCTCATACTCAGGAATGTCGTGCAGCAGCACCAGTACATCCGACTGAGCAACCAGCGCATCCAGCTCCTGAATGGCAAGTGTTGTGTCGGTGCGCGGCAGTGCCAATGCATCACCCGTCTTATAAGCGACGTCGTGGCCGGCAACGTCGACACCCTTGCCAAGCAGTTTGGATGCGACCATCAATGCTGGGCTTTCGCGCAGATCATCGACATGCTCTTTGAAGGCGCAACCCAGAATCGCCGCACTCTTTGGTGTATGTGCCATTACATTGGCGACACCGACATCGATATGTTCTTCGTTACTATCAAGCACACCGCCGATCATCGGCAAATTGACCGCGTGTTTGCGTGCCAGCGCCAGAATACCGCGTGTGTCTTTCGGCAGGCAGGAGCCACCGAATGCAAATCCGGGACGCAGATAGTAAGGAGAGATGTTCAGTTGGTCATCGGCCAGAAATACGTCCGCCGTTTCGTCCGGGTTGCCGCCGAAGCTTTGGCATACGCGTGCTACTTCGTTGGCATAGGTCACTTTGACCGCGTGCCAGGTATTATCAACATATTTAGCGAATTCTGCGGTCTCAATACCCACATGTTTACGCTTGCCGATCACATCTTTATAGAGTGCTTCAATAGCTTTGGCGGCAGTTTCGTTGTCAGTTCCGATCACTACGCGTCCGGTGTGGAAGAAATCTTCGATCGCACGGCCTTCACGCAAAAACTCCGGGTTGGAAGCAATGTGGAAGCCTTCACCGGCTTTTTTGCCGGATGCCTCAGCGATGATAGGTGCCAGGCGATGGCGCATGGTGCCAGGTGGTACCGTGGAACGCACAACCACGATTGGCGCATGATCGACCTCTTTAATGGACTCACCAATGGTTTTGGCGACAGCATCAAGCTGAGACAAATCTGGAACGCCGGTTTCTTCTGGAGTGGGGGTACCCACCGCAATCATAATCAAGCGGGCAGAAGAAATGGCTTGCTTGCCATTATCAGTTACCTCAAAGGTGTTGCTGGCTTGGCAGGATTGTAACAGTTCATTGACCTGTGGTTCTACAAACGGTGCTTCACCTCGGGCAAACGCGGCCACGCGCTCTGGGTTGATATCCACGCCGATCACACGAAATCCTTGCTTGGCGAAACACAGGCCAGAGACCGTACCGACCGGCCCCATACCCAACATACATACGTCATAAAGTGCTTGATTCATTCTTTTACTCTTAATGTTTTGGTTAATTGCAACCGCTTACTACAGAAGAAAAAAATTAATTTCAATGCTAAACTATTAAAAAAAATTATATTTTTTTCGATTGCGCCGATTTAATGAATAAAATCACGTTTTCTATAAAGAAATTAGTTGCGTGCTGTTAACGATTGGTGTAATTCGCAGGCTGAATGTTAAACTTTTACACAAGGCAAACAAGTTATGGCAATCTTTAACGTATTGGATTATGGAGCAATTGCGGACGATGGTCAGGACGATCGTCTGGCGATTCAGGCGGCAATTGAAGCGGCAGCAGCAGCGGGCGGCGGAGAAGTCTACGTACCGACAGGAACCTATGATGTAACCGGTGGTGATGAAGAGCCGTCGGATGGTGCGATTATGATGCGCGATCATGTCACCCTATATGGTGACGGCATGGGGCAGACCATCATCAAGTTGATCGATGGTTGGGGTACCAACGGCGAGCGTGCTGATGGAAAGATCACCGGTATGATTCGGACGGAATACGGCGAAGAAAACCATGATATTCACCTGTATGACCTAACCATTGATGGGAACCGTGACAATACGTCCGGTAGTGTTGATGGTTGGTTTAATGGCTATATTCCAGGTGAGCTTGGTGCTGATTATGATATTACGCTGGAACGTATCGAAATCAAGAATATGTCCAAATACGGGTTTGATCCGCATGAGCAGACCATCAATCTGGTCATCCGTGATACGATTTCACACGGGAATGGTTTGGACGGCTATGTCGCCGATTATCTGATCGATAGTGTCTACGAGAACAATGTGGCGTATAATAATGACCGCCATGGCTTTAACATTGTGACGTCGACGCACGATTTTCAGCTGATTGACAGTGTTGCTTACGACAACGGTTCTACGGGTGTGACCATCCAACGCGGTAGTGAGAATATCCCATCCCCCTACAATATTCTGATTCAGGGCGGTGAATTTTACAATAACTTCCGCGCCGGTATCGAAGTGAAGATGTCGGATTATGTGCAGCTTCTGGACAATGAAATCTACGGTAACGGTCGCGAAGGCATCAAGATTAACGGTTCCGGTTTCGTCGATGTGGATGGTAATACCCTGACGGGTAACTCGATTGCTAATCCAGGGCGTTACGCAGAGATTTATGCCGTTAATTATGATGATACGGGTGGCGTATCCGGCCAACTCTATGATGTGGTCGATGTGACCATCAGCAATAATACCATCACACAAGGTGCCAGCAGTAATAACGATGCATTCAAGATTGCATCCGGGCTGGAGCCGGAAATCACGCTGACCAACAACACACTGGTTGGTTTTGGTGGCACAGGGCCTGAGTTGCTGATTGGCGATGCCGGCGATAACCTGCTGAAAGGTGGTGATTTTGATGATACACTTGATGGCGCTGCTGGACAAGATACACTGGAAGGTGGTGCGGGAGCCGATCAGTTTATCTTCTCCGATGCAACGCATTCTACAGAAACAGCCTATGACCGCATTCGTGATTTCTCCGTTGGTGAAGATATCATCGATCTGAGTGCGTTGGCATTCACTAGCCTTACTAGTAACGCGAGCACGCTGACGGGTGAGTTGCGTTTGGCGTATAGCGCAGGTTCTGATCGTACGTATGTGCGCTCTGATCAGTCTACGTTTGAGTTTTTCCTGGAAGGCGATTACAGAACAACACTGTCCAACAGCGATTTCATCTTTGGTGAGCTGGGTAGCTCAACTGTCGCAACCGATGGGGATGATATTCTGGTCGGTACCGACGGTGATGATACGCTGGACGGTGGTCTTGGAGCAGACACGCTGACTGGTGCTGCCGGTGGCGACCTGTTCCGTTTCAGTGACAAGACGCACAGTGTTGACACTGGCTTTGACGTCATAACCGACTTTACCGCCGGTGAAGATCTGATTGATGTGTCTACACTGGGCTATACCGGTTTTGGTACAGGTAACAGCGGTACGCTGCGTATTTCTTACAGTGCCGGTGCTGATCTGACGCATATCCGCGATGACGAGTCTCCATTTGAGTTTGCGCTCTCAGGTAATCATTTGTCGTTGGAAGAAAATTCGTTTGGCAACATTCTTTTCGCCGATCCTTCTGAAGGATTCCCGGCATTCGATTTTTCTGCTGCGAGTATTACGTCCTGGGCAGATCAGGATACCAACCCGACAACGGTTGACACGCCGGATGCCACGACACTGCAACTGGGTGGGAATACCTGGAAGAAGGTGGCACAGGATTATACGATTACCTCAAATACGATGCTATCCTTCGACTTCCGTTCAACCGTAGAAGGTGAAATTCATGGGATTGGATTTACCGACGACAATAACTATGAGATTACGGACGTGCTGAAAATCTTCGGAACGCAGGACTGGGGTATCGACGGTCCGTATTATACGGGTGGTGGTGATTGGCAACGGTTCCACATCGATGTGTCTGACTTCTTCGCTTCCGGTACCGATGTGTCGTATCTGACGTTCGTGAATGACGATGATGCGGCGTCATCTGCCGATAGCTGGTTCCGTGATGTGAAGCTGTATGAGTTGGCCGGTTCCGGTGGTGGCTCTACACCAACACCATATGACTTCTCATCGGCAGCGATTACACCGTGGTCGACGCAGGATACCAACCCAGTGTCTGTTGAAGTGCTGGAAAACACCACGCTGCACCTGACCGGGAATACCTGGAAGAAAGTCGCGCAGGATTACACCATCACTGGTGATACCATGCTGTCCTTCGACTTCCGCTCGACGGTAGAAGGTGAGATTCAGGGTATCGGGTTTAGTGATGACAATAATTATGATGCCTCTGAGGTGCTACAACTGTTTGGCACGCAGGCATGGGGTGTCGATGGGCCGGATTATACTGGCGGTGGTGATTGGCAGAGCTTCGAGATCAATGTCTCTGATTTCTTTGCCATTGGTACCGATGTGTCCTACCTGACGTTCATCAATGACGATGATGCCAATTCACTGGCGGATAGCTGGTTCCGCGATGTAACCCTGTATGAAGCGGGTGACATCGTGACCGACCCGGATCAACTGCTTGTTGGTACGGCCGCAGACGAGAAACTCGTTGGTGGCAGTGGTGACGATACGATTGATGGTGGTGCAGGTAAGGATACGCTGACCGGTGGTGAGGGTGCCGATACGTTCCGCTTCTCCGATGCCACGCATAGTGTTGATGACAATGGTGCCAACAACAACCGCTATGACAGCATCACCGACTTTGTGGTGGGTGAAGACATTCTCGACATTAGCGGGCTGGGCTTCACTGATCTGGTGGAAGGTGGCAGCACTCAGGCGGGCGAACTACGCCTGGCTTACAGCGCTAACACTGACCGTACCTATGTACGCTCTGATCAATCCGACTTTGAGTTCTTCCTGCAGGGAGATTTCACAGCGACACTAAGCGATACCGATTTCATTTTCTAATCGGATTCGTTTCTGAAAACATGGTAAACCCTGCTTCTGAAAAGAGGTGGGGTTTACTTTTGTATGGCAGTAGAATAGAAGGAGACTTGGTTTATCTTATACATAATATGTATATTCTAAATTGTATTTTCACCAAAGACGTCGTAGCAATACAGGCACAAAAAGTTATTGGTGATCAGTATATTAACCTTTCCTTAGGTTGGTCTGCGTTGAAAAGCCAGACTAACACCACAGAATTCAGTCAAGTATATGATGAAATATTGGCTGAATTGCGGAAACAAGCAGGTGGCGGTCTGATCATTACTCCGACGCCGCAGGCGTTGGATGATATAATCTTCTACTTACCGAAACTACCAAGACCAAGGTGAGATATACAAAAGTTCCATATCAAAGACTTCACCCGGTGAGGTCTTTTTTTTATGCAGCGATTGTTATGCTTTTATAGCCGATTCGTTTCATTTTCGGACATACGGCGTAACATAAGCCAGGTCACAGCATCATGAAACGAATAACAGGCTATAACCTTTCAATATATAGCGGTTCCTTGACTTCGTGATAGGTGAAGTTGTGCATGCATGCACAAAACAGTACGTCACCACAAAGTCAAACTGCTATACATGACAGGTGGTGCCGTGTAGGGTACGATAACACATGGCTCGTCATACCGGCGAAGGCCGGTATCTAGTGCAATGAGACTCCGGCCTTCCGCCGTCGCCATGCTTTGGCGAGACAAGCCGCCGGAGTGACAGAACAACAGGAGTGTCCATGTCTCTACCCGCATTTATCTTTGACCTCGATGGGGTGATTACCGACACCGCGGCCTATCATTTTCAGGCGTGGAAGCGCATGGCCGAGAGTGAAGGCATGACGTTTACGGAAGCGGATAATGAGCGGCTCAAAGGGATTGATCGCCGCCGTTCACTGGAACTGATCCTGATGCATTCCGGGAAGACCTACACCGAAACCGACAAGCAGCGGCTCATGGAACAAAAGAATGCCGACTATCTGGCGCTGATTGACACGATGAGCCCGGCGGATCTCTTGCCTGGCGCACATGAACTGCTGACCGAATTGCGGGATCGAGGGTACAAGATTGGTTTGGCGTCGGCTAGCCGCAATGCGCCTGCCGTAGTTAGGAATTTGAGCATTGCCGGATTGTTTGATTATATTGCTGATGCTGGAGCAATTCCGAATGGCAAGCCCGCACCTGATATTTTCCTTGATGTGATGCACGCCTTCGAGATGACACCAGAAACATGTATTGGCATCGAAGATGCGGCAGCGGGTGTACAATCCATTAAATCTGCTGGTATGTTTGCGGTTGGTATCGGTGATGCAGAAATTTTGGCACAGGCGGATATCGTCTATCCGGCGATCGGGGAAGTGGTGATTGATGAATTGCTAGATGCAATAACTTAACAAACAATTAAGTAGTTCTCTATATTATAGAGGGGTTTAAACTAGTCGGAAGTGTAAAGCATGCAACAGAACGCTACGCCCTCTCCTGAATCAATCAGTGCACGAGGTGCCTTTTCATTGGTAGAGCTCTCCATCGTATTGGTAATACTGGGGTTGCTGACAGGCGGTATTCTGACGGGACAAGAGCTGATTCGTGCATCGGAATTACGTGCTGTTACAACAGAATTCACGAATTATCGCACAGCGGTCTACACCTTCCGAAACAAGTATCTTGCAACACCCGGCGATATGAATAATGCGGAGGATTTCTGGGGAACCTTCAGCGCTGGTGGCGGTTGCAATGCTGGAACTGGGGTCGGGACGGAAACCTGTAATGGTGATGGTGACGGCACGGTCGAATTTGGTGCTGCAGATGAGGCGTCAGAAATACATACGTTCTGGCAGCATCTATCAAATGCAGAACTGATAGAAGGAACGTATACTGGCATTACCGGATCGGGAGGCATATGGGATGCAGATTTGGGAGTGAATATCCCCGAATCAAAGTTTTCTGGTGCCGGATGGAGCACGGCAGACTTTTCTTGGACAGGAAACAGTGTCTTTTCTGATAAGGATTATGAAGATATTTTTATGTTCGGTGCCGTTGAGGGGACAGACGACACATATGGCAAAATCCTAACCCCGGAAGAGGCATGGAACATTGATACGAAGTTTGATGATGGGATGCCTCAGCAAGGCCGACTATGGGCAGCATGGTGGGATGATTGCACAACCGCAACGACTTCCGCTATCACCACAGGCGAGTACGCGCTTACGGATGATAGCCGACAATGCTCCCTCATCTTTCATTCCAATTATTAAGGTGACATTCTAATAAGTTGATATAGGTTTGGAGTATGTTCCTCCCTATTGTATCTCTTTATCTTGGGCTTTGTGCCCTGTTCCTAGTTGGGTTGTCCGTTCATGTTATTAGGCAGCGTCTGCGCTATGGAGTGGGCATCGGTGATGGTGAAGAGGAAATGCTGCGACGCGCCTGCCGCGCCCAAGCGAATTTTATCGAATATACACCCATGCTGTTGTTGTTGATCTTGGTGGGTGAAATACAGGGCGGGATGGCAGCGCTGTTGCATGTACTGGGTATGATGCTGCTGGTTGGACGTGTGCTTCATGCCTATAGCTTGTTGGTGGTAGAAGTTACTAGTGTGGCGAATGGCGGTAAGCGCAATATCCGTTTCCGGCAGGCAGGGATGGCGCTGACCTTTATTGCACTTGTGATTGGCGGGATTCATTGTATGATGTTGGCGTTTATTCAGTGACGGATAAAATTTTGTCACCCCGGCGCATGCCGGGGTCTGGCCGGATGCCGTCATTCGACGGCATGACACCAGGAGAAAATATGAGTTATAAAATCGCAGTCGTTGGAGCGACCGGGAATGTTGGTCGGGAAATATTAGCGACATTGGCAGAACGTGGGTTCCCGGCGCGGGATGTAGTGGCGCTGGCGTCATCGCGTTCCAAAGGCAAGGAAGTGAGTTATGGGGAGTCGCGCATTCTGAAATGTGAGGATTTGGACGGGTATGATTTCTCCGAGGTTGATATTGCCCTATTTTCGCCGGGTGCGTCGGTCTCCAAAGTGCATGCACCAAGGGCAGCAGAACAGGGCTGTGTGGTCATCGACAATACCTCCCATTTCCGCATGGAAGAAGATGTGCCGCTGGTGGTGCCGGAAGTCAATGCCCATGCACTCAGAGATTTCCGCACGCGCAACATCATCGCCAACCCGAACTGCTCCACCATCCAGATGGTAACCGCGCTTAAGCCGTTGGAAGATGTTGCGCCGATCAAGCGGGTGGTGGTATCGACCTATCAGTCTGTGTCCGGCTCTGGCAAGGACGCGATGGATGAACTCTACGATCAGACGAAGAAGCTGTATTTCCATGAATATCAGGAGCCGCAATGTTTCACCAAGGAGATTGCCTTTAACGTGATTCCGCATATCGACGTGTTCATGGAGGGTGGTGACACCAAGGAAGAATGGAAGATGGCGGTGGAGACGAAAAAGATCATGGAAGCCGACATCCCGGTGACGGCGACCTGCGTGCGCGTGCCGGTGTTTGTCGGGCATGGCGAGTCGGTGAATGTCGAGTTCAGCGAGCCGGTGTCCGAGGATGCGGCCGTAGAAGCGCTGGCCAGTGCCGAGGGCATCATTGTCGCCGATGATCGCAAGGATGGCGGCTATGTCACGCCGAAGGAATGCGCCGGGGAGGATGCGGTGTATGTCTCGCGCCTGCGCAAGGATACGACGGTGCCACATGGGCTGAATCTGTGGATTGTTTCCGACAATCTGCGCAAGGGCGCGGCACTGAACGCGGTACAGATTGCCGAAACCCTGATTGGAGAATTCGGCTTAGAGGCAAAGAAAAGCGCGGCGTGATGCAGGTCACGATTGAGGAGGTGCCATTTGCCGAATACGGGGCGGTCTGTCTGGACATACGGCGCATCGTGTTCATTGAGGGGCAGCAAGTGCCAGAGGATGAAGAATGCGACGGACTAGATGAGGCTTGCCGCCATTTTTTGACACGACTTCATGATGGAGCGGCAATTGGTACGGCGCGGGTGCGCTATGAAGAAGAAATAGTGTGTATTGAGCGGGTTGCAATTTTGCCTGAATATCAGGGAAAGGGCCTGGGGACTCAGATGATGACCAAAATCATCGAGGCGATCCGCGCCAATCATCCACCGGAGATTACCCGGCTACGCGTGGGGGCACAGGTGCGCGTATTGTCGTTTTATGAAGGGTTGGGATTCAAAGCCATCGGCGAGGAATATATGGACGCCGACATGCCACACCGCAAGATGGTGCTGGAGCTATAACAACCCACTCCCCTTAAACGAGTAATGCGCCTGGCGGGTGATGATGAGATGGTCATGGATACGGATGTTGAATGGGCGGGCAGCATCGGTAATCAGTCGGGTCATGTCAATATCGGCCTTGCTGGGAGTCGGGTCACCGCTGGGGTGATTGTGCACCAGGATCAGGGCGGATGCACCGATTTCCAGCGCCCGCTTCATAATTTCACGAGGGTAGACCGGGGTATGATCCACCGTGCCGGTCTGCAACACTTCATCGGCAATCAGCTTGTTTTTATTATTAAGAAACAGCACACGAAATTCCTCGATCGTGTTGGCGCCCATCGCCAGCGTGCAGTAATCAAGCAACGCCGTCCAGGAGTTAATCACCGGGCGTTCATGCACCTGATCACGTAGCAAACGGCGGCAGCCGACATCAATGATTTTCAGGCTGGTAATGACCGCATCGCCCACGCCGTCCATCTCACGTAGTGTGGATTCCGGTGCCTGAATGACACCGGCGAAGCTGCCGAAGCGTTTGATCAGTCGTTTGGCCAGAGGTTTGACATCGCCGCGCGGTTTGGCGGCAAACAACACCATTTCCAGTAATTCGTAGTCGGCGAGGGCGTGCTCATTGCCTTTAAGGAAACGCTGACGCAAACGGGCGCGATGACCGGCGCCGGTATCGTCATCCTTCGCAGAGGTCGCTGATTTGCTTTTTATCGCCATTTCCATTATATACTGTTTCTTTTACCACGGCACCGAAAGGATGGCTATGACAAATCAGGATGCGCCGCGTGTCGGCATTATTATGGGCAGTATATCGGATGCGCCGACCATGCAACATGCCGCCGATATACTGGATCGATTGCAGGTAGCCTATGAGTGGAAGGTGGTGTCCGCCCATCGTACGCCGAAACGTATGGTGGCCTATGCTGAGAGCGCCGCAGAGCGCGGACTGCAAGTGATTATCGCCGGTGCCGGAGGAGCAGCGCACCTACCGGGCATGGTAGCGGCGCTAACGCATTTGCCGGTATTGGGCGTCCCGGTGCAGAGCAAGGCCATGGACGGGATGGATAGCTTGCTCTCCATTGTACAGATGCCCAAAGGCGTACCGGTAGGAACGCTGGCGATTGGTGAGGCAGGGGCGTTGAATGCGGGGTTACTGGCCGCATCCATGTTGGCCACGCAGGACGGTGCCGTGCGGGATGCATTGATTGCCTACCGCCGGGAGCAGACCGAGAGCGTACCGGAGACGCCTTGACCATGGCGATCCTGCCTCCTGGAGCAACGATTGGTATCGTCGGCGGCGGGCAATTGGCGCGTATGGGCGCGATGGCGGCGGCACAACTAGGGCTGCATGTCCATATCTACACATCGGAAGAGGATAGTCCGGCACAGGAGGTGGCACGCCAGACTACTACTTCCGCCTATGATGATGAAGAGGCATTGCGGGATTTTACCAGTTCTTTCGATGTCATCACCGTGGAGTTTGAAAATATCCCAGCACATACGGCAGAGTTCTTGGCAAGGCTGGTGCCATTCTACCCGTCGCCGGAATTATTTGCCATCTGTCGCCATCGTGAAAAAGAGAAAGCCTTTATACGGCAATGCAGCGTCCAAACAGCGGAATATCGAGTAGCAGACACCTACGAAGCATTTGCCGATGCCGTGCAGGCGGTTGGTCTGCCATGTATCGCCAAACATACCACCATGGGCTATGATGGGAAAGGTCAGGTACGTCTGAGTGAGCTAGCTGATTGCACCACCGCATGGGATGTGTTAGGCGGCCGGCAGGTGATTGTCGAAGCGTTCGTGCCATTCGTCAGTGAAGCATCGGTGATTGTCGCACGCGATCAGCAGGGCGCCATCATGACCTTTCCTGTGACGCGCAATATACACACCGAGGGAATCCTAAGTCAAAGCGATGCGCCTGCCGGATTACCGGGGGCCGTGACAGCGCGTGTGGAAGACATCGGACGCACATTGGCGGAGCAGGGTGGACTGATTGGCCTGCTGGCAGTCGAGTGTTTTATTCTGGAGGATGGGGAGGTGCTGGTTAACGAGTTGGCACCGCGTCCACATAATAGCGGGCACTGGACCATGGATGGGTGCAGTGTCAGCCAGTTCGAGCAATGGATGCGGATTGTGGCCGGTTGGCCGATGCGCGAACCGGTGTTACGTCATCCCACCACCATGCATAATCTGATTGGTGAAGAGGCGCTGACGCTGGAGCGCTGGCAGCAAGATTCGAATGCGATCATTCACCTGTATGGCAAGCACGATTGCCGTCCCGGTCGTAAGATGGGACATGTGAACATAATAACCGTTTAATCAGCCAACGGCCAGCGGGCGCGGGGTTCTGCTTCCAGGCTGTCCGGCAGAAACCCAGCATTGATGCGCTCCGCCCCTGCCCAGGCGATCATGGCGGCATTGTCGGTGCAAAGCTCTGGAGGCGGTGCGATAAACGGAAGGTCATGTGCTGCCGCCACCTGTTCCAATTGCGTACGAATGGTCTGGTTGGCGGCTACACCTCCGGCAATGACCATCGCTGTGATCGGGATATGTTGTTGACGGCAGTGCGTGGCTGCGCGATCGAGCCGGTCACAGACAATGGCGCTGAGAGTGTGCTGTAATGAAGCGGCGATATCGGACTTGTCCTGCTCCGTCACGCCGGTTTCCGATTGATCCAACTCTAACAGAGTGGTGCGCACCGCCGTTTTTAATCCGGAAAAAGACATATTACAGCCCGGGCGATCCAGATACGGGCGCGGAAAGTCAAAGCGCTGGGGATATCCCTGTTTGGCGTGGGTCTCAATTGCTGGGCCGCCCGGATAACCCAGCCCCATCATCTTGGCCGTTTTGTCGAACGCTTCACCAATAGCATCGTCAAGCGTATGACCGAGTAAAGTATAGTGTCCGACGCCGTGCACCGTCATGATCTGGCAATGCCCGCCTGACATGAGGAATAGCAGGTAAGGAAACGCCACCGGTTCTGCCAGTCGGACGCTCAGCGCATGGCCTTCTAGGTGGTTGATGGCATAGAGCGGCAGGTGATGCACGGCAGCCAGCGCCTTGGCTGTCATCACGCCAACAATCACCCCACCGATCAGCCCCGGCCCGGCGGTGACGGCAATAGCATCCATGTCGTGCAGGGCATGGCCAGTCTCTTCCAATAGCTGTCGCAACAGCGGTTCGATATGCAGCACGTGTTGACGTGCGGCGATCTCCGGTACTACCCCACCATAAGGCAGATGGTCTTTTACCTGTGATAGCAGTGCCTGACCATGAATGGTACCGTCCGTATCAACGATGGCGACGGCGGTTTCATCACAGCTGCTCTCAATACCTAAGAACCTATTCATAATCTACTGTCTATGGCCTGCAAATACCAATTTTCTGCGCTTCCGCTGCTCATGTACCTCAACGTACACTGCGCTGCGGTTCTCGAAAACAGGCATTTTCGCCTCATAGCCAAAAGATTCTGAATAGGTTCTAAGACAAAGGGCATCATAAAGGGCATCATAATGTTGGTGATGCTCAGGCGGCTTTCAGAAACCCATCAATATCATCCGGTGTGGCAATCGTATGGGAGGTAAGTTCCCGGTTGATACGGCGATTTAGTCCGCTCAACACATTCCCATGGCCGATTTCCAGCATGTCGGTGATGCCTTGCGTTCCCATCCAGGTGACGGACTCCCGCCAGCGTACCCGTCCGGTAACCTGTTCAACCAGCAGAGCTTTGATCGTGTCCGGATCTTGCGTCGCTTCGGCAATGACATTGGCCACGAGCGGTACGGAAGGGGTGTGCATCGCCACGGCGTCCAGTGCTTCGCGCATAACCTCAGCAGCGTCGCGGATGAGTGAGCAGTGGAATGGGGCGCTGACATTCAGTTCCACAGCGCGTTTGGCACCGGCGTCTTTGGCCGCTGCCATGACTGCCTCTACTGCGGCGCGTTCACCACTGATGACCACCTGTCCCGGCGCATTATCATTGGCAATCTCACAGATGCCGGACGCGCGATGTTCGGCCAGCAATGTTTCCAGCACCTCCAGTTCCATGCCCAGAATCGCTGCCATAGTGCCGGAACCTTCCGGAGCAGCCTGTTGCATCGCCTGCCCACGCTTGCGCAGTAGCCGTGCCGTATCTGCCAGCGTTAATGCACCGGCGGCGCACAGGGCGGTATACTCCCCCAATGAATGCCCGGCGACATAGGTGCAGCGCTGCGGCAGCACAAATCCGGCCTCTTGTTCCAATACGCGCAAGCCGGCAATTGAAGTCGCCATGATGGCGGGCTGTGCATTTTCCGTGCGGGTCAGGGTATCGGCATCATCCCCGAAAATGATGGTAGAGAGTCGCTGCCCAAGCGCGTCGTCGACTTCCTCATAGACTTCGCGCGCTGCCGCGAATGCATCAAAGAATGGTTTCCCCATCCCGGTTTCTTGTGACCCCTGACCGGGGAATAAACATGCAAATGTGCTCATTGTCTCTCGATTCCTTTTCTAATCATCATGAAGCTCACCGTAAACTAAACGATTTTTGCTTGCATACCAGCCCTAATTCTGTATATTTGCCACCCTTGAACAAATTGGTGTAAAGATTATGCAATGTTATGAGATTACCTTTGTGCTGCGCCCTGATATGAGCACGCAGGAAGTGGATGCGCTGGCAACGGAGATGAAGGAGTTGCTGGAAAAATTGGGCGGCAAGGTCGTGAAGCAGGAATCCTGGGGTTTGCGCAAGCTGGCGTACCTGATCAATAAAATGTCCCGTGGGCATTATATTTTCTTCGGTGCGCAGGTGAATGCTGAGGCATTAACAGAGTTTCAGCGTAATCTGGGACTGAATGAGAACGTGATTCGTCACATGACGGTGAAGGTGGATGCCATCGAAGAAGGGCCGTCCGCTCCCATTCGTCAGGATGAAGAACGCGAATATAACGCCGCATAAATAAACACAATAAATACCAGGCAGGAATATCATGGCAGAAGCAAATGAAAATAATGCAGAAAACAAAACCGGGGCACCCATGGGCTCTGTCAACCGCAGGCCGTTTTTTCGCCGCCGGCGTAGTTGTCCTTTGAGCGGACCTAAAGCACCTGATATTGATTATAAGGATGTAAAGCTCCTGAGCCGTTTTGTATCTGAGCGCGGTAAGATTCTTCCAAGCCGTATCACAGCGGTCAGCGCAAAAAAACAACGCAAGCTGGCCACTGCGATCAAGCGGGCGCGTAATCTTGCACTGATGCCTTACGTAAGTCAGTAAGCTTATCAGATAATGCATGGCATAAAATGCCGCGGCTATTGCAGCTGCGGCGTTTTTTTATTGGTGAGAAGGCCAATGTATGACCCATAAAGGGGAGGGTGTACTTTTTACTTTATCATTTACGTAATGTTGCCTATAGTCACCCCATTTTAAAAGACAAGGAAATGGAAGTATTCGGATGAAAAGATTTGTCAGGGGTGTTCTGGGTTCGTTAGCAGTAATGGCCTTACCCGCTGCCTTGCCGGCGCAAACCGTATTTATGGTGCAGTTAGGGACATTTGATTCCGAAGCAAAAGCGCGCGCGCATTGGGAGACACTGGCGCAGGCTTTTCCTGATTTATTCGAGGGACTGAATTACGTGTCGGGTGAAGTGGTGATGCGTCCCGACAATTTTGTGACCTACCGTACGCAGGCTGGTCCAATCGCTACACGCGCAGATGCCGAGGCGGTTTGTGATGAGGTGACGGAAGGTGGTCATGAGTGTTATGTGGCGGAAACTGCTATGTTTTACAGTGATGATGCGGAGGTGGAAAGCAGTGTTGCTGCCGCATCGGTACCACAGACTCCACAGGAAGTGCCGGTACAGATCAATGCACAGCCGGACATAGTAGAGCCTGTTGCTCCGACGACCTATACACCGGCACCACCTGTGAATGTTGGTGTGCCGGTCGAAGTGGCTGGAACGTCGGTTGCCGTACCGCAAACACCGACTGTACCTGTTGCCGCCGTTCCGGGCCAGCCGCAGGGAACGGGGATGATTGCCGTAGAAGAAGCGATTCCGGTACCATTATCCGAACCGCAGCCGCAGCAGAATCCTTATCTGGAACGTGGTAATCGTCTGATGGATGCATCACCAAGTGATACGGCAAAGGTGCATTCCTTCTGGGCAGATATTGGGTATTTTGCTAACGATGCGGCCGCCGCTCAATATGTACGCGTGTTAAAGTCACGTGATTCACTACTGCCGTCCAAGCTGCGCATTCGTATTGTACGCCCCTATGGTCGAGTACGGGGTGCGGAGCGATTGTCGCTGCGTATGGGACCATTCCTGACGACGCGCCCGGTACGCCGTCTGTGCGCACTAACACGTCCGGAAGCACTGCGCTGTCGTGCGATTAAAGACCTGGGTGGATCAGTACGTTACCAGGACCGTTACTCCAAGCGCCGTGCCGCGATGCGCGGAGAGAAAGGAGCGCGGTACCGTCAGTATCGGCACCGTGGACCGGTAACAACACGTCCTGAGGCAGGTGCAGCATATAGTAGTGGCCAATTTTACGTACAGCTCGGTTCGTTTCTTTCGCCTGCTGCCGCAGAGGATAAGTGGGCAGAATTGCAGGGAATGCATGGGAGAACATTGGCAAGAGTTAATAAGAACATTGACGCTCCGAAACATGGGAGCGCTGCCCGTCGCCTGTTCCGCCTTCGTGCAGGACCATATGACACACATATCGCTGCTGACGAGCTATGCGGACGCCTGAAAGCGCAGGGGACGCTCTGCATTGTGGTAAAACGTTAAACAGCGTCTTATCGGGTATGCCGAATGGCCAGAATTCTGCATGTCGGCAATGGCAATGAAAAGCATCGAGGACGGCGGTTCTACGATGTCGGGCGGAAGCTTCAACATGGGTTAGTGCGCTGTGATCACAATGCCCTGTTTTTCAGTGATCGTGATGTATTGCGCCATGCCGGTTGGCTGGGTACAAGATTAGGCGGTGCACAGCGTTGTAATGACCAGTTAATTCAGGTCGCCCATAATTTTCGCCCGGATATGCTGTTGCTTGGACATGCCGACATTATTACCAATAACACGTTGCAGATTTTGAAATCGGAGCATCCGGCTTTGCGCATTGCGCAGTTCAATGTCGATCCGGTATTTCGCCCTGAAAACGATGCCGCAATCCGCGCACGGTTACCTCATGTCGATGCCAGTTTTATTACGACTGGGGGATCTGTGTTACAGCGCTATGCTACGCCGCAGGCGGTGGCTGCCTATATTCCTAACCCGGTTGATGCCGCATTAGAAACGCATCGCTGTCATGAACAGGCGCAGACGGAGTATGATGTGTTCTATGCCGTGCGCGCCATGACGACCACCGGTTCACAGGAGGAGAATGACCGTTTGCGATTACCGCGTTATGTACGAGAACAAGTAGAAGGGCTGCGCCCGCATTTCTTTGGGTTTGATGGGGCAGATGAGTTATTCGGCGCCGCGTATTATGACGCCATTGGGCGATGTGCCATGGGGCTGAATCTTAGCCATAAGCAAACCACCAAGGGGGCGGTGATTCAGGCGACAGAGGAAGAGCGCTATCTCTATACGTCGGATCGCCTGTCCCAGTATGTGGGTTGCGGGTTGCTTTGTTTCAGCGAACGCGGCTTTGCCATGGAGCAGTTTTTCACCGAAGAGGAGATGGTGTTTTTCGCCGATAAAGAAGAGCTGGCGGATAAGCTCCGTTATTACAAGCAACACTCGGACGCACGTATGCGTATCGCTGCTGCCGGGTGGCACAAGGCACATACACAGATGAGCGCGGCACAGGTAGCGCAGTTTATCGTCGAGGTGACGATGGGGGGGCAAGCACAATCCGATTATGGTTGGGATGCGACGTGCTATCGAGGATGACCTCTCACCCAATCACCGACATCGCGCCGACGCCTTTAAAATTGGCAGTATCGGCACCGTTTTCAACATCTTTCAACCGGATAGCATAGTCGCCGGTAAAGCAGGCATCGCAATATTGCGGGTTGTCGTTGTCGCGCTGCGCTTCACCCACGGCGCGATACAACCCATCGATAGAGAGAAACGCCAGCGAGTCAGCACCGATATAGGCGGCCATCTCCTCCACACTCATGTTGGAGGCCAGCAATTCTTCGCGCTCCGGCGTATCGACCCCGTAATAGCAGGAATGCGTCGAGGGTGGGCTGGCGATGCACATATGCACTTCTGTCGCGCCCGCTGCGCGCACCATGGCAACAATCTTGCGGGAGGTGGTGCCGCGCACGATGCTGTCATCGACCAGCACAACGCGCTTGCCTTTAATGCTGGCCTGGTTGGCATTATGTTTCAGCTTTACACCGAGATTGCGGATTTTATCGGTGGGTTCGATAAAGGTGCGCCCAACATAATGATTACGGATAATGCCAAGATCAAACGCCATGTTTGCACCTTCAGCATAGCCCAATGCCGCCGGCACTCCGGAATCAGGCACCGGGATGACCACATCGGCATCAATGGGGTATTCTTTTGCCAGTTCGCTGCCGATGGCCTTGCGGACTTCATAGGTGTTAAACCCTTCGATCATGCTGTCGGGGCGAGCGAAATAGACATATTCAAAGATGCAGAATTTTCTGGCAACCGGTGCAAAAGGCTTGGAGCTTTGCAGGCCATGATCGGTAATAACCACCATCTCGCCCGACTCAATGTCACGGACATAATCCGCGCCGATAATGTCAAAGGCGCAGGTCTCGGAGGCCAGCACATACGCGCCGTCCAATTCGCCCAGCACAAGGGGACGGACGCCATGTGGATCGCGCACGCCAATCAGTGTGTCATCGGTTAGGACGACCAGTGAGTAGGCGCCTTCCACCTGTGTGAGCGCATCGATCAATCGCGCTTCTACGCTGTTTTCCTGACTGATAGCGATTAAGTGAACGATGACCTCGGTATCAGAGGTAGACTGAAACAAGCAGCCTTTGCTTTTGAGTGTTTCACGCAAGTGCCAGGCATTGGTCAGGTTGCCGTTATGCGCCAGCGCGACACCTCCGAAATGGTACTCGGCATACAGGGGCTGTACGTTGCGGATCAGTGGTTCGCCGGAGGTGGAGTAGCGATTATGGCCGATGGCGGCGCTGCCCAGAAGCTTCTTAATCACGCTTTGCCGGTTGAAGGTGTCACCGACCAGCCCCAGTGCTCGCCGGGAATAAAACTGCCCGTTACCGTCATTGGAGACGATGCCGGCGGCCTCCTGTCCACGATGTTGCAGGGCGTGCAGCCCCAGTGCCGTATGTGCGGCTGCATCCACTGCGCCAAAAATACCGAACACGCCACATTCTTCATGGAACTTATCAGTATCGGGGGAGGGAAAGGGAGCCACCTAAAAGTCTCCCTGATCTTCCCGATCTTTGGTCACATCCATAATCAGTTGTTCCAATGCGCCCGTTCCCTGCTCGATTTCCTCTTTACTCAGATTGCGTCGGAATAATTCATCTTCGATGCCCTCATTGACCGTTTCAGGCGTGGGAGCAGCGTCGTCTGGCACTGGTTCTTCTTCCTGCGCGGCGCCAAGAGAAGAGATAGTGCCCAGATATTCCGGCATGAGTCGTACCACAGAAATGGTGGCACGCTGCACGGTCGGTAGCGTATGCGCCTGCTGAATCCATTCCGGATAGCCTTCTTCCTTAAACACCAGTGTCATCAGGATAAAGCCAAGGATGATAATCATCCCACCTTTCAGCAACCCGAACAGCAGCCCCAGTGCATTGTCAAGGAACCCGACATCGGAACCCTGTTTGACATATTTCATGACCATGCGGGTGAGCATACCGAGAATGGTGACGGAAATAAAATAGGTACCCATGACGCCGACCATCGCGGCGCCCAGATCACTGGTCATGAATTGACGTACATACGCGATGGCGTTATCGGCCATGCCAAGTGTAATCAGCCCAGCACCGAACCAGGTGATAATAGAAAGGAATTCACGGATGAACCCCCGGTACAAAGAGATAAACCCGGCAAGGAAAAGCGTCAGGTAGACCAGCCCGTCAAACAGATTGATATTTAGTTGTGCATCGACCATGCGCTATACATAGTACATTTGCGGCTAAAAGCAAAAAATTTTGCCACTGCCTTACACGAAAAGCAATTTATTGTGGGTTGATCCGATCATTCTCTTGGCTTGGGGGTGTTGTATGGTGTTGCATGGCAAGGCGTAGAATTTCATTCATGCGTGTTTGGTATCCTCGGCCATAACTACGTAGCCATTGCAATATGTCTTTATCTAGTCTCACTGAAATTTTTTCTTTCTCTACCGGTATTGGCATATCACCGCGCCATGCGTTTTCAAAAAATGAGTTATCAAGTTCGGAAATATCGGAATAATCAATATCTTCTTCTCTGGAAGTATCATAACGTGATTTTTCTTCCTCGCTTAACTTGGGAGGGTTTTTTGCATCTAAAGTATATCTAACAGTTCCCATATTGCGCCTTTTCTCTTTTGTTGGCTTTTCGTACCGAGATTAATCGTATGGCATCTCCACGCATTGTGTAGACGGCCACATAGACACGATTTTCGACAAGACCAAGAGTTATGTATCGCACTTCCTGATAATCAAACCTATGATCAATTTTCGTTAGTCGGTTATCGTCGAGGAATATAGCGGCACCTCTTTGTAAGGCAATCCCATGCTTGCTACGGTTAATTTGGTCTTTTTCTTCATCCCATTCAAACGTTAGCATAACACATGTCTATACAATTGTCCATACTATCTATGCCTGTTTCACCACAGCATCCAGCCGCTGCAATTGTGTCAGTAGAGGCTCCATGTCTGCCAGCGGCACCATGCATGGCCCGTCGCTTGGGGCGTTATCCGGATCGGGATGGGTTTCCATGAACAGGGCGGCCACGCCAACTGCCACGGCGGCGCGTGCGAGCACAGGGACGAACTCACGTTGTCCGCCGGAGGCGCCACCCAGCCCGCCTGGTTGCTGCACGGAATGGGTCGCATCAAAGACCACGGGATAGCCAGTGGCATCGGCCATGATCTTGAGTGAGCGCATATCACTGACCAGGGTGTTATAGCCAAACGATGCGCCCCGTTCGGTCAGCATAATGTCAGTGCAGCCGCCATGCTCCAGCTTGGCGACGATATTGCCGACATCCCATGGCGCCAGGAATTGCCCTTTTTTGACATTAATGACGCAATCCGTTTTGGCGGCGGCCAGCAGCAGATCGGTCTGGCGACACAGAAAGGCAGGAATTTGCAGTACATCCACGTAAGGAGCCAACTGTGCGCATTGTTCTTCATTATGAATATCAGTCAATACCGGACAGTCAAAGGTGCGTCGTACTTCCTCGAACACAGGAAGTGCGGCTTCCAACCCGACGCCGCGTTTGCCGGAAATGCTGGAGCGATTGGCCTTGTCGAACGAGGTTTTATAGATGAGTCCTATCCCAAGCCGATCCGTCATCTGTTTGAGTGTTTCCGCTACCATCATGGCGTGGTCGCGGCTTTCCATCTGGCAGGGACCGGCGATCAGCGTGAACGGGCGGTCATTCGCCAACGTCAGGGAACCAAGAGTGACTGTTTTCATGAGACCTCCTTCAGAACTAAATGTTAGGTCAATGCAGAAATTTTAGTTATGAGGGAGGTCATTTATGTTCGTCCCGTACTACCAATACTGATCGGCTCGAATGACGTACCACACGGGCGGCGTTAGGGCCAAGCAGGTAGTCTTTCAATTCGGGACGGTGTGCGGCCATGACGATCAGGTCGGCGTGAACGCGATCGGCGGTTTCGATAATGCCTTCATAGACCGTGCCCTGAATAATCACGTGGCGGCGTTTGATATGTTCCGGGATATTTTCAGCCGTGAATTTATGCAATGCCTCGGTCGCGCCTTTTATCAGGGCATCTTCTGATTTATCCGGGAAAAACTGAGACACAATGCTCATGCCATATTCCGGTACGACGGTCATGACATGTAATTGGGTCTTGAATGCCTCAACCATTTCTAAGACAACTGGCAAGGCAATCTGCCAGGAGCTGGGTTCGGTGACATCCACCGGGAACAGAATATTTTTATACATTATGAAGTCGTCTCCTTTATATGATGCTCATGGGTATCCATTGCCAGAATCCTTGTTCTGCGTGTGCGTTGCAAGAAATAAATCAGTGCCAGTAAGGTCAATGCCGGAATATAGACAACATATTTTACCGGACGTTCCTGGTTAGGCGCCATGACACGCACCACCTCGTCGTAGAAATCCATTTCCGCTTTTTCCATGGGGCTACCGAAGGTAATATTCTCAATAATGGTTTTTTCTTCTTCAACGGCGATCGCGATACCCAATTCCTTGAGTTTTTCTTCAAGGCTGGCACCTTCTGGTACATGGAGGAACATATGGTAGGTGCGTGGATCGCCGATATCATTCTCACCTAGCATCTGTAACTTAAGGCGTTCCCCGGTCGGTGATTGTGTCAGCGCATCTGGGAAGACGTTGCCGGGCATTGTGGTATATTGTGGGAAGACGGTGTTCAGGAATGCGCCGGGGATGAACAGTGCAATGGAAATCAGAATCAGCAGCAGGCTTTCATAGAACCGGTTGCGGACGATGAAAAAGCCCTGCATACCTGCGGAAAATAACAACAAGGCAACGGTAGCGCTGATAAAAATCCATAGCCCATGCCAAAAATCGTCGACGCCAATCAGCAGCAGTTCATTGTTAAAAATAAAGAAAAACGGAAGGATGGCGGTTCGGGTACTATAGAGAAACGCTTGTAAGCCGGTTTTAATTGGTTCACCTTTGGAGACGGCAGCAGCGGCAAAGGAAGCCAGTCCAACCGGTGGCGTTACATCGGCCATGATGCCAAAATAGAAGACGAACATATGCACGGCGATGGCCGGTACCAGCAGGCCATGTTGTTTGCCCAATTCCATCACCACACCGGCCATGATGCTGGAAACAACGATATAGTTGGCGGTGGTGGGAAGTCCCATCCCTAAAATCAGGCTGATAATAGCGGTAAAGACCAATACCAGAATTAGTGAACCGCCGGAGAGGGCTTCAACAACCTCGACCATGGCGTTACCAACCCCGGTTAAGGAAACGGTGCCGACAATAATACCGGCAGCTGCGGTGGCCACACCGATACCGATCATATTACGTGCGCCGGTAACCAGGCCATTCTTCAGATCATCGGCACCCTGTCTGAACTGTAAGCCAATACCTGACTGGCGACGGAACAGTGCCAGCAATACGCGCTGGGTCAGCAGGACGACCATCATCACTACGCAGGCCCAGAAAGCGGAGAGTCCGGGCGAGAGACGCTCGACCATCAACGACCAGATCAGTACGACCAGTGGTAGGATATAATGCAGGCCAGTTTTAACGGTCGCCCCAGTTTCCGGCAATGTGTAGACGGGGGCATCCGGGTCATCCTTTTCCAGATCCGGAAAACGGGATGCATAATAGACCAATGCCACATAGGTAAGGAAAATGAGAAATGCGAATACGTATGGTGATTGGTCGCCCACCATACCCTTGATCCAGCCAATACCAAAATACACGATACCGGCCAGAATGATGATGCTGGAAACCGTGATGCCCATTCCCAGCAAGCGGCGTCTCAAGGTATGCTGTATCGGTTTTTCTAACGCTTTCACATTATACTTTAGCGCTTCCAGATGCACCATGTAGAGCAGTGCAATATAGGAAATGACAGCGGGAAGGAAGGCATGTTTGATGATTTGTTGGTAGGATAAGCCGACATATTCGACCATGATAAACGCCGCAGCCCCCATCACCGGTGGCATGATTTGTCCATTGACGGAAGAGCCAACCTCAACAGCGCCGGCTTTTTCAGCTGAGAAGCCGACCCGGCGCATCAGTGGAATAGTGAAGGTACCGGTAGTCACGACGTTGGCGATAGAGGAGCCGGAGATAAAGCCGGTCAGACCGGAAGAGAGTACAGCGGCCTTGGCGGGACCTCCGCGTAGATGCCCCAACAGGGAGAAGGCAACTTTGATAAAGTAGTTCCCGGCACCTGCCTTGTCGAGCAGGGAGCCAAACAGGACAAACAGAAACACAAAACCGGAAGAGACCCCCAGCGCTACGCCAAACACGCCTTCGGTAGAAAGCCATTGGTGGTTAGCGACCTTGTTAAGCGACTGCCCCTTATGGGCAATCAGATCCGGCATCCAGGAAGCGGAACCGAAAGCCGTGTAGGCCAGGAAGATAACGCCCATTACCATCAATGGCAAACCCAGCGAACGGCGAGCTGCTTCTAGTAGCAGGATTAGTCCGATAATCGAAACAGCAATATCCAGGTCGGTTGGCAGGCCGGGACGCAAGGCCAGTTCATTGTAAAATAGGTAGAGGTATCCTGCGCAGAATGCCCCAACCAGTGCCATAATCCAGTCATAGATAGGGATATGCATCCGTGGAGAACTGCGCAGCATCGGATAGGCGGCGAACGCCAGAAACATGGCAAAGGCCAGATGGATGGAACGGCTTTGCGTATCATTCAGAATGAAAATTCCCAGCTCAAATTGGAGTGGCGATGCAATCCATAGCTGAAATAGCGACCACAGTAAGGCGGTTCCTGTGAGCATGGCACCAGTCAAACCGTGAGGATGACGTGCGCCAGTATCATGCTCAATGATTAGATCATGCGCATCAATTTCAGTGACGGAAGATGTCATCTGCTACCGGAAACCTATCGACAAGTTATAAGCAAAAATCTACGATTGATTGCTGCTTATTCTTCAATCAGACCGGCTTCCACATAGTAGCGTTTTGCTCCGTCATGCATTGGAGCAGTTAGTCCATTCGTCAGCATTTGCTCTTTTGTCAGGTAGGAAAGAATCGGGTGTGTCGTTTTGAAATTGTCAAAATTATCAAAAACAGCCTTCACCACTTGGTAAATCAATTCCTCATCCACATCTGCGGAAGTAACAACCGTTGCCATCACACCATAGGTAGGGACATCATCCGGGTTATTGGTATACATGCCGCCGGGAATCGTTGCCGGTGCGTAGAAGGAATATTTTTTAACCAGACTATCTACCGTATCGCCAACGACAGGCACGATACGCGTGTCGCAGGTAGACGTGACTTCTTGTACAGAGCCGTTCGGGTGACCGGTGTTAAAAGCGAAGGCATCAATTTGGTTGTCACAGAGTTTCTGTGCTTGTTCAGATGCTTTAAATTCTGAAGCGAGTGAAAAGACGCTTTTATCCCAGCCTTTTTGTTTCAGCAGTTCCTCCACCGTTGAGCGCGTGCCAGAGCCCGGATTACCGATGTTGAATCGCTTGTCTTTAAGATCATCAAAGCTCTTGATGCCAGAATCTTCTCTTGCAACGAGTGTCAATGCCTCACTGTGCAGTGAGAAGACTGAACGTAGGTTCTTGTCAGACCCCTGATCGGTGAAAACACCTTCTCCCAGATAGGAGGCATAATGCCAGTCAGATTGTGCAAATGCCAGATCCAGTTCGCCCTGGCGCAATGCATTCAGATTATAAATGGAGCCTCCTGTGGATTCAACGGTACAACGAATGCCGTGATCTTTCGCTTTGCGGTTAATCAGGCGGCAAATGGTTCCGCCTACCGGGTAGTAGACGCCGGTGACGCCTGCGGTACCAAATGTAATAAACTTTCGTTCCGCTTGCGCATCGCCGCCACCAAGTACGGCAACGCTACAGGAAACAACGATAAGTGTTTTAACCAGAGATTTGGCATGACGAAGAATCTGCATGAATAGCTCCCTAAGCTGTTTTTTCGGGAGCCTATCAGATGATCTGATAGCTGACAAGCAATTTTCCTTAAGGGTGGCGGAAAACCTCAGTTTTGCAGGGGGTTTAGTGCTTGTATCCCTGAGACAATTGTCCTGACCAGAAGGTTTCCAAATTGCCTAATAATTTTGTCAACATCTGCATGTCATCTTGTGAGAAACCGGTTTGATTCAGCATGCCGACATGGCGTTCGTACAGTTCATCCACGACATTGCAAAGCTGGAGTCCCTTGTCGGATAAGCGGATTTTGACGGAACGTTTGTCATGCGGAGCACGTTCTTGTACAAGGTACTCATTTTCCACCAGTTTCTTGACGTTATAAGATACGTTGGAGCCGAGATAGTATCCACGGTTTGTGAGTTCACCAACCGTGAGTTCTTCATCGCTGATATTGTACAGGATCAATGTCTGTACGTTATTTACATCTTCAATCTTCAGGCGATCTAACTCACTTTTAACGACATCAAGAAATCGTCGGTGAAGGCGTTCAATCGACAGAATCAGATCAATATAATTATCTTTCACGGCATATGCTCCTGAATCAACTGTTCGTATTACACAAGGCTATGTTAGCTCTGTAAATGTGTCATACTCTCCCTACTTCTAACGCGAATTGGTAAAATTTACGTAAAGCTTTCCGGAACATCAGGCGTTAGCGGTTGTGACGGGATCACTACACGTACGGTCGTGCCGTGACCGGGCGTACTTTCGATGTAGATGGAGCCATGGTGAAGATCAACCAGTTTTTTGGTAAGCGGCAAACCTAGACCGGCACCTTCATATTTCCGGTTGAGGCCGCTGTCAATCTGCCCGAAACTCTGGAATGCTGTCTCTATCTCTGCTTGCGTCATGCCAATGCCGTGATCTTCCACACGAATATGAAACAATGACTGATCTGCTTCTCCCTGCCTGTGTTTGATAGATATAGTGATGGTGCCGCCATGGTCGCTGAACTTGATGGCATTGGATATCAGGTTAATCAGGATCTGAATCATGCGTACACGATCAGCAATCAAGGGGGGCATGTCGTCAGAGAGCTCCGTTTTGATGCTGACGCCGGCTTTTTCGGAAGTGCCGGAGAGAATCTTCAGGCATTTATCAACGGTCTTACGCATATCCATTTGTTCAGGCTGTAATACCAGATAGCCGGATTCCGCTTTAGACAAATCAAGTATATCATTAATCACTTCCAGTAAGTGTACGCCGGAATCGTAGATGTCCTTGGAATATTCCAGGTATTTTTTATTAATCTCGCCAAAGAGCTGACTGCTGATGATGGTAGAAAATCCGATAATGGCATTAAGTGGGGTACGTAATTCATGACTGATACTGGCCAGAAATTGGGATTTGGCCAGGTTGGCGCTCTCTGCTGCTTCCTTGGCACGTTCCAGTTCGTTGTAATGACGCTGTAAATCTGCTTCATGCTGTTCAATGTCGCTGAGCATGGTGTTAAAGGATTTTACAAGGGTGGCTACTTCGCGTGAATAATCCCGATCAATATCTTCTTCCGATTTTTTAGCCAGTACCCGGTACGAATAATCCTTATAGGCGGAGACGCGGGTTGCTACGTTGGCCAATTCCAGAATCGGGCGGGAAATTTCCTTCTGAAGGCGCAGCGCCAGTAAATAGGAAAGCGTGAAGACGGCAAGAATGACTGCCAATGCCGTATAGATTTTGTTATTGATATACTGGTCGATCTGCCGCAAATCCGATTGAATATAAATACCGCCAACTCGTTGTTCTCCTAGCCGAATATGCCGGTAAGTTTCAATATTGCCGTCCCGCATACGGGTTAGTTCGGCGTTGAATAACGGGCATTGGGCAGCGGCACGAAACCCGGATTCCGTATTGAGAAATCCGGCTGCCTGATCGGAAGGCATCGGATAAAATGCAAAAACATGGCCACGTTCATCATAAATACAGGCGCGACGAACAGAAGGACGTACTTTGAACACTTCCAGATTATGGGTGACTTCCACCTGGTTCCCGAATTGAATGGAGAATTTGTTGCGTTCACCCACGATATTCGCCGCCATTTCAATTTCGCGACGCAATGTTTCCTGTAAGTTAAAGACACCGATCACCGACATGGAGAACGTTGTTACGCCCACTGCAGTGACAGCTACGCTCATGATGATAATCATCAGCTTACGCCGGATTGGAAGATTACTCAGAAAGCTCATACTGAATGGTGATTTAGTGCTTGTCAGGTAGTGGTTTTTTTTCTATATACACACTCCACCCAATCGTTCGGGCGTATTGGCATGCCTTTGAATGAGTGAAATGGAGTGTGAGTATAGCAAATTGCAACAGGAGACACAAATGCCAAAATTAAAGACGAAATCAAGCGTCAAGGGACGCTTCAAGCTGACAGCGACCGGCAAGGTCAAGCGCAATGTGGCGGGGAAGCGTCATGGGATGGTAAAGCGTTCCAAATCCTTCATCCGCAAGCAGCGAGGCACCACGGTGATGAGCGAGGCTGATAGCCGGATTGTACAACAATTTATGCCATATGGCCGATAGGAGGATTGTATGTCACGAGCAACAAATAGTGTAGCAAGCCGCGCACGCCGTAAGAAAATTGTTGGTTTAGCCAAGGGCTATCGCGGTCGTTCGAAGAATTGTTACCGTCTGGCGCGTAATCGTGCTGAGAAAGGGCTGCAATATGCGTATCGCGACCGTAAGGCAAAAAAACGTAACTTTCGTAGCCTGTGGATTCAGCGGATTAATGCTGCCGTGCGCGAGCACGAACTGATTTACTCACAATTTATCGGTGGGTTGAAGCTGGCCGGGATTGAACTGGATCGCAAAGTGCTAGCCGATATGGCTGTGCGTGAGCCGGATGCCTTTGCCGCTGTGGTGAAGCAGGTGAAAACGGCACTGGCCTCCAAAGCAGCTTAATGGCGATGGCGGCATTCGCCGAGCAACTTAAGCAGATTCACTCCAGCGAGGATATTGATACGCTGGAAAGTGTGCGTGTATCGCTCTTAGGAAAAAAGGGAACGTTGACCGAGGCGCTCAAAGGCGTGGCATCATTGCCGCCGGAAGAGCGCAAGACACGTGGTAAGGAACTCAATGTACTCAAGCAGCAGCTGGCAGAGGCCATTGAGCAGCGACGTCTGGCGCTGGAACAAGCAGAAGAGTCCCGTCGTCTGGCGGAGGATGTGGCCGATGTGACGCTGGATGGATCCCCCTGGCGGTTGGGTAAGCGCCATCCTATTTCACAGGTCATGCAGGAAATTCATGAGATTTTCGAGTTGATGGGCTTTTCCATTCGTACCGGCCCGCTGATTGAAGATGACGACCATAATTTTACGGCGCTGAACATTCCGGCGCACCACCCGGCGCGGCAGATGCATGATACATTCTATATTGAAGGGGGTGATGATGCGAAGGAGTATGTGCTGCGTACCCACACGTCACCGGTGCAGATTCGTACCATGCGCTCCGAGGCACCGCCTATCCGCATTATTGCGCCTGGCGCGACGTTTCGCTGTGATTCCGACCTGACGCATACCCCGATGTTCCATCAGGTGGAAGGGCTGGTGATTGATAAGGACGTGACGATGGGACATTTGAAAGGCTGTGTCAGCCAGTTCCTGCGCCTGTTCTTCGGCAAGGATGATCTGGACATCCGGTTCCGTCCAAGCTTCTTCCCGTTCACGGAGCCATCGGCAGAGATTGACATTGGCTGTTCGCGCAGCCGAGAGGACATCACGATCGGGGGTCGCGATGACTGGCTGGAAGTGATGGGCTGCGGGATGGTGCATCCGAATGTGCTGCGCGCCTGTGACCTCGATCCGGCAACCCATCAGGGCTTTGCCTTTGGCATGGGGGTCGAGCGCCTTGCCATGCTGAAATACAACATCCCCGATCTACGTACCTTCTTCGATTCCGATGCGCCCTGGTTGCAGCATTACGGGTTTTAGCTGGTGCCAGACAAGGTGCTATAAATACTGTCCAACCGTTCCAATGTGAATGGTGCATAGCCGCCCTTGTCCAGTGACGCGGCGATCTGTTCCATCGCGTTGATGTCGCCGTTACAATGCAGCACCAGATCACACCCGGCATCCAGACTGCGGCAGGCCAGCTCTCCTGGGGTGCCGTCAAGCGCTTTCATGCACAGATCATCGGTCATCAACGGGTTAGTAAACCCGATATCTTCACGGATCAGGCGGATCATGGTTGGGGAGAGCGTGGCCGGCAGTTCTGCATCCAGTGCCGTGTAGCGGATATGCGCTGTCATGCCGAGCGGCAGATCCGCTAGTGCCCGGAATGGAGCGAAATCGGTTTCCAGTTCTGTGCGCGATGCATCGACCACGGGAAGAGTTTCATGGCTGTCGGCCGTCGCACGACCATGACCGGGCAGGTGTTTCAGTACCGGCAGCACGCTGTGGCGTAACAACCCGTCGGCAGCGGCACGCGCCAGGGCAATAACCTGATCCGGGGTGGTGCCGTAAGCGCGATCACCGATAATATCATGGCTGTGTGCAAAACGTATATCAGCCATGGGCATGCAGTTGACATTGATGCCATGGCGCGAGAGCGCCTGTGCAATCTGGATACTGTTATTACAAGTGGCATTACAGGCGGCGTCCAGTCCTTGCGTGCCCACCATGTCTGCAAAATCACCTGGAGGCGGGGGAGCTTCCCAGTAAGGAGCACGCAGCCTTGCTACGCGTCCGCCTTCCTGGTCGATCAGAATTAGTGGTTGGTAGTCGGTGTGCAGGGCCTTGAGGGAGGCTGTTAACTCACTGAGTTGCGCCGGTGTATCGCAATTGCGGGTAAAGAGAATATAGCCCACGGGGCGAACCTGTGTGAACAGCGCTGTCTCTCGCTCGGTGAGGGTGACACCCTCCAATCCAAAAATCACTGGCGCTAAAGAAGTCATAATTCCTAGCGCGCCACCAGACAATCCTGCCCACGGGATTTGAGGGTAGAACAGATGGCATTGGCAACGCTCTTTGAAGAAAACCCGGTGGCGCGGAGACGATAAAACGTCCCCTTACCCGGAATATTCACATCCTGCACCATATGCGGGTGCCCGGCAATTAGATCGCTATGCTTGGCCTGAATCTTCTGCCAGAGCCGATTGGCTTCCGCCTGTGAGCGTAGTGCTGCAAACTGGATGTAGACATCACCAGTGGGGGCTGGCTGAGCTGTTGGTGCCGGCAGTGGTGCTGGAACGGGCTTCGGTGCCGGAGCTGGTGGAGGCGCAGGAACAGGAATTGGTGCAGGTTTGGGCGCAGGGGCAGGAGGGGGAGGCGCGGTCGCCTCGGAAATCAGTACTTCCGTGGTGGGTTCAGGGGTTTCTTGCACCTTTTCTTCCAGAGGAGGCGTTGATACTTCCTGCATCTCTTTCGGGGATGACGATTCCTGAGAAGGAGCAGTCACCATGGCCGCTTCTGCTTGATTAATGCGGTTCACTTCATCGTTGACGGTCGGGTCTACCGGTGTGACTTCCACATTCACCGGTGCATCGGGGGCAGGCAATAGCCGTTCCACCTTCGCAATCTCATCGCGTATGGTGGGGGACTGGCGCATCAGCTGATAGGCTTCAATGTCCTTATGCCGTACTTCCATCCCGCCCGGATCTTCCGGCTTCTGCTTGAAATGCTCCTGCGGTGCCCCGATCACGGCAATGGTTTCCTGCCGTTCATTGACCGAGGTATTATACGCGTACCAGACCAGTGAGAAAAACCCGAAAATAATCAGGATAATTACCAGCATGGACATCCAGCGCAACCCGCCATTACCAGTGGTACTGCCGGTACGCTGTTCAAATTCCGCATCATAATCGTTCATCTGTTCCATCATGACCTATCGTTAACGCATTTCTTCCGCCGGCTCAACCCCTAGAATCTGCAATCCGGAGGCCAGCACTGTGGCGACACAGCGCGCCAGCATCAGCCGAGCCGTCGTTAGTGCCGGATGATCCTCAATGATAAAGCGCTGCGCCGGGTCGTCATTGCCCAGATTCCACAAGGCATGAAACTCTGCCGCCAGTTCCTGTAAATAATAAGCGATGCGATGCGGTTCGAACATCCGTGCCGCCGCTTCCACCTGGCGGGGATAGCTGGCCATGGTTTTGACCAGGTGCAATTCCGCCTTATGGTGCAACAAGCTCATATCCACCTGTTCCGGCATAGCGGAGGCTTGCACGGTTTCCGGCATTTGTTCACGCGCCATGCGCAGTACCGACTTGCAGCGCGCATGGGCATATTGCACATAAAAGACCGGGTTTTCACGAGACTGTTCCCTGACCTTTTGTAGATCAAAATCCAGCGGCTGTTCGGGTTTTCGCGTGAGCATGATAAACCGTAATACATCTTTACCCACCGCTTCCGTGACATCCCGCACGGTGACGAACGACCCGGCGCGCTTGGACATCTTGATCGGTTCACCACCATCCATCAGTTTGACTAGCTGGCACAGATGGAGACTCATCTCGGTAGCGCCATCGCTAAGTGCTTCAGTTAGCGCTTTCATGCGTGCGACATAACCGCCATGATCGGCGCCCAATACCATCACTAACGTGTCAAATCCGCGCGAAATTTTCTGCGTAGTATAGGCAATGTCACCGGCGAAATAGGTATAGTCACCGTTGGATTTTATCACCGGGCGGTCTGAGTCATCGCCATAGGACGTAGAACGAAACAGCGTTTGTTCGGACGGTTCCCAGTCCTCTGGCGGCGCTTTACCCTTCGGTGGCTCTAAGGTACCGCGATAGAGTAGGTCTTTTTTTGTCAGAGTGTCCAGTCCTTGCTCCAGCCAGCCATGATCCTTCAGTGCCTGTTCGGAGGTAAACACGTCATGTTCGATACCCAGCAGTCTTAGATCATCGCGAATCATCGCCATCATCGCATCGACGGCGAAGGTTTGGACGTCTGCCAGCCAGGACGTCTCATCGTCCGATGCGTTCAGCAATGTATCGCCGTATGTATGTTTGAGCCCTTCACCAACACCGATCAGATAGTCGCCCGGATACATCCCCTCCGGGATGGTGATGGATTCGCCATGCGCTTCACGGTAGCGTAGCAGGGCAGAGCGCGCCAGTGTCCCCACCTGCGCTCCGGCATCATTGATGTAATATTCCTTGGTGACCTCAAACGAGGCCTTTTGTAAGAGCCGTGCCAGCGCATCGCCGACCACGGCACCGCGCGCATGACCGATATGCATCGGGCCGGTCGGGTTGGCAGAGACATATTCCACATTGATGCGTTGTCCCTTGCCGATGGCCGAATTTCCGTAACCAACGAGTTCTTTCAGAATCACGGGCAGTTCATTCAGCCAGAAGGCCGGTTCAAACGTCATATTGATAAAGCCCGGACCGGCAATGTCCACTGAGCGCATATAAGGGAACGCTTCCAGGCTGGCTTGCATCGCTTCTGCCAGCGCGCGCGGCTTTTGTCCTGCCGGTTTTGCCAACACCATGGCGGCATTGGTGGCCATATCGCCATGAGTCGGGTCTTTTGGCAACTCAACGGTGATATTGGCCAATGCTTTTTCCGGCACGTCATGATGTTCCCCCAGTGCAGCAGGGACGGCATGTCGCAGAATATAGTCGTGAACCTGAGCAAAACGGTGCATGCGCCACCCTTAAGTGCTATTGCTGTATATTTCAAGGGTTTTGCCATCGATTGTTTTCTTTTTATTGGAAGAACCCTATTGCCGGTTTGTAGTGGTATTAGTCACGTGGTTCCCCTAGAGATGGGTGATGGAGCTACACGAACCTGCCTATCGAAACTGCGTTGTGATTGGTGCGAATGGTGCGCTAGGAGGTGCGTTTATCCGAAATCTCGCGAGCCGTGCAGGCGTAGAGCGCATTCATGCTTTTTCACGTTCAGATGTCGAAACAATCTCGCCGTTAGTGTCAGCGCACGCTATCGATTATGAGGATGAGGCCTCAATCAGGCAAGCTGCTAATCTGGCATCTACTGATGCCCCACTTGATCTGGTAATCGTGGCAACCGGCCTTTTGCACGCAGATGGCCTTATGCCGGAAAAATCACTGCGGGAATTGTCAGCAGATAAATTTCAGCAGCTATTCATGGCAAATACGATTGTTCCGGCACTGATGGCCAAGCATTTCCTGCCGCATATGTGCCGTGAAACCCGTAGCGTTTTTGCCGTATTGTCTGCGCGTGTCGGCAGCATTTCTGATAACCGGTTGGGTGGTTGGTATGCGTACCGTGCCTCTAAAGCTGCCCTGAATATGGTGGTGAAGAATGCAGCGATTGAGATGGAGCGGCGCTACGATAAAGCAATCGTCGCGGGATTGCATCCAGGCACTGTGGATAGTGGGTTATCTCAACCTTTTCAGGCGCAGGTGCCGGAGGGCAAGCTGTTCACGCCGGAGTTCTCTGCAGCCAGGTTGCTTGCAGTGTTGGATCAGTTGACACCAGAGGATAGCGGCAAATGTTTCGCTTGGGATGAGCAGGAAATTCAACCTTAATCCTCTATGTGATCGAGAAAACTACCACGGGTTTACCCGTGGGTATGGATGGTCTTTGCCACCATACGCAACGCTTCCGGATAGATGCGATGTTCCGCTTCATGGACGCGCTGTTGCAGGGTGTCCGGTGTGTCATTTGGTAAGATCGGAACTTCCTGTTGCAAAATGATAGGGCCGGCATCCATCTCAGGCACGACATAATGCACGGTGCAGCCGGTGACGGACTGTCCATCGGCCAGTACACGCGCATGGGTGTCCATCCCCTTATAGGCCGGGAGCAGAGAAGGGTGGATATTGAGCATACGCCGTTCCCACTGATTAACGAAACCCGGTGTGAGCAGGCGCATGAATCCGGCAAGGCATACCAGGTCAATATGATGTTCTGTTAATGCCTGATGAAGCGCATCGTCGAAGGATTCGCGATCAGCGTAGTCCCGGTGAGAAATGACCAGCGTTTGCACGCCTGCCGTCTTGGCTCGTTCTAATCCATAGGCATCCGCCTTGTTCGAGATGACCAACGTGATCTGAGCTGGGTAGTCATCCGCTTGTTCGGCATCTAGCAAGGCCTGCAAGTTAGAGCCATTCCCGGAAATCAGGACGGCGGTGCGCAAGCGAGGGGATGTCACAGCGTACCTTGATAGGTGATCGCGCTTTCGGATGCTTGTGTCAGTGTCCCCAAAGTGATGACCTGTTCCCCGGACGCGATCAGCTTGGCGCTGATCTGTTCTGCGTCATCTGCCGCAACAACCAATGCCGCGCCGATGCCGCAATTGAACGTTTTCAGCATTTCCACGTCGTCCAGATGTCCAGCGCTGCGAAGCCACTGGAAGACGGGTGGTAGTTCCCACTGATCCAGATCAATCACTGCGCTTAGTCCTTTCGGTAGGATGCGTGGCAGGTTTTCCGTTAATCCACCGCCGGTAATATGGGCGAACCCTTTCACGGCATTCCCGTCACGCATGAGCGGCAGGCAGGACGCGACATAAATCCGTGTCGGCGTAAGCAGAGAAGTGGCCACCGTTTGGTCAGACGCCCATGGTGAGGTATCCCGTAACGCCAGTCCCTGCTGGTCGATCAGGCGGCGCACCAGCGAGTAGCCGTTGCTGTGGATGCCACTGGACGCCAGCCCCAGCAAGACATCCCCTTCCTGCATGGCGTCTTTGCGTGGTAACAGCCCATTCCGGGGGGCAGCACCCACGGTAAAACCGGCAAGGTCATAATCACCCACCTGGTACATGCCGGGCATCTCCGCCGTTTCCCCGCCAATCAGAGCGCATCCGGCCTGACGACATCCCTCAGCAATGCCTTCGACCACCTGCGCCGCCGTTTCAACCGACAATGCACCGCAGGCATAATAGTCGAGAAAGAAGAGCGGTTCAGCACCCTGGGCCAGCAGATCGTTAACGCACATGGCAACCAGATCAATGCCGATACTATCATGTTGGTCAGCGGTATGGGCTAACTTTAGTTTGGTGCCGACACCATCGGTTGCAGCGACGAGTACCGCGTCGTCATAGCCTGCCGCCTTCAGGTCGAATAACCCACCGAACCCACCAATTGCGCCCATAACACCGGAGCGATTCGTCGAGCTAACGGCAGGTTTAATACGTTCAACCAGTGCATTGCCTGCGTCAATATCGACACCGGCATCGGCATAAGTCGTCATTTTCGGGGAGTCGGTCACCATTGCATTTGAGTTTGTCAGCGTGATGGCGTATGGATAACCTATTAGAAACGAAAGTCAATCATTCATGTACAGACTACGACAGATATTGCCGGTGCTGGCGCTGGTATTCGGATGCGTCGCTCCGGCGATAGCGATGGAAGATGCGCCGATTGAAGCGGTCGAGGAAGTGGAGACTGTCGACATCAACCTGACCGTCAAGGGCACGCAGGACGTACTGGCGGATTCCAAAAAGCAGGCCATCAATGAAGGTGAAAAAGGGGCGTTTTACAAGGCGTTAATGAAGCTGGCACCGAAACAGGCGCGCGATATTTATCGCAAGCTGCGTGGGGAAGATATTACCCGTTATGTGGTGTCATTTACCATTGAGCGAGAGGTCGAGAAAGCCGGGTATTATGAGGCAGACATTACCTACCGCTTTAACAAACCGATGCTGGAACAGGTGATAGGAGTCGACAAGGGCATTGCCGATGCGGATGGTATTCCAACTGGGAATGGATTGTTGATCATTCCGCCCTATGATACGGGCGAAGCGGATATCTGGCTATTCGAGCGGGAAAATTTATGGCGTGCGATTCTAAATAATGTAGCGCTGGAGGTAGGGCAGGGCTTGCTGGTGATGCCGTTTGGAGACCCACGCGATGTGACTTTGCTGAGCGACAATGTAATTCTCTCAGGCGATGAAGAAACACTGGCGCAGCTGGCGCGCCGTTATGGTACGCGTAATGTAGTAATTGCCTTTGCCCGTAGTCGTGAGGTAGATGACAAGCCATTGGTTGAAGTGGTTTTGCGCAAGGCAGGAGGCAAGAAAAGCGAAGAAATGGTGCTGCAATACCCTGGGCGATTGGCAGAAGATACGCTGGATTTGTTATTGGCACGTGCGGCACGGGAAGTGTCGCTGAAACTACGTGAATCCATTGATGATTTCAGCGTGTTTGGTGTCTCGGAAGCAGACAAGGTCAAGCCACTGGTAGTGCGCGCTGAGTATGGCTATGGGCGCGACTGGCGGAAAATACTAGAAACGATGGAAACGCTGCCAGGCCTGGAGAGTATTGAAGTTGGTGCCGTTGCTACCCATTATGCGCAGGTGACGCTGCTACACCGAGGGTCACAGGCGATGGTAAACAAAGCGATGCTGGCGCGCGGGTTGAACGTGGATACCAGTAACACCTATTGGGTGGTACGTCTGCCATGACAACCGAACACGCGCCGTGGCTGTTTTGGTTGGTGATTGCCATCTTGCTGGGTGGATTCATCTACCTCATCAGCCCCATTCTGCTGCCATTTATCGTAGGGCTTGGCGTTGCCTACTTGCTGGACCCTTTGGCCGACCGACTGGAGGCATGGGGACTGAGCCGAACCAAGGCCACGATTGTCATTTCCGGACTGTTTTTTGCTGTCATTACATTGGTGCTGGTGGCGCTGGTGCCGATGCTGTTGGAGCAGTTTATGGGATTGATGGCCGAATTACCCCGCTACTTTCAAATGCTGCGTGGTGCCATTGAGCCCTATATTCAGCACTGGTCGCAGGAGTTGCAATTAGACGGGCAGGGGGATCAATATAAAGAGCTGGCAGCCGGACTTGCCAGCTCTTCCAAAGAGTTCGTGTCCGGGATGCTGGCTGGATTGTTGAAATCGGGACTGGCACTGGTCAATTTTGCCGCGTTACTGGTGATTACACCGCTGGTGTCGTTTTACCTGTTGCGGGACTGGGACAAAATGGTGGCCGACGTGGATGATTTGCTGCCCCGTCACTATGCACCTGTCATTCGCGAACAACTAGGAAAGATAGACGAAACGCTAGCAGCATTTTTGCGTGGGCAGTTGAATGTGATGCTGGTACTCGGTGCCTTTTATGCAGTGGCGCTGTCGATTGCCGGGCTGAATTATGCGCTGATTATCGCGCTGGTCGCTGGGGCGTTGGTCATCATTCCCTATGTGGGAACGATTGTCAGCGGGGCACTGGCCGTCGGAGTCGCCTATGTTCAGTTTGATGATCTGGAGCGTACCGGGATCGTGCTGGCGATCTTCGTCGCCGGGCAGATGTTGGAAGGCTATGTGCTGACGCCGAAGCTGGTTGGCAACTCGGTTGGCCTCAACCCGCTATGGATCATCTTTGGCATGATGGCCGGTGGCGCATTGATGGGCTTTGTCGGGATGTTGATTGCCGTGCCGGTCACGGCGGTATGTGGGGTCCTGCTGCGCTTCGCCGTCTCTCGCTATCGGGAGAGTGGTTTGTACCAAGAAGGGAACGGCAGTGCCTAATGAATCGTGCGGGAGGTGGGAGCGTTTGTGAGTGACGGTACCGAAGGTGGAATAATCAGGTCATCCTGACTCTCTGTGCTGGTAGGCGTTAAGGGGGGGATATCATCCTCATTCCGTGTAGTGGCTGGTGGACGACGTAGACCTTCTCCTTTGTCCTTCCCAGCAATGACATTTTCAATGGGGGGCCGTGCATAGTCGTTAAAAAGATTGCCTGCCAGCTCAAAGCCTTTTCCTGCTATGTTGACGCCGAGATTGGCCGCGCCAAACAACCCGGTGCCAATCATGACCCCACCTTTACCAAGAAATTTCAGGATACCTTCCAGCCAGCCCATATTTTCCGGAAGTTTGATGCTTTCTACCATACCAGGCGCATCATGCTTTAGAAAATACCCGACATTATTCACGACACCATGTATTGTCTTTCCTGTCCAGCTCGTAAACTGAGCCATGGCACTAGGTCCTTTATTTTTATAATTGCTTTTTCCCATGCTGATATATTAGCACAGGATTGTTACAATTTCTGGTCGTTTGGCATCATTTTATAGCCGATTCGTTTTATTTCCACACGGAAATAGAAACGAATGACAGGCTATAACCTTAAGTAATAGCACGACCTTCGGAATGATATTTCATACGGAATGTATGAAAATCGTCCGAACGTGCTTTACGTGGTGCCGGTATTCGCTAATGTTGTGGTAGTCGTATCATCCAGCGGGTGCAGGAGTTTATCGAGAAGTTCCTTCGGACAGACCTGCCAGAAATGCTCGCGTTTGAATTGCCATTGATTCAGGATATTCTCGGCATACAGGGATTTAGTAGCTTCCGCATGTTCGGCAATCATCTCTCGCAGCACGTCTTCCCAGTGGGTGGAGGTAAGCCGTTGATAGACGACACTATCAGAATTTAATGCATCTTCAAATTCCCCGGCTTCGTCATAGATGAAGGCCATGCCACCTGTCATACCGGCGGCGAAATTGCGGCCGACACTGCCGAGAATTACCACGGTGCCTCCGGTCATATATTCGCAGCCATTCGTACCGCAGCCTTCAATCACCGCATTCGCGCCTGAATTACGTACGGCAAAGCGCTCGCCCGCACGCCCGGCAGCGAAGAGTGATCCACTCGTGGCGCCATACAACACGGTATTCCCGATAATAGCATTGGCCTGCGTTTCCAGTTTACTCGACGGGGTAGGACGCACGATAATGGTGCCGCCGGACAGTCCCTTGCCAACATAATCATTGGCATCACCCAGCATCTCGATGCGAATACCATGTGCCAGGAACGCCCCCAGTGATTGTCCGGCGGTGCCGCGCAATACCAGGTGAATATGGTCAGGTTGCAACGAAGTCGGGTCGGTGTGCCTCGTCAGGTAGCTGGACAGCCGCGCGCCGATACTACGATGCGTATTATGTACAATATAGCTGAGTTGCACTTTTTCACCGGATTCAAGCCCTGCCTGCGCTTCCTCCAGCATCTGGTGGTCCAGCGATGGATCCGTTTCATTGCGCTGCTTGAAGGTATTGATGCGCGGCGCTTCACCGAAATGCACCGGCTGGGTCAGGAGCGGTGTTAAATCCAGCCTGTTGACCTGCGCTGAGCGATGTTCCACCTGACGCAACAGGTCGGTGCGGCCGATGATCTCATCCAATGTGTGGTATCCCAGTTCAGCTAAAATTTCGCGTATATCTTCAGCAATAAAACTCATCAGGTTGATGACGCTTTCAACGCTACCGTCAAAATGTTTGCGTAGCTGGGCGTCCTGCGTACAGATGCCGACCGGGCAGGTGTTGCTATGGCATTGGCGCACCAGAAGACAACCCATAGCCACCAGTGAGAGTGTGCCAAGCGCATATTCCTCTGCTCCGAGCATGGCGGCAATCACGATGTCACGTCCGGTTTTCAGGCCTCCATCGGTTTGTAGTGTTACACGGTGGCGCAGCTTATTGAGGCTGAGCACCTGCGTCACTTCCGCCAGACCGATTTCCCACGGTGCTCCGGCATATTTGATGCTGGTATAGGGGCTGGCACCGGTGCCGCCAACATGACCGGAAATGATAATTTTATCGGCCATGGCCTTGACCACACCGCTGGCAATGGTACCGATGCCAGATTGCGAGACCAACTTGACAGAGACCAGCGCGTCCGGGTTGATCTGTTTGAGGTCATAGATCAATTGTGCCAGGTCTTCGATGGAATAAATATCGTGGTGCGGCGGCGGGGAGATGAGTGTTACGCCAGGAGTTGCATGCCGCAGCCGGGCAATTTCCACCGAGACTTTAAAGCCGGGTAGCTGCCCGCCTTCGCCCGGCTTGGCGCCCTGAGCAATCTTGATCTGGATTTCCTTGCAATGATTGAGATACTCCGCTGTGACGCCAAACCGCCCGGACGCGACCTGCTTAATCGTGGAGTTGGCATTATCGCCATTGGTGTAGGGAGTGTAGCGCTCTGCACCTTCGCCTCCCTCCCCGGAGTTGGATTGCGCGCCGATGCGGTTCATGGCGATGGCAAGCGTTTCATGCGCTTCCGGGCTGAGCGCACCCAGCGACATGGCCGGAGCGACAAAGCGTTTGCGGATATGGTTGATGGATTCAACCTCTGCCAATGGGATTGGATCGCGATCGGAGTGGAATCCTAGCAGAGAGCGCACATGAATGGCGTCCTGTGCATTCGCCCCATCGGCAAAATCGCGGTACTGTTTATAGCTTCCCGTAGCGCAGGCGGTTTGCAGGCGATGGATCAGCTTTCCCTCATAGGCATGGGTTTCGCCGTGATTACGGTAGCGATACTGGCCACCGACGGGCAGGCGAATAACGGTTTCATCACTGGTATCCATCCAGCATTCTCGGTGCAGCGCCATGATGCGGCGGTGCAGGTGCTTTAGCCCGATGCCGGAAATGCGAGAAACCAGCCCCGGGAAGAATTCCGCCACCAGTGAGCGCGACAGGCCGATCGCATCAAAGTTGCGGCCGCCACGATAGGAACTGACCACGGAAATTCCCATTTTCGACATGATCTTGAGCAGCCCCTGCTTATGGGCGGTTTTCAGGTTGCTCAGCGTTTGTTCCAGCGTCAGATCACCCAGCAATTTGCGGCGATGGCAATCCACGGCGCCGGCTTCAGCCAGGTAAGGGTAAACTGCTGTTGCGCCAACACCAATCAATACGGCCATGCTGTGTGTATCCAGCACGGCGGAGGTGCGTACCAAAATGGAGAGTTGCTTGCGTTTGCTCTGGCGTACCATATGGGTATGTACAGCACCGGCGGCTAAAATGGCCGGGATGGCGACGCGATCATGACTGACCTGTTGGTCACACAGGATCAAGGTATGCACGCCACCGGCCACGGCCTTATCCGCTTGTTCCAGTAGTGCGTCAATCGCATGACGTAGCGCCAGCTTCTCTTCACTGGCCTCATAGGTGATGTCTAATGTGGCTGCCTGATCCCCAATACGGGTGACCAGCGCGTCAAATTCACGTCCTAAAAGGATGGGAGAGTCCAAGTGATAAATTTGACTGAAGTCCGGTGCGTCTCCGAGAATATCACGGATTCTTCCCACCCGTGTAATCAGGCTCATCGTATGCTGTTCACGCAGCGGGTCAATGGGCGGGTTAGTCACTTGTGAGAAATGCTGACGGAAGAAATGATGCAGGCCGCGATGCTGTTTGGAGAGAATCGCCAGTGGGGTGTCGTCGCCCATCGAGCCGACCGCCTCTTTTCCATCGCGAAGCATGGGAACGAACAGTAAATCCATATCTTCCTGCGTGATACCGGCGGCGCGTTGCCGATGCTGGAGTTCGGTTTCCAAGAATTTCGTTTTCCCGAGAGGGGAGCTGTTATCCACCAAATCTTTCAAATGCGGAATGCTGGACACAGCCGAGCTATAGTCTCTGCGCGCTGCCAGTGTTTCTTTCAATTCCCGGTCAAGATAGAGGCGCCCTTCTTCCAGGTTCACGCCTAGAATTTGACCCGGCGCCATTTGCCCAAGCTCTTCCACGGCGTTATCTTCCACCGGGACCATGCCGGTTTCCGAACCGACTGTCAGCAGGCCATCATGGGTGATGGCGTAACGCAGGGGGCGTAATCCATTGCGATCCGTACCGGCAATGACCCATTCGCCGTCAGTGGCGGCAATGGCGGCCGGGCCGTCCCAAGGGGACATCAGGCAATTGCAATATTCATAAAAGGCGCGTTCCTGTTGCGGTAGGTTGGAATGACGTGACCAGGCCGGTGGCATCATCATCATTTTAGCAAAGGGCAAGGAAGCACCGGTCAGAGTGATGAACTCCATCACCGAGTCCAGTGCCGCCGTATCGGACGCCAGCGGCGGAACGATGGGCGTAATTTCTTCGGCATAATCGGCAAAACGGGCATCCCCGAAGCAGGCCTCATAGCTGCTCATCCAATTGACATTGCCGCGCAGCGTGTTGATTTCGCCATTATGCGCCAGTACGCGGAACGGTTGCGCCAGATGCCAGCACGGCGCGGTATTAGTCGAGAAACGCTGGTGATAGATAATATAGCTGGAGGTTAGCAGTGGATCGCGCAGTTCCGGGTAAAATTCTGACAGCTGCGCCGCTTGAAACAGCCCCTTATAGATAATCGAACGGCAGGAAAGTGAGCACACATAGCCGTCATTGATGGCACGGTTACGCAGGCTATGCTCAATGCGCCGGCGAATGATGTAAAGGGCGGCTTCAAAATCGTCTTTGGATTCCTGCACATGTGAGCGGATAAACACCTGCATGATTTCCGGGCGCGCCTTGGCGGCATCCTCACCAATCACATCAGTGCGCACCGGCACCTGGCGCCAGCCGATAATGTCATAACCAAAGCGGATGATTTCCGTCTCCAGAATGAGTCGTGCCGTCTCCTGGGCTTCCGTGTCGGTACGCGGTAGAAACAACATACCGACGCCAACCTGCCGCCCACTTTGCCGCGCTGCGGCATAACCGGGAATTTCACGGGAAAAGAAGGTGTCGGGAATTTGCAGGTGCACGCCTGCACCGTCTCCGGTTTTGCCGTCGGCATTAACCGCGCCCCGGTGCCAGACTGATTTGAGTGCTTCAATACCCTTCTGCACCACATCCCGACGAGCGACGCCATCAATGGAAGCGATCAATCCTACCCCACAGGCGTCATGTTCATCGTGTGGGTCATACAGCGGGTAGCCGCGCGTGTCATGGCGGGTAGCAGTATGTCGCAGTGCGGTATCTGAATCAGTCACACATCAAGTTATAGCGATCTGTTGGGTCGGAATCTAGCGGGAAATGACAGGGATTTAGCAGTATCCTTGGATAGGGTGGACAAGCCTCCTATCTCTCGTGTCTTTGATATTAGCAGTTGGAGTTCTTGCATAGTGTAACTAGTGATTACAGGATAGATCGCCCTCAATGCATTCTTGTTGGCGCAATAACACTTCAACGTAGAAGTCTTGCATGTTGCTTAGGCACTGAAATTTTGCCATTTTGTTGGAAGTCCCGCCGACACTTTCAGCAGTATTATATTGGCATTGTGCCTCTGCGAATGTTGCCCATGCCTTTTTTGCACGATCCAGCCATTCACGTTCCTGCTGGGTTGAACGATTAGTAAGCGTTCGCATTGCACGCTCGACACGTTCGTTGTTTTTTACATAATCCTGATAAGCGCACTCTGTCATGGCAGATTGTGTCAGTGCCTGCTCGTAGCACTCTGAAGCATATGTCGGGTAAGAAAGTAACATGCATACAAGCAAACTGATCCATGTTTTATTCGCCGTTTTCCATGAATAATATGAACAGCGAACGCTCCTGCTTTCGTCTTTTTTCGAGTCCTCTGCTAACCTGAAGCGTCCCATTGATGCGTACCTTGTTCCAGACTAGAAATTGATCCGCTGCCAAATTGTAATGTCTTTGATTTAACTGCCTGAGCAACGTTGAATTCTGAAAATTGCCAATGCCGATATTGTAGGTAAGCGATACTAGAGCGTCAAACTGATTCTGGGTCACCGGGCTTTTGGTTGACCGTTTCACTGCCTGTTGAGCAATTGAAATATCCTGCGCTAACAATTCTAGCGCTTCTGAGCGACTAATGCCATCTGGAAAAGATTCGTGAGGCAACAATAAATGTCCATATCCTATCGTTGGAAACCCCGCCTGGTCGAGATAGACGTCAGAACGAAATGCTTCATGTTTTGCTATAAAGCGGACACCATACAGGCTTGTTTGCAGCGCAGTCGCCGGCTTGGACATCTTCTGTTCGTCGGTGTAATATTTTGCTGGATCATCCGTCCACTGTCCACCGTCCGGGCTGCCGGCAGGGACGCGTGGTTGGTTCGGGTCATACTTGATTTCATGCATGATCTGCATGAGTTCCTGTAAGGCGAAGCCAAGATTGCGGAGCTTCCACGCTTCGACAAAGCGCTCTTCATCCAGCGCCTTCAACCGGTACAGTTGTGACTCAATGTAAATCTGCTCAACGTCTTCCAGACTTTCCATTTCCATGCGAGGGAACATGGATGGGATAAAGCATGCCTGGAAGTGAGAAATAAGGAAAAAATCCGTACTATTTCTTTTTACTACTACGTGCCCGGCGTTTGCGTTTTTCCTTGGCTAATGCTTTCCCTCGACCAGATAGGCTCGGGTTCTCAATGAAGTAACGATGGGCGGAGAACCCTTCTTCTGATGGTTGGCGCGTATAGTGGCCATCTGACTGCAATGACCAGCTATTGGTATCATCTTTCAGATTGGCCACCATAATCTGATCCAGTACCTGTTCGTGGACAGTTGGATTGTCTATCGGAACCATGACTTCCACACGCCAGTCAAGATTGCGCGGCATCCAATCGGCAGAGCCAATATAGACTTTGGCCTTATCGGAAGGCAGCCCATGCCCGTCACCAAAGCAATAGATTCGCGAATGTTCCAAGAAACGTCCAACCAAACTTTTTACTCGGATATTCTCCGAGAGTCCTTTCACACCGGGGCGCAAGCAGCAAATGCCGCGTACCACCAATTCAATCTGCACGCCGGCCTGTGACGCTTCATATAGGGCGTCAATCATGGCCGTATCGACCAGCGCGTTCATCTTCGCCCAAATCGCGGCGGGTTTGCTTTTGCGAGCATGATCTGCTTCTGCACGAATCATTGCCAGCATCCCCTCACGCAAATGGTCGGGAGCTGGAATCAGGTGATGATAGGTACGTGGCGTACCGTACCCGGTGATATAGTTGAACAGGTAATGCGCCTCCTGCACCAGATCAGCATTGCAGGTGAAATAGGATAAGTCTGTATAGATTTTTGCGGTGATTGGATGGTAGTTACCAGTACCGAAATGCGCGTAGGATACCAGTGTCTCCTGCTCACGTCGTATCACGATCGAAATCTTGGCATGGGTTTTCAGATGTACAAACCCGTAGACGACTTGCACACCAGCACGTTCCATGTCCCGCGCCCAGCGGATATTCGCTTCTTCATCGAAGCGGGCACGGAGTTCCACCAGTGCTGTCACCGATTTGCCATTTTCCGCCGCCCGGATCAGCGCCTTAACAATGGGAGAGTCATCACTGGTGCGGTAAAGCGTTTGTTTGATGGAAACAACATTGGGATCGACGGCGGCCTGATGGAGAAACTGCACCACCACATCAAAACTTTCATAGGGGTGGTGAATGATAATGTCCTTGGCCGCGATGGCGGCAAAACAGTCGCCGTTATATTCGTTGATACGCTCCGGAAAGCGCACCTCGTATGGCTGGTAGAGCAGATCCGGGCGATCTAGCTCACACAGCTCCGACAAATCGGCGATGCTGAGCATGCCTTCCATCTCATGCACTTGCTGGATGTCGGTTTCAATATGGTCGCTGAAGAAATGCACGAGGTGCTGGGGGGCATCCTTAAGGGTCTTGACACGAATCACGCGCCCCCGACGGCGCTGCTTCACGGCAATCTCATAATTTTGCAACAGGTCTTCTGCGTCTTCTTCTACCTCCAGGTCACTGTCGCGGATAATGCGAAACAGCGCGCTGTCAGTCACCGTAAACCCGGGAAAAAGCAAGTGGGCAAATTGCCGGGTAATGTCTTCCAGCGTTACGAAGTGTAGTCCTTCAATGCCCTTGATTTCATAAAAGCGATGCAGGCTGTGTGGTAATGGCAATACGGTGTTGAGGAGTTTACCAGTCTGTTCGTTACGTAACTCAAAAATCTGCGTCAGTCCCAGATTGGGAAGAAACGGGAACGGGTGTGCCGGGTCGATAGCAATCGGACTCAGCGCCGGGAAAATATCAGAGAGAAACTGCATTTCCAATGCGGCTAGTCGATCATTATCTAATGTGTGAGGAGAGACCACAAAGATACCTGCTTCTGCCAACGCATCCTTGAGCGCTAGCCAGCAATGTTGCTGTCCGTGCAGCAGATTACGGATGACTTCCCCCAGTGCCTGTAATTGCTGAGCAGGCGTCAACCCGTCGTCACTGGGTTTGCTGATATGATGGCGCACCTGATCCTTGAGACCGGCGACGCGCACCATGGTGAATTCATCGAGATTTTTTGCAGAGATGGAAAGGAATCTTACCCGCTCCAGTAATGGATTAGCCGGGTTGTTTGCTTCTTCAAGGACACGCTCATTGAAAGCAACGGCGGAAAGCTCGCGGTTTAAGTAGCGTTGTTGGCGTTCTTCAGCACTGTATATTTCATCACTCATAGGTAGTGTATATTACAGTATAGCAAGCAAAGATAAAGTTAAGCCGGTGCAAGATTATGTGTCATACCGGCGAAGGCCGGTATCTAGTGCAATGAGACTCCGGCCTTCGCTGGAGTGCTGGAAACCGCTTACGCCGCTACATGCTGATACGGAATGCCCTTGGATTCCAGCAATTGCTGCAATTCGCCGGATTCATACATTTCGCGGACAATGTCACAACCACCAACAAATTCACCCTTCACATAGAGTTGCGGGATGGTTGGCCAGTCAGAAAATTCCTTGATTCCCTGGCGAATTTCCGGATCCTTGAGCACGTCTACATCATGTACCTCCACCCCAAGCCGTTCCAATATGCTGGCCACCACGGCGGAAAACCCGCATTGTGGCAGAGTCTTGCTGCCTTTCATGTAGAGAACGATGTCATGAGAGGTAATGTATTGCTGTATAGTGTCTGCGACAGGTGATGGGGGCATAAAGGTACTCATATAGGTAATTTACTAATACTCATCACCCTATATAGGGATGGTTGCTCGGATTGACAAGCCTAAGGCACGCTTAGATCGCGATGTCGTCATGCAGCGGTATGCCACTGGCATCAGCGATATGGTGGCGATAGGCATCCACCGTGTCCGGCCAGTCAATGCCCTTCACAATGGAGAGGCTCCGCAAGGTGGCAAACAGATGAATATCGTCATCGCTTAATGTGCCATTGACCGCCTGAGGCGAGGTAATCAGTGGTGCCAGCGCGTGCAGATGTGCATTCGCCTGCGCAATGTAATCGGCCGAGCGTGCCATTTGCTCGTCAAACGCACCGATCATCGCTTCCTTTTTGCGCGTGAAATAGGCTTGTGCGGATGGGGTGGCGAATTCTTCCAATGGTGCCTCCACCCAGCGCGGCATTGCCAACTTGTAGACATAGTCGCGGGATTCACTGAGCCATGCAGCAATCGCATCATTCTGTGCTCCGGTTAATACCGGGGCATGATCAGACGCGTCAACAAAGCGAATAATATCCATGCTTTCCGGCATATAGGTGTTCGGTGCATGTTCCAGAATCGGCACCATTTTAGCGCCAATCATGCGAATAGGTGTCTCTTCGTCGTCATTGAGCAGCGTGACCAGTTCAAACGGGATGTTTTTAAACCCAAAGATCATCCGCGCTTTGACGCAATAGGGACAATGATCATAGACATAGAGTTTCATAATGTAATGTTCCCTATTTTATTTCAGACAAGGAGTGCAAGGTGAGGAGGGCGTAAGCGTAGTCGACCTACGTGCGTACCGACGAATCCGATGGACGACGACGTATCAAATGAAATAGGGAACATTACACTTCAAACCCGTATTTATCCTTGAGCATCTGGCGCACCTCGTCGCTAGGTTCTTCGCCGTAATTGGAGGCAATGACTTTTCCGTATTCTTCAAGATCGATCGATTGATCGGACTCCAGTGCACTCAAGAATGCCTGTTCTTTCGGTGGTTCCACCAATACGAAATAATAGGCCCAGCGCCCGGTAGAGTCTTTCGCTTTGAGTTTATGGATTAAATGACCTTTTTTGGCGACAATCTTATCAACGAATGATGACACGGTATCCCTCTTATTTTAATGAAGGTTATGATAGCAATCGGTTACGAAAATGCCAGCGAAATCTGCTATTCCGATAAGAGTGAGCTGGTTGGAATGTCAATTTGCTGCGATGTGGAAGCTGGTGCAAGATCCATCATACCCAGCGCGGTGATGCCTCCTAATAATGTTGCAATGACCGCCAAAACAAAGAGATAGCGCTTATTCGACTTTTTCCGCATGGCTGAACTCCTTAGTGTTATCGTCATATTTACACAATTTTTTGTGTAAAAACCAACATGCTTCGTTTACAAGGAGACGGTATAGCGGTAATGCCATAAAAGGGAAATGGAAAAAACGATCGTATTGGTTGGGTTGATGGGCGCCGGTAAGTCCACGATCGGGCGGCGGCTGGCGAAGGAGCTTCACGTCGAGTTCCGCGATTCCGATGATGAAATCACCGACGCGGCGGGGTGCAGTATCGCCGACCTGTTCTCCATCCATGGTGAAGAGATATTTCGTGACCTGGAAAAACGTGTCATTACGCGGATGTTAACCGATGGTACGCCGCGTGTGTTGGCAACGGGCGGTGGAGCGTGGATGAATCCGGATATTCGCAAGTTAACCCGTCAACATGCACATTCACTATGGTTGCGTGCCGATCTGGATGTATTGGTAGACCGCGTGGCTCGCAAGAATACCCGCCCCCTGCTGGAACAGGGTGACAAGCGGGCGATTCTCCAAAAAATGATGGAAGAGCGTAATCCGTGTTATGCACAGGCTGATCATGTGATTGATAGCGATGCCGGGAATCATGAGTCGGTGGTGCAGCAAATCATTCAGACATTAAATCTTGAGCCGGTTTCATGAGCACAGTGTTGACGATTGACACGGGCAAAGACACTTATCCGATTGTGATTGAGGAAGGGCTTGTCTCGCAGATGGCAGAAGCATTGGAGCCATACATTGATGGCCATCAGGCCTTGATCGTGACCGATACCAATGTGTCCAGGCATTATGTAACACCTGTTGTCGAGGCATTGGATCGCCTTGGAAAGCAATATCAGGTGTTTACTCTGCCTGCAGGTGAAGCGACAAAATCTTTTGTCCAATTCGAACGCCTGTGTGAGGAGATGCTGGCCACGCAGCTGGATCGACAGACGACCGTGATTGCATTGGGAGGTGGTGTGATTGGCGACATTACCGGATTTGCCGCTTCGGTATTGTTGCGAGGGGTGCCCTATATTCAGATACCGACCACGTTGCTGGCGCAGGTGGATAGCTCCGTTGGTGGAAAAACGGCGATTAATACCAGTGCCGGGAAGAATCTGGTTGGGAGCTTCTATCAGCCGAATGCCGTATTGATTGATGTAGCAACTCTGACCACCCTGCCGCGCCGCGAGTTACTGGCTGGCTATGCCGAGGTGCTGAAATATGGCTTGCTGGGTGACAGAAAGTTTTACGAGCAGTTGTTGCGAGAAGGAGAGAATGCGCTAAGCGGCGATACAGAACGCTTACGCGCTATTATTCGCCATTGTTGCTCCATGAAAGCAGCAATTGTGTCGGAAGATGAGAAGGAGAAGGGGCAACGAGCATTATTAAATCTTGGGCATACGTTCGGCCATGCGATCGAAAAAATGGCCGGTTATGATGGACGCGTATTGCATGGAGAGGCAGTAGCGATCGGGTGCCTGATGGCGATGTCGTTGTCCCGTCATTATGGAAAGGTGACACCGGATGAGATTGAGCGGTTGAAGAGGCATTATCATGAGGTAGGCTTGCCGGTGTGTCTGAAAGATCTGGATGCTGCGCAAGCATGGGATGCAGCAACTCTGACCGGGTATTGCTATCAGGACAAAAAGGCAAGCGGTGGAAAAACCACGTTTATCGTGTTGGATGCGATCGGGCAGGCACGTATTGAACGTAACGTGATGGATGACCATATAGAGATGATCTTTGAGGAGTATCGGTAAGATGGAAGGCGGTTGGATTGCAGAGCTGATTCTGATTTTCGTGCTGTTAATTTGTTCAGGGTTTTTCTCTGGATCAGAAACGGCACTCACAGCGGTGTCACGAGCACGTATCTATAAATTGCAGACAGAAGGCAATCGTCGGGCAAAAATTGTCAATGAATTGCGTGAACACAAGGAAGCGCTGATCGGCACGATCCTGCTCGGCAATAACCTGGTGAATATTGCAGCGACAGCGATTGCGACCAGCCTTGCGATACAGTTATTTGGCGATGAAGGGGTGGTCTACGCCACATTCGCCCTGACCTTGCTAGTGCTGGTGTTCTCCGAAATTCTTCCGAAAACTTTTGCATTTCACTATTCGGAGCGTGTGTCACTGATTGTTGCACCGATATTGGAGCCGATTACCCATATTTTTGCGCCGGTGACGCATTCAATTCAATGGTTTATTCGTCGTCTGTTGCGTATATTCGGTATTGATTTTGATGCCGATGACACTCTGGTCTCTTCGACCGATGCCATTCGCGGAACCATTGAGATGTACCATCAGGATGGTGGAATGATCAAGCAGGAGCGAGATATGCTCGGCTCTATCCTGGATTTGAACGAGGTGGAAGTTGAGAGTGTCATGACCCACCGCAAGCAGATGGAAATGATTGATGCCGATCTACCGGCGCATGAAATCATCCGGCAAGTGATCGGTTCGGCGCATAGCCGTCTGCCATTTTGGCAGGGCGATACGGACAATATTATCGGCATTCTGCATACCAAGGATATGATGCGACTGATGGCCGGTAAAGACAAGCCAACTACTGAGGATATTTTGGAACTACTGTCACCGCCATGGTTCGTACCGGAAGCGACGACATTGAGCCAGCAATTGCACAAATTCCGGGAGAAGAAGCGGCACTTTGCCGTGGTGGTGGATGAATATGGAGCGTGTCAGGGGCTGATTACACTGGAAGATATTCTGGAAGAAATTGTCGGGGATATTGTCGATGAGCATGATGTGGCGACGACTGCCGGGGTGAAGCGAATCGATGACCGACGTTACCGGGTGAAGGGGACGACAACGATTCGTGATCTCAATCGTGCGCTGGACTGGAATCTGCCGGATGAAGTGGCTTCAACGGTAGCAGGATTAGTGATTCATGAAGCACGCTCCATTCCTGAGAAAGGCGCGAATTTTGCCTTTTTCGGTTATTGCTTTACCGTGGAAGAAAAACGCGCCAATCAGATTCTGCAACTGATTATCCGCAAGCTGGAACCGGAGCCCGGCGAGGAATAGGCTCTGTATGAATATATACGTAAAAAGAGCCTAGTATGGTACGCCATCGTAAACCGGATGAGGGTGGCGGCGTAATCCTCGAATATATGCAGATGGGACAGTATGTGAAAGTCTCTGCGATTGACGTCATCACGCATGAAGAAGTCTCGATTGTCGGTGATGCCCGCCAGGGAGAACAACGGCTGGCCAGTATCGCCATGCGCAAACTGCGCTATGTGCAGTCTAAGCGGTAAGGTATTGAGGATTTGGCACAAAACTGCTATCTGGCAATTCTGTTGTAAAGTTTGTAATTTTCACTGAATTCCTAGTATTAAAATTGGTAAGTAGCGCTTCGAGAACTGGATTTCTGTTGCTTTCCTTTGCTCCAACATGGTAAAAATGCTCCTTTGTTAGAATTGAGCAATTGCTCCATAGGCTGAAGATATAGTGATTGTGTCTGTATTTATTTTTTAACCATGTAGAGAATAAAAAGTCTGCCTTAGAATTGATTAGGCAATTATACAGGTTTATTTCGTCCTCTTCCGTCCATGAGTCAAAATAATCGACATGTCGTCCTATATATGGTGGGTCACAATAGATTACATCTTCAGGTGTCGTGGAACTTATAGTTTTTTTATAGTCTTGATGCACAAATTTATAATCTCCCAGTTCTATAATACGTGCAACATTGTCAATCTGATTTGAAATTTTTGTTATTAGTGATTGAGCAAAACGTTCTGGCTTCTTACAGAAAGGAACATTGAACTTCCCGTTTTTGTTAAACCGCATCATACCGTTAAAACAGGAACGGCTGAGAAATAAGAAATCAAGCGGGTCATAATATGTATTGAATCTTTCCCTGACTGTATAGTAGTATTCACCCTCGCTTTTTAATAATTTTTGCCCTTCAATATTCAAGAATCCTTTAACGCTTTGTCTGGTGATTTCTTTTTTCTGGATTGCGCTGTAAAAGTGTATCAGATGGGGGTTACTATCACACAATAAAGCAGAACGGGGCTGCACATTGAAAGCAACTGCTCCGGTACCCATAAAGGGTTCTACCCATCTGTCTATTTTTTTGTTGTGCAGGCATTCCAGAATCCATGGCACAAGCTTGGTCTTTATACCTTGTGATTTCATCGGTGGAACTATAGTCATAAACTAATCTTTCTTTTTGGTTTAGGTGTATTCACCAAGTTTGTATCCATACCTTTGAACGTAAGAAATTCAGATAGCCGTGTTAATTTTTTATATTGGCCAGCTTTATTAGGGTCTGGGACACGCAAAACCCCCTGGTTGACCCAGAACTCATCAAATATTTCTTCATCGAGTTTGGCAAAAGCACCGTTACCTGAAAGAATATCTGGTATATATTGGATACTTCCAATGTTAGCAGTATTACCACTGCCACTTCTATCGCTAGATATTCGCCATTTTTCTTCTACAAAGAACAATAGATTTTTGATTACGGATTGTATGGCTTCCAACCCGGCAAGGTTAAAAATTTCTGTCTCATCAATATCTGTATGCTTTGTTCGAGTATAGAGAATACCTAATGTAATATGAGCCATATAATCTCCGTAGGGAAATTGTACGTTTTTGGTGCTTTTTCGATTCCTGAAATATTCTCCATGTGAACCCAAGGTAAAACCGTTGCAAAAATCTTCATAGTCCTCCAAACGATAGGTGGTCTTTATATCAACGGCAAACTTGATCTTGGGATTAGATTTTTTTATAAATGATATATCTGGATACCAATTTTGTTTTTCGGTAGGAATGATTTCATAGTCAATCGAATCAGCCAGTCTTCTTAGTCTTGGAAACAATTGAATTTCCAATATCTTCGATATGATCTTTGTATCTGCTGATATGGTGTAAATGTTTTTATCAGTGTCTATAAATCCTTTGATTGACCAATCCCCATCACAGGTTGATACATATTCTGTCAGAGTTTGTGCCATCTCATGCAGATGGTCTAAAAACTCCATTTTTTCTTTTTCAAAACCCATAACAGGTTCGGATTTTATACGTGTAGTTCAGCTAAATCTATTTAAATTTCACTGTGTGATATAAAGATTTCGGAGCTTAAACACCTCGTGCCTAAAACATGAAATCAGTCGCATCGAGCGTGTAGACGCCATGCAGTTCGAAGGTCAGTCCTCCGCCGGCAATGGTGGTGATAGTGCCGTTATCGGTCACTGTCAGATCACCGAATCCGGTCAGTCCCAATACGGATAGGTCAATCAGATCGGTGCCACGGGTGAAATCCATGATGCGGTCGATATTCCCGCCACCGGAATGGCTGGCATCGCTGAAGGCAAATTCATCCGAGCCGGCACCACCCCACAGCACGTCACGATGCGCGCCGCCGTCGAGCGTATCATTCCCGTCGCCGCCATAGAGTGCATCGTTGTTGCTGCCGCCGAGCAGGGTATCGTTTCCATCCTCTCCATACAGCCAGTCATTCTGGGAGGAGCCATCCAGCGAGTCATTCCCGGTACCACCCCATAAGGTATCATTGTGGATGCCGCCATTGATCGTATCATTCCCGGCATCACCATAAAGCTGGTCATGGTAGCGCCCGCCGTGAATCGTGTCATCACCATCACCGCCGAAGATGGTGTCCTCGCGGTCATTGTTGCTGGTGTTGGAGCCACCGATCAAGGTGTCGTTTCCTGCACCACCGAAGATCAGGTCACGATGGAAGCCGCCATCAATGGAGTCATCGCCGTCACCACCGTCGATGAAATCATCATTATTGTCACCACTCAGCGTGTCATTGCCATCGCCACCGGAGATCGCATCATTGCTGCTGCCGCCGGAATAGACATCATCACCGGCCAATCCATCAAACCCATCGGAGATACCATTGCTGCCGTTCAATGTATCATTACCTGCCGTACCGGTAGTGCTCGTATCACTGACGCCAATGCCCAGCGTGGTTTCGGCGATGTCTCCACTGTCATTAATCGCACGTATGGTAATGCTTACCCGTGCAGCGGCGGAGGCCAGGCCACTGATGGTGCCAGTATCTGCATCCACATTTAGCCAGGTCGGCAGTGCATTACCATTCGACTGCGTGGCGAAATAGCGCAGATTACCGTCGTCAATTGAAGCAAAGGTACCAGCAGCGAGTGCCTGTGTGAAAGCGACGCCGGTTTGCGCCATGAACGGGGATGGTTGCAGGTCAGCGTTGTTGACACTGAAGATAAAATCAGCCGCCGTGAGTGTTACATTGTCCTGAATATCAATGCGGAAGGTCGTTTTAGGTTCGGTGATGCGGGTGGTGGTGCCAACGGTTTCAATGGTCAGTTGAGACATATCATCCAGCCCCAGGTATGAAAGATCAATCCGGTCTTCACCCTGTACAAAATCATACAGAATCGCGCGATTGCCACCTGCGGAATAGGCGCGGTTGGTGATCAGCATGATGTCATCGCCATCGCCGCCCCAGAAAGAATCGCGGCCATGCCAGCCGATCAGCAGATCATCGCCGTCCTGACCGTAGAGGCGATCACTATCATTGCCGCCATGGAGGAAGTCGCGTCCATCGCCACCGTAGAGCCAGTCATTATGGCGATTACCATAGACCATATCGCTGCCATCGCCACCATAGAGGGTGTCATGGTGGTAGCCGCCATCCAGCGTATCATTTCCGGCTTCGCCGTAGAGCCTGTCCTGATGGTCGGTGCTGCCAGTGCCGCCGCCGATCACAATATCATTGCCGTCGCCGCCATAGATCGTATCTCTTGCATTCCCGCCATGCAGCCAATCGGCACCATCACCGCCATTGATAGTATCCGTGCCATCTTCGCCGAAGATCGTGTCGTTGCCCTCATCTCCGCGCAGAATGTCATTACCTGCCGCGCCAGTGATGGAATCGTCGCTTGCCAGTCCGAGGATGGCGTCATCATTGGCTGTGCCAGCTAGTGTATCATTGCCGGGCGTGCCGTTTGTAATCGAGTCGGCGACCATCAGTTCAAATGTGTCCTCGGCGATGGCACCGGAGCCATTCGTTGCCCGTATGATAATGTCAAACGATCCGGCGTCCCCAGTGCCTGGCGTACCGCTAAAGCTGCCGGTTGCGCTGTCCAGGGACAGCCAGGCAGGGATGGGGTTGCCATTGCTGAGTGTTGCTGTGTAGATCAGGTTGCCGTCATCAATCGAGGCGAAATGCGCTGCGCCGGTAGCAAGCACATAGGCACTGCCGATCTCGGCGGTTTCCAGCGTTACGTCACCATCGGCGGCCGGCGCGCTGAAGATGAAATCGGCGGCAGTGAGCGCAACATTGCTCATCACATTGATTTTGAAGGTTGAGTTCGGATCGACAATGGTGGTGGTGCCGCCCTGGGTAATAGTCAGATCACCAATACCGGTGAAGCCGAGTTTGGACAGGTCAATTTTGTCGGTGCCTTGATCGAAATTATAAATGCGATCGGCAGTAGAGTGGGTCAACGCACTGAAAATATAGATGTCGGTGCCGGTGCCACTGTAATAAAAATCCCTTCCTGTTCCACCATCTTGCAGATTAAATCCGAACTGGCCATAGAGGCGGTCATCATTCGCCCCGCCTAATAATAAATCATTGCCCTGACCACCATACAGATAGTCATTATTATTGTTTCCAAAGAGGGTGTCATTGCCGTCACCGCCATAGAGTCGGTCATGGTGATAGCCGCCATCAATATAGTCGTTTCCACCCTCACCATAGAGGTAATCTTCACGGTCACTGGTACTATAGGTCAGACTACCATAAATCGTATCATTGCCATCCCCGCCGTAAACGGTATCGCGTTCGTACCCACCATCAATATTATCCGCACCATCCCCACCATAGACCGTATCACGATCATTTCCGGCGGCAATGGTGTCATCCCCCTCATTACCAAGAATCAGGTCTTTCCCGGCATTGCCGACGATGCTGTCATCATCTGCCAGCCCGGAAATTACATCACCTGTTGCACCGCCGGTGAGGGTATCAGCTGCCGGGGTACCGGTGACGATGTTCTCGCCCACGAGGATAACGAACTGGTCTTCGGCAATATCACCACTGCCATTAATGGCACGAATCGTGATGTCGTAATAGCCGTTGGTGGTTGGTGTGCCGCTCAAGGTCAGGGTGCCATCATCAAAACTCAGCCAGCCGGGTAGTACGGAACCATTAGAGGAAGAGACATCATAAAACAAATTGCCATCGTCGATCGAAACAAAATGTCCGGCACCCAATGTCACATTAAACGGCGTATTGACCGTGTGCATCTGGTCGGTAATGTCACCATCGGCGGCCGGAGCGCTAAAGATGAAATCGGCAGCGGTGAGCGCAACATTACTCATCACATTGATTTTGAAGGTCGAGTTCGGATCAACGATGGTCGTCGTGCCGCCTTGGGTAATGGTCAGATCGCCAATGCCGGTAAATCCTAATGCCGAGAGATCAATCTTGTCGGTGCCTTGAGCAAAGTTATAGATACGATCCGCCGTCGAATGTCCTAGTCCGCTGAAAGTGAACAGGTCGGTACCGGAACCACCATAGTAATAATCTGTGCCTGTCCAGCCATCCTGAATGTTCAGACCGGAATCGCCGTAGGTGCGGTCATTCCCGGTGCCGGCATTGAGGACATCATTCCCGCTCCCGGCATAGAGTGTGTCATTTTGATCATTCCCAAAAAGCGTATCGTTCCCTGCACCGCCATAAATCCGGTCATTATGAATCTCGCCATCAATATAGTCATTACCGTCGCCACCATAAAGGGAGTCATGGTAACGCCCGCCATAAATGGTGTCATCGCCCGCTTCCCCGTAAATCGTGTCGTTACGGTCATTATTGGTGTTATTCGGCCCGCCGCGCAGCACATCATCGCCATCGCCACCATAGATCAAATCGGCCTGGGTGCCGCCATCGACTGAGTCATCGCCATCGCCAGCATAGATTGAGTCATTATCATTGCCACTATTGATCGTGTCGTTGCCATCGCCACCGTCGATAATGTCGTCGCCATTTCCGCCGTCAATGCTGTCAGCATCGGCAAGGCCGTAGATTGCGTCTGCATCGGCAGTGCCGCTTAGTGTATCCGTGGCCGCTGTTCCAATAATCACATTGTCAGCGATGGTAATGGAGAAGGTTTCTTCGGCAATATCACCGCTGCCATTGGTTGCCCGGAGTACGACATTATATAGTCCTGCATCGCTGGCTTGTGGTGCACCGGTAAGGGTGCCAGTAGACGCGTCCACTTGTGCCCACCAACCAACGGGCGCGCCACCTGCTGTGAAGAAGGAATAGGTCAAGTTGCTGTCATCAATGGAGGCGAAGGTGCCAGCTGTGAGTGGCATGTTCCAGGCATTGCCAATTTGTAGAATTTGGTCGGCAATAGCAATATCGGCAGCGTTGGCAGAAAAGATAAAGTCCGCCGCCGTAAGCGGTATATTACCGGCAAAGTCAATGCGAAGCCCATTGGCAGCGGTGACGACCGTGGTGCCACCGGGCGTGATCGTCAGATCACTGAACCCGGCATAACCCAGTGCTGACAAATCAATCTTATCAACGCCTTGTGTGAAGTTATAGATCGTATCTCGGTTGCCCCCCTGTGAGTCACTGAGTACGCGGAAGGAGAAAATATCCTGCCCGGTGCCGCCATACAGCAGATCACGATGTGCTCCCCCAATAAGCTGATTGGTACTGCCAGTCTCACCGTATAGATAGTCGGTTTGGGTTCCACCGGAGAGGAAGTTAATGCCGTCACCCGCGTAGAGGCGATCATTGTGAAGACCACCATAGATGGTGTCATTCCCAGCACCACCATACAGCGAGTCATGATGGTAGCCGCCATCAATATAGTCATCTCCATCATCACCCTTCAGCGTATCTTGTCGGTCGTTGCCATTAGTCGGTGAGCCGCCGATCAGTGTATCATTCCCGTCTCCACCTTCGATGGAATCCCGGTGATAACCGCCGTCTAGGAAATCATCGCCTTCTTCACCATAGATGGTGTCGTCGCCATTCTGTCCCTTAATGGTGTCGTCGCCCGCACGTCCCCAGATTTCATTAGCGCCGTTGGTACCAACGATGGAATCATCGCCGGGCGTACCGATAATCAGCCCACCGGCGGATACGTCGATGATAAATTGATCGGTAACGTTGAGACTGCCACTGTCGGTAACAGTCACGATCACATCCAACGTCGCGATGTCACCGACGCCCGGTGTGCCGCTAAACACACCAGTGGCTGAGTTAAGGCTTAACCATCCCGGAAGTGCGCCGCCGCCATTGAGTGTCGCAGTGTAGGTTAGCGTTTCACCGGTATCGACATCGCTGAAATTATCGGAAATATCGAGAGCGAAAGCATTGGTCGCGACGGTGATTTTGTCTGTTTCCGGGGTGTCCAGTACCGGCGCATCGTTCACTGCCGTGACATTCATCGTAATCGTGCCGTTTTGCACCGGGTTATTGCCGTCATCAATCGACACGTTGACAGTGAAGTTCTGATCATAATCGGCAGATGGGGTGAAGGATAAATCTGCAAGTAACTGGTTAATCGAAGCAATGGCACCGCTCGCTTGCCAAACGCCTGTGGCACCGTTAAACGTTGAGGTCACACTGCCGGAGGTGCCGGTGCTAAGTGTGCCAGCAGTTGCATCGGACAGGGTCAGGGTGATGGTGGCGCTGGTTTCGTTGGTCACCATAGAAATATCGGGAAGATTTAATGCCCCCATATCTTCCGTCAGGTTATTGGTCTGAATATGATTCGTTACATTCAGTGCGCTACTGATTACGAGGTCGAATTCGTCATTGACCATATTGCCGTTACCGTCGTCGGCGATGAGTCGAATACTCAGCGTACCAATATCAGAACCATCGGGAATACCGCTTAACTCTCCAGTGTCAGGATCGACACTGAGCCAAGCAGGAAGGGCGGAGCCGTCGGTTTGTTCAGCGCTGTAGGTAATGACGTCAAGCGTATCCGGGTTGCCGAACGTGCCTGCCGGAGGTGTGAAGCTGAAACTGATGCCGGTATCGGCGGCCTGATCAGCAATAGGTGTATCCAAGGTAATGGGGTCATCAACACCGTTGGCCAGCATCGGAATCGTACTGTTTGCAGTTTGTCCGCCGCCATCCACTAGATTCACCTGGATGGTGAAGTCTTGATCGTAATCGACGGTGGGAGTGAATTGTAGGTCTGCAAGTGCGGTATTAACGTCTACAGTGTCACCAGTGATAGTCAGTGTGCCAGTGGGAACATCGAATGTCGAGGTGGCAGTGCCCACAGAAGGTGCACTCAGGCTCCCAGCAGCAATATCACTCAGGGTGAGCGTGACGGTCAGCGTAACCCCGGCATCCATGGCGCTGTAATCGGCCAGATCCAGTACCGTTTCTTCATCATACGTTTCTTCTGATATTGGGGAATCCAGTCGCAATGTTGCGCCGGTGCCGCCAGGAATTCTTGCCACTGGTTCTTCTGGGGCGGTGGGCACTTCAATATCCTGTGTAGAAATGGTTTGTGTTGGCGCTGCCGGTGATGGAGGAGGCGCTGCAGGAGCTTCCGGTATAGGCAACAGGCCGTCATCCAATGTCTTCTTCTTCTCGGTGACAAGAGGTTCAGAGGATGTGTTGGTAACTAGCTCCCCTGTCACAGTTGGCGGCACTTCAACGAGTAATTCCTGTGGATCAAAGGCGGAGAGTCCCGGTTGAAACGGCACATAGTCGTCCGGTGCATCGACAGCCGGGGTCACATGCCCGCTGGAGCCGGAATGCTCGTTAATGACGAAATAGTTGGAAAGCGGCTGGAAGGAAAGGCTCAGGGTAAAGTCTTCTACCTTCGTGTCATGCTCCAGATGGATGGTGATGTCCAACACATCCATGACGTTCTGATAAGGGGAGAAGCTGACCTCAGTCAGGAACAGACGAATAGCGACGGCATCACCGGAGAGGGTTACGGTGCCGGAGTGCTCATCATAGCGCAGCTTCACCCCTTCCGGCACGTCCTGGAATCGGAATACGCCCGTTTCCTGTGCCAGTTGAAGCTGAACTACAATATCACCATTCAGCGCCTTTACCAATTGCGATAAGTTTATCTGGCGTTCAGGCATAGCTGCTTCGCCCCCGGTAGCAGCCGGAGACGAAGTGAAGGAGTTCGTCGTATCATCCTGTTTTTTAACCAATAAATCCTATCCTTGCTTGACCAAATTATTAACTGGTACAACAAGTATAGTCAGATTTTATTAATATATGTATAAAGATGGGACGAAAGCCAAGTATACCGTCATGTTACTGGTCAATATTTTAAGCAAAAATGGAAAAAGAAACCTACATCATTCCCGTGCCAGCATCAGCATCACTTAGCAGCGTGTAGTCACGGCTGTTGAACAGCTGGTAGTGCCACCACTCATTGCGGTAGAAGTCAAACCCGGCGGAAGTCATAATACCAAGTAATAGCAGCCGGTTACGTTTGGCATCATCGGAGATGTCGGCCGCGCCATGATGTGAACGCGGGGTGAAGGCATCAAACGCGGTACCCATCTCTAGTTCTGTACCATCGGCATCGATCAGGGTCAGATCCACAGCAACCCCGCGTGAATGGGGCGAGCCACGATTCGGATCGGCCAGAAAGTCTGGGTCGGGCGTGTGTTCCCATAGGAGAAACTGCGCCTCGGACGGGCGGAATGCATCAAAGATTTTGAGCCGATAACCCAACTCGTTGGCATAGCGAATAGCGTCTTTCAAGCAAGCGGCTGCGTCCGGGTGCAGGAAACATCCGGCACGACGATAGACCGGTTTGCCAGTAAAATTCTCTACCGTGGCATAGGCAATGGCCTGTACCACGTCATAGGTAGGCGGGGTGATCTCAACCAGTGGCGCGGGCATCTTGCCCTCGGCTGGCATCCAGTGCAGCAATCACGGCATCGCCCATCGCCTGAGTTCCTACCAACGAGCACCCGACAGCCATAATGTCCGCCGTCCGGGTGGTTTGCAGCACATCATTGACGCATCCCTCCAGCAGGTCGGCTTCTGTCTGTAGGTCAAACGAATAGCGCAGCATCATCGCCAGCGACAGAATCGTAGCGAGTGGGTTAGCCTTGTCCTGTCCGGCAATGTCAGGCGCGGAACCATGCACCGGCTCATAGAGCGCCGGGCGTCTGCCCTGATCGTCCGTTGCGCCCAATGAGGCAGACGGCAGCATCCCAAGCGACCCGGTCAGCATTGCGGCGCAATCGGAGAGAATATCACCGAACATATTGCCGGTGACCATGACGTCAAACTGTTTGGGATTGCGCACCAGCTGCATGGCGGCGTTGTCAACATACATATGTGAGAGGTCAATGTCGGGATATTCGGCGGCCTGAATTTTCTCCATTTCCTCACGCCAGAGTTCGGTGACTTCCAGCACATTGGCTTTATCGACCGAGCAGACCCGTCCGTCGCGCTTACCAGCCAGATCAAAGGCGACGCGGGCGATACGATGGATTTCCGATTCTCGGTAGACCAGCGTATTGCGTCCGACGCGCTCATTGCCCTCCAGCGCCACGCCACGCGGTTCGCCAAAATAGATGCCGCCGGTCAGCTCGCGTACAATCATGATGTCCAGCCCGCTGACCACTTCCGGGCGCAAGGTTGATGCCTCGACCAGTGCCTCAAAGCACAATGCCGGGCGGAGATTGGCAAACAGGCCGAGTTCCTTGCGAATACCGAGCAGGCCGCGCTCCGGGCGCACACTATAGTCCAGTGCTTCCCATGCCGGCCCGCCGACCGCGCCGAGCAGGATAGCGTCCGCCGCTTTGGCTTTGTGTAGCGTGTCGTCCGGGAATGGCGTGCCGGTTTCATCATAGGCCGCGCCGCCGATGAGCGCCGTGTCAGTGGTGAATTGCGTATCGCCGTTGGCACTGAACCAGTCCAGCACCCGCACCGCCTGCGTCACTACTTCCGGACCGATCCCGTCACCGGGGAGAAGGAGAATGTGTTTTGTATTGTTCATTGCGTTATTATCAGTCCATTTAATCAAACCGTCACATTAATATGGTTTACTCAATTAACCAAGGAGTTTCCGCTATGAATGATAATGATACTATTTCAATGAATGACCTGAAAAACCCTAACCTTCAACTGGATCAGGGTGCTAAGGGTGCTTACAATGTACAGCTACACATCGCAACAGATGCGATCAATGCTGCTATTGAGAAAGGCTATATAACGACGGAGCAAGCCCGGCAATATGCCGGACGATTTACGAATGCTCAAAATACGTCGGAGGTAATACAGACCATAAGTGCTATGACTAGAGAAATAGACGGCGTGGATTCTTTGATTGATTTAGTCGATCAGCAAAGGCAGGATGTAATACGAAGCAGCGAGAGTCAGGGAATGCCAGGCATACTTGAGAACGGATACATTAGAGCAAAGTTTGGCCTCGATGCAGGAGGAGGAAAGACTTATGCTGAACAAGTACGGCAAGCACTGGACGAGGCGCGGCAAGAGAAAAATGAAGGGCCAATACGCTAGTTTCTATGCGTTTTACGCGTCCTCCGCCGCATAGAGCCACGGCGCCTGACGTCGCCCGGCGTCTTCATAGGCGGCGATGGCATCGATCTTTTCTTCGGTCAGTCCAATATCATCCAGCCCGTTGAGCAAACAATGCTTGCGGAACGGATCGACTTCAAAACTGTAGGTCTGGCCACCTGCCTGCACCCGCTGCGCATCGAGATCAATCGTGACCAACTCCGCCTGTGCCGCCACTTCGGCAATAGCGTCCACCTCCGCCTGTGCCAGAGCAATCGGCAGAATCCCGTTTTTAAAGCAGTTATTGTAGAAAATATCGGCAAAGCTAGGCGCGATGATGCAGCGAATGCCGAAATCCAGCAACGCCCAGGGCGCATGCTCCCGGCTGGAACCACAGCCAAAATTATCGCCGGATACCAGAATCTCGGCCTTGTCATAGGGGGGGCGATGCAAGACAAAATCATCAATTCGCGTGCCGTCTACCGCATAGCGCATTTCATAGAACAATCCTTCCGATAGCCCAGTGCGCTTGATGGTCTTCAAAAACTGCTTGGGGATAATCATGTCGGTATCGACATTCTGTAACAATAACGGGGCGGCAATGCCGGTGAGCGTTGTGAATGCTTGCATGGGATGTTCCTTAAGTGTGAATAGACCTCCTGCATAACTAATTTTATACGGCATCTACGTCGTCATGTCCGTCCTCGAATCCTCATGTATGTCATATACACTGCGGTTCTGTGGGCGGGCATTCCTCGTATCTGCTTGCCTAAAATCAGTTAGGCAAGAGGTCTAATGCTAAAAATAGCGGGCGGGTTAGGGGGATGTCAACCTAGGGGTTAGGGGCTAGGGTATAGGGTATAGGGATGAGAGGTTATAAGAATTTGAAAAGTTTTGATAAGTCTCCCTGAATTTTGTCAAGGGAAAATGGTATGATCTTCACATCATCACTCAAAAACTATACCCTACCCCCTATACCCTAGCCCCTAACAATCCCCTTTACCTCTCTCCCGCTGCATGGCATGGTCACGTCATGAATGATACCACCCACCGCTACCCCGTTCATCCATGGTCACTGGAGGAGGACGCACTTCAAGCCGACCAGCTTACCCTGTCGGAAACATTGTTCTCACTGGCAAACGGCTATATTGGGACGCGAGGAACGTTTGAGGAAGGTCTGGCTGATAACCCCACTTCACAGGAAGGGACGTATCTGAACGGTGTGTATGCGCGCGAACCGATCTTCTATGAAGAGGTGGCGCACGCCTTTGCCAGCCATAATAACAAGATGGTGCAGGCGCCGGACGGAAAGGCGATGCGCCTGTTCATTGATGGCGAAGCCTTCATACCATCTTCTACGTGCGCGCAGTCGCATCATCGGGCGCTGGACTTCAAACGTGGCGTTGTCGAACGCCGGACAGTGTGGCGGCTGGACGATCACCGGCAACTGGAGATTCACACCAAACGCCTGGTGTCGCTCGCTGACCCGCATGTAATCGTACTGGAATACAGCGTCACCCCCATTGGGTTTTCCGGAGAGATAAAGCTGGAGTCGCTGCTGGGCATTGGTCATTTGCCGACCCATGACAAGGATGCCAATGACCCGCGCGCCGGGCATCTCTCGGCGGCGGACAGCCTGACCCAACTGGCGCTAACGTCGGAGAATAACCGACTGGCCTATGTGCATGAAGTCAAGGGTAGCGGGTTTATCATTGGTTCCGCTTGTGTGCATCATTGTTCACATGGGCAGGGCGAGGTGCATGTTGCTGACGATGCAGACACGTCTTCTGCCATGTTCTTTGCCGCTAATCTCTCGGACGGCGAGCCCCTACGCCTGACAAAATATATCGCGTATCACCATGCAGTGAGTGGAGAAGAAGCGGCGGTGCAGGTGGCGCTGCATGCATCGCTCAATGATGCGCAGGTGATCGGCATGGATTTCCTGGAAGCGGCGCAAACGCAAATTCTGGAGCAGTTCTGGGAGGGAGCGGACGTAGTCATTGACGGCGATGATGCGCTGCAACAAGGGTTCCGATTTAATTTGCTGCATATCTATCTATCAAGCGGCAAGGACGGGCGTTCCTCGATTGGTGCCAAGGGGCTGACCGGGCCGGGCTATGACGGCCATTATTTCTGGGATACCGAACTCTACATCATCCCGTTTTTTGTCTATACCGCACCCGGCATTGCTCGCAAGCTGCTGGAATATCGTTACTCGATTCTGGATGCTGCCCGCACCCGCGCGCGTGAGATGTCGCATATGCACGGGGCACTCTATGCCTGGCGCACCATCGGTGGTGAAGAATGCTCGGCCTATTTCCCGGCGGGCACAGCGCAATATCACATCAATGCCGATATTGCCTATGCCATCATACAATATTTTAATGCAACGCAGGATTGGCATTTCATGCGTTTGTATGGTGTAGAAATGCTGCTGGAGATGGCGCGCATCTGGATTGATATTGGCCATTTCTGTGACCGCAAGGGCGGCGCGTTTTGCATTCATGGCGTGACTGGTCCGGATGAATATACAGCGATGATCGACAATAATTTCTATACCAACGCCATGGCGCAGCATCATTTGCGCGCGGCAGTGAACATGTTGGATGCGCTGGCGTCCACCTACCCCGACGATGCGGCGCGGATTGCCAAACAAATCAGGTTAGCTGATGACGAACCGGACGCATGGGCGGAAGCAGCAAAGCGCATGTACCTGCCAAAGGATGAAGCGATGGGCATTCACCCGCAGGATGACACGTTCCTGAATAAGCCGCACTGGGATTTTGAAGGTACACCGAAAGAGCACTATCCGCTCTTGCTGCATTACCATCCCCTGGTGATCTACCGGCATCAGGTGCTCAAGCAGGCCGATGTAGTGCTGGCGATGGCGCTGCTGGGGCATCAATTCGATCGCGACGTGCGGCGCGCGAGTCTTGACTATTACGAACCGCTCACCACCCATGACTCGACGCTTTCCACCTGCACCTACAGTGTGGAATGTTCGCGGCTGGGGCTGCACGACAAAGCCTATGCGTTATTCGGCGATAATGTGCGCATGGACATCGACAATCTACATCACAACACCGAGTACGGGCTGCATACGGCCTGCATGGCCGGGTCGTGGATGAGCGTGGTGATGGGGTTTGGTGGGCTGGAAGTGTATGACGATACGCTGCATTTTGCGCCCTACCTTCCCGCGCATTGGACAGGGCTGGCATTCAAGGTGCAGTTCCACGGGCAGCGAGTGAAGGTGGAGGTTGGCAGCAATGGCACGCGCTATACGCTGGAAGGGGATGACGCACTGACCCTGTTCCATCATGGTCAGTCAGTGACATTAGGAGCCGGAGAGTCACAGGAGATGGTCAATCCGGTATCAGAAACACTGGCGGCGGGGTAACAGTTGCGTTTGTCTCGTCACTCCGGCGACTTGTCCCCCGAAGCCTTGGCGAAGGGGGAAGGTCGAAGTCTGTCGTATTTCCTCCCCCCGCTTGCGGGGGGAGGTTAGGAGGGGGGCTGTTGGAATACTGAAAACCTTTCTGATAGCCCCCCTCCTAACCCCCTCCCGTAAACGGGAGGGGGAATCTGGATTCCGGATCACACTTAATCGCTTGTTCGGAATGGCGCAAAAAAAATCCCCCTGAGAACCGTGTTATTCGGTTACATCAGGAGGGAGATAGGGTTGGTAGACAATCCGCATTTTCGGTTGCCCACGAAAGAGCATTAAGTTGTTCTCATTGGCAAGAACGCTCAGCTCACGAAGCTGATCCTCCTCAGAAATACTCTCCGGCCCCTCAACCTCCATAGCCATGGAGCCGGTTTCGTCACCGGGAAGAAGATTTACGTTGGAAGCAATATAACTTACTTCCATAATAGCGGCTGAAAAACCACCGAAATCCGGTGCCTGACCACTTAATGCCATCACTTTGATGTACATAAGACAAAGATTTAAAAAACAACGTCTTGCCGCAAGGATAGCATAACCTTCATTAAAATGCGAGGGTTTTTAGCTGGCGTGCGGCGAAAAAATCCATTATATTCCACTTCGTTTACATTTCGTATAGACCTCAAGGAGGTGATATTATGCAGAAGCTGAAGCTCTGGTACGGCCAGTGGTTGCAGTTGCATCTACTGGTATGCCAAGTAATATGCTTGGTATTCTGGGCTGCAATGGCAGCCCAACCCTCCCGTCGGAGGAACGTTGACATTAGAGTTTTTGCTCTTGATGTCATTAAACAAAGGCTAGCCGTCTAGCCACTTTCAATAGAGTAGTTACTGAGATGTTGCCCCAGGCAGCATCTCTTTTTTTCCGCAAAACACGCAAAAAAAAGCCCCGACGCGACTGGCTAGTCGTTAGTGTCGGAGCCAGTTAGCCACTTGAAGCAGTTGCAGAGCTTTCTACAAAAGCTTGGCTTTTGCGGCGGCTGGTTGCCGATCTCCGCTAAGGTCCTTTCATAACAGAGCCGGGTTGCATCTCGCCCGAAGAATGATTGTATTCCCATCTCATCAGTGATGATAAGATTTAGCTCCATGGAATGCACCATGAGGGAAAGCATTTGTTCTTGTTGATCAAGATCCTCTCTGTCCATATCGCAATGGAAAGTTATATTTCCTTCACCATCATAGACAGGCTCGTAGCCACCAAACAGTGCTTGGAGAGACGCTGCTCTGCGGTTGTAGTCTAACCTGTTCTTCGCAGCCTCAATAACTGTTACGTGGAATTTCATGATAGAAAATCCTCGCCAATTCAAAGGTTAACACTTAATTAATACCATTTCCCCGCTTGAATGTCAAACTGCACTCCACTACATAGGCAGCCATGAGTGCATTGACCCCCCAGGCCATTGTGGCCGAACTGGATCGTTATATCATCGGACAGAAGGATGCGAAGAAAGCGGTGGCCATCGCCCTGCGCAATCGCTGGCGCCGGCAGCAGGTGGAGAGTGCGTTGCAGGACGAGATCGTACCCAAGAACATTCTGATGATCGGGCCGACCGGTTGCGGAAAAACCGAGATTGCCCGGCGGCTGGCGCGGCTGGCCGATGCGCCGTTTTTGAAAGTCGAGGCGACCAAGTTCACCGAGGTGGGCTATGTTGGGCGCGATGTGGAATCCATCGTGCGCGACCTGGTGGAAATCGCGGTGAACATGGTGCGCGAGCGCGAACACAAGCGCGTCCGTGAAAAAGCCGAAGAGGCAGCGGAAGAGCGGATTCTGGATGCGCTGGTCGGAGATGCTGCCAGCCCCGATACACGCCGTAAGTTTCGTGAGAAGCTCCATGCAGGCGAGCTGGATGACAAAGAAGTGGAACTGGAAGTCTCGGACACGGACAGCCCGTTCAACAGCTTCGACATTCCCGGCATGCCGGGCGGTCAGATGGGGGTGTTGAATCTTAGCGACATGCTGGGCAAGGCGATGGGTGGGCGCACCAAGACCCGCAAGATGACCGTGGCCGAAAGCCATAACATCCTGGTCAGCGAGGAATCGGAAAAATTGCTCGATCAGGAGAAGGTGGTGCAGGATGCCCTGTCCTCGGTGGAGAATGACGGCATTGTGTTTATTGACGAGATTGACAAGGTCTGCGCCCGCGCCGATGTCAAAGGCGGTGAGGTCAGCCGGGAAGGGGTGCAGCGCGATCTGCTGCCATTGCTGGAAGGCACGATTGTCTCCACCAAATATGGGCCGGTGAAAAGCGATCATATCCTGTTTATCGCCTCCGGAGCGTTCCATATGGCCAAACCGGCGGATTTATTACCGGAATTGCAAGGACGTCTGCCGATCCGTGTGGAATTAAAGGCACTGACCGAAGAAGATATGGAGCGAATTCTCACGGAACCGGAAGCCAGCCTGACCAAGCAGTACCAAGCTCTGATGGCGACGGAAGACGTGGCGGTGACCTATACCGAAGAAGGTGTCAAGGAACTGGCCAAGCTGGCCACTCGCTTTAACCGTGAGATCGAAAATATCGGCGCACGGCGCTTGCATACCATCATGGAAAAGCTGATGGAGGAAGTCAGTTTTGAAGCATCCGAGCGCGGCGGTGAGTCGGTGGATGTCGACGCCGATTACGTGCAAAAACATGTCGGAGAGATGACGCAGGATACAGATCTGGCGAAATTCATCCTGTAAGAGTAGCGTTGTGCACGTCCTGCTTGCATCGGGGCGGGGGTGCCGGTATATGCAGTACAGATGAATTGATGAAACAGTGAGATGCTATGAATCTTGAATGGAACAAAATTGCCGCTTCCGTTTTTCTGACCGGAACGGTAGCCATGACGATCAGCCTGGTGGTCAATGGCCTGTACGGCGACCAGGGCGGGCATCACGGGGAAGAGCCGAAGCGTGGTTATGCGATCGAAGTCGCTGACGTGCCGGCAACAGGTGGTGCGCCCAAAGAGGAAGCACCGGTGAATATTGCACTGTTTTTTGAAGAAGCCACCGTCGAGAAAGGACAGAAGCTTTCCAGGGCGTGCGTGGCATGTCATAGTTTCGAGAAAGGGGGACCGCATAAGGTCGGCCCTGCTATGTGGGATGTCGTTGGTGCCGCCAAAGGGCATCATGGCGATTACGCTTATTCCAATGCCATGGCATCCTTTGGTGGTGAGTGGGGCTATCAGGAACTCTCCGAGTTTCTGGCCAAGCCGAAGAAATATATGAAAGGCACCAAAATGGCCTATGCCGGGATGAAGAAACCGGAGGATCGGGCGGCGATGATTCTCTATCTGCGCTCTCTCAGCGATACACCGAAGCCATTGCCGGAAGTGCCGGTGGTAGTAGAAGAAGTAACGGAAGCTGCGCCTGCTGATGCAGTGGATGCTGTGACTCCGTCGGCGGAGTAGAGGGTAGGCACTACAAGCCTTTGGACATCTCCAGCATACGGGTGAGGGGCTTATTTGCCGCTTCCATCAGATGGGTCGGTAGTGTGATTTCCGGTGCGCGATCCCGCATACATAAGTACAGCTTTTCAATCGTATTCAGTTTCATGTACGGGCAGTCATTACAGCTTAGGCACGCCCCGCCTGCTTCCATGCCAGGTACTGGATAGAACGTACTGCCAGGGGAACGCTGTTTCATCTGGTGCAGAATGCCCGGTTCGGTAAGGACGATAAATTCTTTTCCGGGGTGCGCTTCTGTATAGTGCAGTAAAGAAGAGGTGGAGCCGATATGGTCGGCGTATGCCAGCAGTGCTTCCGGACATTCCGGGTGAGCGATGGTATGGGCATCTTGGTGCAGGCTACGTAGCTTAACCAATTCAGCCTCTGAAAACCGTTCATGCACGATGCACGAGCCATCCCATAGCAGCATCTCACGCCCAGTCTTTTTAGAGAGATAGGCGCCCAAATGCTTGTCGGGAGCGAAGATAATAGGCTGATCGTCTGGAATCTGGCGGATAATGGCTTCGGCATTGGTGGAGGTAACGATGATGTCGGTCAATGCCTTCACGGCGGCGGAACAGTTGATATAGCTGATGACCAGATGGTCGGGATGTGCCTTGCAGAAGGCTTCAAATGCGCCCGCCTCACAGGAATATTCCAGCGAGCAGCCGGCTTCCAAATCAGGTAATAGCACTTGTTTCTCCGGGCTGAGAATCTTTGCGCCTTCGGCCATAAATTTCACGCCGCAAAACACAATGACATCAGCATCGGTAGCGGCAGCTTTACGCGCCAAGTCGAGCGAATCTCCCACATAATCGGCAATGTCCTGAAGGTCATCATCCTGGTAATAATGTGCCAGAATCACCGCGTTCATCTTGTCGTGCATACGATGAATGGCATCTTCCATTGCCAGTGTGGAGAGCGGGGGAGGCGTATTGACGCCGGTTATTTCAGCCGTCTGAGTCATTTCTTACCTGCTTAGAGGGTGGCAGCATACACACAATCGCAGGCCGGACAAGGGAATTTCACAAACTTATCCACAGGTTCGAGCATTTGGTGTGCGTATTTGCTGAATATAGGAAAAACAACGGGTTGTTGCAATGATGATGGCAGAAAAAACCTGAAAAAATCCCAAGACTTCACTTGACCTGCCCAAGTTTTGCACATAGAATCCCAATTAATCCCAAAGATTCCCAAACTGTTCCAATATGCAGCAGGGTATCGGCAACGCGGCCACCTATAACGTACGGAGCTTCTATGATGAACACGCAGCCACTCAGCACTTATCACCCAACCCTTGCAATTGAATTAACGGCGGAAGAGGTGCCTCAGACCGCTCTTAGTAGGATGCGGCAGGCGCTGAAATATCGGCTCAAGCGTGCTGATACGCTGGCATTGCGGGTGGCGCTGCCGCCATTACTGGTCTGGGCGGTGCTTTATTCGCTGGTCGAATTTCTGATTTAGGTGAGGGGGCGCACGGCCATGTCGCTGTTTCTCTCAACCGTTGAGAAAAAGATCGACAAGAAGGGGCGGGTGTCCGTCCCGACCAATTTTCGTGCCGTGTTGTCGGGGGAGGCGTTTCACGGCATCATCGTCTATCGCTCCTTTATCAATTCTTGCATTGAAGCCTGCGCCATGAGCCGGATGGAAGCACTGAGTGAGCGTATTGAAACCCTGGATCCCTTTTCGGAAGAGCATGATGCCTTTGCCGCCACGATTTTGGGGGGAGCGGTGCAGGTGCCTTTTGATGGCGAGGGGCGGGTGGTGCTGCCGGTTGATTTGCTGGAGCAGGTAGACATCACCGGTGAGGCGTATTTCGTTGGAAAAGGAAAAACCTTTGAAATCTGGCAGCCTGAAGCGTTCAATGCCCATGCCGAAGCGACACGTAAGCTAGCACTGGATAAGCGCTCCATGCTGCGCGCTTCCAGTACGGCGGGAGGTAGCTGATGCAAACCACTCATGCCAATGCCCCTCATACACCGGTATTGCTGCAAGAGATGCTGGAAGCGGTTGATCCCCAGGATGGAGAAACCATTGTGGATGGTACCTTCGGCGCAGGCGGCTATAGCCGTGCCTTATTAGAAAAAGCACAATGCAAGGTTATTGCTCTGGATCGTGATCCATCCGTATCGCAATATGTGGAAACGCTGGCGCAGGAATTCGGTGAACGCTTCACATTTATTCCAGGGCGATTCGGTGCCATGCACACCTTACTGGCGCATCAGGAGACAATCCATGCGATGGTGCTGGATATTGGCGTGTCTTCGATGCAGTTAGATCAGGCAGAGCGTGGATTTTCGTTCCAGAAAGATGCACCGTTGGATATGCGGATGTCGGGCACCGGCATAACGGCGGCGGAGCTGATTCAGCAATCTAGCCAAAAAGAATTGGCATCGCTGTTATGGGAGTTTGGAGAGGAAAAGGCGTCGCGCCGCATTGCCTCGGCCATTGTGCAGGTGCGTCAGAAGCGCTCGATTACAAGAACACTGGAACTGCGCGATGTGATCCATGGCGTTGTGCCGCCACGTGGTCAGCCCACAGATCCTGCGACCCGAACCTTTCAGGCATTGCGCATCGCCGTTAATGAAGAATTGCAGGAATTATCACACGCGCTATATGCGGCGGAGCAGCTTCTATCGGAAGGGGGGCGGCTGGTAGTCGTCACATTCCACTCGTTGGAAGACCGTATAGTGAAGCGATTTATGGCAGGCGCGGCTAAAACACGCATGGATGCTTCCCGTCATCATCCTGCGACTGTAACGGATACATTGCCAGAACCGACATTTGAATTGCTCTACAGGAAAGGCCGGCGTTCCGGTGAGGCGGAAATTTCATCTAATCCTCGTTCAAGAAGCGCGACGCTGCGTGCTGCCAGACGCACCGGTGCAGCGGCTCGTCAGGAGGTGGGGCATGCGTAATTATTGTATGTGGGTGATAGTTTGCGTAGCGGTGGCTTTGCTAGTCTATGACGTTAAATACAGCGTACAGGACATGCATCAGGAAACACAGCGTCTGAAGGCGGAGCTGATACGTGAACGTGAACGGGTGCATATGCTGGAGTTGGAGTGGACACAAGCGACGCGACCGGAGCGTATTCGTGCGTTGGCAGAACAATATACTAGCCTGATACCAATCACCACTTCACATATTCAAACCGCTTCCGATAATCAGCTGTGGCAGCCGGCAAGCAATGACAGTATTAGCGAGCAACGATGAAAAATTCAGAGCATGTTGAACGTCAGACACTGCATCTTGCTGCCAGCAGTGGAATGTTGCGTGTTGAGGATGCACGTTTAAGGATGATCGGTCTAGCAATGTTCTTTGTGCTAGGCTATGTGCTGCTTTCAATTCGGTTGGTCGAGGTCACACTGGCAGACCGGTCTTTTATAGCGCTTGCATCAGAGACTATGAAGGCATTGACGTCGGTGAGTGGAGAAACCGTTGCAGGCGTCAGAATGATGGGAGAAAGAACACCGCAGCAACATAAAAGCTGGGAGCCTGCCGTGCCGGCCATGGTGTTGCCGCGCCAATCGATTCGGGATCGTCACGGTGTGTTGTTGGCAAGCAGTGTGCCATCGCAGTCGCTCTATGCACGACCCGATGAGATCGAGAGTCCGGAAACGGTGGCTGCCAGAATTATGCAGATCATTCCTGGTATAAATCGTACGACGCTGCTGCGCCGCCTGAATTCTTCCGCACGATTTGTCTGGATTAAGCGGCATTTGACACCACAGGAACAGGAAGCGTTACTATGGGCCGGTATTCCAGGGCTATATTTTCACAGCGATTATCACCGGATATACCCGCACGGCCGTCTGATGTCACATGTGCTGGGGTATGTGGATGTGGATGGTCAGGGGCTGGCTGGTGTTGAGAAATATTTTAATGAATCATTGGGGAGGGATGATGCGCTAAAGCCCTTGTACTTATCGATGGATGTACGGTTGCAGGAAGCGCTACATGTCTCGTTGGAAAAAACCATGCATCATTTTCAGGCGATTGCTGCCGCAGGGGCCGTGTTTCATATCCCAACATCACAAACCATGGCAATGGTCAGTTTGCCGGATTATGATCCGAATAGACCGTTGGAGTACCAGGCAAATGACCGGTTTAATCGCATGAGTGTCGGGCAATATGAGCTCGGATCCATCTTCAAGGCGTTGTCGTTGGCGATGGTATTGGAGCATGGTAAGCTTGATGTGCATGACGGGTTTGATGCGACGCAACCCATTGTGTTTGGGGGAAGCAGGATCAGTGATTTCAAGCCTAAGAAGCGCTGGTTGAGTGTGCCTGAAATTTTCGTCTATTCCTCGAATATAGGAACGGTGAAAATGATCGATACGCTGAGTGCAGGTGCGCAGCGCGATTTTCTCACCCGTATGGGGATGTTTGCACCGGTTGACATTGAACTGCACGAGCGCTCGGTACCGGTCACACGTAAAACATGGAAGCCGATAGAGCGCGCCACAATTTCCTATGGGCATGGCATCTCCGTCACGCCACTGCATCTGCTTCGGGGTATGCTTGCTGTTACGGGCGGAGGTGAGTTTCGGGAACTGACGCTGGTCAAAGATAAGAAAAAACCGTCTCAGATGATGATGCAGGCCGATGTTTCCCGGCAGGTCAACCGATTGATGCGTGCCGTCGTACAGCATGGAACCGCCAGCAAGGCCGAAGTTCCAGGTTATGCCGTAGGCGCCAAGACCGGAACGGCAGACAAAGCTGTTGCAGGAGGATATCACCATAGTAAAAAGATATCTTCTATCGTGACTGCATTTCCTATGCCGAACCCTGAGTATCTTGTGTTTGTTATGTTCGATGAGCCAGAAGGAACAAAAGAAACCTTCAACTATGCAACGGCAGGGTGGGTTGCTGCACCGGCGGCAGCGCAGGTGATTCGTGATATGACACATGTGCTGGGGATGCCACCGCAGCCGGAGGCAATACAGGATGACATTGACCATATGATTGTGACGGCCGCCGAGCGGGCGAAAGCGCGAAAGCATCATTATGTCCGGCGTGCGTCTTACTGAGTTGCTGTCTACATTATCGGAGGAACTGCGTCCGGTTGCTTATCCGGAGCGTATCGGGGAGGTCTATGTTGATGGGTTGACGCAGGATTCCAGACAGGTAACACCAGGGATGTTGTTTGCTGCAATTCCCGGTGCGGTACATAGCGGGGAAGACCATATTGATGCAGTCATAGGCGCGGGCGCCATTGCGATTCTGTGCCGTGAATCAGCCAGAGAGAGAATACCCGATCATTATCAGGGCATTGTGTTGACAGTTCCGGAACCACGGCGGGTGTTGAGTCACCTGGCAGCAGCGTATTATCGCCCGCAACCTCCGGGCATGGTCGCCGTGACCGGCACGGATGGTAAGACATCCACAGCGGAGTTTATCCGCCAACTTTGGGAATTGCTTGGGCATAAGGCGCTGTCGATCGGTACGATGGGATTGGTCTCGGACACGGTTCTGCGTGATATGCCTGCGTTATCCGAGAATACCAGCCCGGAAACGGTGACGTTTTTCCAGTCACTCGCTTGTGCCTGTGAACAGGGGATTTACTATGCCGTATGTGAGGCCTCTAGTCATGGGTTGTCACAATACCGTATGGATGGTGTATCATTGAAAGCGACTGTATTTACCTCGTTCTCGCAGGATCATCTGGATTACCATGGTACTATGGATGCGTATTTTGCGGCGAAGGCGCGGCTCTTCAAAGAACTGCTCGACGACGACCACCCGGCGATCCTGTGTCAGGACTATCCGGAGATTGCTGCACTAGCAGGTGAGTTACGCGCCAGGCGGAGGCAGGTGATTACCTATGGTACGCAGGGAGACATGGCAATTCGTTCTGTGACACCTATCCCATCCGGGCAGCATGTTGTGCTGATGTACGAAGATGAGGAGTATGAAATGAATCTCCCCGTTTTCGGTGCGTTTCAGGTGTATAATATATGTGCGGCAATGCTGGCGGTAGCGGCGACGACACGCACCCATCCAGCAGAGTTGGTGGCGTTTTGTAGCAGGCTATCAACGATTCGCGGGCGGCTGGAGTTGGTCGGAAAGACGCAGGAGGGCGCGTTGATCTTTATTGATTATGCACACACGCCTGGCGCTTTGGAGAAGGCATTATCGACCTTACGCCCCTATGCTGGCCATCAATTGCATGCGGTGTTTGGGTGCGGTGGCGATCGTGATCGGGATAAGCGTCCAAAAATGGGGCGGGTAGCGGCAGAGTTGACGGATGCTGTGATCATCACTGATGACAACCCTCGTACGGAAGACCCGGATGTGATCCGTGCAGAGATACTGGTAGGATGCCCTGGTGCAAAGAACATTGCTGATCGTCGAGAGGCAATTGATGAAGCAATTCGTGGCTTACAAGCGGGAGATGTGTTGCTGATTGCCGGAAAGGGGCATGAGAATTATCAAATCATTGGTACAACCAAATACCATAGTGATGATGCAGAGATAGTGGCCGATATTCTTGGAGAGATGATATTACATGCATAACATACCTACTTATACATTGCAGCAGGTGTTACAAGTTACAGATGGGCATTGTGATGCCGATTCCGGTCATATGGCCGGGGTGTCGATTGATACACGCACGTTGCAACCCGGAAATCTGTATGTAGCATTGAAGGGGGAACGTTTTGATGGCCATCGCTTTGTATCTGAAGCATTGAAGAAAGGTGCGCCATTCGTATTAGTGCAGGCGGTGTGTGCTGACGTGCCGCCATCAGCACAAATTGTAGTAGACGATACACTAACGGCATTACAGGCATTGGCGACATGGCGGCGTGAAGAGGAAGCGATGCGTGTGGTCGGCGTGACCGGTAGTGTCGGTAAGACCGGTGCAAAGGATATGCTCTCACTAGTGCTTGCAGCGCAATGCCGTACCCATGTGACGCAGGGCAACTTTAATAACCATATCGGTTTGCCGTTGACGATAGTAAACACACCGTCGGAGACAGAATTACTGATTCTGGAAATGGGCATGAACCATGTCGGGGAAATTCACCTGCTTTCCAGGATTGCAAAACCGGATGCTGCGATCATTACTACGGTAGAGGCCGTGCATTTAGAGTTTTTCGATGATGTGGCGGGCATTGCTCGCGCCAAGGCGGAAATCATGGATGGCATGTCTCCCGCTGCGCCGGTCATCCTGCCGGTGGATAATCCTCACTACCCCATATTGGAGCAGGTGGCGCAGGCAAAGGGGTTACGTGTGTTGATGTTTGGTCAGGGCGAACAGGCCGATTACCGGATGCAAAATGTGCAAGTCAGTGCCGAGGGAACAACCGGGGAACTGCTGGCAGGACAGACATTGCTGCAAGTGCATCTGGGGGCGTTGGGAGCGCATTACGCATGGAACGCGGCGGCGGTATTAGCCTGTATTGATGCGATGGGGTTTGATCTGGCGAAAGCGGCGTCGTCATTGCGTCAGTATCGGGAGCCACCCGGCAGGGGAACCCTCGAACCGCTTTCATGGGGTGGAGGAAGCATTACCCTGATTGATGAAAGCTATAATGCCAGCCCGGTGTCGATGCAGGCTGCGTTTGCCAAGTTGGCCGCTATTGTTGATGGGCGGCGTACCATCGTGGTGTTGGGGGACATGAAAGAATTGGGAGAGACGGCAGATGTATTACATGCGCAATTGGCAACTTCTCTTCAGGAATGTGCTATTCAACAGGTCTATCTGACTGGTGCGCATATGGCGCATCTGGCGCGAGCGCTGCCGGATTCGATGCTGGCCGGACATTTTCCTGATAATGCTAGCCTTGCAAGCCAGTTATGTCAGGATGTGCAACCGGGTGACATCGTCCTGTTTAAGGGGTCGCGAGGTAGTCATATGGAAGAGGTGATGCAGGCGTTGAAGGAGTATGTTGATAAGCAACATTAAATGCATGGAGTGCGAGGGGGTGGTCAGCGCCGCCAATCATGTCGGCAAGCGTGAAGTACTGTCCCGGAAGCGAATGAGTAGAGCCTCAGAGGCTTTAACTATTGCTATAAAGAGCGTGTCGATTCTTTATTCATTTCTTGATACACTTCGTCAAAAAGCTTTTCCAGCACATTGGCATTGCGTTTCCCTGCACTTAAGCTCGACGTCTCTTTATCAACGAACATACCTGTAATAAAGTTTACTCCTTCTCTAAACTCTTCTTTCGTTAGTGTCCGACGACCTAAGCCAATTTCCATCGCAAGACGTTGTGCCACATTATTGATACCAAAACTTTCATCCAGACATTCATAACCTTCGAGTTTTTTTGACAGCTTTTCTATTCCTTCTTTTTCTAAATATTCCTTCCCAAACATACTTTTTTCCTCCTGCAACAACTAAATATTTTCAACTGATATTCTCCGCATTATTGCCTAGAAGTGTTAAAATATCATGACATATATTAACATTTTCTAATAGTGTGAGGCACTTAGATTTGCTCAACACTGTCAAACATGACTATCTGCTAACCATATACTTTCATCTTCCCATTGTCGTTGCTTGTGCACTGCGGTATGATGGGGTAGGGATTAGGGACTAGGATTTAGGGATGAGAGTGTATGCTACTTTGATCTTGATTGCTTCCCTAATGCCTAACCCCTAATCTCTAATCCCTACCCGTATGAGAACCGCTGCCGACATTGTTACTTCACTCCACACCTACGACACCCAGGCCGATGCCGGGCGTCTGGAGCGTGCATGGGAGTTTGCCCAAAAGGCGCATAGTGGCCAGCAGCGTGCCTCAGGCGAACCATATTTCACCCATCCGGCGGAGGTCGCCTATTACCTGACACAGCTGCGACTCGACAGCGCCTCGGTGATTACCGCCCTGCTCCATGATACGGTGGAAGATACCGACGCCACACTGGATGAGATTGAACAGCTCTTCGACCCGGAGATCCGTTCACTGGTGGACGGTGTCACCAAGCTGAACCGGCTGGAGATCAAATCGGAAAGCGCCAAGCAGGCAGAGAATTTCCGAAAACTGGTGCTGGCCATGTCCAATGATTTGCGGGTACTGGTCGTTAAACTGGCCGACCGCCTGCATAACATGCAAACCATCAAATTCGTTAAATCCGAGGAAAAACGTCAGAAAAAAGCTCGCGAAACCCTTGATATTTATGCGCCACTGGCCGAGCGCATCGGCATGCGCAAAATCAAGGAGGAATTGCAGGATTTATGCTTTGAAGTGCTCTATCCTGATGCCCGTGAATCCATTCTGAACCGGCTAGATTTTCTGCGGCAGGAAGGTGTGGCAGAAGTGGAGCGTACAGAAAAGGACATCCGTAACCTCCTGGCCAAGGGTGGGCTCCCTAAAGCCGGCGTGTTCGGACGACAAAAGCGCCCTTATTCCATCTGGCGGAAGATGGAAACCAAGAACATCACCTTTGAGCAACTGGGCGATGTGGTGGCCTTCCGTATTATGGTGGAGGATGTAGCGGAGTGCTATCAGGCGCTAGGTATCCTGCATAATGCCTTCCACACCATTCCGGGACGCTTCAAGGACTATATCTCCACTCCAAAAGCCAACGGTTATCAGTCGATTCATACGGAGGTGATCGGGCCGCATCGCCAGCGCGTGGAAATTCAAATCCGTACGCAGGACATGCACGAAATCGCCGAGTACGGGGTGGCGGCACATTGGGCCTATAAGCAAAAAGACGACGCCTCCAAGGAAGGAAAACAGTTCCGCTGGATGCGGGAATTGCTGGAAATTCTGGAACAGACTGACGATCCAGAGGAGTTCCTCGAGCATACGCGCATGGAGATGTACCACGATCAGGTCTTTTGCTTTACGCCGAAAGGCGACATCATCGCGCTACCCCGTGGTGCCACGCCGGTGGATTTTGCCTTCTCCGTCCATTCAGGCGTTGGTTTTCGTTGCGTTGGCGCCAAGGTCAATGGACGGATTGTCCCGCTTAAAACCCGCCTGAATAACGGGGATCAGGTCGAGATCATCACTTCCAAAACGCAAACACCCTCCCCCGCTTGGGAGCGGTTTGTCGTTACTGGGAAAGCACGTTCGGAAATTCGCAAATTTGTCCGCACGCAGCAGCGACAGGAATATATCACGCTGGGACAGGCGATTCTTACCAAAACCTTCCGTAAGGAAGGCAAGGAACTGACGGATAAATTATTGGCACCGGCACTGGAGAAACTTAAAAAGCAAAGCGTGGAGGACATTTATGCCGCTGTCGGTGAAGGTGAGTTGGGGCGTAACAAGGTGTTTGAGGCGGTTACCGGCATTAGCGTCACCGAACCGAAAGACAAGCGCCGCAGCCTGCTGCCAAAATTCCGGCTAGGTAAGGAAAAACCCCGCCACACTCTGCCGATCAAGGGGCTGGTGCCGGGCATGGCGATCCACTTTGCCGGTTGTTGCCACCCGATTCCTGGAGATAAAATTGTTGGCATTGTCACCACTGGAAAGGGCATTACTATCCATACGCTGGATTGCGACTCGCTGGAAAATTACAGTGATTCACCAGAACGCTGGATTGACGTGTCATGGGATGCCGGAGACGCTGAACAAAGCTATATCGCACGTATCAAGGTGACCGTTACCCATGAGCCCGGTTCCATCGCCACCATGGCCAATGTGATCTCCCAGGAAAAAGGCAACATCAATAACCTGAAAATCACCCACCGCACGGTGGATTATTTTGAAATTCTGGTCGATGTCGAGGTGAAGGGTGATACCCATATGAACGCCATTCTCGCTAATCTACGTTCCAAAAGTGCCGTTCACTCCGTTGAGCGCTATACCGGATAATGTTGTGAGTGCGGCAGTATGAATAACTCGGTGATGGTGTCCTCAGAGAGGGAAAGTTTAAACTTTTGAGCAGGCTTGCCGAGCCGTAGCAGCGGAAAGTCCGCCTTCGTTCTCTTGGAACTACGGCGCGACAGCGTTCTCGCTAATCTCGCTTCGCTCGATAAGCTGCGAAGGCTGGTGCGCCTAAAGCGATTACTCTAGAACCGACTTTGTTTGAAGAGTTATCAGATTGGGAGGCGCAACTCAAGCCCTTGCGGGAAGAAATGTTGGATGTTTTTTCTGATGAGTTGGGAGGGCCGGAGCTATGAGTTGTGGGTCTTCTGGTGGTTGTTCTTCGTTGCGGGATGATTTTGGGGATGTGGCTGCGGATGCGTGCGAGAATAAACAGGAACGCGATCCATCTGTTCGGCTGTCGGTGCGGATGACGCATGAGGAGAAGCCGCGCCAGCCGTCTTTGGATGGCAAAGAGCTTGCGCAATTGCTCGGCATGTTCGGGCAATCGGAACTGGCTACGTCGATTCTGGCGCTGTCGCTAGCGGCTACGCAGGGAAATATCGACGTCACGCCGGAGCTTGAGGAAAAGATCGACTGTGCTTGCGAGGATATTCAGACCATTAAACAGGCATTGATTCTGGCATTGGGCATAAAGCCGCAAGGCACGGATTGCCGATGATCCTCAACGGCAATCAACGCGGCGGAGCTAAGGATTTGGCGCTGCACCTCATGAAAGCAGAGAATGAGGTGGTGGAGCTGCATGAATTACGTGGGTTCTTGTCGTGTGATCTTATGGGTGCGCTGAATGAAGCCTATGCCATCAGCCGTGGCACAAAGTGCAAGCAATTCCTGTATTCCCTCTCTCTCAATCCACCGAAAGATGCGAAAGCGTCGGTTGCCGCGTTTGAGGCCGCCATAGAGCAAGCGGAACGGCGCCTTGGCCTGCAAGGTCAGCCACGGGCGGTGGTATTCCATGTCAAAGATGGTCGTCGTCATTGTCATGTGGTGTGGTCGCGCATTGATGTGCAGACGATGACGGCGCGTCAGATGTCGCACGACTGGGAAAAGCTGACCGATCTATCGCGCGAACTCTATGTGCAGCATAGCTGGGAGATGCCGGACGGCATTGAGAAACGCGGCGAACGTGATCCAACCAATTATACCTATGCAGAGCATCAACAAGCGCAGCGAGTCGGTAAGAATGCGGCGCAGATCAAGGCGGAGATTCAGGCGGCATGGGAAGCGTCTGATACCAGAATTGCTTTTGAACATGCGCTGGCGGAGAAAGGGTATGTTCTCGCCCGTGGTGATCAGCGCGGTTTCGTGGTGATGGATGAACACGGTGAAATCTATTCCCTGCCGAAGCAGTTGCCGAAGGGAATCAATACCAGACAAGTGCGCGAGCGGCTGGGTGATCCGAACGAACTGCCGAGTGTTGAAGAGGTGCTGGCGCAGTTGCAATTGCAGCGGGAAGCGCAGCCTGCTTATAATAAGGACAAAGCGCTGGCACAGGTGGAGCGGTATCACGCCGCGTTTACCCCTGCGATGATGGAACGCACGCTGAAACCACACATCAAGGATGGACAGGAACGTAAGCGCATGATTCAGGACATCGTGGAATCTGACAACGTGGTTCATATCGGTGAGCGCGCGGGTAAGCCTGTGTATACGACGAACGCCATGATCGAACTGGAGCGCTGTATGATGCAGACAGCCCAACAGATGGCGCAGCGCCAGTCACACAACATGGATGACCACGCCGTTCAACGCGCTATATTTAACCTGAACAATACGCTAGCACAGGAAACGAATGGCACGGCCAGCCTCAGCCATGAACAACAGCAGGCCGTGCGGCATATGACCGGTGATAAGCAATTATCACTGGTCGTGGGTGTGGCCGGGGCCGGTAAGACTACGATTATGCAGGGTGCGAAGGACGCACTGGAAGCACAGGGCTACCGTGTGCGTGGGGCGGCTCCGTCCGGTGTGGCAGCGTCCGGCTTGCATGAGATCGGCATGACTGCGTCGACGCTGCATTCGCTGGAATACCGCATCCAGTTGGCGCAGCAGATGATGGATGAGAATGCGGGCAAACCGCTGACACCGAAGCAATCCGCCTTTATCCAAAGTGCGATGCTGACCCGCAACGATGTGCTGATTGTGGACGAGGCGGGCATGGTCTCGGTGCGGCAGCTTGCTAGAATCATGGAACTTTGCCAGAAATTCGGCGCGAAACTGGTCTTGGTCGGCGATCCGCAGCAATTGCAAAGCGTGGAAGCAGGTGCGGCGTTTCGAACACTATTGGAACGTAATGACTCTGTCTCTCTCACCGAAGTGCGGCGGCAGAGCGCAGGCTGGCAGCGTGAAGCCACCATGCAGCTTTCTGAGGGGAATGTAGAAGACGCCTTACAATCCTATAATAAGCATGGCTGCATCGTACAGGCTAAAAGCCGTAATGATGCCAAGGTGCGATTGGTGCAGGGCGTGATAGCGGCACATGAGCAAGCGCCTGATAGCCGCCGTCTGGTACTGGCCTATACAAGGAAAGACGTTGCCGATTTGAATGTGATGATAAAAGCGGCCATAGTGAAGCGTGGCGCGGTGTCACCGATAGATAAGAAGGTGCGTATTACCATGCAGGACGGCGATGAAGAGCGCACCGAAACACAGGGTTTTGCTATTGGAGATCGTATCCTGTTCCGTGAGAATAACAAAGAGATGGGCGTGATGAATGGCACGTTCGGCACCCTCAAAAACCTGAGTGACGGGCGATTCCATGTGAGATTGGATAATGGCAATATTATCGCGTTCCATCCTAACGACTACAGCCGTTTCCAACTCGGCTATGCTGCCACCGTACACAAATCACAGGGTGTCACCGTCGATGAGACCTACGTCCTCGCCACACCGCACTTTGATCGCTACACCACCTATGTTGCACTCTCACGCCATAAGCAACAGGTAAAACTCTACACCAACCGCAACGCCTTCAAAACCAATCTGCGCCTCCACGCCGCCCTCGGCAAACAAGGCACAAAACTCTCCACCCTCGACTTCACCGATCCACAGCAAAAATGGGAGCATACGGTTGAACGACGACAACAGAAAACCGGAGTCACCAACACCATCAAACAGCTCTGGCAACGTCTGCGCAAACACGCAGAATCACCATTACAATCCGAACAACAACATGACATATCATCGAAGGTGCCACAGCCCGAACCACAGCACCAGCATTCACGCTCCATCAGCCAACAAGACTTCATCACATTACGTGATGAATTCGTGCAGCAGATCCCGCTCGCCCAACATAACACAGACGAATATCAACACCAGCATAACAGGCATCCAAGGCTGGAGCGCGGCTGGAGCGGTGATATGTAACTACTAGCCAATAGCATAGGTGCTTACATAACTTGACCACATGTGGAAATTACCGGATAAAGAGGATTAACAACAAATAATAGTATAGTTGCCCAATATGTCGTCAGGTACGTTGTAATAGGCAACACAAAAGGAATAATAAATGGTCTTTTCTGTTGAACCAATGGTTGGAAAAGATGGTTCTTTGAGAAACTATACGCCAGATGAATTGCGAAGATTTGTACGACTTGTCGAACATGAGGATGACACCGTAAAAGCACGGTTGGAACAATCTATCGCTTCACTAGGTGATGAACCGGATAATGTGTATCATTATACAAATCATGATGCCTTAGTTGGCATTCTACAAAGCAAGAAGCTGTGGGCATCTAAATTTGAGTATCTAAATGATAGAAGAGAAATGCATCATGGTGTGGAAATCTTCAGGGATATTCTTGGTAATTTTCTCCAGCTATTTCCATTTCGAGAGGACGAAGAAAAAAAAGATTTATACGAAACTTGGCTTAGAATGCAAATGCCATTTGTAGAGAGCGAGTTTAATCCAGCAGATAAATATGATCTCTACAGTGCCTCATTTTGTGCTGCTCGTGATCAGTCCAGTGCATGGCTTTCCTATGGAGACTCAGGTCATGGATATGCGCTTGGCTTCTCACATAGACACCTTAAAAATGCAGCTAAAGGAGGAGGATTTACTTATCAGCGCGTAATTTATAATACCGACACTATCCGCCAACTAATACTTGAAGGAATGATAGAAGCCACCAATAGATACTTTGGGAGGCTATGGGATGAACGGATGCACCATTGTGCAAATAGCGAGTGGCATAGCTGGGAGATATACAGCAATATTCTGCTTCTATTGCCATTCTTCAAACAAAGACAGTGGGAAGATGAACGAGAGTTCAGGGTATTACTTACGGAATCAACGCAATACCCTCTTCAGCACCGACGGACAACAAGTGTTGAAGATATACCATATATTGAATTTACTGTTCACACACATAGAGCACCAAAGCCCTTTCACTATTTGCCAATTACTGAGATTGTTGTTGGTTCAAAGGTCAGTTCAGAACAGCTAAACGAAATTGAGAATCTAATAAACTATACTGAGTATGGGGACGTTATCCTTGCTAAATCAGAGGTTCAGTTAAGCTAGCCAGACTATATGTCCCGTAGCAGTAATTAAGGCGAGGGACGTTCGCTTCTGTATTTATGCGTGCTTCTTCATCATCGCTTTGGCGAAGTCAAGGATGCTGATAATTGTCACACCTTCGAGCGTTTGCCCGTATAAATGACCGAAATCCCGCTTATCGCCTGTGACAAGATACTCGCACCCGGCAGCGATAGCGGCTCCCAGAATAGGTTTGTCTTTATCAGGTAACCCGGCATCTATTGAGAGCGGTGCTTCGGGGACAATCTGCACATTCTCAATTAGGCTGTGATACACATCCATCCATTGTGGTCGTTTGGCGGCAATGTTACGCTGCGCTTCTGTCAGTGCATACTGGCTGGTGACGAGTGTTTCCTTGTCATGTAGAAATTCCAGCAATCGGTGTAGATTGCTGTCTGTATTACTCCCGGAAAAGATGATGTTGGCATCTAAGAATACGGACATGGGTTATGTGACACCATGCTTGTCCAGCAATGCGCCCACGTCCGCATCATCGCTGGCAAATTCGGTGATGCGTTCCTCCGAATAGATTTCAATCGGCACCACCGCCGCCGGGCGCAACACGATCTCACCGGAATCGGTGGCTTCCACAATCATCTGCTGCTTGCCGGACAGGCCAAGTGATTTACGAATGGAGGCTGGCAGTGTTACTGTGCCGCGCTCCGTTAAAAATGTGGTATCCTGTATCATAGGTGCAGTATAACAGAATTACTGCAATACTGCAAATTATAACCGCCTATCCTGTGTTTGGGATAGGCGGCGCGAATGTCTGCCCCCCCTTAGTGACAACGGTAAACGATAGTGGCACCCGCAATGCAGGTTTCCGTGTAGTCCATGCCTAAATCCCGCGCTATGGCGCCATAGTCCAGATAGCATTGGATATTCTCAGGAATATCGCCAAAGAATCCCTCATCGACAAACTGCTCCGCCAGTTCGCGCATGTTGTCAATGTAGTAAATATCTACGTTATCAATGACGCTGAGATCATTATCGGCAATATTGAAATCATAACCGCATTCTCCCACGGCGATAATCAGGCTTTGCTTCTCGTGTTCTTCCCAGTCTTCCACGGCCTCAATGAAATGATGGATATTCCCCTGATGAATGCCAAGTGCCTTAAATAATTCTGCGTCGATGTCTTCGCCGACGATAAACTGAATTTCAAATTCCTCGACCTGCCCGCCGAAGCCGTTTTTGCAGGTGGCATAGCTGGCGTCATACTCTTCCATCGTCCCAAAATAAAACCCTGTCGCGGATACATCATAAGGTTGTGCATAGAATTGTGTCATGGCTGTTTCTCCTTTTGGTTCATGACCAACGGGAAGAACAAATACTCTCCCGCTGCTTGAACCCTTGGCTAGCGCCGAGCGTCTTAAAAAGACGGTCGATCACAGTCCGTGGATGGTGCAACGGCTTTTCTGGGGCGTCCGTTAGCGGAGGTTACAGCGTGCCTGTTACCCAACGCTTACGGGGAAAAAGCGGTTGCAGCACAGCCCATGCGTCCTCGGATGTGATGTAAGCTTGACTTGGGGTTTCAAAGCATCGGACACGATGCGTTTTTGAGAATTATCGCCCACGCGGGCGATACAGCTTCACCTTACCTCTCAGTAAGATAGTCCCGCACTGTCAAAATAGCTTAACCGAAGGTTGAAATAGTGGTTGACGCACGACTGAACGGGTTATAAATCTTGGTTTATGAAAAATTGGCATATTATTTTTGCCATTCTCGCAATTCCTGTCATATGAGGCGGCTGACTATATGGCGGATATAGGAGATGGTCAAACCGGGGTAGATGATGCTTCTATTGGATGGCTTAGGTAGGGGTGCTGCATGAAAAAGCGCCGTTTTAGATTAGACCGTATACTGCTGATTCTCATCGCTGGAATAAGTCTGCGCTATATTTTTGATGATATGCTGGAATATCACTTCTCAGATTTTGGCTATATGAAATTGCATCAACAGAACAAAAATATACTTTCATACAAGGATTCAGCAGGGGTTGTTAGAAAGCTATCTTATGAGGCGCTATCTCCATTTAAGCGCGGTGGAAAGGCTGTTTTGGAATTACCGCACGATCATCAGCTATATCGTGATTACCATCATGCTATTAAACAATTTCCCTCAGTGCGTTCGTGCCTCTACAGCGAAGAACAATATAAAAATCAGCCTAACCTAACACGCATAGATTGGGATAAGATTGATGTAAAAGAAGACGCTGAGGTGTGCCTATTTAGAATTGCCGATAGTTATGAAGAACCAGAAGAAATGGAAAACTGGTTTTATTTCCAAGGAATACCTTACAAGCCCACCAAGCAACACAGCCAAGTAGACGAAAGCAGACACATACTATCTGCAAATTGGGCCACAAGATTACATGGACCACTATATTATCCCAATATTTTTGCCAAGTGGCTTATCAACTCACCGATACCACTAATAAAGGTCTGGGGTGAGTCGCTTTCTGTCTATTACAATGAAGATAACTCAATCCATTCAACGCATGCCTCACGAACTGTGAAATAGGAGAACACCATGAGCACTATCTATTTAGCAACAAATTTAATTCCATCAACGACATGGGGACATTTACAACTAGTAAGAGATGATAATGAAATTGAGGTTCAGGCACCCGATTCAGTTATTTTAGGTTCCTGGGGCGTCTTGCCAGCAAGTCGATCTCATTCTAGCACCACACCCAACTATCAAGTTTCTGGAAAGTATGCTTCTACAGCAATTAATTTCGGAGAAGTAACGAATGATGATGCATGGAATGTACTGGTAAAATTACGTGATCAATTCGCCTTACAAGATATTGATTATGATACTGATCAGAATAGTAATTCCTATATAAATACATTGCTAGATATGGTTGGCATTTCTATAAGTGCGCACATCGCACAAGCAACCCCTGCCGATGTAACAGGAGGTTTTCCCGGTATCAGCACAAATGTCATGTTCAATGATGAAGCGTTCAGTATAAATGTAGACCTCACAAACGGTGCAAATTTTCTAAGCACAGGTAATGCAGATGATACTGTTAACGGACTTGATGGTAATGACTCCATTGGAACGTGGGATGGCGACGATAGTATTGATGGTGGTGCTGGCAATGATTTTCTTAATGGCGGCGAAGGAAACGACACTCTCGACGGGGGAGCTGGCGATGACTATCTGGAGGGCGGTAAGGGCACGGATTCTTTTTATCTGGGTGGTAGTGATACAATCGTTGATAAGGGTGACACGGATCGTATTTACTTTGGCAGCAGCGCTTTTACGGGCACAGCAACGGAGGCTGGCAATGGCGAATATACGCTGAACGGTAAAACACTGATCCGTTCTGGCAACGATCTGACAATTGAAGATGGTAATGATACCGTTACCCTGAAAGGCTGGGCTGACGGTGATTACGGGATTGAATTGGAGAATGAAAGTGACGATGATGAAGGTGAACCAAATGAGGAAATTTCCAGCGCGTTGGATGGGCTCGTCATTTTATCACCCATTGCGCTTGACTTGAACGGCTCAGGTTTCATTGAAACCGTCCCATGGTGGGATAATGATGTTTATTTTGACATCGATAATGATGGATTTGTCGAAGATGTTGCATGGCTACAACCTGATGAAGGTTGGTTGGCTATGGATTACAACGGTGATGGAGTGATTAACAATCAAAATGAATTATTTGGTAACAGCGATGAATTACTGGCCTATGAGAAGTTGGCGCTGCTAAATACCAATGATAGCGGAAGCTCTGAAAGTGTCATCGACGCGGCAGATGCTGAGTGGAATAATTTGCGTGTCTGGATTGATGCTGACCAAAATGGTGAAAGTGCCGCATCCGAACTATATACAATGGATGCCCTGAACATCACCGAACTTTCACTGGAATTACTTGGCTCTGCAAGCAGCACTTTTGTTCGCAATGGGCAAACATATTTAAGCAAAGATATATTTTTACAGACCAATCAACCAGATGCATGGTATAGGGGCGAACCATCCGAAATCGATGCCGCAGCGTTGCTGCTTCCTGCATCACGAGGATACGGTGATGTAAAATCTATGGAATATGCATTGTCAGAATCCTCTGCATTAATGACCTCCATGCAAGATTTAGACAGCTTGTCCCTGACACAATTAGATCAGTATATAGAAAAACTGGATGAGGTCATATCTGAGTGGGCAGGTGTGAGCGGTATCGACAGAACAGGACTGCGTGAACACACAGATGCACGGCAAGTGGCGGTATTAGAAGCATTCCGTGGTGATGGCGTATCATATTATGAAGATACTGATATTTTAAATATATTATCTGACTATCGTATTTCTGCAGAGTATGGGGTGCTGGCTGGAGCATTGAGTACACGTTTCATTGCTCAAGGTGCGCTCGGCGAGGTATTCGGTGATCCAGATTATCATTATCCAACGGACAGCCTGCATTTCTCGATTGGTTATGAAACGATTTTGAATAATGCGACACAACTTGAACCTCAGAATAGTGCCGATAAGGATGTTTACTGGTCTGAAATTGCGCGTACCTTGATAGAATATGCAGGTGATTTCGGATTAAGTAAAGGTGCGATAAAGAACGCTGCCAATGATACGGCAGGATATAATATAGAGTTGATAAACCTGAGTGGTCACTATCTTGAAGGTCATGACAGTGACGATATCTTAAAAGGCAATGATAGCTTCGATTATATAGATGGTGGTGAAGGTGACGACACGATTACTGGTGGTCAGGGATTTGATCGCCTGTTTGGTGATTTAGGTTCTGACACATATTATTATTCATTTGGTGATGGCGAAGATCGTATACGTGAGTTTGATGTATCTGCAGATACCAACACGTTAGTGTTGATCGATATTGACCCATCAGATGTCTATTTTAGAAACGTTAGAGTGTTTGAAACAGGCACTACTGCATCTGGAAGTGAGCCATGGGGTATTCAGGTATTTGTGAGTGATGGTGGGTCTATCACATGGTATAACGATGATGCGATGGATGAAGTCCATTTCGCCGACGGCACCATCTTCAATGTCGATAGTGATGTCTTCGCTAAAGCAGTGGAAGGCACATCGGGTGACGATAACATTCGCATTGGTACTAACGGAGTCAATGTTGCAGACGGCCTAGCAGGAAACGATACGCTTACAGGCTACATTATCAATGATACGCTTGATGGGGGCAACGGTGATGACCTTTTACTTGGTGACGATGGCAATGATCTGCTTGATGGGGGTTCCGATGCCGATACACTGGATGGCGGCGCAGATCGTGATACACTAACTGGTGGAACTGGATCGGATGTGTTTAAGTTCTCTGATTTGACACATAGTACAGCAAGCGGCGGTCAGGACTCGATCACCGATTTTGTTGTTGGTGATGATAAGATCGACCTTAGTGGTTTGGACTTTGATGCACTGGTCTCTGGTACAACTTCTGCCGGAGAACTGCGCCTATCGTATAGTAGCAGCAGTAACCGAACCTATGTGCGTTCAGACCAGAGTGATTTTGAGTTTTACCTGAATGGTGATTATACAGTCAGTTTGACCAACGCTGATTTTCTGTTTGATGCGTCCAGTGGTCAGATAATCAACGGTACAGGTAGTGCCGATACCATTACAGGTACATCCGGTGATGATACGATCAGCACGACAGGCGGCCATGACAGCATTAATGCTGGAGATGGAAATGATAACGTGACGGCAGGCTCAGGTAACGATACCGTTTATGGTGAAGGCGGCAATGATACGATCAGCGGTAACAGCGATGATGACATTCTCAATGGTGATGCCGGAAATGATAGCCTGATAGGATCTTCCGGTTCCGACACGCTCAATGGCGGTAGTGGCGAAGATACCCTAACGGGTGACTCTGGTAATGATAGTCTGAGTGGTGGCGACGGAAAGGACAGCCTTAAAGGCGGCGATGGAGATGACACCGTTTCCGGCAACAGTGGAAATGACACGATTGAAGGAGGTAAGGGAGCCGATACACTGGATGGTGATGACGGAGATGATGAGATAGACGGTAATACCAATAATGACAGTCTGACTGGCGGAACAGGAGATGACACACTGTTCGGCAGTGCCGGAAATGACACACTCAACGGTGGAATCGGAGAAGATAGCCTGCTTGGTGGTACTGGCACCGACATCATCAATGGCGGCTCCGAAGATGACTATCTTGACGGCGATGACGGCGGCGATGATCTGTTCGGTGATGGCGGCAATGATACGCTCAACGGGTCTACTGGTAAAGATGACATGTGGGGCGGTGTTGGTGCGGACATCTTCCTGTTCGATCAATTGACCGATAGCCTGAACACTAATCCCGACCGTATCAAGGACTTTGAAGACGGAATTGACCTGATTCAATTGTCTGACCTTGGCTTCACCGGGATTCAATCTGGTGCAGCCTTCGGTACTGTGCTTGGCTACACTCAGACCAGCAGCAAAACCACGATCAGCGATACTGGGACGTTTGAGCTTATTATTGAAAATGGCGATATTACACTAACAGCCAGTGACTTTATCTTTGTTGATAGTTTTTCGAGATTCACTGGTACATCCAGTGATGACGTACTCTATGGCACTTCTGCTCCAAACCTGATTGAAGGATTGACAGGTGAGGACACACTTTTTGGTGACGCAGGCAATGATACGCTTCTCGGTGGAAATGACGCAGATGAATTAGTCAGTGGTGCAGACAATGACTTTGCAGATGGCGGAGATGGCAATGACACGATCTTTGGTGAAGATGGTAACGATTCACTCACCGGCGGCGAAGGTAATGATGATATTGTCGGTGGTACAGGCCATGATTTCATTCTTGGCGGCAGCGGCAACGATAATATTTTTGTAAGCGATGGCGGTAATAATACGATTACTGGTGGTCAAGGATATGATTATATCTTGCTGGGCGCAGGTGCCGATACGATTGTTATCAACAACATTAGTGAATCAGCACTGAGCAACAATACGGCAGAATATGTAACTAACTTCACCAATGGTATAGACGTCTATGACCTTTCAGCACTTGGTTTTAGTGGTTTTGGTGACCTAACCGTCAATGACTATGGTAGCTGGACACAAATTACCAATGGTGACTTTGCTATCGGCTTTGAAGGATCGAGCTACAGCTTTACAGCAACAGATTTTATCTTCAGCTAATTAAAAAGCCGTAACATAGAGGTGATATAAACGTAAAATAAAAATCAGCGTAGACTTCCCCTGCTTTCTTGAAGAAAGCCACTTAAAAAGTGGGAATGGTGTGATATTGCCTCAACGTGAGTTAAAATCCATACTTGCTTTGACGATCTTTAAACGCTTTCTCACCGCCTTCCATTGTTGATGTAATCACTTCCCTTATTTTTTGAGAGTCTATTGCGCCAGAACATCCAAATTGCCTTGAACCGTCTTGCTCGACATCAAGATATCCAACAAATTCAGATGATCCATTTACTACAATATTTGCATTATGGCTTACAAATACAATTTGCCGTTTCTTTTTTGCATCGTGAAGCGCATCTGTTAAATCAGAAATAATCTTGTTATCCAAATCCCCTTCTGGCTGATCTATAACAAGAGGGCCACCAGATTGCTCTAATAACATGAATAACAACGCTGCTGCCCTTTGACCCTCAGACGCTTTTTCGAAAGATATTTCACGATTCCTATCACAGTAACTTAGAGTAATTTCTGGCTTTGATAAAGCTGTCGATATCATTTCAATACGTGAAGTATCCATCACATCCATGAGAGATGACTTAACACGGTCAGCATTACCAATAAGATCAAAGAGTTTTGTAGTTGCAGGTTTTTCTTCTCCCATAGTTGAACCTACAAGCTGCCAGTACATAACCGACATGCATTCTGTTCTGAGCGTATCAAGTAAATTCTCTATAGGCTCTCCTCCTGATATAGTTTCGTCAAGCGCTTTCAATCTTGTGCTTTCCTGCGATCCTGTTTTTGCAGCCACATAATCTAGTGCTTCACGTATCTCGGATATGTTACCATTCTCTTCGACAATAGCCTTTATTTTACCTCCCGAAAGGGCCTCTATTTCTTGTGCCCATTCCTGAGTTTTGAGGATACGAGTCTTATTGGTTTCATGTAGTTTCGCAATAGTCTCTCTGAGAAGGCGGGATGGATCGTTATAAGAAAGCTGCTTGGTTTCTAAATTACCAATTTCTTGATCTACTTCGGCCAACTCATCTCTGAGTTTTGAAATCTGAGTAGTAACAGTTTTATGCTCACTGAACTTCTCAAGTATAGAATCCCTTGTTTCTTTTGTCCTGGATAGTTCTTCCACCCACTGTTCTTCAGTTTGCTTTAACAAACTATACTCAGATTTCACATCTATTATTAGCTGGTTAATTCCTTCGGCAAAAGTTCTGTAGAGAGAATTATATTTCTCTTCAAAAGGTTCAATTGCAGTTCCTGTAGCATCAGAAAATTCGCGCTGATGAAGCAATTCTGATGACAAGGAATTCAAACTGTCCATAATCTGTGCAGTATGGTCTGATGCCCTAACACGCTTAACATCAAGCTCAGATGATTTTTCAAAAATAGCTACTTTGCTCTTATCTTCCTCATCTAATTCAGGCAGTGTCTTTTCAAGTGCTATAATACGCTGCTTTATTGACTGTTTAGCAGTCAATTTTTTTCTTAATTTTGCTTGTAGAATCCAGCTTTCGATTAGAGTATGAATGCTTTTTTTGACACCATTTTTTGCAGCCTCAATATCAGATAAAAGTTGGTCATCAGCCTGTTTGTAATTGTGGTCTACAAACTGTAATAACTCGGAAAGTTTTGTGTTTTTACCCGTCTTTTTTCCCAATTCCGCAAGTTCACCTTGACTGTAAACAACGGCAGGAAAGAGAGAACGCAACTCTTTTACTGTAATGGTCTGAGTTTCACCATTTGGATATATTATGTGTGGCTGATAAGCATTTTCTGTGCTCCTGATTACCTCAAATATTGCGCCATCTTGGCTTACTTTCAATATTACGTTCCCCATCTTTGAAACAAACGTATCATTGATGAGATCGCTCATCCTCCCTGTGCCAGAGAAATGCTCTCTTTGTAAATCATATGAACTGCGTCCTAGCCCAAACGCCAGATATTCAAGGAATGAGCTTTTTCCACTCCCCCGGCCCCCTATTATCGAATTCAGTTCAGGACTAATGTCTAGGGTAAAAGGTTTCAATATCGTTGACCCATCAAGCGATATAGAAGAAATTGAAAGTGAAGGGGTTTCTGGATGTGTAATTGATATACGCGACTGATGGCTTAAAAACGCTTGTCTGATTGCTTCTGCTGTTGGTTCTGCTAGCTTAATCCATGTATTATTTGTGCCTAGGGTATTGAAGTTAGAATTTCTGCTATCGGTAGTCGGAAGCGGATAAACGAATTTATTAGACCACTTCTTATCATTTCCAGAAATACGTCGCCTGTTCTTTGTTCCTAGTGTATCAATTGTTTGACCTTTATCCAAGTAACCGCCGATATAAGGCATTCTCAAAAAGTCTGCGTGTGCCCCATCTTTTAATACAGTATGGCTGTTTCCTTGGGAAACATTAGGTAGAATAATGTATTTACCACGTAATTGTTCAATTTCATCAAGCTTGCATGAAATATCTGCATAGTTATGAGTTAGCTGTACCAATGCACCAGCTTTGGCACTTTTTTCATTTATTTCCACGCTGACAATTCCTAAGTGTACTTGTGCTTGCTGTCTCCACTCTAATGACAGATCAGCATCAAATAATATCAAGCACTGAACTCCTCCATGCGCTGTTAATTCCATGCCAGGAAAAAGCCACAGGTCAAAACTTGAATCCACAGATTTTTTTGCAGAAATTGTGTCCTGTACATAAGGAATCATAACCATCTCATGATGATCGGTAATAGCTATGGCATCCAGACCTTTTGCAATGCAGCTATCAACAAAACCTTCTGCCCATTTTCTACGTTCAGTTTCAACATCTTGAATAGTTGCTTGACTGTTAGTACCAAGGATAATTTCGTTTTCGCCTACAGGACGTGCGCCAATCCAATTCGGATCACGGGGGGTGTGTATTTGGAAATCGCATTTCCTCCAAGATGCAAATGTCATGACGTTTCTTTTAGTTCCAACATGTTTAGCACATTTACACTAATGGTTTAGTAAGAAAAATTCCAGTACAATCAGGCAGCTATACCAGAGGGGGTGGACGGGGGAAGTTTGTTCCCCCTCCCGAGTTGGCGCGGTGTCACCCGCGCATACCTTGCGTAAGTTAGAGCAAGAAGAAAACCAGTCCGTAGGACACCGTCTGACAGGCAACCGGAATCGGGACGAGTTGGAGTGGTCAGGGTGGAAGAGTGCTGTGGTGCCGGGGCGGCGGAACCGTCACCAAAGGCTGATCCCACCATCGCGCTGGAATAACCCCGCAGTCAAAGACTCCATGAACTTTGACTCACGGGCTGTAAATACGATATAATAGGGGCAGTAAAACTCCGGGTGCAAATTCACCCGGTCAGGGCTGAGAATTCTGACAGACATACATTCGGCTTTATGGGCCGGATGGACGCGGTATGTGTCTTAAGGCTCATATCGTGGCAGCGGACGTATGTCAGCAAATTCTCAACCGTCCGGCCCACCAAGCCGTTGGACGATATGGCACAGGTGGCATGATGGACGGAACTTTTGAACAGATAGCACAGGCACAACGTTTTGCGCGGCAACAGCAAGACGTGGATGATCTGAACAATGAAATGGCCGGGCGTGAGACAGGGCGGTTGAAACGGTTTCTGGTGTCCAATGCCACCGCCTCCCCACAGCAAAAAGCCGATGAAGAACGCACGCGGGCGATGCGCTCACTGATGTGGTTGCTTGAGCATGACGCGGAATATGCCAAACTCTATCATGAGACCAAGGATTTACTCATCCATGCCGAAGCGATCACCGAGCAAGCATTGGCACAGGCGCAGGATGACCTTGATGATGCACACACTGCTATGGATGCTTTGTTGGAAAACGCTGCCCGCTTGCCGGGTGGCACGATGGTGTTCCGTGATACCGATGGCCGGGTTGTCACCGCTGATGGCACGCAAGTGACCAATCAGGTGGCAATAGATGGCATTGTCTGGCACAGCAATACCCAGGATTATGACAACTATGTCCGACAAAAGCAGGACATCGAGGCCATAGAACGCACCATCTTCGAGCTACGTGAATATCAGGTTGATGTGCTCGGCCATGCTCGAGAGCGCCTGAGCGATGAAACCAACCCGTCACTGCATGAGGAGTTGGAAGATATTCAGCGTGACATCCAGACCAAAGCTCCGGATATGGTCAAACCAACCCTGTCAGATGACAATGTTGTGCATAACATTCCTGCTGATAATCCTCTCCACATTGCTGTGCCAAAGCTACCATCATAGCTACGGAATAATATCACCACATGCTTTCTGTATAATGGCGAATATCGTTCCAGATGGATGAAAATCAGGATGATCGCGTAATACCTCGCGCATATGCTGATTCTGTTTATCCACGTCTTTGAAATACCATTCATTGAGGCATGAAGCCGCATTTGATTGTGCCTGCGTTGCAATCACTGTCGCCATGGTAACAGAAATCTGGAAATAGCCGTCTTGCTTCTCTTCCGGCCACGTCAGAAATTCCCGGCTGGTGAATATATCCTCTGCCGCCCGCATTTCCTGTGGATAGACCAAAAAAACCATCGCCAGCACACTAGCCAGCCAGCCGATTTTCCTGAACATAAGGGAAGGGTTATGAACGTAGAGGGAAATGATTCAAAAATGGTTAAGCTCAATTATAAAAGCCTGCAAATCTGCGGCGTACAGATTTTCGGGATTTGGCAAACGGAGGACATCTATGTGCGTACAAAAGGGTTCCCTTATGAAAAATCAAGCTGGGAGTTTATGCTGCGATGAGAAAGATAGGATATGCGCGGGTGTCCTCGCCAAAACAGGTCTGTGACCATCAGGTGCTTGCGCTGAAAGGTGCCGGGTGTGAGGTGATTTTCACCGATGATGCCGTGTGTGGCGCGCGTGAGGATCGCGCCGGGTTAAGTGATGCACTGGCACACGCACAATCCGGCGATGCGCTGGTGGTGTGGAAGCTGGATCGTCTGGCGCGGTCATTGACCTATTTATGCCGCGTGATTGATGATCTGGCAGCGCGGAATGTCGGGTTTATCTCCATGACCGACGGCATTGATACAACCACCCATAGCGGCAAGCTGGTCTGTCATATTCTGGGTGCGATTGCGGAGTTTGAGCGCAATATTATTGTCGAGAGAACGATGCTGGGGTTAGAGAGCGCCCGTCAATCCGGCAAGCATATAGGCCGCCCCTTCAAACTCTCCGAATGCCGCCTGCGCTGCGCCCACCGCATGGTCACGGTGAAGGGGTGGGATATGGAGGATGTTGCAAGGCTGTGCCGGGTGTCACCACTGACGCTGAGGCGGGGGTTTGAGCGGGTGGGGTTTATGAGTGCTCAATAATAACTCCAATGAGGCTTAATTTTCAGGCGTAGGAAAAGGTATTTCGATTACTTCGGATGCTTCATATGTTTGCGGGTCATCCCAGTGTTTATTATGGCCCGGGGCAATTAGTTCAGAAATCTTGTTTATCATTCTTTCGTGACCATTCCTAATAGCTTCTTCAAAACATGTCCTGCCCATATTGTCCTTATTAGTAAGCGCGGCTCTCTTATCTTCGACTTCTTGAATTAATAAGTCAAAAATTTCATGGTTGTTCAAATGTACAGACCAGTGCAAAGAGTTACTTCCAGCAGCATCCAGAACATTCAAAATATCTTCAGGACTATTTTGGACTATATAACTTACGGCTTCAAAGTCGTCTTTTTGAACCGATACTATAATATCATAATCTGGCTTTATCGGCTCGTTTCCCTTGTTCTTCAATGGGGCATAAGGCAACTTCTTTTTAGTATGACGCATATTACGATATATTAAAACTAAAAAATTTAAATTCTTTTAATATTTGTTTGTCTTTCACTTCATTTAGTAGTGTGAAAGCTTTTCTATCATCGTCGTAAAGTTTACTGAAACATTCAAAATAATCTATTCTGTTAAATGCAGTATCCGAATTATAAACAGTAGCGTAACAGAGTAGCATTCTATTTTGATTCCAAGATAAATAAATTGGTGCTGAATATCCCTCGCGACTGTAGATAAATCCCGTGTAGCCTTTGTAGTGGCTAATTACATTTCGGTCATCAGCGTTAGTTTCTGGTTTCAGCCTATACATGCTTGGAACCATATATCCCTTTAGGTTAAGGTATTTTTTGTTGTCGATTATTTTAGAAATATTTTTTCTGATATAATGGTATGCGTGTTTCTCAGCCCGTATATCATATGCATCATGACCGATCCTTTCTTGCTGATCAAAAGCTTCTCTCAGACTATGAAATAGCATACCAGGCTGTCTATATAGCTTCGATAGTTCAGCAATCAATGGGCTACAAAGTAGCGTAAACCTATAGAACGAGGTACCAACAATGTTTTCGATATAAAGAAAGATTAAGTCGTTGTCTTGATTGTTTGCCACAAATAATTTTCTTTCTATCTCTGCCGTGTCTTTAGTGTTGAATCGCAGTATAGGAGCGCTTCTGATGCTCCGATTAATATAACTAATCCAGCTATTTCCCAGCATTTTTGAAAGATGCACATCATCTAAAAATGCTTCATAGTCTCGCAACTCAGGTTCTGTTTTAATATACTCGACTAATGGTATCATGTGCGTATCTAAAATTGTTGCCCCCTTTAGGAATTTTCTGAAACTATCGTATGGTATTATCAACGCGTTCTTTTCCTTCTCATAGTCAAACTTTCGATATGTTTCAGGAAGCACATCGTTGATTCGCATCAGTAATCGATGGAATCCCCACGGCTTATTTTTCATGCTGCAATAAAGCTTAAGCACCTCTCGAATAGCATTCTGATTATAGGGACTTTCTAGATCAATTGACATACACCACCACAGAATAGAGCCAGATACACACTCCAAGCCAGCATTCATAACCGTTCTTGTCAAAATAAGAAAGAAAAAAGGAGCTTATTATGGGACAAGACATTCCAAATAATACAATTGAAACAACTGATTACGAGCATCATGGTACGCTGATTATCACCCCGCTACGTCCTCCTAAAGGACTGGATGTGACAGGATCGCGGGATGTGGCGGCGGTGGCGATGCTGACGGATGTGATGTTGTTTGCGGATGGTGCGGGGATGTCGCAGTGGGATGTGACTACTGCGGTGTATGCGGCCACGCCGGATGGCGTGCCGTTTTGGGAGACTCCGATGCCTGCGGATATGGCGGCATGGTTTGAAGAGCCACGCTATGGCGAGGTGTCGGCGGATGATGTCACCTCTGATGATGGGGAGGGCTGAGCTATGAAAATCTTTCGTCCTTTGATAAATGGTGTGAAGAAGACTGTGACTTTCTTCACATCCACGACACACGATGCTGGCAGGAAGCAAAACAAGAATTCCGGGTCGGTAAAAAAACACCAATCGCTTACGCCATGCGAGCAGGACATAGACAGGCTGGAACGTGCGTTGCTGGTCTGGGAGCGGATGATCCGGTTTATGGCGTTTCCATTTATCTGCCTGTCTTCGTGGTTGACGACCAAGGGGTTATTTGATGCCAAGATCGAGGCTCATGCCGCGAACACGGAAGGCATGATTACAGCGGCGATGACGGCGATTGTGGCGGCGATCATGATTGGTGGCGCAACCATGCTGCTGTTTGGATTAGCCACCCACGCCACGAGAGCGCAACGCGGAAAACTCATCATGCTGACAGTTGCACTGATTCCGTTCGTTGGAGCCATCTCAACCTATAACGCGATCTTGGCAACCAGCGCGGAAAAAAGCATTATTCTAGCGTTGCGTGACCGGACGATTGCATGGGAAAAGTATGTACAGGCATCGATGCAGGATTCCATCCATGCCACGAGCGCGGCCAAAAGCCTGCAACTGCAACAGGTCTCTGTGTGCAAGCAAGCCCATGATGAACGGGAGTATGGCGCACTCACAGGCTCTCGCGGTATGGGGCAAACTGCCAGCCTGTATGCAGGTAGCTGTGAGGGTCTGAACACCATCATCGACATCCTGCACAAGACAGTCAGCGCCACGGAAACACGCCGCGATCAGGCAACTGCCATTTTAGCAGAGATGGAAGCCATTCCACGCAATACGGCGATCACGGTGTTTGAACGTCAGCAGCAGTTCAAGGATCAGGATCGCCTGATGCACAAATTACTGGCTGACGTCAGCGCCGAGCGGGTCGCCGATACGTTGCGCTCACAAATGCAGATGCTGGAAGGGGCGGTCAATAGTGTAGGCGACACAGGCAGTGCATTTCGCCGCAGGCAGCATCAGGCGATTGTCAATCTGAAACAGTCTCTGGCGGCGTCATCGGAGATTATCGAGACACTGATTGCGGATGATGCGCATGATGCGGCTTTGCCACCGGAGCAGATGCTGAGCGTCGATGAGGCGATGGCGCGGTATTGGCGCAGCAACCTCAGCACCATCGTCATTGCCGTGGCCACAGACAGTTTCCCGCTCTGGCTGATCAGCTTCCTGTTTGTCGCCCGTTCGATAGTGCAGTCGAAACGTGACGCGCTGGAGGCAACAAAAACGCAACATTCACATGAAGAGAAATAGGAGAATATCATGAAACAATTCTTTCATAAGATTGCCAATACGAGCCTATCGGCCTTTGGTCAGATGTTGCTGATGAGTTGCGCCGTATTGGTGGCTCTGTGTGGCATTGGTCTGACGGGACTCTACCTTATCAAATATGTGGACCGCAATGCACCTGAGGCGGTGATGCTGCAATGTGCGGTGGGGGTGGAGCGGCCTGACTGCCCATCACATCTGGAAGAGTTGGCGCGATTGAAAGCGGAGCGTCAAGCGTTACAGGATGATGTGGCGCAGATAGAGGGTAAGCTCTCTGCGATTGAGCGTGTGGAGAATGAGGTCGATATGATCACGCTGTTTGACACGCATAATGATCCGCATAGCGACTTAACGGTGGGCATTGGTACACGCTATACCAAGCTCAATATCCATGAGCGCCCCACCTATTTTTGTTATATCAATCTCCACAGTGGTGAGGTCAATGAGAATCGTACCCTGCATTTTCGCGATGCATCATCGGGAGACATTGAGATCAGCCGTTCCACCTTACACAAAGCGGGGGTTAGTCAGGATACGTTAGACTTCGCCCGTTCTGTTTGCCAGCCCACATTGATTGGCGGGTAGGTTTAAGATGAGCGCACCGTTCTGGCAAGGTGAATCCCATCCACGGACGCACACCACGGTGCCTGTGATGCCTGCCGCTATAGGCGTGGGCGCATGGCATGTGCTGGGGCGGCTGGAGGAGCCGATCTATACGCCTGTGTATGAGGGGGCGGTGATCCATCCGCTGCCTGCGCTGGTGGCTGGGGTGATCGGGGTGTGTAGTATCAAGGTGCTGGAATGGTCGTTCCTGCGCACCGCCGACTGGCTGGAGAAAGTCGCCAGCCGCACGCCCCGTTATCATAAAGCGTCCGGTGGCTGGGCAATGTGGAAGGACATCCGCCATGCGGTCTGGGCGCATTATGGCTGGACGGCATGGTGGGGGCAATATGCCGGGCCGGACAGAAAAGCCCGTGGCAGGCTGATCATGGTGCCATATAAGTCGAACGCGGTGACCTTTGGCCCTGCCGGGGCAGGTAAAGGCGAAGGGGTGGTCATCCCGACCAGCATGGCACTGGCGCAGGGCGGTGAACCGTTGCTGGTCATGGATTTTAAAACGGCGAATGTGCATATTTTGCTGCCCTTCCTCAAACGCCTCGGCCACCGCGTCCATATCGTCAATCTGGGCGGGATGGATACGGATAGTCTGGGGGAGAGTGCCTGCTATAATACCAATAATATTATCTCGGATAATTTCTTTCGTCCTGATGGTATTTTAATGGTCAATGACGATCTGGCGGAACAGGCGATGCAGCTTTTGCCGGAACCGGAAAGCGATGCAGGCGGTAATTTCTATTTTCGTGAAGGCGGGCGTGGCCTGATAATCTTCACCAACCGTCAGGGCATCCTAACCTATGGCCCGCAGGGCAATCTGGGCCATGCCTATGATCTTGTCAGCAGCCGTGAGGCCTTAATGAAAGAATGTCTGTGGATCACCGGGCAACTGGCTGGTGAGGATGGTGAAACCTCACCTGCCATGCCATTGGAGAGCGCATTCTGGGCAACGTCCGGGCTGCATGATCCGGCGGATGTCAAAGCCTTTATCGACCATCACCGCGCACAGGCGGCGGAACTGCTGAGTATGTTGCAAAACACGGACTCCAATGCCTATGAGAGTTTCAGCAAGGGCGCGCAGCAGGCGCTGGCACCCTTCTCAAAGACCAGCCGGGCCCATAAAATCATGTCCCATTCTACCTTCCGTCCGGGTCAGATGAAAGACGGCGGCATCCCGACCCATATGTTTATCTGCGTTGATCCGAGTGCGTCTGTGCGCCAGTTGCAGCAAGCCTCCTTGATCCAGTGGGCAGCACTGACCGAATGGAAGCGTCATCCGAACAAGCATAATAAACTGACCATCATCGGGGACGAGTGTACCAATATCGAAGTCTTTGGCCTGCCGGAGCTTCAATCTTTCGGGAGGGAGCTGGGTATAAGGTGGCATGGCTTCATCCAGTCACTGTTTGCGTACCGGAAAGTCTACGGCAAGGAGGCCGTCTCTACGCTGCTCTCTAATGCAGAAATCCTCCAGTTCCTGCCGCAACAAAGCGACCCGGAAACACTGGAGCTGATTCAGAAAATGCTGGCGCAGCGTGCGATTATCACGGAGTCCTTCAACTCCACCCGCGATGAATATGGCGTCAAAGGCCACACCACACAGGAAGATGCGCGCCCCCTCATGACGATGGATGAAATCCGCCGCACCGATAAGACCATCCTGTTTATCCGCAACAGCAAGCCTGTTCTCACCACTTTGCCATCTTACTCCGCCATTCATCCGTGGCGCAAACAGGTCGGGCGTAATCCGTTTTACCCCAAAGCCTATCTCACCAGAATCAAAGTACGTCTGGGCAAGCGGCGTTTCCCGTTGCACTGGCGAGTGCGCTGGAGGCTCCAGTCGGCGGGGGAACGCATATTAAACACACTCATCTTCTGGAGGCGATCATGACTCACCGCAGCTTATACCGTCTGGCGGCGTTGTTCCGCTTCACAGCCAAAACCCTCGCTTTGTGGCCGACATGGGTGACGGTTGCCTTCTTCACCTTCACCACAGGGCCGCATGTGTGGATCGGGGATGATAACTGCACGTACCTCGGCTCACGCGGGCTGGTGGCGGGTCATTATTTTTTCCGCTGCCACTGGATTGTCATCATGGACAGCAGTGAGGTGGGACGATGAGTTTTGCTGATGAAATATACGGCCCATGGATTGCGCCGGATCAGGTGCCATCGCTGCGGCGCGACTTCACCATGACCGACCCGCTGGTGCGGGCGCAATATCAGGATTTGGCAAAGACCGAAGCACAGCGCCGGGAGGAGCAAGGGGGACGCAGCGGCGGCATGGCCGATCACACACGCGCCACCTATGAGATGCACCCACCCCAGCATATCCGAGAGCCTGTTCTGCGTGCGCACTATAACGCAGGCTGGATGGCCGCACAACGCGCCCACGCCATGGCACAGGCGGCGCAACACCAGCCGCAACCCGAACATCAGCAGGCGCATGTCTACCAACCAACGTACCAGCCGCGCAGATAACAATTAACCAACCACTCATGAAAAGGAGATTTGACTATGAGTACCCAAACCAACAAACCTGTTCAGAAATTTAAAGACGGTGCTGTCACCATGGCGCTCTATGAGAACCAGCATGAAAACCGTGTCTGGCATAACATCACCATCGGTAAGCTCTATAAGGACGATCAGGGACGCTGGCAGGAAAGCCGGAACTTCAATGAGCATGATCTCTTGAAACTCCAGAATATGATTCCGCAGGCCTATGCGCATATTCAGCACAGGCAACAGCAGCAGCGAACGCAGCCACACGCTCCGCAGCAGGATGATGTTGCCCATATGGCAAAGCAAGAGCGCCACGCACAGGATATGCAGAATATGCAAGCCGCCCGCGACGCCGCCCTGTCGCAGGCCGCACCCACGCCTCAGCACACAGCGGAGCGCATACAGGACCATGCACCCACACCACCCCGCGAACCACAACGGTAAAGGAGAATAATTAATGAAAAAGAGTCGGTTACGCTGTTATCGCCCTTGCTTTTTTGAGTAATCTAGGATACTATTCCTATCGCTGCCCGCAAGAGTAAAAGGCGGATAACGGCGGAACCCGATACAGCAACCAAAAGGAACCCCGCCATGACCACACCACCCAAAACACCAACCCTCACGATTGACTATGAAGCCTATGCCCATTTTCTTGAACACTGCGACGCCAGCGAAGAAGAAAAACGGGAATTTCTGCAAGCACTCTGGAATGTCATCTGCGAATGTGTCGCCATGGGTTTTGGCGTGCATCCGGTGCAGCAGGCACTGAATGCAAAGAGTTGTGGAAAACTCGACAAAAAGGCTTGCGCTTCAACATTCCTGAGTCGCGATATGGTAGAATCACTTGATCCTGAGATATTACATGCACCCCAACAACCAGAAACGGAGGACTAAATTATGACCACCCATCACGATGAACCTGACGTGCCACCACCACAGGAAACGGCGCTGATTTGTTGCCGTGTGTCGGATAAAAAACAAACCACCGAAGGGTCAGGCTTGCAAAGCCAGGAACATCGCTGTTTAGAACATGCTATGCGGCGTGGTTACAGCGTGGAGCGTGTCTTTGTGGAAACCGTGTCCGGCGGGGTGGACATTAAAGACCGTCCGGCATTACGTGACCTGCTGCATTATCTGCACCAGCACAAAGACTCCGGCAAGCGCTATGTGGTCGTGTTTGATGACCATAAACGCTTTGCACGTGAAACCGCGGTTCATTTAGCCATCAAAAAGAAGCTGGAACAGTGCAATGCACGCACGGAATATCTGAACTTTTCCGTGGATGATACGCCCGAAGGCACATTCATCGACACCATGCTGGCCGCACAATCGCAATTGGAGCGTGAACAAAACGGACGCCAGACGCGCCAGAAAACCAAGGCACGGTTGGAAAAAGGCTTTTGGACGTTTCGTGCGCCTGTGGGGTACAAATACGTGAAATCCAAAGCGGGTGGCAAGGAACTGGTCAAACATGAGCCACTCGCCAGTATTCTCACTGACGCGTTGGAAGGCTTTGCCAGTGGGCGTTTTGCCAGCCAAGCGGAGGTGAAGCGTTTTTTAGAGAGCCAGCCGGAATTCCCGAAAGACTTAGCCAGCGGTGAGATACGCAATCAGACCATGGCGCGGATATTAAGCCAGATTCTCTACGCAGGCTATCTGGAAGCACCCAGACAAAACGTGTCGCGCCGCAAGGCGCAGCATGATGCGTTGATCTCGCTGGAGACGTTTGAAAAAATCCAGCAACGGCGCAAAGACACGGGGTATCTTCCCGCACGTAAAGACATCAGCAAGGATTTTGTCCTGCGTGGTGCGGTGGCCTGTGCATCCTGTAACGTACCCTTGCGCTCAAGCTGGACCAAAGGCAACACCAAATATTACGCCTATTATCTCTGCCAGACCAAAGGGTGTACTGAGTACGGCAAATCCATCCCACGTGATAAGATTGAAGGTGAGTTTGAGATGTTACTTGGCACCATGCAGCCGCCACGCGGTGCACATGGGCTGATCAAGGCGATGTTCAAACAGGCATGGGATGCGCACTATAGCATTGCGCAGCGGGCTGCTGAGTCCTTCAAGCACGAGGTCAAAACGGCAGAGCAGGACATTAAGCAGCTTATCTCACGCATCATGCAGGCGACCAGTCCGCGCGTCATTGCCGCGTATGAAGAACGCATCGAGGCGCTGGAGCATAAAAAGCTCATCGCGCAGGAAAAGTCGCTCAAAACAGCGCCAGCCATGCGGCGTTTTGATGACGTGCTAGAACTCACCATGCTGTTGCTGTCAAACCCGCAGAAATTATGGGCTAAGGGAAGTTTTGAAGCGAAGCGAACCCTGCTAAAACTGGCTTTCTCCGGCATTGTTACATTAAGATATATTTCATTATTATATGTTGCTGTTCTTCTGTCGTAAATGATAGGAGTGTTTTATGGATTGTGTTCGATGCGGTAGTG
>JANQNR010000011.1 GCA_028279475.1 Rickettsiales bacterium | reverse complement strand
ACTACCGCATCGAACACAATCCATAAAACACTCCTATCATTTACGACAGAAGAACAGCAACATATAATAATGAAATATATCTTAATGTAACAATGCCGTTGGCTCAAGCGCGGTTTAATCCCAACGCGATTTGAACAATAACTTTTACGTCAATGTAGCCTACGAGAGGTGATGAATAGCGTGCAATGTAACAATGCATGACATAAATGTAAAGAAAGAAGTGATATTTATGTATTATCTGAGGCGCTATGCCAGCACACCTATCATTATGAGTAGAACTAACGACTGATGCTTTGTGTCTCTTCCGGTGCCATGAGCACATCCACACGCTCCAGTGCTTGCGACTCGAATTGATCGATTTCTTTATTCATCTCATCATATGTTTCCGGTTTATAGTCCCGGTCTTTCCAATGCTCGCAGCGCGCTTCTGCCACTTTATACATCATCTTGATGGTCGGACTTTCCTGTATAAAACGCTCTTTCATACTATCTATGGAGGAAGGTAGATTGCGATTCATGCAAAATTCCTCCCCCAACTTGTTAATGATCTCTCTTTTATCACTAAAATGTATGTCCTGCTTATGGTTCAGTTTCATCTGGTATTCTGGTATCACGTCTTTAATGGCGCAGGCAATCGCATACATATCGGCCATGACCGCCAATGTTGATAGGTAGATATTACTGGATGCGTCGTTGAATGTGCGCAATTCCAGCCGGGCAGAAGCTTTGTAACCGTCCTCAAAGGCTATTGAATGTTTCTGTGGGTGACGTTCCCTATTAACACTCTTAATACGCGCATCATTTCCAAATGCTAATATAGTGTCTGCAGGTAAAAGTTCCTGCAATGCCTCAAAGAACAATCTTGCCCACTCAGAATAGTGCACTGAATGCATCAGGTTATGTTCTCGAAAAGTTTCTCTCGCATTGTCAATGGTGCGGTAATTACGATAGGTTACGTCACGTCCGCCAATCCATTGCAGGGATACATTGAAATGCTCTCCGGAATTTAATTCATCCGTTCCCTTTTCATGGTCAAAGCGGATATTATAGCCACCGAGAGCGCCACTTATATTCTCCACTGATTCGGGACGTGGTGTACTATTGGCTAATGCTTCTGACCAGGATTCCGATGGGTTCCGGGAATCGCCAAATAATTCTTCGTATGCCTGTGTTCCTTGAAATAAATAACGCTTGATTGCCGTCACATGCGCAGCGGTGGCCAGGGGAGAGCCGGGAGGGGTAGTAATTTCTATTTCTGTACCATCGACATAGGTGCGGCCATCGAATTCATCATTAATGCCATATGAGCCAACCATATGCTTATTATAGGTTAGTTCGCGCTTTTCCAGATAACGTTGAAACGCATTACAAAATTTTTCTGACACGCGCCCCGATCGCTCTAATGATCTCACCTCACTGTTTATATAATCAATATAATCCTGCTCCATGCATTTCCATATAGGTGTATCTGTGTCAAAGTTATCAAGCCACTTTTTCACTGCACGCATTTCATCATGGTACCAATTCGCTTGGTCAATTTCTTCCAGAAATAATGACTGTATCTGCTCGACTTCTTCCTTGAGATGATATTCATGAGCGTACCATGCCCGATAATCTTTGGTGTAATTCTCAATGTGACTTTGGATTGCTTCATCTATGCCGTATGGAACAACGTTGCAATTGACTTCTACACCAGTGAATGGAAGGAAACCCATTGCAATGAGCTCATCGGTAAAATAGCGAATATACTTCTTGGCAGTGCTGGTCATTTGCATATCGACATGCTCTTTGTCGCGCCACGGATTTTGCGACCAACCTTCAAAGTTTTTTTCTTGTGCCAAACGTTCGCGGAAGGAACCGGTCGGTTCATGCAGCTTGAAACGTTCTGCCATGGATTCGGGTAGTATATCAGAGGTCATCAGCATGCTTACGGTAATTAATATTTATTAACTACTGCGGAGCCGCAAAAAAGTCAAAAGAAAACCGAGGGGTTAACCTCGGTTAAAACTCTATCTATTTTTCGTAAGAATTGGAAAACTAGCTAGCCAAGAGACTAGCTGTTTCCCGTGTTAGACGGCTCACTCTTTCGAGTGGCCGCTTTCTTTGTTTCAGTTTTCTCTGTTTTTTGGGTTGTTGGCTTTTTATTAGCCACGATTTCACCTCTTAGAAAATAAAAAAACAAATGGACGCTGACAAATGAGCCAGCGAAAGCCTGTATATCAAGTCTTTGAAAGTGATTTAATAAACATCAAACCTGAAATACAGCAACTTTATGAGCTTTTCTTAACAAATCATCATGTAACGCGCAAGAGAAGAAGTAGGGTCATCACATAAAATTAAAGTTTGAATATCATATTTGTCACTCCGGCGAAGGCCGGAGTCTTGTTGCACCAGATACCGGCCTTCGCCGGTATGACAAACTCCTATCCCAACACACACCGCACCGAGGCGTGATCGGAGGGTTCCTCCCTTTCACGCGCTATATTGCATGAGTCGCCTATCTCCGGTTACAGGTTTACAGTCGAAAGCAAAGCCGCTATAGCAGTGCAACGCAAGCATTCTGCGTCAGGGGAAATATGCTTTTGCGTTGTAAAGTGCACGCGAGTATATATCCAAACCTCCTGCGGTCTCGTAGCTCAGCTGGATAGAGTGTCGCCCTCCGAAGGCGAAGGTCGCGCGTTCGAATCGCGCCGAGACCGCCATCCGCTAATATATAGCAGTCCTAGTGTCTTGACGGTTCAAGCTGCTCTAGCTGTGCCTCGACAGCAATGCCCAGGTGCTGCGCGTCATGCACATGGGAGGTCGTGGGGGTGCTATGCTGCTGCATCGCCGCTTTTTGTGCCATGACCTGCTGCATCATCTGTTGCGCAAGGTTCAGATTCATACGCATCGCCGCCATCGTCGCGATCTGCTCTTCAATTTCTTCGAGTTCCTCATCGTCTTTCGAGCATTGCATGCAGGCATCCACAGCTTGTTGTACGCGCTCATCGCCCAGCAGCCCTTCCTGTTCATAATAATCCAGACGTTGGCGCAGGGTATCGACGGAGATGTCATCCCCCAGCATCGGTGCCAGTGTGGCCTGTTGTTCCTCAGTCAGTGCCGCAAAGGCGGTAAGCAGCATCTGATCTTGTATCGCTTGCGGGATGTCCTGATCCTGTTCCAATTGCTCCAGCAAGGCGACGATCTCTCCCTGTTGCAGTGCCTCGTTCATATTTTCCAGAGGAGCAATGAAATACGCGTCTGTATCATGTGGTTGTGAGGCTGTAGCGGTAGCGGCAGGTTGCGATTTGGCTGCTTGATAGCGTTGCGTTGGCGTTGGTTCGGGATCTTCCGAGAGGTCATTGAGTTCGCTACGCCCGTCATCCAGCAGGGCGGCATTGACGACATGGATGGCCTGATTCAGGCTTTTGGCAGTGGGATGCTTGAGCGCGCTGGTCAGGGTCAACCTCGCCGCCATTAAATCAGAAATTTCATTGAGTATATTACCGCGTTCCGACGGGGAGAGGTCACCGACGCTGAGCAATAATTCTTCAATCAGGTCATTCACGATCATGAGCTTTTGCGACACGAGCAGCATTTCATCCCACAATTCCTCTGGCGCGTCCGGGGAGAAAGTGACGCTGGCCTTTTCCTGTGTCGTATCCGCCGTCCCCCCGGCACTGCCTACCGGTGCCAGCATGGCTACCTTCGGTGCATCGCCTACAGCGCCTATATGTGTAGCTTCAACCTGCATGAAATAAGTCTAACATGAAGACGTGACAATTTTGTGAAGTCATTTGTACTAGCGCGTTCTGTTTCACTCCAAGGGATTCACACAAATGTAACAAAAATAGGTTACATTAAACAATATTAAATTTTGAAGCATCCTATGACCGTACCTTCTCATAAAACCCAGGAATTGGACAAAACCTATATGTTTGATGAGGCAGGCGAACTGCGTCATGGAATGACGGAATTGGTTAAGTATGGTGACACAACGTTCTATTATGTTGGCAATGGTAGCAAGTTTGATGGAAGAGTTGTAGCGGTATCCCAGCGTCCATATGATGAAGCAATGCCGCCTCAAATATCACTGCTATCTGAATGGGATGCTGGTTTTGATTTGCTGAGAGCCTACAATAAAAGCAGAACGGTGCCAGAGGATAAAATCGCGCGACTCATTATAACACAGCAGTTAATGAGCGATCACGATATTGCTGAAATAATATCTCAAGAAAAATTTGATGAGCTTGTTCCACCTACCAGAAAATCCAGCCAAGAGTATGCTGCTCGTGTTTATGAGCAGCAGCAGGATTTAGACAACGATCCTGAGTTTATGGATATTGTTGATAACCATAAAGAGTATGGTGACAAGGAATCCTTAGATGCATTGATGTATTACCGTGAAGGAGATTTTGATGATCCCAAAATAAATGTGGACAAAGCCTTTGAAGGGTTAGAAAACTTCGAAAATGCACAGGAGGACAGGGGCGTGACCGTGTTTGGTAGTGAAATACCTGAAGCAGAGGTTGGAAAGCCTGTGCTCAATGATGGCACCACGGTTGACCGGGAAACTCTGAAAGATGAACAGGTGGGTTACTAATAAAGTATAGTGTTTTCGCTTTTTATTTACGCTAGACGCTTCAAGGTGAGGAGGATTTTAGCGTACATAAAGGTACGTGAATCCGACGAATCCGATGAAGCATGACGCGTAAATGAATAGGGGAAATACTATAACTCCTCATCGAACACGCGTTGGTAGAGTTCCGCCAGTAGCGGGTGCTCGGAGGTGTCGCATTTATTGAGATAGGCATAGCGGAAGGCACGGGCGGTATCGCCGAAAATACGGTCATTCTCTGCCCAGTTAATGACGGCGCGGGGCGACATCACCCCGGAAACGTCCTGATTGGCGAAGGCGGTGCGGATCAGGTTGGCCAGTGTCACCATCTGCATCACGAATGTATCGTCCAGCCCGTCCACCTGTGTCTGCACCATGCGCGCTTCCTGCTCCGCTTCCAGATAATTCAGCGTGGCGACAATCTGCCAGCGATCCATTTGCCCCTGATTAATCAGGTTGGTGCCGTGATACATGCCCGTCGTATCGCCTAGCCCGATTGTGTTGGCAGTGGCGAACAGGCGAAATCCGGCATGCGGGGTAATGACGCGGTTCTGATCCAGCAGGGTCAGGCGTCCCTGCGCCTCCAGGATGCGTTGCAGCACGAACAGTACATCGGGGCGGGCGGCGTCATATTCATCAAACAGCAGGGCACAGATACGGGTGAGCGCCCAGGGCAGCATCCCTTCCTGAAATTCGGTTACTTGCTTGCCGTCACGCAGCGTCACCACATCCCGCCCGATCAGGTCGATACGGCTGATATGCCCGTCCAGATTGATACGCACCAGCGGCCAGTTCAGCCGTGCTGCCACCTGTTCGATATGGGTGGATTTTCCTGTGCCATGCCATCCCTGCAACAGGACGTTTTTGCGATGCACAAATCCGGCCAGAATTGCCTTTGTCGTGTCAGGATCAAAATGATAGGCCGGATCAATCGCCGGGATATGCTCGTCTTCCAGTGACAGCACCGGCACCTGCCAGTCACTCTCAAATCCGAACAGATCACGAGCCGGTGTCAGCGTATGCGGAACTGCGTCCAGCCAATTCATGGAGCCTAAGATTTCTTCTCAGGTTTGATATACTCAAACGGGTTGAACATCTGCATCGCACTCTGCATCATTTCAATATTTTTGCGCTGCATCGATTCCAACTGTTCCATCGGGTTATAGTCGCCCCATAATTCCTTGAACTGTTCACGGATTTTCCCTTGGTTGGCAACGAACGCTTCCATGCTCCCTTCCAGGTAATGAGGAAATATATCGTTCATTTTGTCATCATACATCGTGATCATGCGTTTCAGAAAGTTGATGGGCAGCATACTGTCTTCACCATTCAGCTCCTGTTCGAAGATGATTTGAGTAAGTATCTGGCGAGTCAAATCTTCATTGGTTTTGGCATCGCGCACTTCAAACTCCGTACCTTTACGTACCATGCTGCGCACGTCATCCAGCGTGATGTACATGCTGGTCTGGGTATCATAGAGTCGACGATTGGAATATTTCTTGATAATCACGGGAGGTGTTTTGGTGGCAGTCATTGAGTTCCCTCATTAGTTGAATCCGTTGGAGCGCTACCATAGTAGTTCATGTTGATATGCGCAATGGTTGAGTCAATGCAATCATCATGCCGCTGGACTTTTTCAGTGAATTGCGCATGATTGGTATAAGGGTTTCATTATGTACCAGATACCGCAAGCCGTATTGCCGCTATCACAGAAAGCGCCGTCGCCCGATTGGCTGGAGGGGGTGCGGCGGTATCAGCGCAGCCATTATGTGCGCCCGGAATGTCCGCATCCGGTCGTGTGGCAACACCGGCAGGCACGCTGTCTCTATGTGCAGAGTCACGAGCACGTGCCGACTGACTCATCGCCGGTGGTTCTGTTCATTCCGTCGCTGATTAATCGCTACTATATTTTGGATTTGTGTGCCCGCCAGAGCCTTGTGCAGTATCTGGCCGATCAGGGGATGCATGTCTATCTGGTCGATTGGGGAGAGCCTTCAGAGGTTGAAGCAGATTGCGGAGTGGAGACATACATTACTAACTATTTGGTGCCGTTATTGGCAGCTTTAAGGAACCACCATGATACACCCGTGACGTTGACTGGGTATTGTGTTGGTGGGTTATTGGCCATGGCACTAGCAGTGTTGCAACCAGATGATTGTGCTGGGTTGGCATTATTAGCGTCGCCATGGGATTTTCATGCGGAAGACACAGCCGCATCGGAATGGCGAAATATGCACAGCCTGCTGACGGACAACTGGTGCCGCAGTGCGCCGTTGATGCCGGGGGAATATTTGTCCTGGCTGTTTTATTTGGCAGACCCGGTGCGTTGCGAAGAAAAATACTCGCAATTTGCCCATCTTGAAGGGGATAGTGAGGCCTATGAGCGTTTTGTCGCCGTGGAGCATTGGGTCAATGATTCGGTGCCGCTAACCCGGCGTTTTGCTCATGACTGTCTGATTGGCTGGGTGCAGCATAACCAGCCGGCACGCGGGCAATGGCGTGTTGCAGGACAGGTGATGCAGCCGGCGCAGGTTTCATGTCCGGTACTGGTGGCGGCACCCAGGCGCGACCGGATCGTACCTCCTGCGTGTGCCCTGTCACTATCGGGGCAATTGCAGAATGTGGAGGTGTTGACGCCCGATACCGGGCATATCGGGATGATTATCGGGCGGAAGCGGCATGAAGCGCTGTGGGAGCCGCTTTACGCATGGATACAGCGCCTGAACGCATGACTATCTACCACGCTCGCCACGCCCTTGCGCTTGCTGCACGGCGCGTTCGGTGAAGCGTCCGGCAATGTTGAGGCCGTTGGCGGCGAGTTGCTTGACAACGTCTTTTGCGCCTTCATAGACGGCGAGTTTGCTTCCGGCAACACGCATACCCTCCTTATCCAGCGCCTGTGCTTCTTGCTGTACCTGAGTGCGTGCATCTTTGACAGATGCAGCAGCACTATCCAGTTCTGCCCGTTCTGGTGCACCCTGGTTCAACAGCGCCAGAATCTTGCGTCGCAACCCTTCGTGCTCCATGCGACCGGCGGCCTTGACGACAGCGGCGACATCCATTTCGCCTGATGCCAATTGGGTAAGGAGGTCTTCCATGATATGACAATCCTCAATGAGAATATCGGCTTCTTCACTGCGAGCCTGCACGTTATTCTCCGCCTTTTCCGCCAGTAGTGCGGTGAAATAGACCGTATAGTCCTTGTAGAGTTGGCCGAGTGTCTGTTTGGTTTTGCGATCAGGGCGCAGAGCGCGTTCTTCCAGTCCGTCGGCACTGAGGGCATCGCTAGTGGAAAAATGCTGTTCGCCACGACCGGCATTCAAAGGACGAGTGGAAATGATGCGCAGCATCTCGATATCATAGGCGATGCGTTCGACCGATAGGCGGGAGTCTTTACTCAGGCCGTCATCAATGTCATGACCCAGCGCCCGCACGGCATCATGGTAATAGTCGATGCGGGGGCGGTAGTCGCCCTCATGGCCGAAAATGTGGAACCGCGATTCAATCGCATGAATCTCCTCATATTTTCCGATCATAAGGGAAAGCAAAGCCTGTTCAGGGGTCGTCATGTGCTTAATGTAACGTGGCGCTGTTAGAAGTCCCAGAAAAAAGTGAGTGGGCGGGAGCATTGGAAATGCCGTTTAATTAATAAAGGTTGAAAAATGATGGGGTGTCAGGTAAGATGCTGCCATCCATTTGTATTCTCATGGGGGATTGAATTCCATGAACGTTGTCGCTTATGCGTCTGTCGAAGTGTACACTTCGTTTAAGCAGGTGCTTGAGACATTATTTCAAGAGTACTCGGATTTGAATTTGGAAGTGCATACAGACAACGATATCGAGGAAGGAGGCTTTAACCGTCTGTTTAGTAAAGGTTTTAGCCTTGTGGTCATTGCTGAATATATAGCGCTCGAAGAAAGAGTGCCGGGCATTGGTGGGATGCTTCCACACTCAAAGTTCATAAGGCTTGACCTTTCCGTTGCCTATGGCAACACTAAAAAGTCGGTTATCTTCAATGATACAATTGAAGAAAAACTGAACCTGGAAAATATAGAAGGTAAACTCACAGAGATGCTGAGTTTCGTTCTGCAAGCCATCCCCTAACACAGTCCTGAGAGGCTGTGTTTTTTTTCGTGATTACGTTAAGAGATTATTTCGTCATTTCATACGTGGTGTTAGGGGATAATGTTATCTGGCATTGCCAGAGCTACCTACCCCCGGAATATTTTACCACTTGAAACAGATGGGGCAGGGCGCTATAAGGCCGCAGGTAACCTGACCTTTCGCAGGTTGTTATGTGGCGAAGACAAACGCTTGCGAGAGAATAAGAAATGTGCCGGCGACTCGTGGGTTACACCCGTGTTACTGGTTCATCTCCGGATGCATACACATCAGTATGCCGCTGTAGCTCAGTGGTAGAGCGCGTCATTGGTAATGACGAGGCCGGGAGTTCAATTCTCCCCAGCGGCACCATTTTCTTTATATATTATAGTGTGTTATTGGGTATGTGTTAGGCGGCGTTTAAGGGTAATAAGATGCCCTACTAAGACGATTAGTAGGGTGGATCAGCAAATCTCTTTCTATTTCTCTGCATTACGGTTATTTTTGCCATGGACGCTAATAAGGCGTCTGGGGCTTTACAACCTCCCACAAAAGCGGCAGTAGGCACAAGAATGGGTAAAGAAATGCATACTTAAGTTCTTTGAAGACTGAAATTCACATTAATAGGGCATTAGTAGGGGAGCAGCGTAAAAAGCCTGCTAAGAACTCCTAGTCTGGCTTTCTTCCTAAAACAGGAAGTCCGCATTCTCCAGCGTGATGTGTCCTTCGATGGTAAAGGAGAAGCCGGAGGTGTCGTCGATGACGGTGGTGAGGGCGTCGGTGCCGTTTATGACGTCATGGGTGTAGCGCAGGGTGGTGGCATCGCTGTTCGCGGTGGTGCCTGTGGCATCGAACAGGATGGAAGAGAAGCCCAGCCCGCTGACGTCGAATGTGTCGCGCCTTGTGTAGGCCTCGATATGGTCGGTGCTGGTGGTGGTGCTGTCGAGCAGTGAGGTGAACACGAACGTATCTGCACCCTCATTGCCCTGCAATGTGTCGGCACCTAAGCCACCGATAATTGTATCACGCCCCAGTTCGCCTGTGAGCACATCGTCGCCGTCGTCCCCGATGAGCAGATCGGCCCCGCGTCCGCCGATAATGATGTCATCACCGCTGCCACCGTCGATAGTATCGCGGCCTGCTTCACCGAGGAGGGAATCATTGCCACTACCACCAAGAATGCTATCCGCACCTTTGCCGCCCAGTACGGTATCGTTCCCGTCTCCGGCATCGATCACGTCCTTGCCCTGTTCGCCGAACAGGGAATCGTCACCAGTGCCTCCGGTGAGGGTATCGCGTCCGAAGCTACCGTAAAGCGTATCATCGCCCGTGCCACCATCGATGATGTCCTTGCCGTTGCCGCCATTCATCAGGTCATTGCCTTCGCCACCGAGCAGTGAGTCACGTCCGTTGTCCCCATTGATCGTATCGTTACCGGCAGCGCCGTTAATCGTGTCTCTTCCCAGCCCGCCACTCATCAGGTCATCTCCAGAAGTACCGGTCAGATCATCGCGTCGATTGGTGCCGTCAATGGTGGTGACATCGGGTTCGGCAAAGATAAAATCATCCGCACCAAGAGAGGCGGCGGCCACATCCAGCACCAGACTGGTCGTGCCATCCAGTGCAATCGTAGTGGAAGTGCCACCATTATCCGTGATGCTCAGTTGGCTGAAGCCGGTGATGTCATCAAAGGCCGAGAGGTCAATCACATCGCCGTCGGCCACATCAAAGCCTTCGATGCTGTCAGTGGTGGCCACCAGTGCCGCATTGAGGATGAACAGGTCAGCGCCCAGACCGCCGCGCATCGTGTCGGCGCCCTGCCCACCGATCAGCGTATCGTTTCCATCGCCGCCTTCCAGCACATCATCGCCGTCATCTCCGGCCAGGCTATCATCCCCGCTCTCACCGAGCAGCGAGTCATTGCCGTCGATAGAATCTTCACCCGCGCCACCCAGCAGCGTGTCCACACCGTCGCCACCGCTGATGAGGTTATCTCCGGCGTCACCGGTAATGGAATCATCCCCCAGACCACCCAGCAATGTATCATTGCCGCCATCGCCGCTGATCGTGTCGTTGCCCTCGGCACCATCCAGCACATTATCATTCGCATCGCCTATGATACTGTCCGCACCAGTTCCGCCGACCACATTCTCAATGCCGCTGATGCTGTCGCTGTCAATCTCCGCTCCCGTGGCCGTGCCTGCTGCCAGATCCACGATCACGCCCTGCGTGGTGCTGGTATAGGCAATCACATCTATGCCAGCCCCGCCGACATAGGTGTCATTACCTGCACCCGTTCCACCAATGAGCAGATCGTCTCCATCGCCACCATCGGCCAGATCGTCGCCCGCTTCTCCGTACAGCGTATCATCCCCGCCTTCACCCAGCAGCGTGTCGTTGCCGGCACCACCGGAGAAATCATCCGTACCTGCTCCCCCAGCAAAACTATCATCGCCATAACTGCCGTTAATCGCTCCGCCATCACTATCCGCCATGAATTGCTGATCTTCGGACGTAGAGAAACCGCCGCTAATATCCGCCGTGCGCGGTATGACAATATAATCGGGATAAAAACCCGTATGCGGTGTGGGTTCATCCGGTGTGCCGTAAATATTGTACTGGTAGGATGAAGAAGGTCCGTTGCCTAAAGACAGGGAGCTATCATTCGGCATGAAAATATCCACCACATTCAATGTGAATTTCAATACCGAGAAGCCATAGTAATAGTAGGGGCTGCTATCCGTAGGGTTCTCTCCCCAGATCGGGTAATAGCCGGTTTTCCAGTAATGTTCGGATGTTTCCCCGATTCTGTATGTGCCACGATGAGCATCGCCAAAGCTCCGTTCCATATTCTCGATAATATCGGCGCGGTCGGTATGGTTCAGCACCAGACTCTGAAAGGTAGGGAAGAAGAAATCGCTTAAACTCGGTGAACTGGGCGGAGCGCTGCCATATTCCAGTGGTGAGGGGAAAAACACCTCTTCCGCTTCCACGGTGATGTCCACCTTTACCTTCGCCCCTTCCACCTGCAACTGCGACTCGGTGAGCGGTTCGCCATTCTCATCGAGCACAGGATTGCCATGCCCGTCTACCGCCGGGGCTTCCACTTCCTCATAGAGCGGGTTGCCGTTGCTATCGGTGGCATCCTCACGCTGCCGCTCCTCACGTGACTTCAGTTCAATCCCGTAATCTCCGTCCTCCTCCCAGTCCGTGAGAAGAATGGAATTGCTTCTCTTTTTAATCAGTACCCCATTCTCTTCTTCGGTAATGCCAAACCCATTCAACGTATACAAACCATCGTTGTCATCGTCAGTAGCAGTACCGGAGAAAATTCCGCTGTTAATGATAATGATTTCACCTTCTGCTACTTTGTCATTGCCGAAGTTACCGTTGAAGATCAACGTATCCGTATCTTCTCCGCCATACACATAATCATTCCCACCACCTGAATTGATCGTATCGTTGCCAACTCCACCAAGGAACAACTCTGCACCATTGCCACCATTCATTACTTCGTCATTACCTAACAATGCATTTTCCTCAATTCCGATATAGGCATTCACAATCTCACTGCCTTCCGTCCAGGATGTGCCAACCGAGCCGTGCACGGAAGGGAAAGCCAAATAATGAAGGCGATCAGTCGTCACACCCATTTCAGAAAGGATGGCATTAGTTATAATGACAGCACTACCTTGAAAATTTCCATTAGGAATGCTTAGTGCATTTTGATGCACAGAATTGCTGTCAATTTCATCAAGAATACCCAACTGCACATGACTTAGCTCATGGATTAGTGCTCTGGCGACTGTAGCAGTTTCAACAATCCCTTTGCTATTAACATAAGAAACAGTGCCACCGGTAATTTCCGGATAATTCATAAAGATTGCGCCGACCGCCTCAACACTACTGGTCGATAACAAAGTAGTAGAGAAAATATCTATGACCCTATCGTTTTGAAATAATATTTGCCCGGCACTTGTCTGTGATGCTTGGAGCAGAATATCAGAAGCTTCTTGAAATTGTTCATTCGTATAATCATAAAAATTGAATATGACGTCATTGATAGTGAATGTGTGTGTATTAATTTCCATAATGGCGCGCCTCTATATGTTGTTTATGTAAGAATTTGCCAAAACTAAGAAGATTACGGAGAAACCAATGATATAATGCAGGAAAGTATAGCTCATTAGAAACAGCCCTACTAAGCTTGCAAATGATAACACATATTTTTTTATACTTTCCCCACTTTCAGAACATTGTTTCATGAAAGAAATTATTTTTACAGAAGACCAGCAAAGAAGAAGGAGGAGGAGGAGGAGGAGGAGAACTCTTATAGGATATTGCTGTATATAAATTAGGTCATAGTTTGATGAGAGAGGTGCATTTGGGTGGTTATGGTAATGCCCCATCATCACTTTTGAAATCTGAAGCGGATCAGTCGCAAGCCAAATTATCAAACCAGTTACCCCCCCCCCTAGCATTAACCAATATCTTTTCATACCTTAAAACCTCACGCAGCAAATCCTATCGTAGCAGCCTGCACATGGGCATCAATCATGTTTTGCATTGCAATAAAGGCGACCACCGGCACCTCGACCTCTTCATAGAGCGGGTTGCCGTTGCTATCGGTCGCATCCTCACGCTGCCGATCCTCGCGTGACTTCAGTTCAATCCCGTAATCCCCATCCTCTTCCCAATCGGTGAGAAGGATGGAATTGCTTCCCTTTTTAATCAGTACCCCATTCTCTTCTTCGGTAATGTCAAACCCATTCATCGTATATAGTCCGTCATTGTCGTCATCAGTGGCAGTGCCAGAAAGCGTATCATTATCAACAACGAGAACTTCACCGCCAGTGACAGAGTCATTGCCAAAAGCACCTGAAAATATAATAGTATCATTACCTAAACCGCCGTCTAGAATGTCACCAGACGGAGTACCAGATAGTTGACTGTCAAGACTGAGAAAATTATCAACACCAGGAAAATTTGATGTGCCTTTACCAATAGGTAAATTAAAAAATGGGTTAAATCCCACGCTCTCCAGAACAGAGGAAATTACGGAATTACTGTTCAGTGATAACACTTCATAATCCAGTGCTGCATTTTGAATTTGCGTAGCCTGCTGGGTCATAATATTCCATACATCTTCAGCGCTACGGTTGGCCAGATCAAGCTCACGACTATTTCTATCAGAAGGAGAGAGTGGGTTACCGTCCTCGTCGACGCGGGCATCTTCAGATTGTTCAATAGGCAAAGACAATTCCATGATGACCGAACCGAAGTCTGAAGGATTATCTGTTTCAGGCCCGCCTCGAATCACAAATTCTTGCCCATTATCATTCTGATAGACAAGGTATAAGTGCTCAAATAATAGAATTGAACTGAAAATATCCTTGGATTCTATAAATATCTTCCCCATTTCTGTCTCCTTACATAAATACAGTTCTTAGAATGGCAATGGCTACTATCAGTAACGGATATGCTGCTATACTCATTGTTGAAAAAATGACAAATACAATCAGTCTATAAAACTTGGTTTTTTCATACTGCTGAATTTTTTGGTCTATGAAAAAGAGAATAACTACTAATGCTGGGACAGCATATACGCCAATTGACCAATACGCTAACTCAACATCAGTCTTGCCTTGTGATGAAAATTTCCAATAGGAGAAATATATTACTGCAAAAACAACAGAAATAATGGCTGATTGTATGAATTGAATTTTATTCATTGCAGCCTCATGTTCACAAAGAGGTTTCTGGAGCCCGAGAAAATAAAATAGATGTCACTTGGTACGTACAACCCATCCCCGTCATCATCCGTCGCAGAACCAGACAGCACAGAACCGTTGATGTTCAATATCTCGCCGCCCGTGACCGTATCCGAACCATATGGTTCCAGCCAGAAGGCGATCTTAATTTTAAGGTCTTTGTAGAGAAAAAGCTGTTTGCAACGCCTGTCAGACAGGCAGGATTTTTGTCGCTTCTTATTACTTTCCCGAATCTGACGCTCCACTTCTTCTTTTGGTGAAGTGATAGGGATTGCTGTCACATTGATAATATTCTTAGCGCAATATCCCTCCTTTGCTCCCTTGGTCAGGTCTTCAGGGCGGCAATAAGCAAAGAGTTCCGTAGACAGGCTATCAAGTTCAAACGGCGGCTCTTCCGGTAACTGGCAGAGTTTTTTTGTTCCCAGATTAAAATTACGTTCTGGCAGGTGATTGTGCCCATACTTGTTGATTTTTGTGTAAGGAAACGCAAAGACCTGTTCACCAACCTTGATACGGACGGTTTCATCAGGCAGGCATTCGCGTTCGTTCTCGGGTGCGGCTGAGGGTTTGTCTCCCATCGCATTGCTGTTACCCGGCAAAACGAAGCAAAGTAATGCAAGGAGCCACCAATATTGATGGCTTGGGAAGAGGTTCACAGTGGGGGGCGCAGTTAGGCGTGTCATGGAACAAACATTAATCAACTTTAAGTTAATTCATCCTACATCAGGCAGGCAAGCAAATTATTGTTACAATTTGTGCTGTGAAGCGTGGTCTGCACCGCCTCCGGCGATAGCTTTACCGCATCGGTGTCCGATGCTTTGGAACCCCACGTTCAGCTTACATCACCCACGAACATATTTCATAGCTTGTGTCATTCTCACATTAATAGGGTATTAGTAGGGGAGCAGCGTAAAAAGCGCGCTAAAAATTTCCAAGCTGTTCCAAGGCGGCGGGTCACGCAACACCGAGCAGAGTATGAGTTTTTCCAACTCACTCCAACGATATAAAACGCAATAAAATCATTGCCCTAGCTAATTGGTAATGACGAGGCCGGGAGTTCAATTCTCCCCATCGGCACCACTCTAAACTCTAATCACCAGAGTAATTGTACAATGCAGCGTGTTTGTGGCAGGTATATCAAAATGTTCAAGGATGCCTTAAAAAGGTTGGCGACTCAATTATCAGTATAGTTAGTAAAATCTGATTCTACTTACAGGAAATTGTGGAGTAACAGCGGATTCGTCTGACTGAAAAGCATCATACAATTATACTTCAGGTAACAACGTAAAGAGCGTTAAAAATCCATGCGGAAATTCAGCACACATGCATCCGGTTCATCATTGTCTAAATCATACACGGCAGTTGCAGCTGCGTCCGTTGTCGCGCAGTCGGATAACGCCGTATTATCATAGGTCACGACCTTTCCTTGTCCCGGTAAACCATCATCAATCTTGCGATCAATAGACCAAGCGTCCTCCGCAAGCATCGCTCCCGCGTCGTTGTAATTATTTGACGTTTCCTGTCCATGAATAAGATATAATCCTGGCAGACTTTCTGCATAATGTGAGGCATTAGTCAATTCATAGCGCATTCCGTAGCCTGCATCATTGCGGTATTGAGAGCGGGGGACATTTGTCCCTACATCCGTATGCCAATTGGTGGCCGTGCTGGCGCGTGCACCGGTGTAGGCTCCATCAATTAGTTCAGCATTGCGTAGATGCTGCCACACCCGGAACGCCTCATAGGCGCTTGCCGCGTCATCGGCGATAAATCCGTCACCGTCGCCGTTACAGGTGGCGGGGCTGCTGCTGGCGGAATCGGTGCAGTCTGCTCCCGCGCCATCGCTGTCCCCGGCCGTATCCTGTGGCCCCCAGATATCGATGGCATTATACATATCGCCCGGCAGCGTATCATATTTTTCCTGGAACTTCTCAACCGCAGAAATATAGGTCTCGGCTCGTGTATGGACATCACGTAGATCGGCATTGTGCAATAGCCGCTCGCCCGCCACAATTCCACCGGTAATCAATGCGATAATGGCCAGCACCACTGCCAACTCAACTAACGTAAATCCAGATTGCGTTGATTGTTTCATGATTTAAAACCCCGTGATAAAGGTGAAGGCGCAATGTTCGCCACTTGTATTGGCTTTTAAGTAGATGGCGGTTGTTGGATCATCTGTCGACGCACAATCGCTATGCGTGGCATTTGTAAAGACGGTCAGCATACCGGTACCTGGCGTACCATCATCTACCTTTGTATCCACTTCAAAGGCTTCCTGAGCAGAAATCGCTGCTCCATGGGCAAAGTTATTGCCTGAGACCTCCTTACCGAAATGGATGACGTGATTATAAGAAATACCCGTAAAATTAGCGGCCGGCGCAGCACCTTCTTCAAAATACATGATGTCATAACCGGTATCTTTCAAATCCCCTTCCGGGATATTCTGTCCCGGAATAGCCTGCTGCGTTCCGGCGCCACCTGCCGCACCTGTATAAACGCCTTTTACCATATCTGCATTTTTCAAATGCTGCCAGGCGCGGAAGGTTTCATAGTATTCTGCGGCACCTCGCCCAATGGTGCCGTCACCATCGCCATTACAGGTTAACAAATCAACGCTGGCGACATCCGTACAGTCTGAACCAAGGCCATCTGCTCCGTCTCGTGCCCCCCATGTACTGGTTGCCGTCGCCATATCACCGGGCAGTGCACTGTATTTGGTCTGAAATTTGATGATCGCGGTACTATATTCATAGGCGTGGATAGGGATACTACGAATCTTGGATTTATCCAGCAAATCGCTCGCAACCGTAATGCCGCCGACTACAAGTGTAATAATGGTCAGCACCACGGCCATCTCTATGAGCGTGAACCCCTGGTGTTTTTGATGCGGCGATAAATAAAAAACTGGCATTTCTCTGGTAATAATGCAAAACTCTTCTATATTATTACCAATATACAAAAAACGCGTTAACAAAACCTTATCCTGTGTATGACAACAAAAAGCTCCCATATTATTATTCCAGTATTGCCCTTACGTGACATTGTCGTATTTCCTGGCATGGTGGTGCCATTGTTCGTCGGGAGGGATAAATCCGTTAAGGCGCTTGACCATGTCGTTGCGCAGGACAACCGCATCCTGCTGGCTACTCAGAAAAACGGTGCCGTAGATGATCCGAAGTTGGAAGACGTTTATACCACCGGAGTAGTTGCCTCCGTTTTACAGTTATTGCGTCTGCCGGATGGAACGGTCAAGGTGCTGGTAGAGGGTAAGCGCCGCGCCCGTATTGTAGAAACGATCAGCGAAACGGATTTTTACCAAGTGACCGCAGAAAAACTGGCGGAATCCATAGAGAACAGCGACGAACTTAAAGCACTTCAGCGCTCCACGCTGTCGCATTTTGAGGAATACGTCAAACTAAACAAAAAAATTCAACCGGAGACGCTCAGCGCCATTCATAAACTGACCGATGCTTCTGCGCTTGCAGACACGATCGCCGCGCATATTCAGGTGGAAATCTCGGCCAAGCAGCAGATTCTGGAAATGCTCGATGTGGGTGAGCGGCTGGAATATGTCTACAGCATGATGGAAAGCGAGATCAGCGTCCTTAATACGGAAAAGCGTATCCGCTCGCGCGTGAAAAAACAGATGGAGAAGACCCAGCGGGAATATTACCTCAATGAGCAGATGAAGGCGATTCAGAAGGAATTGGGAGAAATTGACGAAGGGAAAGACGAAGTCACGGAACTGGAAGAGCGCCTTGACAAAGCAAAGATGAGCAAGGAAGCAAAAGAGAAGGCTGAAGCCGAACTCAAGAAGCTGCGCTCCATGAGCATGATGTCCGCCGAGGCATCAGTCATTCGCAATTACCTGGACTGGCTGGCCTCCCTGCCATGGAAAAAGCGCAGCCGCCTGACGCACGATATTATTAAGGCGGAAGGCATTCTGGATGACGATCATTACGGACTGGAAAAAGTCAAAGAGCGCATTTTGGAGTATCTGGCGGTTCAGCAACGCACCAGACAATTGAAAGGGCCGATCCTGTGTCTGGTTGGTCCGCCCGGTGTCGGAAAGACCTCGCTGGCACGTTCGATTGCCCGTGCCACTAACCGGAATTATGTCAAGGTGTCGTTGGGCGGGGTACGTGACGAGTCAGAGATTCGTGGTCACCGTCGTACCTACATCGGTTCTATGCCCGGCAAGCTGATTCAATCCATGAAAAAAGCCAAGGCATCGAACCCGCTGATCCTGCTTGATGAAATCGATAAGATGGGACATGATTTTCGCGGCGACCCGGCATCAGCCTTGCTGGAAGTCCTCGATCCGGAACAGAATCACACCTTCAACGACCATTATCTGGAGATTGATTATGATCTATCGGACGTGATGTTTATCGCTACGGCGAACTCGCTGAACATGCCGCGCCCACTGATGGATCGTATGGAGATCATCCGTATTCCGGGTTATACCGAAGAAGAAAAAATCAGCATCGCCCAGAAATACATGATTGCCAAAAAGGCCAAAGAGCATGGGCTGAAGCAGAAGGAATGGAACATTGGTGTGGATGCGTTGCGTGACATCATCCGCTATTACACCCGTGAGGCGGGTGTGCGTGGATTGGAGCGCGAGATTGCCGCGCTGGCACGTAAATCCGTACGTAAAATTGTGTCCGGTGAGGCAGAAACCGCCAAGATTACCTCAAAGAATCTGGGTGACTATCTGGGTGTGCGTAAATTCTCTTACGGGCAGGCGGAGGAGGAAGACTTGGTCGGCATGACCACCGGGCTGGCCTATACGGAAACTGGTGGCGACCTGCTGGTGATTGAGTCGGTCACGGTGCCGGGTAAAAACAAGATCACCTACACCGGAAAGCTGGGTGATGTGATGCAGGAGTCGGTGCAGGCCGCCTACAGCTATATCCGCTCGCGGGCGCATCTGTTTGGCATCACGCAGGAAATGCTCAAAGACAAGGACATTCACGTCCATGTGCCGGAAGGTGCCACGCCAAAAGACGGCCCCTCCGCCGGGATTGCGATGTGCACCACGATTGTATCGGTCTTGACCGGTATTCCCGTGAAACGCTCCGTTGCCATGACTGGTGAAGTCACGTTGCGTGGTCGGGTGCTGCCAATCGGTGGATTGAAGGAAAAACTGTTGGCGGCGCTGCGTGGTGGTATCAAGACCGTCTTGATCCCGGACGAGAACGAAAAAGACTTGGAAGACATCCCGGATAACGTCAAGGACGGACTGGAGATTATTACTGTAGGACATGTGGATGAAGTGCTACGCCATGCGCTCACCGAGCCGGTCATGCCGGTGGAATGGGAAGGTGTGCCGGAAACCACCGTCACCACCCCTGCAACACCCTCAGAGGGGGCAGGCGACAACATGGTGACGCATTAGTTAATGTTATCCGCTATAGTTCAAAAAAAAGCCACCTCATGGGAGATGGCTAAACTAAAGATTGAAAACTAAAATGGCCGGCTACCGTTTACGATTTTTTACAATCGTGTAGCGCCGTGTTTAAGTCAGCAGATATTAGGTGCTTAAGGGCTCCATTCGTATCCCCACTAAGATGGAGTGTAGGCACTCCGCCTTGATATATGTAAGCGTGAGGCACTACCCTCATGGCGGCCCTCATGGCAGAATCACCGCCAGTAGGGACTACAAGCACTGTACCTCTGCCTTCAGGCTTCAAAATGTTAACAGATATAAAACCAGCAACAATTTTTTCTTCGCCTTCAGTTCTTGCGACCATTATATCATGCACCACGATTACTCTCGCAGTACCAAAGCACTGCAGTACAGCATCGGGAGACAAATCTCCAAATACTGTTTTTGTCCTTGTAAACATTGTCTCCTCCGCCGCATGGGCAGGAGAAACGTTAGCAAAAAGAACAAAGACGATAGCTGCAAGAAGTTTAGTTTTCATGGTTTATACCTTTTTAGGCCTATACGAAACAAAGTATTTCTGTATCTTTGACAAGCAAAGATAAGAACGCCCATGATTATAACAATTATTAACGATTATTGCAAGCTTGCAGATTACCTGCCGAAATCTGATCTAAAGCAAAATCGATCGCAGCATCCACGCAGTTTTGTCATGAATCGTCATGCGCTCGATCATCATATCGACCGTCACTTCATCACTGACTGCTTCCGCCACTTCCAGTACCTTGCGCGCTTCCTGTGAGGCCTGCTCATGATTATGTAGCAACGCCTTAACCATCGCCATTGCATCAACAGGCTGTACTTCTTCTTCCTCAATCACAGACAACGCGGTGAACTCACGGAACGATCCAGGGCTGACATGCCCCAGCGCCCGAATGCGCTCGGCTAACTCATCAATCGCATCACGCAGTTCCGTATATTGCTCTTCAAACAGGCTGTGCAGTGAAACGAAATGCTCGCCCGTTACATTCCAGTGGAAATTCTGTGTCTTTAAATACAGCGTATAGGTAGATGCCAGAAATCCGGACAGCGCCTTCGCCACCTGCTCCCGCTCCTGCGCACCAACACCAATTTCCACGACTTTTCCTACTCCTTTTGACATAGTTTTCTCCTCTTCTTTTGTTATTAGCTTTATATATGGGAACGATTGACTCAGTTAAAAAGGCCAGATTTCATTATTTTTACTCGTTTGAGCAATGCATCCGCACCGTCGCATCCAATGCTTCCAATAAGGTCAGGTAGGTTGCCTTGAATAAGCGGCCGGACACATCTGGCTGCGTTGTCATGATTTGCGCTTCTGTGAGCGTGATACCATCCAACCGGGCAGCGCAGGCATAGGGATCCGGCTGACCAAGCACCGACGCATCGGCAATCTGCGCTAAAAACATATGCACACTATAAACGCTGCCACGCGGGTTCTGATAGGGCAGCAGGCCACAATCATAAAGCGTCAGAATATGCTCACCCGTCAGTCCCAATTCTTCCTCCGCCTCACGAAGTGCCGCCTCGGCAGGGGGTTCATCACGCACCCATACACTGTAGTCCTGAGGCAGTTCCCGACCGCGATCAATCATGTAACTGGCCTCTCCTTTACGGTACTCTGCCTGCATCGTGCCGCGAGCAATCTGGTAGGGCAGTTGCTTCTCATGCTCCCCTTCATATTGCGGCACCGGCGCATAGACGACATAATGCGGCACACCCAGCGCATCGAAATAGAAGGGCAGAATCGCAGCCTTATGCGCGTTAGGGGCAGGGAAACGCAGCAACTGCAACGTCTCCGCCTCATATAACGAGATAATTGGTAGGACCATAAACAGCGCTTAGGATTCCACTGACAGATTCGCCGCCATGATGCTGTCCGACCCGTTGGTCATCGCTGCCAACAAAGAAATAGTCTGAGGTAGAATACGCGCCATAAAGAAGCGCGCCGTATCCAGCTTATCCCTGTAAAATGCGCCTTTCGCGGGATCATCCTGATTTTCCAGGGCAATGGCCGCCTGCCGCGCCCAGATATAGGCGAAATAGACAATCCCGAACATGCGCAAATACTCAGTTGCACCTGCCGCCGCCTGATTGGGGTTGGAAAGCCCTTCCTTCGCCAGCCACAGTGACCCCTTACGCAAGAAATCTGCATGTTTGGCCAGTGGTTTGGTGAATTCCTGCATGGCCGGATTGTCTTGATGCGCCTCCAGAAACTCCTCCAGCGGATGGAAAAAGGCACTAAGATATTTCCCGGTCTTATAAGGCAGCTTACGTCCGACCAGATCCATCGCCTGAATCCCATTGGTTCCCTCATAAATCTGGGCAATACGGGCATCGCGGGCATATTGTTCCATGCCATATTCCTTGATATAGCCAAAACCGCCCAGTACCTGCATGCCGAGATTCGCCATCTCATGCCCACCATCGGTGAGATAGCCCTTTACCACCGGTGTCATGAGCTGCACGAATGCATCACAGGCGTCGCGCGTCTCCTTTTCCGGGTGACGATGGGAGAGGTCATGATACAGCGCTGTTTCCATCACCAACGCTCGTCCGGCTTCGGCAAAGGCGCGCATGGTCAGCAGCATCTTGCGCACATCGGGATGGACGGTAATGGGATCGGCGGGTTTATCGGGTTGCGCCGCACCGGTCAGTGCCCGCCCCTGCAGTCGTTCATTGGCATAGGAAAGCGCGTTCTGATAGGCCACCTCAGCAATGCCCAGCCCCTGCACCCCGACATAAATTCTCGCCGAGTTCATCATCATGAACATGGCCTTTAGCCCTTTATGTGGTTCGCCAACCAGATACCCGGTCGCACCATCATAATTCATCACACAGGTAGACGAGGCGTGAATGCCCATCTTCTCTTCAATCCCAGCGCAATCCACTGCATTACGATCTCCTAACGAGCCATCCTCATGCACATGATGTTTGGATACTAAAAACAGGCTGATTCCCTTCGTCCCGGACGGCGCACCGGGCAATTTCGCCAGCACCAGATGGACGATATTCTCCGATAAATCATGCTCGCCGGAAGAAATGAAAATCTTGGTGCCTTCAATCGCATAACTGCCATCGTCATTCGGCGTGGCTTTGGTACGGATCAGCCCCAGATCGGTGCCGCAATGCGGTTCGGTCAGGCACATCACCCCGGTCCATTCACCGGTGATAATCTTGGGGAGGTAGCGGGCTTTCATGGCGTCATCCAGGTATGTCGCCATCAGATTATAGGCGCTGTGGGACAGGCCGGGCGTCAGACCGAATGACAGATTGGCTGAGCAGATCATCTCAGTAATGGGCATGTTAAGCACTTCCGGCAGCCCTTGCCCGCCATAATCCGGATCGCAGGTAAAGGTTGGCCAACCGCCTTCGACATACTGCTGATACGCTTCTTTGAACCCTTCCGGCATGATGACTTCGCCATCGCGGTAGGTGCAGCCCTGCTGATCGCCAGTCATATTGAGAGGAAACAGCACATTTTCACAGAACTTTCCGCCCTCTTCGAGCAGGGGTGCGGCCAGTTCACCAATCCCGTCAAACCCCGGTACCTCAGCATAGTCCTGCAGGCGCAGATAGTCGTTAATGATGAACTCAAAATCCTGCAACGGGGCGCGGTAAGTCGGCATAGTGTCTCCTTGTTATGCTTCAACGTATAAGTATCATATCACAGAGAAGATTGAAAGATTGCTAATGTGGCGTGTCATCTTGCGAGTGGATTTACTCGGTCACGTCATTCCGGAAGCCCGCGAACTCACAGCTTTGCTGTGAAATGTGAGCGCAGCTATCCGGAATCCATTTATCAACGAGCAAGTACCATGATGGATTCCGGGTCAAGCCCGGAATGACGGATAGATAAACCCTTGCCATCCCCATGATTCATCTTTATAAATGAAGCACTTCTATTTTCACATGAAGTTAGGTGCGTTTCTTCGGAGCGTGCCGCCTGTTCACCCTGTGGTGTATTCTACAGGACTAGCATAAATCCGGGAGGGTTTATGGATAGACAAACCGAAGCCGAGCTAGAGGCTGGTCTTAGCCAAGCCGTCGAAGCGCTTGAACTAATCAGAGCCCGAGTTGCTGTGCTTGAGGCTGAAAACAAACAACTCAAAGCTCAAAAAGCTGCACTTGAGCAACAGGCTGTCAGCCTACAAGCAGAGGTTGATGCGCTGAAAGAACAGATCAGCACTTTGCTCCAACCTGCTGACGAAGCTCAAGAAGACTGACACACCTGCTTCCCCATGGATGCAGGTTTTTTTTATGCTGGTATAGCACTTAACGCTCAATATGGGATATGATTACCCCCATATCGAGCGTTAGAAAAGACTATAAGTAAGTGGCGATCCCGGCAGGACTCGAACCTGCAACCTGCTGATTAGAAGTCAGCTGCTCTATCCAGTTGAGCTACGGGACCGTATGGTGAACTGCTCTCTATGAAGGGCAGGGGTTCAGGACTTTACATCCTGTGCAAGAGCGGTATCTGTCTGTGTGGCCCCATTGTCGGCATCGTCTGCACTGACTGGCTTGATTTCACCGCTTTTCATACGGCTGACATAGGATTTTACTTCCCGGCGCACTAATCCGGACATTAGATACAGGCCGATCAGGTTTGGAATCGCCATGGAGAGTAGCAGCAGGTCGGAGAAATCGAGTATTAATCCCGGTTTATTTGTTGCGCCTCCGAAAAAGACGAGTGAGCAGAAAATCAGCTGATACAGGCGTATGAATTTGCCCTTGAATAAGAACAGCCATGCCTGTTCCCCATAATAACTCCAGGTAATCATTGTAGAAAAAGCAAAGAAGAACACGCAGATCGTCAGCAGGATCGGGAACCATTCAATCACGGTGGCAAAGGATGCGCTGGCAATTTCAATACCGGGGATATTACGATCATACCCTTCATATACACCGGTAATAGTGACGACCAGCCCGGTCAGGAAACAGATGACCATCGTATCCACAAATGTTTCCAGAAGAGCCGTACAGCCCGCCCGAACCGGTTCACGGTTTCGTGCAGTCGGGTGGACAATGGAAGCGGAACCGATACCGGCTTCATTTGAGAAGGCAGACCGTTGAAATCCGACGATGATGGCACCGATCGCGCCGCCGAAAATGGCTTCCATATCGAATGCCTGCGAGAACATGAGGTGGATCGCATCGCTGAGCATATCGGCATTCGCCACAATCACCACAATGCAGGCGGTAATATAGATCACCGCCATGAGCGGTACGATTGTCTCCGCCACATGGGCAATTCTCGTAATTCCGCCAATCAAGACAACACCCACCATGGTTGCCAGGAGTAAGGCAATCAGCCAGCCATATCCTGCAACTCCATCAAACGTATCGGTCAGAATGGCAACTGTCTGGTTTGATTGGAACATGTTGCCCGCACCGAACGCACCGCCCAAACAGAAGACGGCAAAAACGAATGACAGAATCAATCCCAGTTTTTCTTTTTTTGCTTCACGCAGCCCGTCGCGCAGATACATAAATGCACCCGCCTTGACCATCCCGGTTTCGTCAATTTTACGGAATTTATGCCCCAGTGTTGCTTCTGCAAATTTGGTTGCCATGCCAAACGTGCCGGCAACCATCATCCAGACAACGGCTCCGGGACCGCCAACCCCAACCGCAACGGACACACCAGCAATATTACCCAGCCCGACCGTACCGGAGATAGAGGTCGCCATTGCCTGAAAATGGGTGATTTCACCGGGATCATTGGGACGGGTGTAACGTCCCATCGTCACTTTCAACGCATGCCAGAGAAGGCGAACATTGGCAAAACCGGTGACGACGGTAAAGACAACGCCACCCGTAACCAGCCATAATACCAGTGCCGGAAAGCCAAGAATCTCATAAAAAAGCACCGATTGGAGGGCGTTTACGAATCCCTGAAAATATGACTCAAACGCGGCCACGGCGGCAAGCTGTCCGCCATTTTCGGCCATTGCATCCATGGGCGCAAAGAGCATAATGGCGATAAAACTCAGAAAAATAAAAGGAATTCGCTGTAACATAAAATATCCCGAACGTTATGTGTTCGGGAGCGGAAGCTACCCACACAGGACGGATAATGCAAGCGTAAAACGACAGGTGGTTAGCGATGCAACAGCGAAAAATACTGAAAAAGCTGACCTGCCTTACTTTTGGTCTTTCGAAACCGTGGCGTAGCGGTGCATGCGCTCATCTCATTTCGCCTGATAGGCTACGAAGTGTGGTGCCCAGTCCCGGACTCGAACCAGGGACACAGGGATTTTCAGTCCCTTGCTCTACCAACTGAGCTAACTGGGCGACACTCTGTGGAGGGGTTATAGAGGATAAAAAAACGGCTGACAAGGCCAGATCATACCTGCACAAGTTTCTGAATGGCTGTAAACACCAGGTGACTGCGTTTCTGCTACATTCATAAATCTCGTGAAGGTATGATCTGAGTATACAGACTTGTATCTGTATAGCGGGTGTGTAGACTGATAGAGTGACAAACAATTATTGAGAGGTTGCCTATGTCCGTATCAGGCTGGATACCAGCATTACATCCAAAGGGGAAAACATTGGTGATTGGTCTAGCGGCTGTATCAGTCGTGTTGTGGCTGTTTTCATCGACACTGGGTTGGTTGGGAGCATTGGCGACGTTGGTAGCCGTCATGGTATTCCGTGATCCACCGCGCCAGGTGCCGCAGGGAAATGGCATGGTGCTCGCGCCGGTGGATGGAATCGTAACGGCGATTGAGGAGGCCGAACTGCCCGAAGCGTTGGGTCTGGACAGTGAGGCATCCTTCACGCGTATCACCATGCATCTGGGATGGTCGGATATTCGCATCAACCGTGTGCCGGTGAGTGGTAGTGTTGTGCGGGATGTATATGTGCCGGAGACACAGGGAGATACCAAGGAGTCAGCGATGCTGGCTGTGCAAACGGAGAAAGAGGAGTTGGTTGCGGTGGTACAGGCGTCCACCGTTGTGCCGCGTCAGGTGCTGTCTGAGGTCTATGAAGGCGAAACATTAGAGCAGGGGCAGCGTTATGGTCTGATGCGACTGGGGAGCGTATGTGAGCTGTATGTGCCGTCACGGCTGACGGTGTTGGTGGCGCAGGGCACCCGCGTGGTTGCCGGAGAGACAGTAGTGGCAGGGGATGCCAAACTGTATAAGCCGTGGAAGCTTACCTGGAAGCAGGTCTAGGCGTCATATCCAGCCAGGTAAGGCGGTTGCGGCTGTAGCGCGCCAGACGGACGGCCAGCGCATAGGTATCTGCTGATATTCCCAATGCTTCATGTGTGGTGGGACAGCCTGCCTTTTGAAGCAAAGTTTCCAGAGCCATGATGTCATGGTTTGGTGTTTGAACATGTTGCCAAGCGGTAGAGTACTCGCATTTTTCATGGTAGGCCGCCTGCCACAGATGCGCAATATTCTCGTTGAATGTGTCAGCGATTTCCGTGAAGGGGAACGGAGGCAGGCTATCCGGCATGATACCGGAACATTGGGTTTGCAGGCGCGCCATGGTCAGGGTGGTGACGGCAATGATCTCGCCGTGATAATGACGAGATGAAAGATCAGGATCAAGCATCTCTAGTACATGGGCAATCATATGCTCTCCCTGGCTGGCAGGGGCGCTGTTCCCCGCTTTGGCCATCGCTTCTCCGGAGGCAAAGAGCGCCTGCATCAGTGTCGTCACAAGCGATGATGCATAGGGAGTGCCGGGGCTATGTTGCGATAGTGCATGTTCCAGTGCCTTCGCCGTATCAATGATTGCCTCTGGTAGTGTGGGAGCGCCGTTATTCAGCTTCAAGTCGGCCTGTACTGTATGATAGCATAACGTGTCACCAATGCCGCTGGCAATCAGTCGTGCAGGGGCAGCGACCAGTAGCTCTGTATCAGCAATAACACAGCGTGGAGGTGTGGCAGGGAAGGATTGTTTATAACCGTCCTGCTCTAATGACGCACTAGAAGAGAGGTAGCCGTTCATGGAGGGGGCAGTGGCGATCACGGCATAGGGGATGTTGCATTGATGCGCCGCGTATTTGCACAGGTCATTGATCGTACCGCTGCCGATAGCAATGATCGCATCGGCTTCCTGCACTTGCATAGCCAGTGTTTCAGCGGTGTGCAGGCAAGCGGTTGGCGGTGCGTTATACTGCCGGTGTGTATGATACGGAAAAGGCAATCCCTGCCTCCATCCACAGGCATTCAATGTGTTATCATCACTGACAACCAGGATGCGCTGACAGTCGGGCAATGCGTCATGAAGGTGTTGTCCAATATGGTTGAGTGTGCCCGCACAGAGAATGCGGAGTGGACTAGCCATCGTTACTGGCGGGAACATCATCGACATGTTCCTTCTCTTCCAGCTTAGTGCCAAAGGCGTTAGCAAGATGGTAGTTGAGTTCCGCGCCAATAATAAAACACAGATTCACGATGAAGAAAAAAATCAGACTGGCGATAATGCCACCAAGCGAGCCGTAAATCAGGTTTACCTGATTAAAACTGCTGAGATAATAAGAGTAAGCGGCGGCGGCCATCACCCACAGCGCCACGGTCACGGCTGCGCCGGGCAAGACATCCATCAGGCTTTGGCGAATATTTGGCAGGATATAATACAGGTTGGCGACGACCACGAACAGAATCAGGGCGCTGAAGGAAAACAGCAGGTCGCTAAATTTAAATGCCTCATCGGTGGTCAGGTGAATACCGAGGATCAATTCCAGCTTATATTGAATGATTGGGGCAAAGACGATGAACAGCAACCCGGAAATTACGATAGCGGTAAACACCAAGAGTTGCACGACACTGAGCATACGCCGGAAAATATAGGCAGGTGGGGTGGACACATGATAGGCGCGGTTAAGCACGGTACGCAGCCCTTCCACGGCGGAGGATGCCGTCCAGATGGCGCCGATGATCGAAAGGGTCACCAGCCCTTCCGGTGGGCCGGCACTGATTTCTTCAATGCGGGGTTTGAGTGCATCAACGGCTTGTGTGGGCAGTGCTTCAAACAGGCGTTGAATGATGCGCGATCCAATCTCCGCTTCTCCTAGCATCCCAAGCAGAAACACCAGCAGCACCAGGAACGGAAACAGCGCCAGCATACTGAGATAGGCGAGGTAACCGGCATGCTCGATGCCATCATGGTCGACAATGCCGGTCTTCAGTGCTCGTCCGAGTGACACGCCGATTTTGCGCAGGGTATCCGTGAATGGTTGGAGAATGGCCATAGCACAGTACTATAGTCATTCCAAATAAAAACTACACAGTTTTTATTTGGATAAAATGACGATAACCATATAATTTATAGCAGTTTCTCAACATAAGAATTTCCTCGAATGGGGAATTCTTATGACAAAGTGCTATAGGAAAATTACGAAGCGGGGCAAGCATTGACAACACTCCCCGTAATAACAGGAAAAAATCCATATTAATGTATAATTTCTATACCTTTTTTCTAGATAAATATATATAATTTTGGTATGATATTTGAGTATAACCCTGATAAAAGTCGTGTAAACAAAGACAAGCATGGGATTGATTTTGAAGAAGCACAATCTTTGTGGGAAGACGTAGACCTTGTAGAAGTACAGGCTAACACCGTAGAGGATGAACTGAGAATGATGGCAATCGGAAAAATTGGTGACAGACATTGGTCTGCCGTTACCCATAAACGCGCTAATGTAACGCGCATTATTTCAGTCAGACGCTCAAGGACAAAGGAGATCGAATATTATGAAAGCAAGTGAATTGGACGCATTATTTGATGACAATAAGGTGGACGTACTTCAGCATTTTGACACGTCAAAACCACTACGCCCCAACAAACATAAGCGTGTCAATGTGGATTTCCCAGAGTGGATGGTGCAGTCGCTTGACCGGCATGCCCGAAAGATTGGTGTTAGCCGTCAGGCATTGATTAAGTTATGGATGGCTGACAAACTAACGGAAACGGTTCGTCATGAAGGTGGATAAGTCATGATAAGCTGCGTCAGTGCATATTGTGCATCATCGGCATTGCCATAGGTTGGATCGGGAGCGTGCAATTGTTGCGTTATACCGGTATCAATACCATGGAGAATGGCGCAGATGACCTGCTCCACATCCGCGCTGCTGGCACTCACGCGATGTTCAATGCGCTTATTCGCCTGCGGTTGGCAGTCCCGTATGTCTGCGTCCCCACTCGCCATACCGGTACCGTCCGGCAGTCGTAGGGCTGTGGTACGATTATTCATGCCCCAGCTGATGGTCGTAGGCGCATGATACCCGGGTGTGTAGCGGGTAGGTGCAGTGTTATCCTCACCGGCAAAGATGGGGAGGCAATCTGCCATTGTTGCCAGCAGCCCGCCGACGCTGTGGCTCAACATGGGACTGATCGTTTCCCCTTGCTTCTGATAGAGTGATGCGCCGTCGGTAGATTCCAGATGCACATGGACATGCAGGCCACTGCCGTAATCATGTGGGAACGGTTTGGCCGTGAATATAGCATTTACGTTGAGTGCATCCGCTACACTTGCGGCAATGTCCTTTAATTGGTTGGCATGGGCAATCAGTACCGCAATATCCCTGGTAGGCAGCAGAGCGGCTTCCACTTGTCCGCGCCCGTCTTCCGCGTTAAGGGAATGTAGCGGCAAAGATGCCAGCGCTGACTCTAATTGGGTGAGATATATGCTGCGCAGATCATCGTCAACCGGGGTATCGTCTGCATCCATCACGTACCATTCCAGTTCCAGTGCCAGTGCGGGGATCACTTGATGCGTTTCCCGCAGGCGCGCCAACAAATCAGAAAGTTCAGGCAGCTTGGCGGAGGATGTCATTGATACCGGTTTTGGAGCGGGTTTTGGCATCTACGCGCTTGACGATCACGGCGCAGGCCAGGGAAGGGGAGGCACTGCCATCTTCACGTGGCGAGCCCGGCAGGGTGCCCGGCACAACGACGGAATACGCCGGCACACGGCCATACATGACCTCGCCGCTGGCACGGTCAATGATCTTGGTGGAGGCACCCAAGAAAACACCCATAGAAATCACGGCACCTTCTTCTACAATCACGCCCTCAGCCACTTCCGAGCGAGCACCGATAAAGCAATTGTCTTCGATGATGACCGGACTGGCCTGTAACGGTTCCAGCACCCCACCAATACCAACACCGCCGGAAATGTGGCAATGTTTGCCGATTTGTGCGCAGCTACCGACCGTTGACCAGGTATCAATCATCGTACCTTCATCAACATAAGCACCTAGATTGACAAAGGATGGCATCAGCACCACGTCATTGGCGATATAGGCGGAATGGCGGACAATAGCACCGGGAACGGCACGGAATCCGGCGGCGGAGAAGTCCGTTTCCTGCCAGCCTTCAAATTTGGAGGGGACTTTATCATACCAGCTGGAGTGTGTGCTGGGTGCCGCAGGACCACCTTCAAAACGTTGCATCGGGTTGAGGCGAAAGGAGAGCAGCACCGCCTTTTTTGCCCATTCATTAACGACCCACTCGCCGTCTTTTTTTTCACTGACCCGGAGGGTGCCGTTATCCAGTGCAGCCAGTGTGCGGGTGACAGCATCGCGGACATCGCCCTGTGTCTCTGCCGTGATATTACTGCGGTCGTCCCATGCCTGTTCAATGGTGGTTTGTAGTGTAGGGTTCGTCATTATCTTGTCCTTATCAATGTGTCACTCCGGCGCAGGCCGGAGTCCAGAATATCCATCGTCTGGATACCGGCCTACGCCGGTATGACGATATAAGTTAATTTTCATAGCGAGTCTTGTTCGTGCTGGCCAGTGGATTCTTCCGTAATGTCGATGACCGTCTCCGCATCAATATGTTTCAACAGCCGTTCCATATCCGGGCGCGAGATAGCAACACACCCCTCCGTGCCCTCATAATCCCGCGTAGCAAGGTGCAGGAAGATGGCGCTACCTTTGCCCGGTACCGGCGGGTTGTCATTATAGCCGATGGGAATCAGCAAATCATAGCGGTGATCCTTGCGCCAGAGATGTTCATGAGATGCGGTAAAGGGTAGCGTGACTAACCGGTTATATTCCGGGTGCGTCGGGTCATCACACCAGCCCATGGTGTCTGTGATAGGGATCGAAGGCAGAGTGACGCCGGTCAATGCGGTGCGATCCTGTCGGTAATACACATCATGCAGCGCATATCTGCCCAGCGGTGTTTTTAAATCACCTTCCTGCTTGTCATGAGTAACCCCCGCTTTGCCGAGTGCACAGCGCATGTGCAAATGTCGATAGCGTAGTGTGCCATCCGCTGTGACATGGATAATATTATCCGTCATCAATATCACTGCCACGCAACGTTGTAGTCGCTTTAATCGACGTCAGCTGTCGCATGGCAACGATGACCATCGCGAGATCATGTTGCTCGGAAGATTTGATCTCGTGGATCAGACGCTTGAAGCGTTCAATATCCTCCTTATTCCTCTCAACCCAGCGGTCGATGGTGGCGCTGCACTCCAGATCGTCACAGAGCTCCTCTACTACGGAAAGTGTCAGACGGCGCTGCTCTTCATACAGTTCACTGATGGCGTTACGAATGGCCAGGCGATCCCAGTGATTTTCCGTCGGGAAATCGCTGACGAACAGCCGCAGCCAGCTAAGTTGTAGCCGCGCACCCAACTCGTAATAGAGTGAGCCGATCACCGATATGGATTGCGGTGTTAACTGGTCGATCATGGCGATGTCGCAGGCGGAGATGAGGTAATCCAGATTTGCCACCTGAACTGCGATAGGTTCAGGCACGTTCTGTTCTGTCCACTTCAAAACCATCGCATCGCGGGCATCGCTGATCGAGCGGGAGACGAACTGGTCCATCTGATGAATATAGCCGGCAATGCGTTCACTATACGCATCCACCAGCGTATCCATGCATAGAGGTTGCTCGCTGTTGGTCAGGAACCAGATGGTCATGCGTTCCATGAACTGTGTGAGCTGGGTAAACAAGGCAATCTGAGTGTCGGTGTTGACGCTGCCGGTCAGTGTTTCAATGTCGTACCACAACGTATCCATTTTGAAAATCTCACGCATCACGGTATAGGCACGCACGATGTTACACACCGCATGACCCGTATCCTGTGCGATACTGAAAATATAGGTGATGCCCGCATGGTTGACAATTTCATTGGTCAGGCGTGTGGCAACGATTTCCCGACGTAGCGGGTGTACAAGTATTGCCTCCCGGTATCGTTCACGCATAGCCTTCGGGAAATACTCCACGAGATCTTTGGTATATATATCATCACTGACCAGCTTGGAGGCGGCCAGTTCCCCATAGAGCGCCATCTTGCTGTAAGAAAGTAGTACCGCCAGTTCCGGGCGCGTGAGTCCTTGGCCCTCAGCTTTTAAAGCGTTCAGCTGCTTGTCCGTCGGCAGGTATTCAACCATTCGATCCAGTAAACCATTTTCTTCGAGTGCGCGTATGAACTGGGCATGCAACTCAATCAGATCAGCGGAGCGATGACGGGTAATACTTAGCGCCTGGTTCTGCTGCTGATTGTCATGGAGTACGAGAGAGGCTACATCATCTTCCATTGCTTCCAGCAAAGTATTGCGATCTTCCAGTGAAAGCAGGCCGGACTCCATGACCTCGTGCATGGCAATCTTGATATTAACTTCGTGATCGGAGCAGTCTACACCGGCGGAATTGTCAATGGCATCCGTATTCAGTCGTCCACCGGCACGGGCATATTCAATGCGACCTAACTGCGTCATGCCCAGATTGCCGCCTTCACCGATCACTTTGCAGCGTAGTTCATCGGCATTAACACGGACAGCGTTATTGCCAGGATCACCAGCCGCTTCATGCGATTCAGTGCGCGCCTTGACATAGGTGCCGATGCCGCCATTCCACAATAAATCTACCTCAGCCTTTAGTATCAGTCGGATAACTTCATTAGGAGTTACCTCGTCCTTCTCTGTATCCAGCAATGTTTTAATTTCGGGCGTCAGTGGGATGGTTTTAGCGCTCCGTGAAAAGACGCCGCCACCCCTGGAAATCAGAGAGGTATCATAGCGATCCCAACTGCCGCGTGCCTCCTCATACAGGCGTGTGCGCTCCTGGTAGCTTTTTTTTGTATCCGGCGTGGGATCAAGGAAAATATGCAGGTGGTTAAAAGCGGCGACCAGTTGGATATGCTCCGAGAGTAACATGCCGTTACCAAAGACATCGCCGGACATGTCACCGATTCCCACCACGGTAAAATCCTGTTTCGCTACGTCAATGCCCAGTTCTAGAAAATGGCGCTCGACAGCAACCCAGGCGCCGCGCGCTGTGATGCCCATCTCTTTATGGTCATAACCAGCAGAACCACCGGAGGCAAAGGCATCATCCAGCCAGAACCCATACTCCGCCGCCACCTGATTGGCGGTATCGGAGAATGTCGCAGTGCCTTTATCGGCAGCAACGACCAAATACGGATCGTCGTCATCATAACGGACCGTGGCGTCGGGGGTGACGAGGCCGCCCTCGACACGGTTGTCGGTAATGTCAAGCAATCCACTGAGGAACTGGCGGTAACTGGCAATCCCGGCTTGCATACGTGCTTCCCTGTCAGACGCGTCATACGACGATTTGACCACGAAGCCGCCTTTGGAACCGGTTGGAACAATGACCGTATTTTTGACCATTTGCGCCTTCATCAGACCCAGCACCTCGGTGCGGAAATCTTCCCGGCGATCGGACCAGCGCAGCCCGCCGCGTGCCACCATCCCGCCTCGCAGGTGGATGCCTTCAGTCATCATTGAATAGACAAAGATTTCACGGAATGGACGTGGTAATGGCAATCCGGGAACCGTGGAAGAATCCAGTTTTATCGATAGGTACGTTTTGGGTGTATGGTTGTCAGCCACCTGAAAATAATTGGTGCGCAGCGTTGCTTGTACGGTATCGGCAAAAAAGCGCAGAATACGATCTTCTGCCAGATTATCGACACTCGAGAGAGCGTCCATAATATCCGTATATAATCCTGCTACATTCGCCGCACGGTTTTCTTCTAGCGAAGGATCAAAACGATGTTCAAACAGACCGACAATCAACGAGGTGATCGCGGCATGTTTGCAGAGTGCTTCGGTGACATACCTATCGGAATATCCTAGATCTGCCTGTTTGGCATAGCGCGCATAGGTGCGGACCAGGGTAATTTGCCGACTATTCAGGGCGGATGCTACGCTGAGCGCGTTCAGCCCGTCATTCTCAACCTTTCGCTCCCATACTTCAGAAAGGATATGCTCTACTAAAGGCTTGACCGTTTCGAAATCGTGACTGTCAGGTGATTGGGGGATCAGGCTAAAGTCACGTACCAACAGACGATGCTTCTGTTTTTCAATGCTAGGTTCCACCCGATGCGGGACAACATCGCGCACTTTGAATCCCAAATTTTCCAGCATGGGCAAAATGTCGGAGAGTGCGATTTCCTCCTCAAATCCATACATTTTCAGGTGCCAGTTTTTTTTCTTGCCCGTAATGAATAAGTAGAAGGCTGGTTGTTGGTTCGCGACGACGTGCTGTAAATGTTCAATATCATTGATGGCAGCGGTGACGGGAGTACTGTTGACATAGTTGCGGGGAAATGCCTCCCCGAACTGGCGAAACAGCATTTCACCCTGCTGTTCACCGAGTGTATCCTGTAACTGATCACGCAGAGCATCCACCCAGTAATTAACGATGAACTGTAATTCCTCGTATAGTGTCTGCATATCCATATCCGGTATATGGCCGGGGGTTGTCTGGATAATGTAGTTGACCCGCGCCAGCGCTGAATCCGTCAGTTGTGTGTAGAAAATATTGATCTTCCCATTCAGGTGGCGCTCCAGTGTTTTGCCTACCTCAATGCGGACATAGGTATTATAGCGGTCACGGGGCATGAATACGAAGCAGCTGATGAAACGTTCAAACCGATCGCGCCGGAAAAAGACGCGCATATCGGGGCGTTCTTCCAGTGAGATAATGCCCAGGCTGATTTCCAGCAGGTCTTCCAGGGAAATCTGGAACAATTCGTCGCGCGGGAAAAACTCCAATGCTGCCTTGAGCGCCTTGCCGCTGTGACCGGCAGGGTCGAACCCGGCGGCGTCCATGACGCGCTGTACCTTGCGGCGGATATAGGGAATAGAGGTGGTTTCCTGATAATAGACCGGGGAGGTAAAGAGACCAATAAAGCGGCTCTCCCCGATGACGTTGCCGGCGGCATCGTAGCGTTTGACACCGATGTAATCCATGGGGACATCACGATGTACCAGTGAGCGGCGATTGGACTTGGTGATCTCGACCGGTTCGCTTTGCAGTGCGAAATGCCGCACTTCGGGTGGCAGGCTGGCCAACCCGCGATGCAACAGGTCACTCTCTTTTACTTTGAAGATACCCAGCGCCGAATTTTTAACCGGCGCAAAAAATTCTTCTCCTTCCTTTGTATGAAAGTCGTATTCAACGAAGCCGAGGAAAATGAAGTTATTGTCTAAAAGCCAGTCGAAAAAAGCAGATGCTTCCTCGATGTCGTCGGAGGAAATTGCTTTATTGGCCGTAATGACATGCGTGTTCACTTCCCGTGCTTTTGCCATCATGACTCGCCAGTCTTCTACGGAATAACGGACAAAATCCAGGCTGAGTCGCAGTGTTTTCTCAATGTCTTTTTTGCTGATATCTTCTGGCAGGGGAGAGAGTTCAAAGTAGATGCAGGATTCCGCCGCACCCTGCTGGCTGCGTACGTCATGTAGGGATGTCAATGCTCCTTGTGCGTTCCGTTCAGCGCGCAATTGTGGGTGGATTGTGCGATAAATAGTGAACCCCATGCGTTTCAACGCGATGGTGAGAGAATCTACCAGAAATGGCATATCTTGGCTGATGACGCTGACAGTCACACGGGAGCGGCTGTAATACTCCCGTAGGAATTCCGGTGTGTCGATGCTGATAAAGGGTGCTTCAAGTGAAGGCTGTGTTTCGTAATGGGTAAACAGGCTGGTAGCGGTGTGAGCAGCAATATCCGTTGACAGTTCGGTTAAGTCTTCCAGTGAAAGGCTGCGGTAGACATGTTGTGTGAAATCATGAAATAGCGGTGCGTTGTTTTCGTCCGATATATGACGGATGATGGTGTTGATGCGAACGTCACAATCGTCCTGGTAGCGTTGGTTCATGGCGTATAAATAAATGGCTGGTGGCTATGATTACAGCTTCTATTACGATGGCTTTCAAAAGCAAGGAAATTCGTTGTTGCGGCGCAAGGTGGAGTATGAACATAGTATGGAATGATGCAGGAACCCTATAATGTAGACTGGCTACCTGAGGTTGAGGCGTTGGCGCGTGAGGCCGGTGCGTTGATTATGCACCACAGGGCACAGGGTGTGACGCCTGTGCAGAAAGCGGATCATTCCCCGGTGACCGAGGCCGATCAGGCGGCGGATCGCTTGATTTGCAATGGGTTAAAGGCTTTAACGCCGCAGATTTCTGTCGTTTCAGAGGAGGGAGAGCAGTCTATCGCTGACAATACATTCTGGTGTGTGGATCCGCTGGACGGTACCAAGGGGTTCATTCGAGGAGAGGATTATTTCACGGTCAATATTGGATTGGTAGTGGAGGGCGCTCCAGTGATGGGGGTGATGCTGGCGCCAGCGCTGGCTACACTCTATGCCGGTATTATTGGGCATGGAGCCGAGCGGGTGGATGCCGATGGTCATCGTGAAACCATCAGGACGCGTTCGCCGGGCAAGGGGGGATTACATGCCCTTATCAGTACCTATCATGGTTCCGGCAGGGAGCAGGAATTACGCGAGACCTATGGTGTGACGCAATTCACGCCGGTGTCGAGCGCCTACAAGTTTTGCCTGGTGGCGGAAGGCAGTGCTGATCTGTATCCACGCATTGGGCCGACAATGGAGTGGGACACGGCGGCTGGACAAGCCATCGTAGAAGCGGCAGGTGGTGTAGTACAGGTCATGGAGACCGGCCAGCCGCTAAGGTATGACAAGCCCGGTTTTAAAAACCCGCATTTTGTGGTGCGGGGGACGGTGCCTTAAAGACTAGCGATGCCAGTCCGTGCAATTGTGCTACGCTCTTGCAATACCTGCTGTGCGTGCCCTTCTGAAATAAAAGGACTTTCCTGTATGATGGTTTCCGATTCTTCAATGGATTGTTTTGCCAGCTGGTGGCGGATACCACTTTCAATCTGATGCGTTGATAGGGGAATATCTCGCTGTCGATGCAGGGAGGCGGACAGGTTGTGAATACGTCGGTCGATCGCTTGCGCATCTTCATTTGCCAGCCGTGGATCACTGCGGATCGTATCAGCCGCCTGAGTGATGAGCGCATCGAATGACGGCGTACGTGAAGGAGCAGCCTGCGTCTGAATCAGGTTGCCGGTCAGCCACGCTGCTGATGCGGTCAGTAGTCCTCTGTCAACTGGCTGCCGCTTGAGTGCCGCTACGCCATATCCGGCATTGGACACTGCCTGAAGTGCTGCCGGGACGAACAGAGGGTTGTGCTGCATCCATTGCCAGAAACTTTGTGCCTGCTGTAACAGGCCGTGTCCTTCCGGTGCCTGCGTGTTGATCGTTTCAGCAGTTTCCAAGATATTTGGTGCATCCGAGGGAAAGCCAGCATGATCTATGCGTGGAGAGGGCGTAAACAGTACCAGCCCCATGGCCGTGATGGTGCCGAGTGCGGAAAGTGCCTCATAACGTGCGGAGGTGCTGCCAGCTATGGCTCTGCCAGCTGCGGATATCAGATGCGCACCGGCGGCGGTGGCATTGATGGCGCTGCTGATTTCCCATGGATGGGTGCGAATAAAGCTGCACATGTCCCGCCAGAGTTTTTTGGCCTGAGAATCGCTACTGGGTTGCGGGTAATTCTGTTCGATGATGGTAGCGATGTCACGGGGCGTATCGGCGTTATGCGCGCTCATGGTCAACGTGATGGTCGCAAGAGAATAGGCAACGGAGCTATAGGCTTTGAACCAGTCATGGCGGTGTGCATCGGACGGTGTGCCGTTAGATGCCGGGTTATTCCAGGCGGAATAGAGAATGCCGAGATTGCCGATCAAGTAGCTCAGGCTGGCTAGTTGGCTGGCATGCTGTTGGACAAATCCAGAAATCACGCCTGCCTTTGTATCATTCTGTCTGTCAAAATGTAGGGCATGATCAAAGGTGATGGGTATGTTATGCCCGGTATCATGGTTCCAGGCGGGCCACTGTTGTAATAACAGCTGTTGCAGTTGTGGTTCGTCCCTGAGCCCGCTGATTTGTAAAGCGTGTGTTTGTTGTTCCTCTAGATAGGCCGGCGTGGCGCGAATGCCGGGTTGCTGATTGAGGAATGCGGCTAGCGGTGCCAGTGATCCTGCTGGTGCGTTCGCGGGCGCATGGAGAGCCGCTGCTATCCCGCCGCCAATGGCGTCACGCACCTCGATGGTTTGAATGTTCAGGGGGGAAGTCACTGCATCAGCTTAGCAGGAATGCCATGACAGTGGTGTGACAATACTGTTATGCGGCGATGCCACGCAGGCGTTTTTCCACCTTGTCACGTCCTAGCAGGGCAAACAGGACGGGCAGCTCCGGGCCGTCGGTGCGGGCGGTGAGTGCCAGGCGCAACGGCATGAAGAGTTGGCGTCCCTTGCGCCCGGTGGCCTCCTGAATGCTGCGGGTAAATTCCTTCCAGGAATCCGGTGTCAGCTCTCCTTCCGGCAATAGCGAGGCCGCCTGGTTGCAATAGTCGCTGTCTTCAATGACCGGGGTCACTGGATGCGCCAGCAATTCCCACCAATGTTTGACCTCGTCCAGATGCGAAATATTGGCGCGAATCTGGTTCCAGAATGATTCTGGTACATCCATATTGTGCGCTTTCAACCATCCGGACACGTCGCCGTAAGGTAGGTCATGCAGTAATTTGGCATTCAGGCGTGCCAGCTCTTCCTCTTCAAACAACGCCGTCGAGCGGCCGAACTTGGCGCAGTCGAATTGCGCTATCAATTGATCCATGGACTCGGCCAGTTCAATCGCGTCGGAGGTGCCGATTTTGGCCATATAGGAATTGAGCGTCAGTGGCATCGCCCCTTGTTCCCGGAAATCCCGGATAGAGGCGCTGCCCTCACGTTTCGACAATTTGCCCTGTTTCATCGACAGCAGTGCCATATGTCCGAACACCGGTGCTTTGTGACCGAGTGCTTCAAAAATTTGCACCTGTACGGCGGAGTTGCTGACATGGTCTTCGCCGCGCAGAATATGGGTGATGCCCATCTCGGCATCATCAACACAGGTGGCAAAGGTGAACAGTGGGATACCGTCTTCCCGAATGAGTACCGGGTCACTGGCGAACTGGCCGCTGAACTTCACCTGACCGCGGATCAGATCGTCCCAGGCAACATCCGACTCATGCAGTAGAAAGCGGTAATGCGGACGGCGCCCCTCTGCCTCATAGGCCTGTTTTTGTGCATCAGTGAGTTCCAGTGCCGCGCGGTCATAAATCGGTGGCTTGCCCCGGCTAATCAGCATTTTACGCTTGATGTCCAGTTCCTGCGGTGTGTCATAGCAGGGGTATAAGCGTCCTGAATCCAGCAGGCGTTGTTTCGCTTCCTCATAGCGAGCAGCGCGCTCGGACTGCCGTTCCAGCCTGTCCCATGCCAGCCCTAGCCATTGCAGGTCTTCCTGGATCCCAGCATCATACTCCGGGCGAGAGCGCTCTGTGTCCGTATCATCAATGCGCAGCAGAAAAGAGCCACCATGCTTGCGGGCGAACAGCCAGTTCACCAGTGCGGTGCGCACATTACCGACATGCAGCCAGCCGGTGGGAGAGGGGGCAAATCTAACGTGAACGGTATCTGTCTTAATCATAGGAGCTTTCATAGTAGATATATGGGGGTAAATGCAACTAATCCGATGCATCACGGCGCAACGCACGCCAGAATCCTACCATCTGCGCCATAAGGATGAACAGATAAGGAATGGCGCCAAAAATGGCGATGCTCTTGAAGAATTCGGTGCCTTTGCCTGTCAGTACGGATGCAGCCGTAATCAGGGTGATGATGCCGCCCCAGAATAGCCGTTCCTTCACGGGAGGGCGCTGTGCACCATGGTGTGAGAACATGCCCAGCACATATGCCCCACTATCGGCGCTGGTGACGAGGAACACGAATAGCAGTAGGAATGCGATGGCAGAGGTGACTTGCGCATAAGGTAGCGCATCCAGTAGCGCGAAGGTGGTGCGTTGTGGTTGATCGGCCAGTGCGCCGAATCCGGGATTGGTTACCAGCTCCATATGCAGTGCCGTCCCGCCAAACAAGGCAAACCAGATGAAGGAGAATCCGACCGGTGCCAGCATCACCCCAAGGATGAATTCGCGCAGGTTGCGCCCTTTGCTGATGCGGGCGATGAACACACCCACAAACGGTGCCCATGCCACCCACCACAAAAATAGCAGCACCGTCCAATCACTCATCCATCCTTGTGTATCGGCATAAGGACGCATATCGAAGGAAAGTCGGACAAACTGCTGAAGATAGTCACCGATGCCGCTGAACAATCCATGCAACAGGAATTGTGTCGGACCGGCGAGCAGGACGAAGCCAAGCAGTCCCAGTGCCAACAGCATGTTGAACTGACTTAGCCGCCGGATGCCGTAGCCAATACCGCTGGACGCCGAGAGCAGAAAGCTACCGGCCAGCCCAGCCAATATGGCAAGTTTAAGCGTCATGGGAGGCAGTTCATGCGTGTTGGTCAGGCGCATGACGGCGTCGGAGAGTTGTAGCACACCCTGCGCCAATGCACCGGCGACGCCAAACACCACGGCGATGATGGCTAAGCTGTTAATCAACTCGGCGCGGCGTTTTCTGGTGGTAATGGGAGCGCTGGGCAGCATCGGGCGCTGGTGGCGATAGCTGACATAGGCAATGCTAAGTGCGGCCAGCGCATAAATCGCCCAGGCATGAATGCCCCAGTGAAAGAAGGTGATGGTCATGGCGTTGCGCGCACGCATGCCGTCGTGTGATACTGGCTCCAGTGAGGGGGGAGGTTGCATGTAATGAATCAACGGCTCTGCCGCACCGTAAAACACCAGCCCCGATCCCATACCCGCGGCGAACAGCATTGCCAGCCATGCACTCAGCCGGTAGGTAGGCTGTTCACCTGGTTGTCCGAGCGTAGTATGCCCATGGCGTCCAAACGCGATCACGGTGCAGAAGATGACGATTACGCCGCAGCACAGCATCACCAACCAGCCGAAGGTGCTGGCAAACCATCTTGTAGTGTCTGTTAAGGCGGCAATGGTCGCATCGGGTGCCACGATGCCGGCGAGGATCAGTGCGGCAAAGAGCAGATGCGCGACATGCAATCGTGAGAAGAGGTGATGCAGCATAACGAGGCTACCCTCCGCGTTTAATTGGGAAGAGTTGTTTGATATAGCGATTGGCTGGATTCTCAAAATAGCGATAGGACAGCCAGGAAATCCAGCATAACGACAGCGTCACGCTTATGTGAATCCAGCTATCTGCCAGCGCATGACCGGTTGCCTGTGTCGCCAGCCAGTCACCCAGCAGATATTCAATCAGCAGGCATAGCGGGTAGTGCAGCAGGTAAATGCCGTAAGAGATGATGCCGGTAAAAGCGATGATCCGGTTGCCCAGCAATTTCGTGGCAGGGCCTTGCACATAGAACAATGCTAGCATGAAGGGAGGATAGAGCAAATGGAACCACAGCATGTCAAACTGCCAGCCGGCTTCGTGCCAAAGGATCATCAGCGCCAGGTTGATGACTAAAATGACAGGCAAATACCAGTCCCAGCGCGCTTCACGCCAATGACCACCCTGTACCATGCGAGCGAGCAGACAGCCGACAATAAAAAACACCAGCCCGCGCATCAATGCCCCGGTGCCGTCACTATGGCTCAGCCCGTCAATCTGCTGGCGCGCAATATAATAGCCCAGCGTCAGCCCATAGATCAGCAGCATGAGGGGCAGCGGGCGCGTCGGCGCATATTTCAGTGCAACCACAATATTTGGGAACACAACATAGAGCAGCATAATGATGGAGAGCGTCCAGGACGGCTCGTTCCAGGACGCTGCCGCAACGATACCCCAAGCATTCATGAACAGGGCATTAAGCAGGAGTGTCAGCTCCCAATGTTCGAACAGCTCATCTTCACGTCCGGAAAAGACCGGGTGCGGGATGTGCAGATAGTCATACAGGCCAATAATGCCAACGCTGAGTATATAAAGTGGGTACAGCCGGGCGAGGCGATGAAAATAAAACAGGTCAATGTCCTTAGATTTGTTGGGTTGCTCGAAATAATCACGGTAACCGATATAGAGCAGGCAGCCGCTAAGCATTAAGAACAGGTCGACGGCTAGAAAATGAAAAAACAAGATATGGTGCAGCCACCCAAGCCCGCTGTCGGTATCGGTCTGGACGAACCCCATATCATACACCGGGGAGATAAACAGGTGTCCGATGAAGACCCACATCGCCGCCAACCCACGCACTCCTAGCAGCATGGCGGCATTGGCGGGGGGAATCAGGTGTGGAGACGACACGCCTTAGCTGGTCTTGCGAACCCGATGGAAGGTAAAATTACTGGCGTAGGATTTCGGACGAATCTTGCGGGTTTTGGGTTCGATCACCCGGTAATCCAGCCCATTATCCTCGGCATACAGAATCGCAGCTTCTTTGGTATCGAAGGTCAGGTTCAACTGTTGCTGCGTATCACGCTGCCCCACCCAGCCCATCAGGGGTTCGACATATTGGCTGGCAGATGGCTCATATTCCAGTTTCCAGGCTTTGGTCTTGGCACGTCCCGATTGCATCGCCGTTTTTGCAGGTTGGTAGATTCTGACTTTCATCATGGTCGAACTCCTTATGATGCTGCCATAAATAACATGGTTGGCGATGGGAGTCTATAGGATTGAGAAGAGGTTTAATTCTCTGAAAAAAGTTTTCAAGTGTGGCAAATAATTTAATTTAGGTATTGGTTATTTGCGGTTTGAGATAGTGGACTTTAGACGAGCAAGCTCGAACCGTCCGCCTTCGCTTTGCTACGGCGCGACATCCGTTTCACACGCTTCAGCTCGTCGCGCTGAAGCTACATTTTGCTTTCGGAAAAATGAGCGAAAGCGGATGGTGGGTCAGAGTGGACTTGAACCCGCGAAGCAACGCTGTAAGCGTTGTTCGCATTTTTAATAAGAGGTGGTTAGGACCAACGAGCAAGGTCACTGTTAGGCATTAATCATTTGCGGTTTGAAATGGTGGGTCAGAGTGGACTTGAACCACCGACCTCACGCTTATCAGGCGTGTGCTCTAACCAGCTGAGCTACTGACCCACGGGATTCAAGGAGGATTCGTTGTAGGAAAGCTCTACTTAAAAGTCAAACGCTAATTCCGACAAGCAGCCAGCAATTCGGTGCGCAGCGCTTTAACCCCGGCAGTAGTCTCGCTAGATGTTGCAATTGGCTCCGGTATGGCGGCAGGGTGAGTGCGCGCGATCTCAGTCAGTTGCGCCATGCGGGTTTCCAATATTCCTGGCTTCACCTTGTCAATTTTGGTCAGTGTCAGGCGGTAGGGCACGGCAGCAGCGTCCAGCATGTCCATCCAGGCAATGTCGTCCGCATTGGGCTTGTCACGCCGGGCATCCAGCAGTAAAAACACGCGCCGTAATGTCGGGCGGCCGCATAGATAGTCTTTGGTCAACTCCGTCCAGTGGGCGATGTCGCGCTTGGAGGCTTTGGCGTAGCCATAGCCCGGTAGATCGACGAGCACAAACTTTCTTTCAATATCAAAGAAATTGAGTTGCCGTGTACGCCCTGGCGTTTGTGAGGTGCGCGCTAATGCCTTGCGTCCCAGCACTGCGTTAATCAGGCTGGACTTACCGACATTCGAGCGCCCGGCAAAGGCAATTTCCGGTAACCCGATAGGGGGCAGGGCGTCCTTTGTATTGCTGCCGGCGATAAAGGTGCACTCATGGAAAGCTGCCATCAGGCGAGTTCACGCACATCTGTCAGACGACCAGTGACCGCAGCAGCAACGGCCATCGACGGGCTGAGTAGATGGGTACGGCCACCACGTCCCTGCCGTCCTTCAAAATTCCGGTTGGACGTGGAGGCGCAGCGCTCGCCGGGCGCCAGCTTGTCGGCATTCATGGCCAGGCACATGGAGCAACCCGGTTCACGCCACTCGAATCCGGCATCCTTGAAAATACGATCTAAACCTTCTGCTTCCGCCTGTTCCTTGACCAGCCCAGAGCCGGGCACGACCATAGCCAACGTCACGTTATCCGCCACTTTGCGTCCTTTTGCGATCGCGGCTGCTTCACGGAAATCTTCAATGCGGCCATTGGTACAGGAGCCGATAAAGATTTTATCGACGGCGACATCCTGCAAGCGTGTGCCGGGGGTGAGTCCCATATAGTCCAGGGATCGGCTCACAGCCTGCTGACGGTTTTGATCATTAAAACTGTCCGGCGTAGGGATGGTAGCGGTAATAGGGAGTACGTCCTGTGGGCTAGTGCCCCAGGTCACTTGTGGAGCAATGTCCGCTGCATCCAACACAATCTCCCGGTCGAAAACTGCGTCTTCATCGCTGACGAATTGCCGCCAGTAAGCGGTAGCAGCATCCCAGTCTTTTGGCGCGAGTGGGCGGCCTTTGATATAGTCGAAGGTGACTTCGTCCGGGGCGATCAATCCAGCGCGTGCGCCCGCTTCGATTGACATATTGCATACCGTCATGCGTCCTTCCATCGACAGATTCCGAATGGCTTCCCCGGCATACTCGATGACGTAACCGGTGCCGCCCGCGGTGCCTAATTCGCCGATAATGGCCAGTACGATGTCTTTGGCACCGACGCCGGTGCCGAGTGTTCCATTCACAGTCACACGAAGATTTCCCGGCTTCTTCTGGCGCAGGGTTTGTGTTGCCAATACATGTTCGACTTCGCTGGTACCGATACCAAACGCCAGCGCTCCGAAGGCACCGTGGGTGGAGGTGTGCGAATCACCACAAACGATAGTCATGCCCGGCTGGGTAAAACCTTGTTCCGGACCGACCACATGCACAATGCCTTGGCGCTTGTCATGCATGGAGAAATAAGTCACTCCGAATTCGGCACAGTTGGCTTCCAGCGTTTCGACCTGAATACGGGACGTTTCATCCTTGATACCCTGCGCACGATCTGGCGTGGTCGGGACATTATGGTCGGCAACGGCCAGCGTGGCGTCCGGGCGACGCACGGGGCGTCCGGCCAGGCGGAGTCCTTCAAAGGCTTGCGGACTGGTGACTTCATGCACCATGTGCCGATCAATATAGATCAGCGCGGTGCCATCGGGTTGTGTGTCTACCAGATGTGCGTCCCAGATTTTATCGAATAAGGTGCGTGCCATTGCTTTCAGTGCCTTTTTTATAGGTAGGTGAGAAAGCAGGTTATACTAGGCTGGAATGCTACTGTCTACCCGAAGCGTCATGAACTTAACGACTGACGTGCTGCTCTTGGGTCGGCGACAGGATGTCGGCAATCTCATGCACATGTGTGGAAGGTGCGTCAGGGTCGCGCTGTGTGTCTTGCATTGATACTTTTGCCTGTATTTGTGCCTGGGATTGCTGCCTACCGAGTGACGGTTCCAGCGAAGGAACTACCCCTTCGTTTTGTGCTTTAGTCGCTTCATATGCATTGCTGAAAGCATCAGCGGCTGATTTCCACACCCCATTGAGATAGTTAAAGTTTAAGACGAACATTGCACCCGATGCGGCGGAGATGAAGCTTGGTACGGCCAGACCAGGAAGTGCTAGCGCATTAATACCACTAGATAGGCCAAACAGGCAAACGCCTACGATGACTGCTGTAATCAGGTCACGTTTAAAGTGCTCTGGCGGAACGAAAAATTCCTTCCATCCGGCTTTAAGCCCTTCCATGAGGGGAGATTTGCGTGTGCCTTGTGTCATGCTTCAATGCTTCCTGCACTACATTATAACGACGTGCCATGACATTTTCATGACAATTTTCAAGCTGCTTTCGCTTTCATAATTTATGGAGTAATGATTTTTAACGAGGGAAAATACGTACCATAGCGTGCCTTATCGCGGGTGAGTAGTGTCCAGCCACGAATCGTCGCATGTGCCCCAATGAAAAAATCCGGCAATGGAGACGCTTTATTCCCTCCGCGTTTCTTGTAGTTCAGAAAGCATTTCCCTGCCAGGAATGCTGCCTCGTATGGTAATGGTTCTCTTTGAAACCATGTGGCAGGTAGTGCTGCTTCAAGTTCTTCGATGCGATGAAAGCTTATGGATATTTCAGCGTAGATGATTGGGTTAATGCAGAGCGTACCGGTTTCTGCACATTGTTCTAATACATTTGCCGACCAGTCATACCAGCGTGCATCTTGTGTCAGAATGTCAAGAATGACGTTACTATCGACCAGAGTCGGCATTATTCGCCGCGTGTGAGACGCATAATTTCATCGGTTCCCATCGTTACCGTAGATTTTCCGGTTATATGGTCAATCAACTTTGCTCCCCGATTTGAACGATGATCCGCCTTTTTTACACGCAGTTCATTCCCAACACGTTCAAATTCTACATGGGTATGTGGCAACAGCCCCAATGCTTCACGTAGTTCTTTCGGGATGGTGACTTGCCCCTTGGAGGTAATTAACATATCAATACCCTAACTAAGTAAGAATCTTACTGGTAAGAATACCAGATTATGATTGTTCCGACAAGTCCTGCAATAATACTCACCCATACACGCCGCTGACGTAATCCTTAGTCTTTTGTTCTTTCGGATGATCGAATATCTGTGTTGTATCGCCATATTCGATGACGTGCCCCAAGTGGAAAAACCCAGTATAATCAGATACTCGCCGTGCCTGTTGCATAGAGTGGGTGACCATGATGATGGTAAAGTCCTGCTTCAGCTCGCCGATCAGTTCTTCGATACGTGCCGTAGCGATGGGATCAAGCGCCGAGCAGGGTTCGTCCATCAGCATGACATCGGGTTGTACGGCGATGGTGCGGGCGATGCACAGGCGCTGCTGTTGGCCACCGGAGAGTCCCAATGCTGATTGTTGCAACCGGTCTTTAACTTCTTCCCATAGCGCGACTCGTTTCAGGCTGGTTTCGACTACTTCATCCAGCGCTGCTTTGTTTGCACACAGGCCGTGTAGGCGCGGTCCATAGGCGACGTTGTCATAGATGCTCTTGGGGAAGGGGTTGGGCTTTTGGAAGACCATTCCGACATGGGCACGCAGCAAGACGACATCCTGATCCGGGGCATAAATATCTTCGCTGTCCAGGGTAATGCTACCAGTGGTGCGGCATCCGTCAATCGTGTCGTTCATCCGATTAAAGCACCGTAGGAAGGTAGATTTTCCGCAGCCGGAGGGGCCAATCAGTGCGGTGACACTCTGAGAAGGGAAGGGCATGGATACGTCAAACAGTGCCTGTTTGTCTCCATAATAGACATTCACGTTATCGGCTTGCATGCGAAGTGAAACCGGTGATGTTTTACTTGCTCTGGCTGCTGTCATCCTAACGTTTCCTTTCACTTCTGCCACGTATATAGTTCGCCAGCAGGTTCATGCAAAGCAATATCGTAATCAGGACTAAAATCCCGCTGGCGGTTTTCTGGACAAAGCCCTGTTCCGGGCTGCTGGCCCAGAGATAAATCTGCACTGGCATGGCGGTTGCCGGGTCGTTCAGGCTTTCCGGCGGCGTGGCGATAAAGGCGACCATGCCGATCATCAACAGGGGAGCGGTTTCTCCGATTGCCCGCGCCATTCCCAAAATCGTGCCGGTCATAATGCCCGGCATGGCCTGTGGCAGGACATGATGGGTTACGACCTGTAATGGCGAGGCACCCATACCGCGTGCCGCATTGCGTAGGGAGTTGGGTACGGCATTCAGTGCAACACGTGTGGCGATGATAATCATCGGCAGGGTTAGGAGTGACAGGGTTAGTCCTCCTACCAGGGCCGAGGATCGTGGCAGTCCGAATAGCGCCAGATAAACGAACAGGCCAAGTAACCCATAGATAATGGAGGGAATAGCCGCCAGGTTGTTGATATTGACCTCAATCAGATCCTTCCAGCGCGACGGTTTGGCGAATTCTTCCAGATACACCGCTGCTGCGACACCAAGCGGCAATGTTACGACCAGACAAATCAGCACCACAAACAGCGAGCCGAGAATACTACCGCCAAATCCGGCTTTCTCCGGTTCTCGTGAATCCCCTTCAACAAAGAAGGCCCATTTCATAGTCGTATCTATTGTATCGGCTTGTTCTAGTTCCTTCAGCCATTCCGCTTGTTTTAGGCTGAGTCCATAGTGGCGATGCTTGTCCTGTGGCATCCCATCCTTAATCCATAAATCAGCGCTGCTAGAGAGTGGGACGGTGATGCTGTGCTGTGCTTCCGGGGTGATGTAACTGTCGGCATGAGGAGCAAGTAACCGTGCAAGATCGCGTTTATCCCGTCTACCGCTGACATCAGGGAAGCGCGCCGCAAGTGCCGCCTTTGCGGATAATTCCCCTTGTGTGTCGTGCAGTTCCAGTGTCACGAGGCTATGCTGTAACCCCTTCATGCCGGGGGTGAAGATACTGGCAAGTAACACCAGCAACATGGCGGCCGCCGCCAGTAATGCCAGTAGGCCGTAGCGTCGGAAACGTCGCTCGGCGCGGTGGCGGGCATGGATGCGTTTGAGGTAAGCGTCGTTATTCATAGACTTGCCGGTATTTTCTCACCGTGATGAGGGCAACGATATTGAGGCATAGCGTAAACAGAAACAGCGTCAACCCCAATGCAAATGCAGCCAGGGTTTTGGTCGAGCCGAATTCTTGATCGCCAACTAGTAAGGCAACGATTTGTACGGTAATGGTGGTGACGGATTCCAGCGGGTTAATGGTCAGATTGGCCGAGAGTCCGGCGGCCATGACCACGATCATCGTTTCGCCGATGGCGCGGGAGGCGGCGAGCAGGATGCCGCTAATGATACCGGGCAGGGCGGCTGGTATCAATACGCGGCGAATGGTTTCCGACTGCGTGGCACCCAGTCCCAGGCTGGCATCACGCAAGGTATCGGGGACAGCTTTGAGCGCATCATCACTGAAGGAGGATACCAGCGGTACCATCATGATCCCCATCACCAGACCAGCAGCCAGTGCGCTTTCTGAAGCAACGTCCAGCCCAAGCACTGCGCCTGCATCTCGTAAAAATGGTGCCATGGTGATGATGGCAAAAAAGCCGTAGACGACCGTAGGAATACCGGCCAATATCTCCAAGGTAGGTTTGCCGATGCGCCGTACTGGTTTTGAGGCGTACTCACTCATATAGATCGCCGCCATTAATCCGATCGGCACGGCGACAATCAGCGCTACGGCGGTAATCAGTAATGTGCCGGCAAAGAGAGGTAAGACGCCGAATGTACCCGAAGCACCTGCCTGTCCAGCGCGAATGGCGGTTTGCGGACTCCATTGGGTTCCCAACAGAAAATCCCATACCGGCACCCTGCCGAAAAACAGGCCGGCTTCATAGATCACGGCAAAGAAAATCAACGCCGTTATGCCAATGGAAACGGAAGCGGCAAGGCGCATACCGTTACGCGCCCATCTTTCTATGATACGCCGTGCTTCTATGCCATGGCGTGCATGACGGTATGTAGTCAGTAAACCAACGAGTGCTAGTATGATGGCACCTGGAAAGAATATACGATCAAGCTTTGATAATAGCGCCTGATAAGTGGATGCCCAGTGCGCTATGTCTGTGTTTTCGGTCGGTAATTCACCGGTAGCCAGCGCCCTGCGAACGTCATTAAGGAAAAATGCCTGATCCTGTGTTTCCGAGATCGGTAACTGGGAGAGTAGTGCCATTTCCACAATCGGGTGGCGGAAGATCAACCAGAGGATCGCCAGCAGGATGGGAATCCACAGGGTGCGTCCAAGGCCATAGACAGCGAAATGCACCGGCAATGCGGCCAGACGTCCGCTGTTTCCTTGATGCATGGTTGCCACTCGCATGTTTTTTGCTGTGCGGTAGCTCAGTGCATAAGCAAGCACGCCAAAACAGAAAAGTGAAATCAGAAGGTAGTCATTCATGGCAAATGCGTTCTCCAGAGTCCCTCCTATCGCAAAATCGCTGGTTTCACAAGTAAATGTCTCGATTGCTTTCACTTGTGTTAGCATGTCCGATCCGCTAGTGCTCTCTGTATGTTTCGCAGGCTCTGTCTATTAGTAGTATGTTGTACGTTTGTTGCTGCATGCGGTGATACGCCATTTTCAGCGACTTTTTCTGAAAAGGGTGAGGATACTGCACTCACTGTGATAGATGTCGCATCGCATCCACTGGCTCAGGATGCCAGGGTTTATATTACGACACCAAGAGTAGGTGAAGCCTTGCAAGGCACAGATACGGAATCCGTTGCGCTTAAAGTGGCGCTGTATTACCGCTCGCAGCTTGGCCTGGCGCTGATGCGCCGTGGCGTGCAGGTGGTGGATAATCAACAGGATGCCACGTTGATTGCCGCTCCGTATGTGATGAATGTCGAGGTGCAGGAACAATCCGCAACGCTTACCATACCGGAGGTGAATGGCCAGAATGTGTTTGACCATCATGTACATTCGGAGCAGGTGGCCACACTACCCGCCTATGTCAGTTTGGATATGGATACTGTGTTTACAAGGAATCAGACGCAGATATTAAGTGTGACAACAATAAAACGTCATACACAATTCTATGACGCCGCGCATCCATGGCAAAGTGTTTTAGTGTTGGCGGAGGCGGCTGCATCGGAAGCGGCCATACTACTCACCACACCTCAGAGCCCGTCAAATAATTAGCGGTGATTGACCAAAGTCAATTTATCATTGTCCCGGTTGTTCTCTAATGGAAATAAGTAACCGTAAACGGAGCATACTGACCATGGCCATGCCACTATCACATCATGCATTCGCATCAAAACTCAGGGCGGCAGGTAAGGAGAAGGGCGGAAAAGTCTTCTGGCTATGGATCGGGTATCAGACAATCAAGGGGATCATTACGACCTCTCTGATCTGGGTGCCGCTATGGATGACGTTCTGGAGTGAATGATATGCAGGCGAAGACACAACAGGTTCATGAACTGTTCCAGCAATTTCTGGAGGTCTGCAATCAGGCGATGGAAGCGCATAAGGAAGAATTTCCCTATAAATATATCTGGGAGGCGGCGGAGGATTTTCAGGATGAAGACGGCATGCATGTCACCATCTACGATGATGAGCCCAAAGGGGATTACCAACTGCGTATGCATGATAAGCATATTGAGGTGATGGATGATTCACAGCAGTCTGATACATCAGGATGGCGTTTGAATATCAGTTACCTGAAGCAGGTGGTGGAAAACCCGGAAGCCTATATCAGCGAACCTGCGAAACTGGACTGGCAGTGGCTCAAGAATCGCGTGGGAATGGATTAGTTTTTGCTCTCTTCACAGGGAAAACTGATCGAGCAGTGATTGCATGTGTAGTCAATCAATCCTGAAAGGTCGCTGATAGTCACAGCCGATCCTTTTAGAGTAATACCGGTTTCCGCTTTGAGTTTTGATAATGCGCGGGAAAAGGTTTCCGGTTGCATACCTAAGCGTGAAGCAATCAGCATTTTATCGTAGGGTAAGTGAATAGTAATAGCATCCGGTGATTCTGACGGACATAGGCGCAGCAGAAAGCAACCGATGCGTTGTGGGGCATTCTGAATATTAAGATGCTCGATTTCACGGCTCTGTTGACGCCGATGCTGTGCCATGCTGGACAGCATGTTTAACGCTATCTGGTTATTGGATTTTATTTCCTGTTGCAGGATGGAGGTCGGTAATACGATGAGCTGTGTGTTTTCAGCAACTTCAGCGCTGTAGCTATAGCGATTATTTTCAAACACAGCCGTGTCGCCAAACAGGTGACCATCATTCAACACGTCAATAACAGCTTCTGTCCCGTCAATAGTTTCCCGAAATAACTTTATCCACCCCTGAACGATCAGGTAAAACCACTGTGCTTCATCTTCCTGTATAAACAGGATTTTCCCTTTGGTTTCATTGCGCAGACGGGCATGTGTTGCAAATTCCTGCAGCGTATCGTGCGAGACCTGCGAAAAAAGCACGGATTTTTCCAGATGCCGGATAATGTGATGACAATCTTCAATGGGAATGCTGGCGTGAAGCATACCGCTTAAATAGCGGATTACGCATATTTCTACAAGGAAAGATCATGATTGATGTGCCGAATTTGACATAAATCAAGGGGAGCTTGTTTCGTATGTGCGTACATTACGACCATGCAATATTTTCTGGTGCAATGTTCGGAGCTGCTCTCGACGGGTTTTCCCGTCTGGTTGAGCGTTATGCTGGCTGGCCTGATCGGAGGGTTAAGCCATTGCAGCGTCATGTGCGCGCCATTGGTATCGGCGCAGATGTTGCAACTGCGTGACAGGCATCAGCCGCAAACCATCATGTATTACTACCATGCCGGACGTATAACCACCTATGCCATGCTGGGGGTGGTGGCCGTCACCATGTCCCAATGGGTGTTTTCCGGCAGTATGCGACCCTATGCCAATCTGATGCTGGTGGCGGCAGGTATCACGTTCATGGTGAGTGCAGCGCAGCCACGGAAGACGCATCATGGTGGCTGTCAAACAGTGCAGAACATGCAGGATCGCCTCAGTCGGTTCGTTCCGGTTCGGTGGGGGTATTACTTGCGGGGTCTGATGATGGGGGCGATGCCATGTGGGATGCTTTATGCCGTGTTGCTTTTAGTGGCGACACGGGATCATGTGGCGGAAGCAGCATTGGTAATGTTGGCATTTGGTCTGACAACGGTACCCATTCTGCAACTGACCGGCTATGGGGCATTACGTCTCAGCCGCAATTATCCTGCTATTTCCATGCGATTCGGTCGCGGGGTGATGGCATTGAATGGCCTGTTCCTTTGCGGGCTGGGACTTAATCTGGTGAGTGTATATTAGGAGTTATCATGCAATCAGCCGATACGAAACCGGTCTATAATGACGAGATTGTCAAATTATTTACGCTGGCAACCATTTTCTGGGGCATTGCCGGCTTTGCCGTTGGCGTACTGATTGCGCTGCAAATGGCGTATCCATGGTTAAATCTGGAGCCGTACTTCACCTTTGGCCGCTTGCGCCCGCTACACACATCGGCCGTGATTTTTGCATTCGGAGGCTGTGCCCTGTTTGCTACCTCCTATTATGTGGTACAACGTACCTGCCGTACCCGGCTATGGGGCGATGGCTGGGCGAAGTTCACCTTCTGGGGCTACCAGGCATTTATCGTCATAGCTGCATTGGGTTATCTGGGCGGTGTGACGCAGGGCAAGGAATATGCGGAACCGGAATGGTACGCCGACTTATGGCTGACCGTCGTGTGGGTGGTCTATCTGGTGGTCTTTATGATGACGTTGCGCCAGCGCCGCGAGCCGCATATCTACGTCGCCAACTGGTTCTATCTGGCCTTTATCATCACCGTGGCGGTGCTGCATCTGGGGAACAACGTGTCACTGCCGCCCGACATCACGAGCGGCAAATCCTATTCGGTCTGGGCGGGTGTGCAATCGGCCATGATTCAGTGGTGGTATGCGCATAATGCGGTCGGCTTCTTCCTGACGGCGGGTTTTCTGGGGATGATGTATTATTTTGTGCCCAAGCGTGCCGAGCGTCCGGTCTATTCCTACCGCCTTTCCATCGTGCATTTCTGGTCATTGATCTTTATCTATATGTGGGCCGGGCCGCACCATCTGCATTACACGGCGTTACCCGACTGGGCGCAGACACTGGGCATGACCTTTTCCATCATGCTGTGGATGCCCAGCTGGGGTGGCATGATTAACGGGATGATGACGCTTTCCGGCGCATGGCACAAGCTCCGTGAAGATCCAGTGTTGCGCTTTATGATCATTGCACTGTCCTTCTATGGTATGAGTACCTTTGAAGGACCGCTGATGTCGATTAAGTCGGTGAACTCCTTAAGCCATTATACGGATTGGACCATCGGGCATGTCCATTCCGGCGCCCTAGGCTGGGTCGCGTTCATTACGTTCGGTTGCCTGTACCACATGGTGCCGCGTTTGTGGAATCAGCGTCTGTATTCCATGCGGCTGGTGAACGTGCATCTGTGGATCGCAACGATCGGGATTGTCATCTATATCTGCGCGATGTGGGTCAGTGGCATTATGCAGGGGCTGATGTGGCGTGATTACGACGATATGGGGTTCCTGGAATATAGCTTTGTTGAATCGGTGATGGCCATGCATCCGTTTTATGTGATTCGTGCGATTGGTGGCGTGCTGTTCCTGCTGGGTGCGCTGATTATGGTCTATAATTTCTGGATGACGATTAAGGGCGCGCGTCGCAGCGAGCCGGAATATGACCTGGCGCTGAATGCCGGTTGGAAGGGAGCAATAGCATGATGAAACATCACGACAAGCTGGAAAAAAATTCGATCTTCCTACTGGTGTTGGTGATCGTGGTCATTTCTATCGGTGGGCTGGTGGAAATCGTCCCGCTGTTCCGTAAAGAAGTCACGATTGAGCCGGTGAGCGGCATGCGCCCCTATACGCCGTTGGAGCTGGTGGGGCAGAATATTTATATCCGTGAGGGGTGTTATACGTGCCATTCCCAACAGATTCGGCCGTTGCGTGACGAGGTGGAACGTTATGGCCACTACTCGTTGGCGGCGGAAAGCATGTACGACCATCCGTTCCAGTGGGGCTCCAAGCGTACCGGGCCGGATTTGGCGCGGGTTGGTGGCAAATATTCCGATGACTGGCAGGTGCAGCACTTGATTGATCCGCAATCACTGGTGCCGGAATCCATTATGCCGGGTTATTCACATCTGGCGAAGCGGGGAGTGGACTTGCATGATATTGAAAAGCATTTACGCGCTCTGCAAGTGCTTGGTGTTCCGTATTCCGATGAAATGGTAGAGGCGGCCTATCATGATGCGATGGCGCAGGTGCAGCCGGATAGTGACAATGCAGAGGCATTGCGGGAGCGCTATGGCGAGAAGGTCAATATTCGTGACTTTGACGGTGATCCCAGATTCACCTCTGAAATGGATGCGCTGGTTGCCTATCTGCAAATGCTTGGCACATTGGTGGATTTTGAGGATTTCAAACCGGATTTGGTTGCTGAGGAAAAGAAGCGAGGCCAGGAGGCCGAGCCAGCCATGAGCCCGCGGAGCGGCGCGCCATCGGAGCGACGGCATGTTTCGCACGGGGCGCAATTAAATAAGGAGGGGCAACCATGAAAGCACTCTTTGCATCTGCTGATTTCGGGTTAATCGGGTTGCTGTTTTTCTTTGCAGTATTCGTTGGGATCGTCATTTGGGCATACGCTCCAGGGCGCAGGAAGGCGATCGAGTCACATAAACATATTCCACTGGATGAAGAGGAAAGAAATGGCGGATCATAAAGAAAAGGATGACATTACCGGCATTGAAACGACCGGGCATGAATGGGACGGGATTAAGGAACTCAACAATCCTCTGCCGCGCTGGTGGCTATGGATTTTCTACCTTACCATCATCTGGTCCATTGGCTACTGGGTCGTCTACCCGGCGTGGCCGACGCTTTCCGGTAGTGGCGAACGTGGGGGTACGACTGGCGCACTAGAATGGACACAATATAAGCAGCTTGCCGAATCACAGGAAGAAATTATTGCGCGTCGAGGTGGATATCTTAAACGGTTTCGGCAGGCGTCATTTGAAGAGGTGATGCGTGACCCGGAACTGTATGCCTTTTCCATTGCCGGGGGCAGTGCAGCCTTTAAGGATAATTGTGCGACCTGTCATGGAACGGGTGGAGCCGGGGCGCCAGGCTACCCCAACTTGAATGATGATGACTGGATATGGGGCGGCGATATGGAAAGCATTTATCAGTCCATTCGCTACGGTATCCGGATGCATGAAGAGGCACATCAATCGGTGATGCCTGCCTATGCGGAGATACTGAATTCGGAGCAAACCGAAGCAGTAGCCGACTATGTGCGAGGACTCTATCAGCGGCGTGCACCGGTAGCTTCGGCGGAGATCAGTGAAGCGGAACAGGCCATGTTACCGCTTGGTGCCCGTGTATATCGGGAGCATTGTGCCGCCTGTCACGGTTATGATGGACGTGGTATGCAGGAAGTCGGCGCTCCGAACCTGGCCGATGCGATCTGGTTGAAAAGTGAAGATGGTGGCAGGGAGGCAATCATCAGCCAGATTCGTAACCCCAAACACGGCATGATGCCAGCATGGGTAGACCGGCTGGATGACGATACCATTCGGCAACTCACGATCTATGTGCATAGCCTGGGTGGTGGGGAATAGAATCAGGAATAAGTTATGATTTCCAATTTTCCTGATTCCAGACCTCCTGACTCCATTCAGTATTTTGCTAAAGAACCAAAAATCTATCCCAAACGGGTTTGGGGGCGATACCGCAAATTGAAATGGCTGGTGATGATCGTGACGCTGGCTATCTATTATCTTGCGCCATTTCTGCGTTGGGATCGCGGTCCGAATGCGCCGGATCAGGCCATTCTCATTGATATGGCCAACCGGCGCGGATATTTCTTCTTTATCGAAATCTGGCCGCAGGAAGTCTATTATCTGGCTGGTCTTCTGATTCTGGCGGCTGTTGGGCTGTTCTTCATCACTGCGCTGGCAGGGCGCGTCTGGTGCGGCTATGCCTGCCCACAGACGGTCTGGACCGATCTGTTTGTCTGGGTAGAACGCATTATTCAGGGGGATCGGAATGCCCGTAAGAAGCTAGATGAAAGCCCCTGGGTGTTCAAAAAAATCTGGCAGAAAGGGCTGACGCACATCATCTGGCTGGTAATTGGTGCATTGACCGGCGGTGCCTGGGTCTTTTACTTTAATGATGCCCCGACCTTACTAGAGCATATTCTGCATCTTGATGTGCCGTGGCCGGTGCTGGGATGGATTATCGCCCTGACGTTAAGCACGTATATTATGGCCGGATTCGCCCGGCAGCAGGTCTGTAAATATATGTGTCCCTATGCGCGTTTCCAGTCGGCCATGTTTGACCGCGATACCCTGATTATCGGCTATGATGAAGCCCGTGGAGAACCGCGAGGAAAAGGCAAACGGGAAAAACGGCGAGGGGTTGCCCTTACGCGCTCAGGAGAGCGCGCCAGCCATGAGCACGTCTCATCTGCCGAGCAGGAGGTGAGGCGGGGCGACGAAACAATACTTGGGGATTGCATTGATTGCTCGTTATGTGTGCAGGTTTGCCCGGTGGGTATTGATATTCGCGATGGGTTGCAATATGAGTGCATCGCCTGTGGATTGTGTGTGGATGCCTGTAATGGTGTCATGGACAAGCTGGAACTGCCGCATGGCCTGATCCGCTATGATACGACGATCAATCAGGAAGCCCGCGATTCTGGCAAGCCGGAACTAGGATTCTGGGCACACCTGTTACGTCCACGCACCTATTATTATACCGTGATTATGGTGCTAGTCGGTGGTATCATGCTCTACAGCCTGTTGACACGTTCGCCGGTGGAGTTGCATGTGTTGCATGACCGTAACCCACTATTTGTCAAGCTGTCAGATGGCTCCATCCGAAATGGCTATGATATCCGAATTCTCAATAAAACGCATGAAGACCGGCAATACCGATTAAGTCTTACAGGGCTGAATAACGCGATGATGGACGTGCGCGGTGCCGGGCAGCTTGATACGTCTCGCCTGCCGGTTTTTGCTGACAGTGTCGGGCATTTCCGGCTGTTTGTCACGGCAGACGGATTGACGAATCAGCGCCATGAGATCACATTCCAGGTACAAGAACTCACAACCAATATCACAGACGAGGTGCCCAGTGTCTTTATCAGCCAATGATAAACCGAATGATAACGTGCGAATTCCGCTATATTTTATATTAGCCTTCCTGGTGGTGTTCGTTGTGAATGGCATTTTCGTTTATCTTGCGGTGTCAACCAATCATGGGGTGGTGACGGAGAACGCCTATGAGAAAGGGTTGCAATACGACCATATCGTGGAAGAGGTGCGTCGATTGAAGCAGGAGGAATTCCGTGGAACAGGTGCTCCATAGCCAGTATTTCCATGTGGACGGTATTCGCTGCGCCCGTTGTATTCAGGCGATTGAGTCAGCGTTAACCCGTGAGCCGGAAGTAATGCAGGCACGGGTGAACATGAGTACCCATCGCTTGTTGCTGCAATGGAGCGGAGATACGGGATTGATGGATCGCTTCATGCAGTTGGTAGAGGCGCTGGGATACCATATCAGACCGTTTGAAAAACCTGAGACCACTACAGGCGAAGACCGTTATTTGTTGCGTTGCATGGCCGTTGCCGGATTTGCCATGGGAAATATCATGCTTCTCTCCGTAGCATTATGGAGCAGTCAGCAGGACGTGATGGGAATCGCCACGCGGGATATGATGCACTGGCTCTCCGCCATGATTGCCCTGCCGGCGATTGCCTATGCCGGGCGTCCATTCTTTGCTTCTGCGCTCAGTGTGTTGAAAAAAGGGCATACCAATATGGATGTGCCGATTTCGCTGGCATTGATACTGGCCTGCGCCATGAGTCTGTTCGAAACCTTCGATCATGGCGAACATGCCTATTTTGATTCTGCCGTGATGTTGTTGTTCTTCCTGCTGATCGGGCGTTGGCTGGATGCGCGGGCGCGTGGCAAAGCACGAGAGCATGCACAGGCATTACTGACGTTGATGCAGGGATATGCCACTGTCCTGGAAGACGGAAAGCCGCGCAGCATCCCCATCTCCGAATTGCAGGCGACAATGGTGGTGCGTGTGGCAGCGGGAGAAAAAATTCCCAGTGATGCCGAAGTGATGGAAGGAGACTCAGAGATTGATACCAGCTTGGTAACAGGAGAAACCTTGCCACGTTTTGTCGGTGAAGGGGATAAGGTGTATGGTGGTACCATCAATCTGAATACGCCGCTGGTCTGTCGTATCCTTACCCCGTCTGAAGAAAGTGTGTTGGCCGATATTATCCGTTTGATGGAGCAGGCGGAGCAGGGGCGTGCACGCTATGTGCGCCTGGCGGATAAGGCGGCACGTCTTTATACGCCAGTAGTGCATACGCTTGCTGCCTGTGCTTTTATCGGGTGGTATGTCATTGGGGGTATCGACTGGCAGGATGCGTTGCTCATTGCTATTACGACATTGATTATTACCTGTCCCTGTGCATTAGGGCTAGCAGTGCCGGTGGTGCAGGTGCTTGCCAGCAGTTGGCTGATGAAGCGTGGTATCCTCCTTAAAACCGGCGATGCGCTGGAACGGCTGGCCGCGATTGATACGGTGGTCTTTGATAAAACCGGTACGCTGACGAAGGGGAAGCCGCAATTGATGGAACATGAGCCCGGAGCGGATTTTCAGCTTGCCGCGTCGCTGGCGGCGCATAGCCGGCATCCTTACAGTCAGGCTATCAGCCGTGCTTATGATGGCGAGTTGCTGCCGTTAACATCCGTACAGGAGGTGGCGGGCATCGGTGTGGACGCTATCTATCATGGGCAACGTGTGCGTCTGGGGAAAATAGATGCATCTCCGGATGAGGTAAAGGCAGTGCCGCAGATAGGGTTGTTTCAAGACAATAAGCCGGTGGCAACATTCAGATTCAGCGATACATTGCGTGATGATGCACAGCGTGTGATACAAGTTCTGGATGCGTCCGGCCTAGACAATTGGTTGCTGTCCGGTGATCGGGAGCCGGTCGCCGCACAGATTGCTCATGAAGTGGGGATTACCCATTGGCAGGGTGCCTTGCTTCCGGCGGATAAAACGCAGAAGATTCAGCAATTACAGGAACAGGGGCATCGGGTGTTGATGGTAGGTGACGGCTTGAACGATGCCCCATCCCTGGTGCAGGCGAATATATCCATGTCGCCGGCAACGGGTATGGATATCACGCAGAACAGTGCGGATATGGTCTTTCAGGGGGAATGCCTTGCGCCAGTGTTGCAAGCATGGCGCATGGCCAGATTTTCGACAAAACTGGTGAAACAGAATTTTACGTTGGCAGTGCTGTATAACTGTATTGCGATTCCAATAGCGTTGCTGGGCTATGTGACGCCATTGATTGCCGCGATTGCCATGTCCCTGTCTTCCCTGATTGTAATCGCTAATTCGTTTCGTATCAACCGTTTGCAGGAGTTACTATAAATGGATGTATTGCTGTTTTTGATTCCGCTGGCGCTGGTGCTTGGCGGGCTAGGGTTAGTGGCATTTCTGTGGACCTTGAAGTCCAACCAGTACGATGATCCGGAGGGTGCTGCAAATCGTATCCTGATGGATGACGAAGATTGACGAAAATCAATTTTAAAACGCCAATAAAATGTATTATGAGGCCTTAAACAACTATCTGAGGAGATTGATATTATGATTCGTACATTGGCGCTGACAGCTATGCTGGCATCTACGGTTATTCCGGCGGCACATGCCGTGGAAACGGTAGAAGGAAAGTCATGGGATGCGAAAGAACGCTTCTTGCTTCGTGCACGGGTGATTAACGTGGTGCCCGATGAAGACAGTTCGACCAATATCGGCGGAGAAATTGACGCTGATTTCGGTATTACGCCGGAACTGGATTTGACCTACTTCTTCACGGATCATATTGCTGCTGAAATTATCGCGGCCACCAGTAAACATGATGTGCAGGCGAAAGGTACCGCGCTGGGGAATGTTGATCTCGGGCATGTCTGGGCATTACCGCCAACCCTAACCGCGCAGTATCACTTCAATCCGTTTGGTCAGTTCCGTCCTTATGTGGGTGCCGGTCTGGGCTATATTGTCTGGTACAATGACGATTCCGGCGCGGCAGCGGATATTGATTACGAAAACGGCATTTCCTATGCACTGCAGGCTGGTATGGATATCGGCATTGATGAGCACTGGGCATTCAATGTGGATGTGAAAAAGCTGTTCCACAACGTCGATGCTACCGTCAATAGTGGCGCTGTGACGGCAGATGTCGATCTGGATCCATGGGTGTTCGGGGTAGGTGTCGGATACCGCTTCTAGATAGCGCTGCCACACTCTACTACTGTTTGCTGCAAACGACGCTTCCCTGCGCTTTCCTCCTTCGCCCTTTGGGCTATGGAGGACACGCCGCTTTTAAGGCCTGCCCGCCGAAGCCTGCTTGCAGGCGTAGGTGGGTTCTCAGAAATCTGTCGTTTTCACTAAGCATTAGCGAATGTGACAACATTATCTAGATATTAATGTTGCCGACGGATGGGGAGCTGATGAGCGTCATCAGTTCCTGGCGGGTGCGTGGATCGGACTTGAACAACCCATGTAGGCGGCTGGTAATCGTGGTGGTGCCGGTTTTGTGTACGCCTCGTGTGGTCATGCATTGATGCGCTGCATCGATAATCACGGCAACGCCCTTGGGCTGTAACACGGTATTGAGCGTATCAGCAATCTGCGCGGTCATGGTTTCCTGCGTTTGTAGGCGCTTTGCATAGACATCCAGCAGCCGTGCCAGCTTGGAAATGCCGACGACCCGCTTGGAGGGGATATAGGCGATATGCGCCACGCCGATGATCGGCACCATATGATGCTCGCAATGTGATTCGACGCGCATATTTTTGAGTAGCACCATCTCGTCATAATCTTCGACTTCCTCAAAAGTTTTGGAGAGCACCCTGGATGGGTCTTCCTGGTATCCGGCAAAGAATTCTTCGTAGGCGTTGACAACACGTTTCGGAGTGTCCAGCAGCCCCTCGCGCGAAGCATCATCCCCAGCCCAGGCAATGAGTGTGCGTACCGCCTCTTCGGCGGCTTCGCGAGTCGGGCGGTTGGAAGTAGGAGAAGACATAGTGTGAATCCTTGTTATCTGTCATTTGCATCTGTATGTTATAGCAGTTCCAAGTAGTTTTCGGACACCAAGTGTCCGGAAATTATGCAGGAGAAACTGCTATAAATTATATAGTTATCGTCATTTTATCCACATAAAAACTGTACAGTTTTCATGTGGAATGACTTATATAGGTAATCTACCCGTATTGTGACAACCTCTATTTCTGTGGAAATGCCTGAAATACCCGCCATACTGACCACCAATGCGATACAGGAAGCTCTTAAGGGGCTCGATGGGTGGTGCTATGATGCATCTGACTACTATATTACCAAGCAGTACCGCTTTTCTAACTACCAGCAGAGTTTTGCGTTTGTCACGTTGGTTAGCATGATGGCGGAGCGTGCCAATCATCACCCTGATATTCGTTTTGGTTGGGGATATGCAGAGATTACGCTGACCACGCATGATGCGGGTGGCGTGACACAACGTGATATTGCCTTGGCCGGGATGATTGAAAAGGCTGATAGCGTGCCCAATAAAAAAGGGAACTAATAAATTAGCTCCCTTTCGGTTGTTGGTTCGTTCCGTGATGCTTATGATGCGGCAACCACGGAGACATATTTCCGATTATTGCGCTTAGTCACAAATTGGACATTACCTTTGATCAGAGCAAACAATGTATGATCCTTACCCATCCCCACATTCTCGCCAGGATAGAATTTTGTGCCACGCTGACGCACCAGGATATTGCCGGGGATCACCAGCTCGCCACCATATTTCTTGACGCCGAGACGACGGCCTGCCGAGTCGCGGCCATTACGTGAACTACCACCTGCTTTCTTATGTGCCATGGATTACTCCTTTGTTGTCTTCTTGGTTGCTGCTGGCTTTTTCGCTGCAGCTGGTTTCTTTGCTGTAGTTGCCGGTTTTTTGGCAGCGCTCGCTTTGGCTGCGGGCTTCTTCTCAGCGGTTTTTGCAGTAGGTTTCTTTGTTGCTTCTTTTTTCGCGGTTGTTTTGGCCGCTGGTTTCGCTTCAGCAGCCTTAGTAGTCGGCTTTGCTTTCGTTTCTGCTGCTGGCTTTTCCGCCGCTTTCTTTGCCGCAGGCGCTGCTTTGGCTTTTGCCGGAGCCGCTTTCACCTTGCCATCCAGTGCAATATCGTTGATTTCCAGCGTAGTAATAAACTGACGATGACCGTTTTTACGACGATAATTCTGGCGGCGCTTTTTCTTGAAGACAATCACCTTGTCGCCTTTGCCCTGCTCAACAATCGTGGCAGAGACCTTGGCCTTATCCAGTAATGGCGCGCCAATGCTGTCTCCTGCAGCAAGGACACGATCAATCACGATTTGATCGCCCACAGCGCCATCGAGCTTTTCCACGGCAATGCGGCTGCCGCTTTTCACATTGTATTGTTTTCCGCCTGTTTCAATAATCGCAAACATTGCTTTCTTTCCTAGTATCTATAAAGAGTCAGGTACTATAGCGTTTTAGGCAAGTCTGTCAATGGGGAATCACTACCAACCGGCCAATCTCTTCCAGCGTGAGCGTTTCCGCCCGGCGAGTCGGGTCGATGCCGCACTGCTGAAGCCAGTTTTCCGCATCGGAGCGCCAGGGTTTCAGCGCCTTGCGCAACATTTTGCGGCGCTGGCCGAAGGCGGCAGTCAGGAAGGACTCCAACACTTTAAAGGTCGCCGGGAAGTAGGGGGTCGGGCGCGGTACCAGCCGAATGACTGACGACATGACCTTTGGCGGTGGGGTGAAGGCCTCCGGTGAGACGTCGAGGCGGTGATCGACTTCGCACAGCCACTGGCACAGTACGGACAGCCGTCCATAGTCACGTCCACCCGGCGGAGCGGTGATCCGTTGCGCTACTTCCTGTTGCAGCATGACGGTGATGGCGGTTAGTGGCGGCTGCTTAGCCTCAGCGATTTGCCGTAGGAAGTGCAGCAGGATGCGGGTGCCAACATTGTAGGGCAGGTTGGCGACCACGGCACGCGGGGCAGGGCAGAGTGCATCCAGCCGTGTGGTCAGCGCATCTCCATGGATGATCTCAAGCCGGGGGTCGTCGGCGCGCAGTTCTTCCAGAATGGGCAGGCAGCGTGCATCCAGTTCTACGGTGGTGAGTCCGGCAATGTCCGTGGCCAACAGCGCGCGGGTCAGGCCGCCGGGGCCGGGGCCGATCTCAATGACATGGGTACCGGTTTCCAGTCCGGCTTGCGCGACAATGTCCGCGAGCAAATGCGGGTCGGTGAGGAAATGCTGTCCCAGCTTTTTGTTGGCGTGCAGCCCGTGCTGGCGGATGAGGTCAGGGAGAGAAGGCGTCATAGGGGCGCAGCATGTGGCAGGATGTGCGGCAGGTCAAGGGCTATGCGCGTCATTCCGGACAAGTCGATAAGCGTGATCCGGAATCCACCTATAATTCCTCCCCCCGCTTGCGGGGGGAGGTTAGGAGGGGGGCTGTTGGAAAAGTTTTCAAGATTGCCAAAGCCCCCACCCTGACCCTCCCCCATGCTTGCGCGTCGAAGACAAGCGCAAGCCTCTTTATTGCACAGCACCCCGCAAGCGGGTGCTGTGTGCGGGGGAGGGAATATGCAAACACTAACGCTTCGCCCGGAATGAGGGGGTGTTGGTAATCTTCATAAAACAATCATTAGTAAGAACCGGGTATGTCTGGTATACTGATAAGGTCGTTTTCTGTTCTTTTGTAGCAGCTTATGACCATTCTCATGGTCGGTATTTCCCGTTCGTTCCCTGCTTCGGCAAGAAGGCGTGCGGCTGACCATGATGTTTTTGCTGATATATACAAGGTAAAAAAAATCATGAAGAAATCTACTATTGCTTTGGTTTTTGGGGCTGGAGCCCTGACTGTAGGTGTCGTGATTCTAGGACTGTTCATGGCGAGCATCCTGGATCTGAAAACTACTACCACTACCTCTCCCGAGTTTCAGGAGGAGGTGGAAAAACGCTCGGAACACATTCAGGTGGTGGGGGTTCTATCGAATCCTGCCCCGGATGAAACATTGGTGCTGGTTCCCAAAGACCCGTTCTGGGGTGGCCGACTGGCCATTGCTCCGGGGGCCTTCACCAGGTTGAAGGAGTGCTTCGGGGGTCATATCTCGAAAGAGTTTGTCCTCCACGGCAACACAATGGAGGATCGGATGCAAGGCAATCCCCGGTTCCGCATCGCCGATTTTAAGGAGGCGGAACCATGTCCGGAAAAACCAAAGTAAAAAATATCATGATTTACATTCACACCCCTCGCGTGCGGCGGGTGTGATTTTTTTTGTTTCCAATCCTGACAAGATTCCACTCTTGTCCCTGGGTTCATCTCCCGCTATAACTGCGCGCTATGACGCAATCACCATCACCACGTAAAGTGCATATCAAAACCTGGGGCTGTCAGATGAATGTCTATGATTCGCAGCGCATGGAGGATGTGTTGCGACCGCATGGTTACACGGCAACGCCTTCGCAAGATGACGCTGATCTGATTATCCTCAATACCTGCCATATCCGTGAGAAGGCGGCAGAGAAGGTCTATTCCGATTTGGGGCGGTTGCGTCAGGAAAAGGATCGCCGTGCTGCGCAAGGACGCGAGATGTTGATTGCCGTGGGTGGCTGTGTCGGGCAAGCCGAGGGCGAAGAGATTCTCAAGCGTGCGCCCTATGTCGATATGGTGTTTGGTCCGCAAAGCTATCACCATTTGCCGCGCCTGGTGCGCGATGCGCAGAAGCAGCAAGGCGGGTCGGTGGAACTGGAATTCCCTACGGTACAGAAATTTGACCTGCTCCCGGCGCCAGGCAGTGTCAACGGAGCGTCGGCCTTTGTGTCGGTGCAGGAAGGGTGCGACAAGTTCTGTACCTTTTGCGTGGTGCCGTATACGCGGGGGGCGGAATATTCCCGGCCGGTGCAGGCGGTGATGGATGAAGTGAAGGCGCTGGTAGAGGAGCAGGGCGTGCTGGAAGTGACGCTGCTGGGGCAGAATGTCAATGCCTACCACGGAGAGAATGGGGCAGGGGGTAGTGCATCGCTGGCGGAATTGATTGCTAAGCTGGCTGACATTCACGGGCTGGAGCGCATTCGTTACACGACGTCACATCCGCGTGATATGCAGGATGATCTGATAGACGCGCATGGTAGTATCGCCAAGTTGATGCCGTATTTGCATTTGCCAGTGCAGGCGGGGTCGGATCGCGTTTTGAAGGCGATGAATCGTCAGCATACGGCGGCGGAATACCTTGATATTCTGGAGCGCCTGCGTGCCAAGCGTCCGGACATTGCGTTTTCGGGTGATTTTATTGTCGGGTTTCCCGGAGAGACGGACGAAGACTTCCATGCGACAATGCGGCTGGTGGAAACGGTGGGGTACGCGTCGGCTTATTCGTTCAACTACTCGCCACGCCCCGGAACACCAGCGGCGGAGCAGGGTGACCAGGTGCCGGAAGCGGAGAAGTCCAAGCGGCTGGCCTTATTGCAAGGGTTGCTCAATCGTCAGCAGCAGGCATTTAATGCGGCCTGTGTCGGGCGCGAAGTCGAGGTATTGCTGGAACGTCCTGGAAAGCATCCGGGACAGATGATTGGCCGCAGTCCGTGGATGCAGTCGGTGCATGTCGATGGTATGGGCGGCATGGCCAATCAGCTGGTGCGTGTACGCATGACCGAAGCCCATGCCAAGAGCATGAAGGGTGAGGTTGTGGCAATGAAAGCCGCATAAAAAAACCACGCAGGATATTACCTACGTGGTTTTTTACAAAATGGGGCTGATTTATGCCGCGTGCTTGCGCAGTACGACCAGCAGATCACTTGTTGCTTGCTGGTGCTCAATCTCGCTCGCAGCAGCGACTTCACCGGCCAGGCGGCCCAGTGCTGATTCATAAATCATGCGCTCGCTGTAAGAGCGTTCGGACTGATCGACATTTTTATGCAGGTCGCGCACGACTTCGGCAATCTGGATAATATTGCCGGAATTGATCTTGGCCTCATATTCCTGTGCCCGGCGGCTCCACATGCCACGGGAGACTTTTGCTCGGCCTGTCAGTGTCTTCATCGCTTTTTCAATGATGATGGTATCGCTGATATGGCGCAGGCCAGCGGCTTTCGCCCGGTGTGTCGGTACGCGCAACGTCATTTTCTCGCGTTTAAAGTTGATAACGAACATCTCTAACGTGACGTCAGCGATCTCCTGTGTCTCAATGGCGGTGATTTCTCCAACGCCGTGGGTTGGATAAACGACGGATTGTCCGACTGCAAAACATACCTCTTTCTCTTTTGTCATGATGCCCCTTTTATACATGTGCCAGCGTCCACTGAGGGAAGCCAACGGGTTATGGTTACTAACTGAAAAATATACAAAAAACGTTTACGCTCCAGCAAAACGTCTGCACTATATATACCACAAAATAGGGGATGATGGAATAGCTATTATCACGAAATCTTGAAAAAAGCGTTAATCCGCGCATTTTTCATGGAACCGTCATAAAAGAGGTGGTTTTTTGTGCAGTTGCCATGCCGTCGTATGACGGCATCTGGCCAGATTCCAGCGAACGCCCGGATTACAAATGGTTTTTTATAGCAGTTTGACTTTTTGAGTAGACACAATGCTCTTTTAACTAAGTGATCCACCGATTCAAAAAGTCAAGGAACTGCTATATATTTTAAATACATAGCGCGTTGATTCCGAGTCAAGTCCAGAATGACAAGGAGAGATTTTATGCGTTGTGAGCCTAACGTACCTAACAAGGGTAGATTAATTATCGTTCGCGATGGCGGCTTTGTCTTTTTTGCTCGGTTTTTCGGCGGAGGATTTGGTCGCGTCTTTATCATACACATTGGAGAGTGTAGAGCGTGCCACCTGCACCGTGACCGAATCGGCAACGGAGACATGTACGATTTCTTCTTTATCGTCCACTTTGACCACTTTACCGATGACGCCGCCGCCGGTGAGCACTTTGTCCCCTTTCTTGACGGCCTTAATCATCGCCTGATGCTGCTTGTAGCGCTTTTGCTGTGGACGCAGGATCAGCAGGTAAAAAATCGCCATAATCAGGATCAGTGGCAAGAAACTCGCTAGTGCTGATGGTTCCTGACCGGCAGCGGCATCCTGGGCGAAAGCGGAAGCGATCAACATGACTTATGACTTCAGTTTGACTTCTTTGAATTCCACATGCTTGCGTACACGCGGATCATATTTACGGAAATTCAGTTTTTCCGGCTGTTTCCGAGGGTTGCGCTTCTTGACGTAGAAGAACCCGGTGCCTGCGGTGCTTTCCAGTTTGACCAATATCGTATTTTTCTTTGCCATGACAATATCTTGTATTCGTTAAAACGGAGTCCAGTCATAGCGCGATTAGCGCAGAAGTCAAGATATAGTATTTCCCATTTTCATTTACGCGTCATGCTTCTTCGGATTCGTCGGATTCACGTACCTGCATGTACGCTAAAATCCTCCTCACCTTGAAGCATTTAGCGTAAATAAAAAGCGAAAACACTATAAGAGTGATCTAAGATAGTGCATCCACAAGATTCAGCGCGCCAGCGAAAACAAAGGATGGCGAGAACCGCAACAGAGTGTATTAGCATACATGAGTAGCGGAAGTGCAGCCAAGCCTTTGTTTGCAGCAAGCGATCAAGCTTGTGGAGTGCTATCTAATCCACCAGGTGTAAAAGCCCCGATCATAGGGAGGGCGTTGAGCTGGGATGCCAAATTTATCCCAGTATGCCATGCGGAAATGGCTGATGGAGAAATGTGGGATGACGACATGCTCATGCAGCAGGATGCGATCCAGTGCCCGCGAAGCATGGAGCAGTTCGTCGTAACTGTCAGCATGGGTGATGCGGTGTAGCAGTTTGTCACCTGCTTTTGAACAATAGCCGGAAAGGTTCAGGCTGCCCTGGATGGTGGCTTGCGAGCAATGCCAGAAATTATTTTGCTCCTGTCCGGGGAAGATGAGTCCCTGGTTCCACCAAATGGTGGTAATGTCGAAGTCAAATGTTTCCCAGCGTTTCTTGTATTGCGAGTCATCCACGGTGCGGTAGGTCGTTGTGATACCGAGCGTGTCGAGGTTGCGTTTCATCGCCATCACCAGCCGTTCCAGCGAGCGCTGGCGCGCCAGAAATTCAATGGTTAGCTCTTGCCCAGTTTCCCCATGTACTCGTTTGCCATCGCTTATGATCCAGCCGGCCTCTTTCAACAGTTTGTCGGCACGGATCAGACGCTCACGGACAAAGCCGCTACCATCGCTCACCGGTGGTCGGTAGATGTCAGTAAATGCTGCCGGGGGCAAGTCATCGCGGTAGGGTTCCAGCAGTGCCAACTCTTTTTCGGACGGTAACTGAGCGGCAGCAAACGGCGTATTCTGGAAGAAGCTGTCATTGCGTGCATACGCATTATAAAACAGAGTGCGGTTCATCCATTCAAAGTCGAAAGTCAGGCCAATGGCCTCACGTACCCGCCGGTCAGACAGCTTGTCCTTGCGCAGATTGAATAGGAAGGCCTGCATACCGCGAGGGATTTTATGCGGTGTTTCGTCGATAATGACGCGTCCGTCCTTCACGGCATTGAATTTGTAGGCACGTGCCCAGTTGCGGGCGATATATTCTTCCCGCATATCGTATTCACCGGCTTTGAAGGCTTCGAGCGCCACAGTTTCGTCACGGTAGACATCATAGCGAATCGTATCATAGTTGAATTGCCCCTTGCGGCTTGGCAGGTCTTTTGCCCAGTAATGGTCGGCTCGGGAATAGGTGATGGAGCGTCCGGGTTCCATCGCCGCGACATAATACGGGCCGGAGGTGAGGGGGGCATCCAGCGAGGTTTTATCGAACTCACGGTCTTTATAAAAGGACTTTGAGAGCACCGGCAGTGCCGCAACGAGGAAGGGTAGTTCCCGGTTGGTATCAGTGGTAAAAGAGAAAGTGATACGCTGCTTGCCGGTAATTTCGGCTTTCTCCACATCCTGATAACGCAGGCGGTAGAGCGGATGTCCTTTTTCTCTAAGGATCTCGAAGGAAAATACTATATCAGCTGGGGTAACCGGGCTGCCGTCATGGAAGCGGGCGCGCTCATCCAGTATGAAAGTCATGGAACGCTTGTCATTGGCCAGGGTCGCGGATTTGGCCACCAGCGGGTAATAGCTTTGTGGTTCGTCAAGAGATTGCGTCATCAGTGTATCAAAGACAATACGGATATCGGGGGCAGGCAGCCCCTTCAGAATAAAGGGGTTCAGGCTGTCAAACGTAAGCGGGTAGGCCAGCCGTACGTCTCCTCCTTTAGGTGCTTCGGGATTAATATAGTCAAAATGGGTAAAGCTAGGCTTATATTTCGGTTCGCCGAACAAGGTCAAAGATTGTGCCGAGTTGACGATTGTAGGAACAAGCAGCAAAAACGTTAGAAAAAAGGCGAAACGTGTGCGAAACATCATGCGAGTTTCTTCACTTCCCAGCGCAAGGCGCTGTTCATCTCGTTAATAGGGACTCGCACCGCCAGTTGCAGGGTTTTTTGAGGTTTGCCATAATAGCCGAGATAGACGCTTTCTTCAATGCGGACTTCCTGAGGAAGGCTACAAGAAAACAGCCATTGCACACCGCTGACGGTTTTTAGCAGGTAGTCCCCACCTTTCTGAGGCTGGCAGCGAATGTCCGGATGGAGGTGGAAGCGGGCGGTCAGTGGCGGGATATCTTCGGCGCTCAGACGATCTTCCTTCCAGTCGATGACGTCCTTTCCTTTGAGTAACTGTCCGTCAGAGGAAAGTATAATTTGTCGGTGGTGTGTTACTTCATTGAGCAGTTGATAATGCAGATTGGCCACTTGTTCCGAGGCTTCTTCTTCCACGGTTTGTTTTATCTCACCACTTGCCGGTGAGTCGGCATCCGTATCGGCGCAGAGCGTTGAGAACGCCGATGATTGACGGATCGCGTCACGCCATTGCTGGCTGGAACCGATATAGGTGCCGCAGTTGACGAATATACGTTCCGCGCCATCCGAACATTCAAGCGATGCCATGCCCAGTGGCGGATGCGAATCACGCGAGGAGCACAGGCGAAGCATGGTGCAGACATTGCCAGCCTGGAGATGGGCATAGCCGGTATCTTCGGCGTGAAGCTGTGGCTCAAAGGGGCCGCCGGCATGTTCAACTGCGCGGGCAATCACGGCAGCGTCTTCCATCAGATTATCGTTGAACAGCGCCAATCGCCCGTCGCCATGACAAAAGGTTTGCAGCATGACGCCCATGCGGGCAATGGTATCGGTGAGTGGGTCATATTCGATATGGCAGGATTCCAGTAATTCCTGAATCTCGATCAGGGTTTTGAGGAAAGCAAAATGGTGGTTGGGGCTTTGCGAAATATGCCCGCCATCATCCAGAATATCCCGGCCAATCAGGTCATCCAGCCAACCTAACGCCTCATGCAGCATGCAGTGCAAAGAGGGAATGACGCAGGCGGCGGTAATCAGCCCCTTAATGGCGTTTGGCCCCAGCGCTTCCGGTTCCGTCGATGCCTGCGCATATAAAAATCGAATATGGCGAATCAGGGAGCGCTGGTAGCGGGCAAAAAAGGCCTGACTGCCGCCATGCAAGACAAAATGCCGGTAGTAGAGCCAGTGGGTAAGGCGTTCCCCGGCAACTTCGGTTTCCCAGGCGCAGGGATGTACCCGGTCAATCTTACTGATTTGGGTGAACCCGTTGATGAACTCACGGGCGAAGCTACTGGCAATTTTATCATTATGGATGGCAGCAACATCTTGTAACCAGCCATAGGAAAAGAAGGCGCGGTGCCAGTCGGTACTGACGTCGGGTACATGCCAGTTGATGCGGCCGGACATCTCGAATTTCTCGCCGCAAAAATCAAAATGACGTTTGATGATTTTGCGCCCTCGGTCAGGAGATACTGGCCAGGCCGGGCGGTAAATCGGCTCTTCCAACAGGGTATCGGTCAATGCCGATGTGCCGGCACGTAAGTACAGTACCCCCAGCCGCGCCGATGCATTTAACCCCATATAACTATCTCCATCCAAACAAACTAGGAGGATGGCAACCCGTTTTCAACCCCTTCCGCCAGTAGATGCAGTGCCAGCATGGTACATTCCTGAATACGTGCGGTATCTGTGCTGTCAATGACGAAGCCATGTTGTGTTTGCGCGGCTTTTTCAGTGCCATTTGTTCCTGTGAACAGTGCGACAGAGATACTTTGCACTTTAGCGGCTTCCATGGCTGCTAGTACGTTGGGGCTTTGACCAGAGGTGGACAGGGCAATAAGCAGGTCACCGGGATTGCCTAATGTTTCCACCTGCCGGGCGAAAATGCGTTCAAACCCGTAATCATTACCAAGCGCGGTAAGGATGCCGCTATCGGCGGAAAGCGCAATGGCCGCGAGTCCCTGCCGTTCCCGCTTGAAACGTCCGACAAACTCCCCGGCAATGTGCATGGCATCACAGGCACTGCCGCCATTGCCGCATAGTAATAATTTGTTGCCCTGCTGGAGGCAGGTGCCAATTGTATTTGCGAGGTCAGCAAGTGCAGACGCATAGCCGACAAAAAAATGTTCCACGACCCGGTTATGCTCGGCGGCCTGTGCATGGAAGTCGGTCATGGCCGCAATGCTTCGATATTCTTTGTGTACTCGGCGGGATCACCGGTAAACACGGCTGATCCGGCAACCAGCATGGTTGCGCCTGCGTCAACCGCCTGCCGGGCAGTATTGGCATTAATACCGCCGTCCACTTCGAGCAGAATATTATGACCGGACGCATCGATCATGGCACGTAGTTTACGGATTTTTTCCAGTTGCGAAGGGATAAAGGACTGCCCACCAAAGCCGGGATTGACGCTCATCACCAGAATCAAGTCGACACTATCCAATAGGTATTCGACCGCTTCTGCCGGGGTAGAGGGCACCAGCGAAAGTCCGGCCTTTATTCCCTGTGCACGAATGGATTGTAGGGTGCGATGCGCGTGCGGCGTCGCTTCATAATGGATGGTGAGAATGTCAGCGCCTGCTTTGGCGAAGTCTTCAATATAGGCATCCGGGTTGTCGATCATCAGATGCACATCCAGCGGGAGATAGGTATGCGGCTTAATGGCCTTCACTACCCCGGCGCCGATGGTCAGGTTGGGCACGAAATGCCCGTCCATCACGTCGACATGCACATAGTCGGCACCTGCGCCGGTAATGGCCTGCACTTCCTCACCCAGCCGGGCGAAGTCAGCAGAAAGAATGGAGGGAGCAATAGCAGTCATGCATCAGGCCGGTATATTATGCGACTTCCATATCCTTTGCAGGCATGGTTGCTTCAAAGGATTCCGCTTCATTTCCGATATCCTGTATCTCATCAATAATCCCGGCATCTGCCATGATCTTGCTGCGAATTTCTTTGGCGACTGCCTGGTTATCTTTTAAGAACTGGCGGGCATTTTCCTTGCCTTGGCCGATACGTTGGTCGTTATAGGAGAACCAGGAACCGGCTTTTTCAACGATATTGGCTTTGACACCCAAATCAATCAATTCGCCGAAGCGGGAAATACCCTCGCCGTAGAGAATGTCGAATTCCACGGTGCGGAAGGGTGGGGCGACCTTGTTCTTGACGACTTTCACGCGGGTCTGGTTGCCAATCACTTCATCTTTATCCTTGAGTGCACCGATACGGCGAATATCCAGACGAACGGAAGCATAGAATTTCAGGGCGTTCCCTCCTGTGGTGGTTTCGGGATTGCCGAACATGACACCGATCTTCTGACGAATCTGGTTGATGAAGATCACCGTGCAGTTGGTGCGCGAGATATTGCTGGTCAGTTTACGGAGTGCCTGCGACATCAGCCGCGCCTGCAAGCCCATATGCGCATCACCCATTTCGCCTTCCAGCTCGGCCTTAGGGACGAGGGCGGCGACGGAGTCAATCACCAGCAGGTCGATCGCACCGGAGCGCACCAACGTATCGGCGATTTCCAGTGCCTGTTCACCCGCATCGGGCTGGGAAATCAGTAGTTCGTCGACATTGACGCCCAGTTTCTTAGCATAAACCGGATCGAGCGCATGCTCGGCATCGACAAACGCACAGGTGCCACCAGCTTTCTGACATTCGGCAATGGCGTGCAGGGTAAGCGTAGTCTTGCCCGAACTTTCCGGGCCGTAAATCTCAACGATACGCCCCTTCGGGATGCCGCCGACGCCGAGCGCAATGTCCAGACCGATCGAGCCGGTGGAGATGGCCTCTACTTCCAAATGTTCCTGTTGCCCCAGTTTCATGATGGAGCCTTTGCCGTGGGCTTTTTCAATTTGAGATAATGCGCTTTCTAGCGCCTTTTGCTTATCCATGGGTGACCTCGTATCGATGTTTGCCACACAGTAGCGCAACGCCGCGTCAGCGCAAGGGTTAACTGCTAAGCCGGGCGAAAAAAAACCTGCGCTACTGTGAGGGCAGGTTGGTGAGGATGTTAAGACCGTCAGTAAATACCCATACTATTCCTACTCCTAGATCGAATCCAGTAATCAACCCTAATGGCACGCCTATTAAAAGACGTAGCCGGTTTTCATAACTATATTTTTCGACCGCTCCGGTGAAAGAAGCGAAAATAAGGATTATAAACGAGACAGTTGTTAATACGCAAAACAGACCTAAATCAATTTTAGCATAATAAGCTAGTGAATCCATTAAAGCGAATTCCTCGTAGTCAACATCTTATGACCTTGATACATTGATAACGCCATCATTGCAACTGGTTTGCTCGTACACTCATATTCTGGATGTATCCGGAGCATAACCCTGCTATACACACAGTATGTATGCCGCTATCACCGCGCTAACCTTCCCGGAGATTGACCCGATTGCTGTGCAACTCGGGCCGCTGGCCATTCGCTGGTATGCGCTGGCCTATATTGTCGGGATTTTGGGGGGATGGTGGTATATTGGCCGGTTGGACAAAACCTCACCAACACCGCTTTTAAGTAAGAAGCAACTGGATGATATGGTGCTCTGGGGTGTATTGGGTGTCGTGCTGGGCGGGCGCTTGGGATACGTGCTATTTTATAATTTCCCGTATTTCTTGGAGTATCCCGGTGATGCGCTCAAATTATGGCAGGGAGGGATGAGCTTCCATGGGGGCGCGTTGGGAGTTATCTTTGCCTTTTACCTATTTGCCCGACTACAGAAACTGCCTTATGTCCCCTTGATGGATCGCATTTGTTGCGCCGTGCCAATCGGGTTGTTTTTTGGACGGTTGGCCAATTTTGTCAATGGTGAGCTGTATGGCCGGGTGACAGAGATAAGTTGGGGCGTGGTGTTCCCACGTGGGGGCGAATTACCGCGACATCCAAGTCAGCTCTATGAGGCAGTCTTGGAAGGATTGGTATTATTTATTATCCTCTGGTTTCTGGTGCGTAAGACACATGCATTGAGTCGTCCCGGCATGCTTTCTGGCGTGTTTCTAGCCGGTTATGGGCTGGCGCGATTTGCTGTAGAATTTGTTCGCGAGCCAGATGCGCATTTGGGATTTATTGTTAGTGTGCTGAGTATGGGACAACTCCTATCATTGCCCATGATAGTGATCGGATTGGTACTGATAATGCGTGCAAGTCCATCTGCCACGAAAGTAAGCTAGCTATACATTGGACTAGGTACTGAACTACAGGTAATACCCATATCCATCCAACCTCGCGGGCGCATGGTCTCATCTTCCGTGTGAGCAGAGTCTTCCACCTTGATATGTAAGGCGTCCACGATACGGTGAATGAAGCGGTAGGTGCCGAAGGTTTCTTCCACGGCGCCGACATTGATAAAATAGTCGCCTTTAGTCAGGGTGCAGGTGAAGCGAAAGCATAATTCAATGCTTGTACCCGCTTGGATATGGTCAAAATCATGAGCGTCTCCCTGATACATGGCGCCGGCAAGTTCGATGCCGGTCATGGTCTTCATCATCATCGTACAGCGCACATGATTTAGCGGTTGGTCTGTTGTCAGGTTGTAGCGTAGTTGGTAGGTCTGTCCTGATTGCAATCGGCGTGTTTCTTTTCCCGCCTCGTCAACTAATGTTATATTAGAGATGACGCCGCCATCCGGTGGATAAGCGCGGTAGGTTTCCGGCACGTTAAATATGTTGTCAGTGGCCGATATTTCACTGGCATCAGGGTCGTCAATGGTGCCCTCTTGAATGCGTGTACGAATGGCAGGGCGTTCCTCTTCCTGCGCGAACAACATGTGGTGGTAAGCAGCGACGACCTGTGCCGGTGCACCCTGCATCAGTAATTCACCAGCATCCAGCAGTAGGGCATGGTTACAGAGATCGATAATGGTTCGGGCGGAATGAGACACAAACAGGATGGTTGCTCCTGCCTGTTGGAGTTCCTGAATGCGGGCAAAGCATTTGCGTTGAAACCCTTCATCACCCACGGCCAGTGCTTCATCTACAATCAGGATGTCAGGATTAACGGCAATCGCGACGGCGAAGGCCAGCCGGACATACATACCGCTGGAATAGGTGGATACTGGCTGTTCTAGCAGATGCGGTGCCAGGCCGGAAAATTCCATAATGCCGTCATAACGCTCAGCAATTTCCTCGCGTGACATACCCATGATGCTGGCATTAAGAAAAATATTCTCCCGTCCGGTAAATTCCGGGTTAAAACCGGCACCCAGCTCCAGTAGCGCCGAGACGCGTCCACGCACACTCAGCGATCCTCCGGTGGGTGTCAATGTACGGGTTATCAGTTGCAACAAGGTGGATTTACCGGAACCATTAACGCCGATCACCCCCACAGTTTGTCCTTTAGGAATGTCGAGTGTGAGTGGATGCAGCGCCTTATGTTCGGTAAAATAGTGCTTGCGACCTCTTACAAGCGATTGCTTCAAGCGGTCGCTGGGACGGCGGTAAATACGGTAGGTTTTCTCAACCTGATGCAGCGATATGGCGGGAAGGGGATCACTCATTAGGCGACGGGTTATTGCCCTGTGAGATTGTTCAGTTCCGTTTCCTGCTGGGTACGGAGTTTCCGATCTTCTGCTAGTTCCTGTGTCAGGAATTTGGCTTTAAGGGGCGACATCTTGGCCAGTATCGGTGCAGCCCGACGTTCTGACATACGATCTACCACCAGCAGCAGGATCGGCATGTCCAGCTCATCAAAAATGCGTGCTGCTTCCTTCGGTTTCATATTCTCATATATTTTTACCAGAGAACGGATTTTAGCTTCTTCTTCCTCATCATACTCACGCAGTAATTCTCGAACCGTAGCATCCAGTTGCTTGATTTGTTCAATTTTCTGATCTAGTCGTAACTCTGTTGATTCCAGCAGGCTTTCCTTTAATCGTACCTCTTCTTCCAGCGCGTCCAATGCCTCTCGTCGCTTGGAAAGGCTTTGCAGAATATCCAGCTCAATTTCAGAAAATTCACGCTTGTCCTGAGCATCTACCATGTCATCGTCAGATAAAGCAGTTGTTTCGTCAGGGGTGGCATCGACAGCAGCCATTTGTGTTTCATCAGAAGCCGCATCGTTGTCAGCTGTTGTGCTCTCTGCTTCTGATGCTTCTCCAACATCGGTTTCTGCATCTGCAGCCGCTGTTTCTGTTGGTGCAGCTTCTTCTGCCTGGGCTTGTGCCGTGCCGCCCAGAAAAATCCGTGAGAAACGGTTACCGGTCTCATAAATATCGTAAACTTTTGCCATCAATAACAAGCTAAGTGACGCAATGGTCACCGGAAGAATACGCACTCTTATGCCTGGTGATCGTGCCATATGAGCTTACCCCTTGCCGGCATCGCGTTGTTTCAGCGCCTGCAGTAGATCCTGCTCGGATTTACTGCGCAGCCGGGCTACCGGGCGTTTGGTTTTGGCGCTTTCCTGACGACCGGAACGCAATTCGGAGATGCGTTCCATCATAGCTTCAATCCCTTTTTTATCATCAGGGTTGGCAGGTTCATCTTCAATTTCCGGACTCGTTGTTCGCCGTGCTTCTGAGCGTTCCGACCGGGTGCGTTCTTCCCGTTTACGCGAAGAACGATCCGATGTTGCGCGCCGTTCGTTTCCTGCTGCAGTAGAGGTTCTTGCTTTGCCTTCTACTTGCCGTCCCTCGGAAATTTGATGCTCGATCTTATCAGCGGTTTTATTGGCACGATCGATCATGAACGCTAAATCATCAGCCAGATAGTTTGCCTTGTCGAGTTTCTCCTGGATATTCTGATTGATACGCTTGCTGGCACGGTGAATCTCATTAATGCTTACGGTGGCCTGTTGGGTGGATTCATCAAACTGCTTGATCAATTGTGCCAGTTCCGATTTGGAATCCTGAAGGATTTGAATGCGGTGGTTCAGCTTAATGCAGTAAAAAATGGTGGCACCGAGAAGGGTGGCAACAGAGAGATCCAGCAGCAGGGTTACAACCATGTCTTCCATATTTATTCCTGTTGTGCGCTGAGTGGTTCCAGCAGTGAAACGGCAATTTTATCACCAACGCGGCCAAGGCGAGCACGTCCTACGGTAATGCCGTCGCATTTTAGATATACGTCATCCTGCGGTTCTTTATCCAGAAGAATAGTGCTGCCGACTTTGAGATGGATCAAATCACCAAGTGAGACATCTTTTTCATCCAACATGGCGCTGAGATGGACGGAAGAACTGCGTAATTCGTTCCCCATATGACGTTCCCACGCAGTGTCCTGTCCGAATTTTTCGCCGATGAAAATTTGAGAGAGTAGATCCCGGATGGGCTCCAGCGTTTCATGAGGAAGCAATACTTCGATAATGCCACTGCGATCATCTATGTCAACACGGAGCTTCACCAAAAGGGCAGGGTTATTGGGGCGGGTGATGGTCGCGAAGCGCGGGTTGGTTTCCAGGCGCTCATATTGAAAGGTTACCGGTGATACCGGATCAAAAGATTGACTCATGTCGCCCAGTACAATTTCCACCAGAGACTTCACAATATCCTGTTCAATTGTCGTATAGGGACGTCCTTCCACCCGGATGGACTTATGAGTGCGGCGACCGCCAAGCAACACGTCAACCATGGAGTAAATCAATGAGCTATCAACCGTGATCAGGCCGAAATTCTCCCATTCAACGGCGCGATACACGACAATTAGTGCAGGTAGAGGGATGGAATTGACATATTCATCAAACCGCAATGAAGTCATAGATTCAATGCTGACATCGACATTATCGGAGGTGAAGTTACGAAGCGACGTGGAGAGTACCCGTACCATTCGGTCATAGACGATTTCCAGCATGGGCAGTTTTTCATAGGCCATGTGCGATTTACCCAGAATCGCAGCCAGTCCCGTATTACTGTCCTCTTCTCCACCTTTAGCATCAAAGCCCAGCAGCAGGTCGATTTCGTCCTGATTTAAGACGCGCTCTTCCTCTTCTTCCCCACCGGAAGCATCGTCCTCGCCATCGGCCATGGCCGCCCATTCGGCGGCTACCGCGTCATCATCTACCGGTTCGTTATCGTCGTCTGCCATGCTCTTCCTATACGCTTTCTACTGAATCAGCAGTTCTTTAAAGAGTATATTATTGATTTTGTCAGGAAACAACGCTTTGTTGATACGTAGCAATAATTCATCCCGCAGGCGGTACACGCCTGCCGATCCTTTCAGGTCGCTTGGACGCAATTCCCGCACATAGGTATTAATGATATCCATGATTTTTGGTTGAACGGCCTGAATCTTAGCTACAACCTCCTGACTGGGCGCTTCCAGCGTTAGTGTGGCTTTAATAAAGCTGGGCGTCGCCGATCCCGGATTCAGATTGGCAACAATACCGGGCAGTTCATAATAGACGGCAGCCGTCTCTTCGGCTTTCTTTTTTCCGTCTTCCCCAACTTCAGCCATTTCACCTTCTTCCATTGCTTCTGCTTCCTCGGTGGCTTCAGGCGCACCGAGCAGGCTGTCGAGCATGCCGGTAAAGAACAATGCCGCTCCACCGCCCAGTAGTAACACGGCGACAATAATCAGTATCAGCCCGCGTTTGCCTTTCTTGGGGGCGTCTTCATCATCCTCGTCTTCGGAGGCATCATTCTCTGCAACGTCTTCATCTTCTGTATCTTCGGCCATGTGCATGTCTCCATAATTTGCTGATTAATATTAAGCACAGATCGTGCCAACCGTAAACGGTGCATGCGGTTTAACAGGCTATGGGGCAGCAATCACCAATGGCGTGTTGCATTTGTTATAAAAAAAACCGGGCTCTGATGAGGTCACGTCATGTGACGTTTTAGATCCCGGCTGACTGGTGTTGATTCTAACACCTTTATCACTTTAGGGAACTGTGCCGCTAATTGCAGCAGTTCCTCGTACGGTCTTGTATCACACCATTCCCCTTCGTGCTGGGAAAATTGGATAACGACCCAAGAAAACAGCAGCATTTCAAGCAATTGCTGCTGGTTTTTGATTTGCAAAGGCTCACGTTTGGCGAGAACCTCATGGGCAATATGCTTCATATCTATCGTAGATAAACGTATTAATGTTAGTTGGTAACAAGTTAGGTGCCAATTGTCTATGGTTTTATCGTGCAGAGTAATCCATTATGCTGACACCGCCGTTTCCTCCAGCTTCAACCCCATACCAATCGTGCGGTTGGCGTCATTGAGCCAGAGCATGCGATGGAATCCGGGGCTTTCAAATCTCGCCTTATCATAAAGCCCGTTGGCGGCATCGTTATGCTGGAAGACATCGAGTGCGATGGCCTCGCATTGCTGTTCTTTGGCGTAGTTCAGCGCAAAATCCATCATGCGCCGACTGATGCCCTGTCCCCGGTAATCGGGTGCTACTACCAAATTATCTAACTCCAGATATTTCCCGCACCATAATTTCGTGCCCATCCATACGCCACACATGGCCACCACTTCGCCGGCCTCAGTGTGTGCCAGCAGGAGTTGGTAATTGCCCTGCGTCATAATCCGCTCAAACCGCTGCGCGCATTGTGCTTCACTCATTTGCGGATAGAGTTGCGATACCAGTGGAAAAACCGAAGTGCTATATTTTAAAGGATATACTCGACCTTTTCCTTTAAATTCCATAGGGAATTTTAAAGGAAAACGAGTATAAATGGCACGGAATATGCATCATTCATGGTAAACGCAGTTACATGCAGGAGAATTATGGATAATAGTGTCTACATCGTGCTTTCAAAACAAATGGCAGCGTTTCGCCATATGGATACGGTGGCGAACAACATCGCCAATGTGAACACCTCCGGGTTTCAGGCGGAGAAAATGCTGTTTAACGATTATATCGTCGATGACGGCAACCGCAATGATATGGCATTCGCGCAGGACATCGCTACGTATCATGATGAAAAGCCAGGGCCGATGCGCGTGACTGGCAATCCGCTGGATATGGCGATTTCCGGGCCGGGCTATTTCATGTTGGAGCTGCCGAACGGGCAGCAGGCCTATACGCGCAACGGTAGTTTTCAGCTTGACGGGCAGGGGTTTATCGTCACCCATGATGGAGTGCCGGTGCTAGACGAAGGTGGCCAGCGTATTCAGATGAACCCAGATGATCAAAATATCAGCGTCGGTGAAAACGGGTTACTGATGGTCAATGGTGAGGAACGCGCTGTAGTCGGTATGGTAGAATTCGCTAATCGTCAGGAGATGGAGCAGTTGGGTGCCTCCATGTTCACGGCAATGGATCAGGTGCCGTTGCCGCCGGTCAATTCCCGGATGCTGCATGGGGTGGTGGAAGATTCCAACGTGTCCGCCGTCCATGAGATTGTCAGCATGACGAAATTATCGCGTAGCGTTAGTTCTTCGGCCAAGTTCATCGAAGTGATGTATGATCTGCAACGCCGGGCTCATAATGTCTACGCCAAGGAACAATAAGAGAAGATAACAGAGGAGATTGACTCATGAGATCATTAAATATCGCCGCGACCGGCATGCAAGCACAGCAGACCTATGTCGATGTGATCTCGCATAACCTGGCCAATATGACGACCACGTCGTATAAGCGCCAGCGCCCGGAATTTCAGGATTTGATCTATGAGAACCTGCGCCGGGTAGGAACGAACTCGACCGATGCCGGAACGATCGTGCCGACAGGGATTCAGATCGGTTTGGGGGTGAAAACCGGAGCGACTTATCGTTCCATGGCGCAGGGTACGCTGGAGCTAACCGATAATGCGCTGGATCTAGCGGTGAATGGCCGTGGGTTCATGATCGTGGAATTGCCAAACGGCGATCAAGCATATACGCGTAATGGTGCGTTGCAGCTGAGTCCGGATGGAGAAGTTGTGACAGCGGATGGGTTTCTGGTGGCACCGGGGATTACAGTGCCCGATGATGCAGTCGGCATCAGTGTCAACCAAAGCGGTGAAGTGGAAGTGGAAATTGACGGACAGATTGACCCGGCGAATCTGGGGCAGTTGGAACTGGCAACGTTTATCAATGAGCCTGGGCTGGAAGCGATCGGCGATAATCTGTTTCTGGAAACGGCGGCGTCTGGTGATCCGATTCAGGGATTTGGTGGTGAAGAAGGGTTTGGTGTGATTCTTCAGGGCTATCTGGAGACCTCTAATGTCAATCCGGTAACGGAAATCACCAACCTGATTGTCGCGCAGCGTGCCTATGAAATGAATTCCAAGGTGATTACCGCCTCGGATGAAATGTTGCAGGCGTTGAACCAGTCGGCGTAGGGTTAGGTGAAAGATAAAAGAACGTATATGTTGAAAAAAATACTATATAGCCATCGCAATCGTCATTCTGGACAAGCCGTAGGCGCGATCCGGAATCCATCATGGTTCTTGCATGTTGATAGATGGATTCCGGGTCTTCGCTATCGCTTCGCCCGGAATGACGGCGTTTTTCTGCTTTGTTTGTTCTTGCTATCTATTGTCGCGCTCCCAACCCATGCGGCGAAAACAGAACAACCATTGCCGCCTTTCCAATTAATGCTGGAAGATGTGGAAAGCGCCGTGTCGCAAGCACTGACCGATGCGCAAATTGCCAATGCCGAGCATATCCGGGCGACGGTCACCAGCACCCGTAAGCCACTCCTCTATGCTGACCACCAGCCGGTGGAAGTGGAACTAACGACGCTCACGCATCAGGAGCAAAGCAAATCCTGGTCGGCGAATATGGTGATTGTCAAGAATGAGGAGGTGGTGACCGCACAGCCGATTGCCGGGCGTTACGAACCGCAAAAGCCGTTACCGGTACTCAAGCGTCGCCTGAAGAATGGGCAGGTCATTACCGAACAGGATGTGGAGATGCGTCTGTTTCCGGTGACGAAGGTACGCAAGACCACCGTGACGGACATCAATCAGTTGATCGGCAAAACGCCACAGCGCACCATTTCCAGCAATCGCCCATTGCGTAGTTCCGAACTGGTCTCACCGAAAGTGATGGAGGCGGGTGCAACGGTGCATATGCGTTATCATACACCGTTCATGCAGATCAGTACCGTAGGGGAAGCGCTGGAAGAAGGCGGCATTGGCGATGTGATTCGTATCCGTAACCTTGATAGTAAGAAAGTGGTACATGCCCGTATCATGTCGAGCGATGAAGTACGCGCAGGGGTGGGGTCACGATGAAAGCAGTATGGCTAAAATATAGCATATGCATCATGGCTTCGATTTGGCTGTCCGGCTGTGCGTCGACGCTCAACCGGCTGGAGCAGGTGGGGCAGGAGCCGCCACTGACGCCAACCGAAAACCCACGGGCAAAGCCGGAATATCAGCCGATGTCCTGGCCATTGCCGGAACCGACACCGCCGACGCAACGTTATGCCAATTCACTGTGGCAGCCGGGTGCGCGCGCCTTCTTCCGCGATCAGCGTGCTTCGCGTGTCGGCGATGTGTTGACGGTCAATATCCAGATCAATGACCGCGCTGAGCTGGAAAGCGAAACGGAACGCACGCGTAATTCCGCCGAAAATGTTGGTGCACCGAATATTTACGGTCTGGAAACCTTGTATGGTACGCTAACGCCAGGTACGCCGGACCCTAACAGCCTCTTTGATATTACCGGATCGACGACGAACACCGGGGAAGGGACGATTGAGCGTGAAGAGCAGATTGAAACCAAAATCGCCGCGGTGATTACGCAGGTGCTGCCGAATGGGAATTTCGTCATTCAGGGGTCGCAGGAAATCCGGGTGAATTTTGAGGTGCGTGAGGTTGCGGTCAGCGGGATTATTCGCCCGGAAGATATTGATTCGTCCAATATGATTGACTCCACGCAAATTGCCGAGGCACGGATTGTGTATGGCGGGCGCGGGCAGATCATGGATGTTCAGCAGCCGCGCTGGGGACATCAGGTGATTGACGCCGTGTCGCCGTTCTGATTAAACGTGTCACCCCGGCGAATGCCGGGGTCTGGCCGGATGCCGTCATTCGACGGCATGACAATCGTGAGGCACATACAAAAGTGCTAGCCTGTCATCAGGCCGTAACAAATATGATCTAAACTATTTGCTATAAAATTCAGTTGGGCTTTATCCAACCTACAGGCGCTCGCGCCTGATCTATAGTTTGGTTAGACCTGACTGATGTTCATTGAGGTGGCTCTTTTGGCAACTCACCAGCTGTTTTATATTCCCGTGCGTGGAGGTGAATATCCCGCGGTCTCCAGATTAGTTCTGTTAGCAACGGAGGATCAAAACCCTGTTCTGGCAAGGACTATGAGGAATAACAGGATACAATACACTTTTCTTCCAAGTTTTATTGAATGGAAGAAGTTCTCATGTTTGAGGTTCCCAACCCACTTTGTTGGCAAGGGCTATTTTCCATATATTGTATCCAGTGCTAATATACCGGCAGGGGAGAGAGGCATTCCGGAGGCAGTGCTTTTTTCTCTTCTTGGGAAAAAGGGATTGTTTCCACGCATTGTAAGATATGATGATGGAAAAAGCCCTTTTTTTCTCAAAGAGGAGGATGTGGGTATTTTACTCAAGTGAACCTTGGCATCCCATCTAGTGAATCATCGCCTTTCCCTTGTGGTTGGGCGATTTTTTTTGCGCTATTTTCTGAATTTCTGCCATACTGCATCGGTGCAGACCATTCTCATCACACGCCCACTCCCACAGGGAGAAGACACCGCTGCCGCATTGCGGGCACAGGGCTATCATGTGCTGCTATCTCCGGCGATTGAACTGGTGGCCTCACTGGACGCCGGAGCGATGATTGCCGCGATTGCACAGCAGGCGGATACGGTCATTGTCACCAGCCAATGTGCGTTGTCATTATTGGCACAACATTGCCTGCCAAAAGACACACCATTATTATTCACCGGCGAGCGGCTGGCCACTATCGCTCGTGAGCAGGGATTTCAGCAAGTCGCTTGCGGGGCGGGGAATGTGGAAAGCCTGCTACCAATGATCGACGATCCGGCGCAACGATATGTCTATGCGCATGGGAACCCCATCACATCGGATATCGTGTCAATGTTGCAAGCACGCGGCATCACCATTACCGGGAAGGAAATATATCACGCATTACCTGCCAGGTCGTTGCGCCCGGATGCACATCAGGCTTTACAGAAAGGCGAGGTGGATGCGGTGTGGTGCTATTCCGTCCATACCGCCCGCAGCTTTATGGCGCTATGCGAAGCGGCAGCGCTTCCTGTATCCACGGTTCATGCGATTTGCATCAGTGAAGCCGTCGCGTTGGCACTGCCGTCGGATCAGTGGAAAGGCGTAATGGTAAGCCCATCACCTGCGCTCGAAGATATGCTTGCCTGCACGCTTGCCAGTACAGCAGATTCCCGTTAGAACAGGAAAGAACAGCAGGGGGAAGCGTGAGTCGTTCACAGAAAGAAGAGACTATCATTGATGCAGATGTATCCGATGTATCTGATAAAGGTTCGCGCCGTCGGGCGAAGTCGCTACTGGCATTTGTGGTAGTGCTGCTGTGTGCCGGCGCTATTTTTCTGGTGGGGCAATATCGGCAGGTAACACAGGTGACGACCAAGCCTGTGGCAACCATGCCGGAAATGCCGCTATCTGATACGGCTCAAATCCCCGCTGAAGAACCGGTGCCAGAGAGCGTACCAGAAGTGGTCGAGGAAGCGCCACAACCTGACAGAACGCCCAGTGATGAGACGGAAGAAGTGTTGGAACCACCTGCATCGGACGCGATCGACATGCCATGGGATGTCATGCCGGAAGTCGAGTCAGAACCAGAGTTATCTAAGCCTACCGTTCGTGAACCGGACTCGACGCCTCCCGTCTCGCAGATAACGGACACACAGAAAAATGATGAGGCACTGCACGAGCGCATCGACCGGTTGGAGATGGAGGTACAGGCGTTACGTCAGGCACTCGAAGAAACGCAGGAACAGACTACCAAAGAACGCGGCGTGTTGCAGTTATTCGCCCTGTTCAAGCAGCAAGTGTTAATGGCACAGCCCTATCGCACGGAGTTGCACGGGTTGCTGGAATCTGCCTTATTATCGGATACGTTGAAAGGGAAGCTACGCTGGTTCGAGACGTATGAGAAGCAGGGAGTTATCTCGCAAGAAGCATTAGCGCTGGAATTTCGTCGGGAACTCGCTCGCTTTTACCGGGGGACAGGGCAGAAGACATCGCAGGATACCGGTGAAGCATTGCGCAACTGGCTTGGAACACTGGTGACCGTGCGTAAGGTAGGTGACAGCCATCGCGATGATTCGGACGGTTCCATCCTGGCGCGGTTGGAAGTGCAGGTGGAAAAGCGGCAATGGAAGCTGGCACTGGATGAAGTGCGACGGCTGAGTGTTCGTGCAACACCGCATTTTGATGATTGGATGCGTAAGGTACATGCCCACGTCGAATCCCGGCAATTGCTGCGCTCTTTGGAACGTGACCTGTTTGGGGCATTGTAGAGACCATGGTATTACTTCTGCGATGGCTGTTTGCATTATGCTTGCTGGCGTTGGCGGCGGCGGGCGGGTTATGGCTGGCTGACCATCCCGGTACAATGCAAATCGACTGGATGGGGTATCGTATCACGGCTGAATTCTGGGTCGTGCTGGCGGCGCTTGGCGTGCTCATGCTGTTCGTATGGGCGTTAACCGGCATGTGGTTGAAACTCTGGCATGGAGCGGCGGCATCCGGCCAGAAACGTATCTATAAAAAGCAGTCGCAAGGGTTGGATGCACTTACCCATGCGGTGGCAGCGCTGTCCTGTCGTGACTATGTCCGTGCCGGGCAGCATCTGGAGCGCAGCCAGCGTTTTCTGGGTAAAGATGCGCCGCTGAACGTCTTGTTGGGTGCGCATCTGGCTTCCAAAACCGGTGATAAAACGGCGATGGTACAGGCGCTGGAGACCATGACGACCATGCCGCAGACCGAGTTTTTGGCCTATCACTCGCTGAGTTCGCTGGCCGAACGGGACCAGGAAGCCGCCAAGACACTGCAATATGCCAAAGAGGCGTATCAGTTGCGTCCCGATCTGGAAGAAACCGTGTGCCGGTATCTGGGGCTGCTGGTTAAGAGTGAAGCATTTGAAGAAGCACAGGCGTTGATTCGTCAGGTGCGACGTCACCGGACGTTTTCGCGTAAGCAACAACGTCACTATCTGGCACGTGTGTATTACGCAGAATATGCCGTCAGACCGGATGAAGCCTCGCCAAAATTGCTGGAACGCGCTTTTGCGCTTGATCCGACCTTCCCTGCATCGTATCAGCATATTGCCGAGTTATATCAGGCTGGAAAGCAGCGTCAGGCGTTGCAGGCTATCTATAAGTCCTGGAAGTATGCACCACATGCCGAATTGACCGATATTCTGCTGCATTATTTTGACGACGACCAGCCGGAGAAGGCATTGAAACGAGTGACGGTGCTATTACAGCGTCATCCAAATCATATGGAAAGTCACCTGGCGATGGCACGAGCCGGGATGGCGGCGAAGCAGTGGGATATTGCACGTAACCATTTAAAAGCGGCGTTGGCGATAGCACCGCAAATGCGAGTATTTCGTTTGTTGGCGAAGCTGGAAGAGGAAGGGATGCAGGATGAACAGGCGGCGTCGAACTGGTTGAAGCGTATGCAGTCTGCAGAACCGGATCCTAGCTGGCATTGCAGCCAATGCGGCCATCATCAGGCGCACTGGGAGACGCATTGCAGCCGTTGCAGCAGTTTTGACAGCTTTGTCTGGGAAGCGAAAAGTGGTCATCATGACCAGGGATTTGACGGCGAAGATATTCTGACTATCAACGTTGCACGGTAAGCGTCGCCCAACCCTGTACACGTCGTGTGTCAATGAGGCGTAGTCCCGCCATTTTGCAACCGCTTAAGATCAACGGGATGTCACGTACATAAAACCCAGAGAGGATTGCATATCCACCTGGGCGTAAGTGATTTGCAATTGCTGGCAGCATACGCCGTACCGGACGTGCCAGAATGTTCGCAATAATAAGATCGTAGGGCATTTCATATGCAATCATAGGAGCACGAAATCCTTCAGAGACGCAGGTTTTTATATGCGAGCTCAATCCGTTGCGCCGGATGTTCGCTTGCGCTACGCGAACGGCGACCGGATCATTATCTACGGCCAATACGTGACAAGGCGCCTGTTTTGTCACTGCCATTCCCAAAATAGCGGTACCACAGCCCATGTCCAGAGTGCGTCGGATGCGTTGACGTTTGGTCACCGCCGCGATGGCTTGCAGGCAGCCGGACGTAGTAGCATGTTCCCCGGTACCGAAGGCCGCGCCTACATCCAGTACAATTGGCGTCTTGCCATGGGGCACGTCATTAGGCGTATGGTGTGAGCCGATAATGACGATATTCCCAATGACCATGGGTTGGATGGCGGCTTGGGTAAGGCTGACCCAGTCTTGTGATTCCACCGGTGTTACGTTTTGAATAGTCAACGTCGTATCACTTGCCAGTTCGGCGGCAGCAAGGTAGGCCGTCATATCGGATGTGCCGGGCGGGCAAGGGGTGAACAGAGTCAGCACACCTGTCGTGTCACTGGTCACAATGGCCACCTTATCCGTATCGGTAGCTAGGATGTCCAGCAGGTGTTCGCTGAGTTGTGACGCGGTGACGTCCCATGCATACAGACGTGCCGGTTGAGCAAACGGGTTGTCTGTTGCCATTGTAAAAACTAATTGTTTCGTTCGCTGGCAAAGTAAAAACCAAGCACTAACGTAATAATAGGCAGTAGGAAAGAATGCAAAAACGTGACAACTGTTTCCAAATTAGCGGATGATGTCAATTCAAGCATGGCTGTGGCGACGTAAGCAACAATACAGACAGCGTAGAGCACAACAATCCCCATGGTAACATAACTGCGCACATCCTCGCGTTTCGCCTGCATTTCTTCAGCGTGCGTCCTACTTGCATCTGTAAGATCGGACAAAAACTCATCTAATCTTTCGTTTTCAAGTTCGCGATCTTCAGGCGGCGGCATGGTACGCAGTCTTTCTTCCTTTTGCCAAACTGCGACCTAGGGCACGCATGTCTTTGTCAAGTTCGTCAATAGCTCTCTTAAGAGACTGATATCTATCTGCTGTACATTGATCTTCTATTGACTGAAGCAATTCACGTAAGTGTTCAACCTCACGACCCACTTCAACGGCGCGCTCAAAATGACGGTCATACAAATCATCTATAATTGCCTGTCTATGCATCATTTTCCTTATCTACCCGGTTATATTCACAATGCTACACGATTATCCTACCAAATAACACGTTAAAATATGATGAATTCAATTACATGTGGAGTTTTATATTATCCATAGTATTACTGCACGATATCACTTACTCATAACGTCGGGAAGACCATAAAGCGGTTGTTTCTACAGTAGTGCTTTAACTGCTGCCAGAGCGTCCGGTCCCTTGCTGCCATCAGGGCCGCCACCCTGTGCCAGTTCGGGCTTGCCACCGCCGCCCTTACCGCCCATCGCTTCCACGGCGGTTTTAACAAAATCAGCGGCCTGATACTGCGTGGTCAGATCGGCGCTGAGCGCAACGACCACCGAGCCTTTACCTTCAAAATTGGTGGTGACTGCGGCAATCGCCGCCTGCTTATCTTTCAGGAACCCTTGTGCAATGTCACGTAGTTCTTTCGGCGGCAACCCTTCCAAATGTCGCTTGATATAGGTGACGTTTCCGATCATCTCTTCTTCTGCGCCGCCTCCGGAACCACCGCCCAGTGCTAATTGCTTCTTCGTTTCTGCCAGTTCCTTTTGCAGGGATTTACGCTCGCTCAGTAAGGCGTCCAGACGTTCCGGCACATCATCGGGCGTGACGGTCAGGCGGGTGGCGCAGGCTTTCAGGTTCGTTTCCAGCGTCGTGACATAATCATAGGCATCGTGCAGAGTCACCGCCTCAATACGGCGTACCCCGGCGGCAATCGCGCTTTCTGATAGGATCTTGAACAGGCCAATATCGCCGGTGCGCTCAACATGCGTGCCACCGCACAGCTCCACCGAATAGTCTTTGTCATTATCTCCCTCGTCTATTCCCATAGAAAGTACGCGCACTTCCTCACCATATTTCTCACCGAACAGCGCCATGGCACCGGCATTGATCGCATCGTCTGGGGGCATCAGGCGGGTGGAGACCGGCGTATTGCGCCAAATCACCTGATTTACCTGCACTTCTATCTGTTGCAGCTCTTCCGGAGTTACGGCACCGGTATGACTGAAGTCAAAGCGCAGTCGGTCGGGTGCTACCAGTGAGCCTTTCTGCGTGACATGCGATCCCAGCACATTACGTAGTGCGGCATGCATGAGGTGGGTTGCCGAGTGGTTGGCACGGATGCGGGCACGGCGCTCGGTATCAATTGTGATGTCGATGGTGTCATTGACTGCAAGTGGTTGTTCTGCACTAATATGATGCACATGCAAGCCGACCACAGGGGCAGTGACATCGGTAATGGTGCCGATGGGCGTTCCGTCTTGCATGATGAACCCGGTATCACCAATTTGCCCGCCGGATTCAGCATAGCAGGGGGTTTGGTTGAGTAGAATCTGCGCTGTCTGTCCGGCAGCAACCTGCTCCACTTCTTTGCCATCCACTACGATGGCTAATACGGTGGCAGCAGCGCCATCCTGCGTATAGCCGAGAAACTCCGTGGCACCATGCGTATCATGGAGCGCTAGCCAGATATCCGCTGTGGCGCTCTCACCTGATCCTTTCCACGCTGCGCGGGCACGGGCTTTCTGCTCGGCCATGGCCGCATCAAAGCCTTCCATATCCACCGTCTGACCGGAGCTGCGTAGGATGTCCTGCGTCAGGTCGGGCGGAAATCCATAGGTGTCATAGAGTTTGAAGGCAATGTCACCGGGCAGGGCGCCACCTTGCGACAGGTTTGCCTGCGCTTCATCCAGTAGTTTCAGCCCACGATCCAGCGTTTCGCGGAAGCGTTCTTCCTCGCTTTTCAGGGTAGTCGTCATCAGCGCTTCAGCGCGCCCAAGTTCCGGGTAGGCGCCACCCATTTCACGGATCAAGCTGCCGACCAGCCGGTGCATCAGCGGTTCTTTAGCACCCAACATATGGGCATGGCGCATGGCGCGGCGCATGATGCGGCGCAGTACATAACCCCGCCCTTCATTGGATGGCAACACACCGTCAGCCATCAGGAAGCAGGAAGAACGCAGATGATCTGCAATGACCTTGTAGGATGCATGATGTTCATCGCTGACCTTCTGCGAGAGCGCATCTTCCGTTGCCATGATCAATTGCTGGAATAGGTCGATGCTGTAATTATCGTGGACGCCCTGCATGACAGCAGCCATGCGTTCCAGACCCATGCCGGTATCGACGCAGGGCTTGGGTAAGTCAATGCGCGTATCCGCATCCACCTGTTCATATTGCATAAATACGAGGTTCCAGATTTCGATATAACGATCACCGAATAAGTCATTTCCTTGCGAATCCAGTGCCCACTGACCTTCCGCCGATCCTTCACCATGGTCATAGAAGATTTCCGAACAAGGGCCACATGGTCCGGTATCACCCATCGCCCAGAAATTATCATTCGTGGGAATGCGCAGGATTTTTTCCTCCGGCAGGCCAGAAATCTTGCGCCATAAATCGAAGGCTTCGTCGTCGGTATGATAGACGGTGGCATAAAGTTTTTCCGCCGGGAGTCCGAGTTCTTTGGTGAGTAACGTCCAGGCATGGACGATCGCCTGTTCCTTGAAATAGTCACCAAAAGAAAAATTCCCCAGCATCTCGAAGAAAGTATGGTGGCGGGCGGTATAGCCGACATTATCGAGGTCGTTATGCTTGCCCCCGGCGCGGACGCATTTCTGTGACGAGGTGGCGCGGGGCGGATCGGGCGGTGTTTCCTTGCCGGTGAAGAGGTTCTTAAACGGTACCATCCCGGCATTGGTGAACATCAGGGTGGGATCATTCTGCGGCACCAGAGGCGCTGAGGCGACCACATTATGTCCTTGCGATTCAAAATAGCTCAGAAAAGCGTTGCGTAATGGTTCAAGTTTCATAGAGCGCAGGGGTAACATGGATTGATGAGGAGGGGTAGCGATTTTTGGTATCTGGTTGACATGCTATGCCAAATTCCTTACAATAAGTAAGGATTTTTAGGGGAATCATTAAAATGGAAGCCACCATAACCAGTAAGGGACAGATTACCATACCAAAAGCACTACGTGATGCCATGCATCTGAAGGCAGGCGACAAACTGCTGTTTGAGGAGCAGGAAACCGGTACATATATTGTGAAACCTCGCACGACTGATGTGCGTGTTCTGAAGGGGTGTGTTGCTTATTCCGGGGAACCGAAAACCGTAGAAGAAATGAACGAAGCCATTGCCAAACATGCCGGTGCGATATTCCCGTGATCGCGCTCGATACTAATATATTGGTGCGATACATTGTTCAGGATGATAAGGAACAGGCTGCCCATGCCGCGCAGGTGATTGAGCAATGCACGCCGCAACACCCGGCATTTATCTCGTGCATTACCTTGTGTGAATTTCACTGGGTATTGGCTGCGACCTACGGCGTGTCAAAATCCGATAGAATGAAGACCCTTGATACCATTCTGTCGATTGCCTCTTTTGAGATTGAACAGATCACATGTTGTATAAAAGCATTAAACGCATACAGGGATGGTCGGGCGGATTTTTCAGATTATCTGATTCGCGAAATTGCACAGGCGCATGGCTTTGATAAAGTGATTACCTTTGACAGGAATGCATTAAAATCTGAAGGGTTTCATGCACCTGAGCATATCATCAGGTAAATAATATGTCTCTCTCTCACGACGATCAACGCCGCTATGCTCGCCATTTGCTGATGCCAGAGTTAGGTGAGCAGGGACAGGAGCGGTTGTTGCGAAGCCGGGTGTTAGTGATTGGTGCTGGAGGGCTGGGCGCGTCGGCATTGTCCTATCTGGCAGCGTGTGGCGTTGGACATATCGGTGTTGTTGATGACGATGTGGTGGAGCTATCCAACCTCAATCGCCAGATCATCCATGAAACGGGTGATATTGGACGGCTGAAGGTAGAAAGCGCCGCAGATCGTCTGTCGGAGTTAAACCCTTCGGTGGATATAACCACACACCCCATACGTTTCTCATCGGAACATGCCGATCTTATGCAGGGTTATGATCTGGTGATTGACGGTACGGATAATTTCGAGACGCGATATGTGATCAATGATACAGGTCTACGTTACGGTATTCCGTGGGTCTATTGTGCGGTGCGCGGCTGGGAAGGGCAGCTTTCCTGTTTTATTCCAAGTGACATTAATGCGCCTTGCTATCGCTGCCTGGTGCCGGCTGCACCGCCAGGGCGTAATGATTGTGCCGAGCGTGGCGTGCTGGGAGCATTGGTTGGCGTCATGGGTAGTCTGATCGCCGTCGAAGCGATCAAATTGCTAACAGGCGTCGGGAAGACTTATGCTGGGCGGTTGTTGCGCTACCATGCGCTGACGGGTCAATGGAAGGAGAGCCGGTTGCGGCGTGATCCGGATTGCCGGAGTTGTAGTAGTTTTAGCTGATTTCAATAATCTGCTGATCGGTCAGGTTGCCCGGTACCAGCATCATGGGCATTAATAACTTTTCTCCTAGTTGTGTCGAGAGCCAGGAAACAAGCTTACCTCGTGTCGAGCCCGGTGTAACACCGATGACTAGCATGTTAACGTCGGTCTCTGCTGCGGTTTGAACAATGGTGTCACCAATGGGTCCTTCTTTCAGTAACAGGCGAGGAGCTTTGCCGGTAATGCTCTCTGCCATAGTGCTCAGATCTGCCAGCATGGCCTGTGCCTCCTCAATACGCTCATCACGCATTTTATCTGAGACGCCGAACAAGGGTTGTGTTTCCGCCGGTTCAACGACGTGCAGGATATCGACTTCGCCATTACGCTTACGCGCCTTGATGCAGGCCAGCCGCAGAGCGACATGCGATTCCTCGCGGCCATCGACACAGACAATAAACTTGATCGTCTGGTGTTTCATGGCGTCCAGTACAATGTCCTGTTCGCCAGATGTCGGTTTATCTTTTGTGTCTTCCATAACAATTCCTAATAGTTAGAGTCGGTCAAACAGCTTTATGGCAAACATGCCTCCGAACAGCGCCAACGTGATTGCCAATACCCCGTAAAGTGCCGGTGTTTCGTGTGCCAGTGTGTATATCCAGGAGTCAACCCCGCTTTTATAAACATAGATTGGTGTGGTATGCATACCAATTAATTCTCCATCACCAAATAAATACACTTCGGCTGTGTAGGTGCCGGTTGGCGTATTGTCAGGGAAGGGGATGGTCGTACGGAACAGACCGCCCCCCACAAAGGTGATCGCTTCAACCTGTGTTTGATATAGGCGTTGGTCGCGTAGTTCCCGCAAGAGGGCGCGGGCGAAGATTTCACGATGTGCGCGCTCTTCTTCCGAAAGTGCTGTCGTATCTTTCATTCGCAGCGGTTGAATGGCTTCTTCATAGCCAATTTGCAGGGCGTCAAAATAGATGCTTTTGGGGATGTTTTCATAAGCCCGTGAGGCGGCCATGGCATAAAAACCGGGAATAGCGTTAAACGACTCCGACTCCCGGTTTACCCAAATACCGAATGTTCGTTGTTTCTTGCGAATCATGGCATCTCGTGTCGGCCCACGAACCACGACGACAAGGTCACCCGGTGCATTGCGCACGCCAAACAGAATCAGTTCCGTGCCGTCAAAGGCGCTGTGAATGGTAATGTCGTGTGTTGATATTTCCGCGACAAGAGGGCGAGCGGTGCTATGGCCTGTCCAGAAAAGCCATATGAACGCAAAGATGCCGATGATGCGCAGCAACCGCATCAGGGCATCGCTCCTGTAAGAGTCAAAGTATAGAGATTATCGGGAGTGACAACCAGATTGGTGCCAAGCTGTAATGCTACCAGAAGCACGATAACAGCCAGCAAGCCCCGCAGATATTCTTCTGGTAGTTTAAAGCCTACACGTGAACCAACTTGTGCCCCGATGGATGAGCCGATCAACATCAGACCAGCCAGAATGATATCCACGGTTTGTGTGGTCATGGCATGTAGCAGGGTGACGTTGGAGGTAACAAAGATGACCTGAAACAGTGACGTGCCGACGACCACGGATGCAGGCATCTTCAGTAGATAGAGCATGGCGGGAATCATGAAGAATCCGCCGCCAATGCCAAGAATTGACACCAGGATGCCAATAGTGGCGCTGAGCACCAGTGGAACGATAATGCTCATCTCCAAATTCGAGCGAGGAAAGTACATAGTAAAGGGGAGACTTGCAAATGCTGTTCGTGCCTTTTTGGTGCTAGTGGCGCCATCGCCTGAGACATGTGGAGTCGGGATGTCCAGAATATCGCGATCATGCGAAGTATCGGCTGTTTCGGGTGTAGTGTTTTCTTCCTGTGCAAGTAGTGTGCGTTCGGCCTTGCGTTGCTTTTGGATGGTACGTGCGCTCTCCAGCGCCATGGTGCCGCCAATAATCGAGAGAAACAGCACGTAGCCGATAGAAATGACCAGGTCAATCTGCCCCAGATTTTTAAGGAAAGAGAAAATCCAGACACCGAGTGTAGAGCCAACCAGCCCGCCAGATAGTAAAAGGATACCCATTTTAAAATCGACATTGCCTTTGCGCCAATGGGTGTGAAATCCGGAGATGGATGAGGCAATGATCTGATTGGCGACACTGGCCACGGCCACTGCCGGAGGAATACCAATAAAAATTAGTAACGGTGTCATCAGGAATCCACCTCCCACACCGAACAGCCCGGAAAGTATGCCGGTCGCTCCGCCCAGCAACAGCAGGGCGAAGACATCAATCGACATCTGGGCGATGGGGAGGTAGATCGTCACCGGACCAAGCTATCCTCTGGTGTCAGGTGGGCGGGGGTTGACAAAATATCATCAAAATGTTGCTCCAGTTGTGCTGGCACCATCTGTTCCATTTTCGCGACCACTGCACGAGCCATATCGGCAAAGAACGTATCCCGCTTGGCAATGGAGGCATCCGCTTCCAGTTCTCGTGTTAGGCGGGTGGTAATGCTTGCATGGCGCTGCGACAGATGCGCATCCGGCTCATAAAGGCGGAAGGACAGGCCTATCGTAGTCGTGTAGGAGTCAAAATGCGGGGAGGTGGCTATCGGGTTCTGCACGGTTACCGCATCCTCGATTTCAATTACAAAGCGGCGTTGTAAGTTTCCTGCTGCCTTCAGGCGTTTTTCCAGCCACATGCGGGTCAGCGCTTCTGCCGAAGGACGCAAATAGGTGGGGACGTCCTTATCGCCGGTGGCATAGCTTTCAATTGTGCCAACGCTAAGTCGTATCGGATTGGCGTCATCAATGAAGGGGGGGCTGGTATCGACGGGAGCACAACTGGTCAATCCTCTTGCCAATATGAGTATCAAAAATAAGGAAGTATGTCGCATGGTCTCTCCTTGTAGTTCTATATAGCACTTTAAAAATTCCATGACACATGTCATGAAACAGAATTTTTAAGGAAGTGCTATAGCTATAAAATGATCGTTTGAAATGACGATGGAAACAACCTAGACCGATTGCAGAATAGAGTCCAGTGTGGATACGTGGTAACGTGGTTTCACATACATACGAAAATATTTGCATTTATTAATGAAATCTCTATGGTGATGGTACGTTTTCTTTCTAGGCAGGTTATAAACCTGTGCGTGTTGTTTAGAGAGGAATATCTCTATGGCTGGTTTTCAATCTAAGAGTGGATATATCCACTATCCTGTGGGTGGTGGAAATGAGCAGGTTGTTAGCGCTGCCGTAGTGCTGGCGACCAGCCATATTTTGCGTGCGAGGCCCAATATTACTGGGTTTTCCGGACGTGACTTCTACAATGAAGCTGTTAAAGGTCGGCACGATTGTTTTGATCCCACCAGCAGGGAATATTTCACTTTTGATGGCGTTTCCCGCCCATATGACTCCTGATTCAGGAGTCTTTTTTTTGTGCAGCAGCAGGATTTTTGTGGTGGATGCGTTGCAGGGCCTGGTGCCCTTGTTGGAGCAAGGCATCAAAGGTGACATCAGCCGCTTTCCAGCGACCAATCACGACATAGGCATAACCGGCTCGGGCATGTTGAGGGAACAACTCATCAACCATGGCTCGCAGGCGACGCTTAATACGATTGCGCTTTACCGCGTTGCCCAGCTTCTTGGTCACGGTAAATCCCACTGCGCAGGCGTCAGACGCTTCCAGTGCCACGGGAGCGGAGAGTTGTTCAATCGGGGCATATTGCAGGACGAAGGCACTGCATACGACTTTTTGCCCTTCATTGCGCAGGGCAAGAAACTGACGCCTGTCCTTCAGGCGGCCTACTTGTGGCATGAAAGCAGGTGGGAAATTAGGCGGACAGACGTGCCCGGCCTCTAGCGCGGCGGGCAGCAAGAATTCGACGTCCGGCGCGGGTCAGTTTACGGGCACGAAAACCATGGCGGCGTTTGCGAACCAGGCGGCTTGGTTGGAATGTACGTTTCACGACAATATCTCCATAATCATTCGGAATTGCGCTTTATAACGGGTTTATGATGTAAACGTCAACTACAATGCCGCATTTTAACGGTTTTTTACCGAATGCAACGCTACATTGGCAAAAAACGAAGGATAACCACCACTCTCCATGTTCGGATACATACGGATGTTTTCGATTATCAGCCTGCTGTTCATTGTCGGAGCAGCCTGGGGCGTGGGGATGTATTATAAAGAGAATGCCAGCAAAGATTTGGTAGAGATGGCTGGGCATAAATCCGCCGCTATCGCGCAAGTCTATATTAATTCCATCTGGAGCAAGCATCATAATACGTTATTGCGGCTTGGGCGCATTGATCCGGCGAAATGGCGTAATTACAGGGAGTTTCGGCAATTCCGTCAGGATACCATTAATTTTTTTGAAAAAGTACCGATTGATGACGTACATATTTATCTGAAGGATGGTCGGCAGATTTTGCAAACGAGTATTTCAGCTTCCGGCGAGATGGAACGGCTGCATCTGAACCATCCTCCATTTCATGATGCGCTGAGCGGTCGCAACGGCATTGAATTGTTGGAAGATGCCCCATTGGAAACTGTTGACGGTGGCGAGCTGCAAACCGGCACACAGATTCGCAGTTATGCACCGATTTACATGCTGGGTAACACTCCTCTAATCATTAGTCCGAAATCTGAGATTGATGCGGTGATCAGGCTGGATGCAAATATTAGTGATGCATGGGATCGTATCGTGCATTTCCAATATGTGGCAATGTTTGGTATCATTGGCATCTTTATTTTGATACTGGCGCTGCTTATTTTCTTCTCACGGCGGGCGGAATCCATCATTGCCAAGCAACATGAAGTGAATCTTGAACTGACGGCGGCGGCAGCAGCGGCAGAGTCGGAGAATCGGGACAAATCCATGTTCCTGGCCAATATTTCGCATGAATTACGCACGCCGCTCAACGCCATTATCGGGTTTTCCGAAATTTTATCTAATGAGCTTGGTCCAAAGATGGAATTGCAGCACCGGGAATATATCCGCGACATCAATACGTCGGGTAAGCATCTGCTCAGCCTGATCAATGACATTCTCGAATATTCCAAGGCAGAAGCCGGGAAGCTGGAAGTCGACCTTTCGGAGATTGACGGCTCTAAGATGGTAAAGAACAGTATCCGCCTGATGATTCCACGCGCAGAAGAAGGGCAGGTGACGCTGGTGGAAGATCTGCCGAAAAAGTCCTTTATCATGCATACCGATGCGAAAAAGATCAAGCAGGTGCTGCTCAACCTGCTCTCCAACTCGGTCAAATTTACGCCACCGAACGGACAGGTAAAAGTGTCGGCATGGCAGGATCCGGTGCGTGAACGGGTGATGTTTGTGGTCAGCGATACTGGGATTGGGATTGCACCAAAAGATATATCCAAGGTGATGGCACCATTCGGACAGGTGGAAAGTGATCTTTCCCGCCGCTATGAAGGAACAGGGTTGGGGCTGCCGCTTTCCAAGCGTCTTGTGGAATTGCTGGGTGGTACCTTTACCATTGAAAGTGAAGAAGGGCGTGGCACCACGATTTCTATCGATATGCCATTGCGGCTGAATCAGGAAGCAATCAAAGGCTAGCATCAACTTTTTCTGGACGTAGGCGCTTCATTTGCGCATAACTCGCCCTTATGAATTCGACACTCTATTTCCCCGGCTGGAAAATTGCACTGGTCTTTGTGGTCTGTTTCGCTGCACTCTATTATGCGTTGCCCAACCTGTTTTCCAAAGAGCAATTGGCGAGTGTGCATGAGGTGCTGCCTGATGAACGGCTGAATCTGGGGCTGGATTTGTTGGGGGGATCGCATCTATTGCTGGAAGTCGATGCGCAGGGCTATTTCAATGAACAGTATGAGCATTTACGCAGTGCGATTCGCTCAGAATTGCGTGATGAGAAGATCGGCTATACCCGCTTGGAAACCGATGGTGAGCAGGTCACGATCGTGGTGCGGCCGGAAACGATCGGTGAGGATGTGAGCCTGCAGACGGTCATACGTCGTGCGGCGGACGGGTTGGAGATTATTAAAGACGGTGAACAGCGTTATGTGGTGACATACTCGGACCTAGCGTTGCAAGAGAAGCGGCAACAGCTTGTGCGGCAAACCATTGAGATTATCAGCCGTAGGATTGATGAAACCGGTACCCGAGAGCCGATTGTGCAGCAGCAGGGAGACGATCGTATCCTGTTGCAGGTGCCGGGGCTGGAAGATCCGCAGCAACTTAAAGATATTCTGGGCACCACGGCAAAAATGACCTTCCATCTGGTCAATCATCAGGTGACGGAGCAGCAATTATTCACCGGCGACGCGCCGCTTGGAACGATGATCGTTTATTCTCAGTCACGCGCTGATGATCCATCCCGCCCCTATGCTTTGTTTGTTGAAGCTGCATTGAGCGGAGATCGGTTGACAGATGCAAATGTTGGCGTAGAGGCCGGACAGCCAGTGGTTTCTTTTCGTTTCGATACGGAAGGGGGGCGCATTTTTGGTGATATTACGCAAAAAAATATCGGCAAGCAGTTTGCCATTGTGCTGGATGGCAAGGTGATTACCGCGCCGGTAATTCGTAGTGCCATTCTGGGCGGTAGTGGGATTATCGAAGGGGGGTTCACACAGGAATCAGCGTCGAACCTGGCGTTGTTGCTGCGTGCTGGGGCGCTTCCTGCCGATGTCACGATTCTGGAAGAGCGCACGGTCGGGCCGAGCTTGGGGGCGGACTCGATTGCCGCTGGGAAATTGGCGGCGATGATTGCTATCGCGTTGGTCGCGGTGTTTATGCTGATCACCTATGGCCTGTTCGGGCTGTTTTCCAATATCGCGCTGGCAATGAATCTGGCGCTGCTGTTCGGCGCGCTCTCGCTATTGCAGGCGACGCTGACGCTGCCGGGGATTGCCGGGATTGTGTTGACGCTGGGGATGGCGGTTGATGCCAATGTGTTGATCTTTGAGCGGATACGTGAAGAAGCGGCACGGGGGCGATCGTTGCGCGCGGCCATTGACAAAGGGTTCTCCGGTGCGTTTGCTACTATTCTGGACTCAAACATTACCACGCTGATTGCCGCGTTTGTGTTGTTCTATTTCGGGTCGGGGACGGTGAAAGGCTTTGCCGTTACCTTGTCGTTCGGGATTTTGAGTTCCATGTTCTCCGCCATCCTGCTGACCCGCCTGATGATTGTGACCTGGTTGAATGCCGGCAAGCGTCAGGCACTGCCGATCTGATGCCCCTACTTGCAAAACAAATTTCTGAGGGCATCTACGTCGTCATGTCCGTCCTCGAATCCTCATGTACTCCACAGCACCCACCTGTGGGGTGCTGTGCATTAAATATGCAAACACTACTGCCACCTCCGGTGGCAAGTGCTTTGCCGTACACTCCGGTTCTGCGGGCGGGCATTCCTCGTATCTGCTCCACATAAATCCGTTTTGCAAGTAGGGCTATTGACACAGTAACACCCCACCATACGCGATCTCCAACTATCATCCAACGCATGTTCCACCACTTTACGTGCCGGGGCGTAGGCATGGATGAGTCCCAGGCCGCCCTCCCGGTAGTCACTGAGGATACCCAGATGCTGTGGATTCCGTTCCAGCGAAAACAGGGCAATCATGCCGGGCTGCGAGATAGTTGTTCTCACCAATGCTCTGTCCAGTGCCTGTTGTAGTGTGCTGCCATCCGGAGATTTCGGGTAATCGCGCCGGTCATACCGGCTCAGCAACTCACCATGCTTATCCCGCAATGTCAGCGCATCCGCTACCCCGATCAGCAATCCCAGACAATCCACGCCGCCTGCATCCTGCTGGGAGGCGCGCCGTCGCCCCTGATGGGCAAAGCGTGTGCCGATCCAGCGCCGGGCTTCCTGGATAATTGCGTCATGAACAGAGGAGGGCATGTGAGGATGGATGCTGCATTTCTTGTGCGCCCGGAAGGGGACGGAAATATTTTTTGTGCATAAAGGTCACTTTTCCTGTTGACCCTTTCCACTAGGAGGGTTATACACACACTTCCCGGCGGCGGGAGATAGCCGCAACTGGATGCCGATTCAAAAGCATCCATGCAGATAGATACAGTAAAGAATGCTTGGGTACGGGTGATACGTGCTAAATAGTGACTTTTATAGTCACGTTTATCGTACATATCATACGTACCAAAACAAACACACGTACCATTTATGTGCAAACATAAAAAAAATACATGTGTCATGGGCGCAGGAAGTATGTAAATCCGCTTCGGTGGTATTGAACTGCGTTTGTGATATGTGCGTGATTTCTGAAATATTGCTTTGAAATATAAGCAGGATTTAAACTTTTCATAACATGAGAGTTTGATCCTGGCTCAGAACGAACGCTGGCGGCAGGCCTAACACATGCAAGTCGAACGAGAACGCACCTTCGGGTGTTAGTAGAGTGGCGCACGGGTGAGTAACGCGTGGGAATCTACCCAGTAGTACGGAATAACAGTTGGAAACGACTGCTAAAACCGTATACGCCCTAAGGGGGAAAAATTTATTGCTATTGGATGAGCCCGCGTGACATTAGGTAGTTGGTGGGGTAATGGCCTACCAAGCCTACGATGTCTAGCTGGTCTGAGAGGATGATCAGCCACACTGGAACTGAGACACGGTCCAGACTCCTACGGGAGGCAGCAGTGGGGAATATTGGACAATGGGCGAAAGCCTGATCCAGCCATGCCGCGTGAGTGATGAAGGCCCTAGGGTTGTAAAGCTCTTTCACCGGTGA
>JANQNR010000005.1 GCA_028279475.1 Rickettsiales bacterium | reverse complement strand
CCACAGGCGACCCTAGAATCGGGAATATGGAATCGGGAATCGGGAAACTATTTTATTGACTAATTTCTCGATTCTCAATTCTCGATTCTCAATTCCGGCTCACCTCTGGTGAGCCCTCCCACTGCTTGTAAGCATCCGGTTTCAGGTTCTCTTTCACTCCCCTCATCGGGGTACTTTTCACCTTTCCCTCACGGTACTGGTTCACTATCGGTCAATAGCGAGTACTTAGGCTTGGAGGGTGGTCCCCCCACGTTCAGACAGGGTTTCACGTGCCCCGCCCTACTCAAGGATTATACTTATCTTACGTGTACGGGGCTATCACCCACTATGGCCCAACTTTCCAGAAGGTTCCACTTACATCCGCATAATCACTGGCCTGGTCCCCGTTCGCTCGTCACTACTAGGGGAGTCTCGGTTGATGTCCTTTCCTCCGGCTACTTAGATATTTCAGTTCACCGGGTTCGCTTTTATAACCCTATGTATTCAGGTATAAATACTTCGTACTGTTAGCAGTTAGCCGTTGACAGTGAGCAGCAAAAACACTGCAAACTGACAACTACAAACTGCTAACTGAAGTGGGTTTCCCCATTCGGAAATCATCGGGTCAACGGTTTTTCGCACCTCACCGACGCTTATCGCAGCGTAACACGTCCTTCATCGCCTGCTATTGCCAAGGCATCCACCAAATGCTCTTTGTATACTTAATTCTCTCACAATTTTGCCCGTTTAATATTTGCATATTAGATAGGGCAAAGTGCAATTTAATGCTTGAGTTACATGACGTACAGAACAAAAGCGTTCTGATGTCATATAGATTAACGATACTTTGTTTTGCATCAACTCAAATAACGTGCTCGATGTCTTTTTTCGTGCAGAAAAAAACACACGTTATTTGGTCAGGAAAACATATTCACAATCTTTATCTGCAGCGCCTTTTCCTTGAGCCTCACGACCCTTTTCAAAAACGCACCCCGTAATCGGGAGTTCGCTTATACTCCTGCTCAGGCGCCCCTGTCAACGACAATGTTTATTTTTTTGTGATTGACAGGTTTGGTTGGCAGCACCGTCATTACGGACAAGCCATAGGCGCGATCCGGAACCTATCTATCCAACACGCAAGAACCATGATGGATTCCGGGTCAAGCCCGGCATGACGGAACAAACAGTCGGTTTATCATATTCCGCACCAGTCAACTGCCGACTACTGACCACTACACAAAAAAAATCCTCGTCACACATGACGAGGACAGAAAGGGCTATACATCAGGCAATTAACCCAGCATATTATATATTCCCGCAAAGAATCCGCCGATTGCCCATTGCATAAATTCAATGATCGGCTGCAGACCATATTTTATAAAAAACAATAGCCCGGGAATACCAAGCCCCCAATGAACGAGTTGCATACCACCAATCTGGTGGAAACCGACAACGATGCCATAGTAGGCACCGCTAACAACAAGCACGAATGCAGTAGTGGAGAAAAAATCTCCCGGAGATTGAAAGCGCATGGCTTTACCTTAATTCAACTGCCATTGCCATTATCACAGACACTAAAAAAACGCAAGCCGCCTTCGTGACATACAAGCTAAATAATCGCGTATTGTCTATTCTGACATTCCACACTATCCTGGCATCAACTTCACAACGCAAATATTTCATGGCCGCCGCAACCCCCTACCCCGCCAAACTCACACTGCATGACCTGGAACTGATGGTCAATCTTGGCATGACCGAGCGGGAACAGCTACATCCCCAACCCATCCGACTCACCATCGGCCTGTATCTGCCTTCACTACCGAGAGGCTGCGCCGAAGATGGTAACGGCTATCTATGCTATGATGAACTTTGCCAACATTTTCATATGCATGTAGCCACGCGTTCCTGGCAATTGATCGAGTATCTTGCCGCATCACTGGCAGGACTACTGGAACAATGGTTGCAACATGCAGCGGATGAAGCCGACGTGCAGGATATACGTTACCAATTATGCCTGCACAAACTCCACCCCCCCGCAGAAGGCTTGCAGGGCGGTGCGTCTTTTACCCTGACCAACCTGCCGCAGGGAATGGCATAAATGGTTCGGGTTGCCTTTGGTCTGGGCAGCAATGTCGGTAATCGCGAAGCAATGCTTGCACAAGCAATTAAACAGCTTAGTGCCCTGAACGGGTTGGATGCAACCAGTCTGCATTGCTCGTCCATCCATGAGAATGAAGCACTACTACCCGAAGGCGCACCGCCGGAATGGAATCGACCATTTCTGAATCAAGTCATCACACTCGAAGGAGAACGCTGGGTAGCATCGGAACCGGAACGGTTACTCGATGCGGTGAAGACCATCGAGCAACGCCTGGGGCGCATCGACCGTGGCCGCTGGGGACCCCGCGAAATCGACATCGACCTGATTGCTATTGAAGGCGTGCAATATCATTCTGAATGCCTGACTCTCCCGCATCCGCAGGCACACCTTCGCCCATTCGTTACGGAACCACTGACAGAAATCTGGCCGGATGCCTTGCTAGTGTCCTGACGAAGGAGGATTGTCGAGATCAATCGTAATTCCACTCGCTGCCAACTGCTTTTCGACCATGGTTTTAAGCGTTTTCAACGTCTCTTCCGACTGCGCTTCACAACGAACAATCAGCGCCGCTTGCGTGTTCGACGCCCGCGCCAGCCACCAGCCATCCTTGTACTTCACCCGCACACCATCGACCTCGTTAATCTCCAGCGCTTCACCGGCGGCAACTGCCTTGTGCAGACGCTCACGAATTTCCTCAACCATCACAAATTTACGCGACTCATCACAATCGACGCGAATTTCCGGCGTATTCAGTACGGCGGGGATAGTGGCACGCATCTGAGCCAGTGACTGATCGCTATGGGCCAGCAGGTTCAACAGTCGAATCGCTGCATACAAACCATCGTCAAATCCGTAATAGCCGTCAATGAAGAAAATATGACCGCTCATCTCTCCAGCGATTTCCGCCTTACTTTCCTTCATCTTTGCCTTAATCAACGAGTGACCGGTCTTCCACATGATCGCATTACCACCATGCTTCTCCACATCATCAAACAGTGTTTGACTCGCTTTAACATCGGCGATGATGGTTGCGCCCGGCTTACGGCTGAGAATCTCACGAGAGAATAATGCCAGCATCTGATCACCCCAAATGATGTTGCCTTCGGCATCCACAGCACCAATACGATCACCATCACCATCAAACGCCAAACCGACATCGGCGCCTGTTTCCTTCATTTTTGCGATCATCTGTTCCAGATTCTCCGGAATGGTCGGATCAGGATGATGGTTAGGAAAACTACCATCAATTTCGGTGTTGATCGTGATATGCTCACCCGGTAGACGCTCGGCCAGCATGTCACAAATTTCACCGGCCGCACCATTACCCGGATCCCATACGGCCTTGATGGACTTCGCACCATCTGCCTGGAATGCTTCCAGCATCCGATTCACATAGATGTCTTTCAACTCGATTGTTTCTACGGTTCCTGTTGCATCAATAAAGTCATTTTTCATGATCAACCCGCCCAATGCCTGGATGTCATCGCCGAAAAACGGTTGGCTGCCCAGCACCATTTTAAACCCATTATGCGTTGGTGGGTTGTGTGACCCGGTCAACATAACACCGGCGTCTGCTTCGAGATAACATGCACCAAAATAACACATGGGCGTTGGTCCTACGCCTGCATCTTTTACCGTAGCGCCGGATGCGACCATCCCAGCTATCAATTCCTTAGAAAGAACCGGCGAACTTTCACGACCGTCACGCGCTGTGACAATCATCGGCGCCTCTTTATTCAGGCGACGTGCCACCAGTGAGGCAAACGCTCGGCCAATGGCAAACGCAATCTCAGGCGAGAGCGTTTCACCATAAATGCCGCGAATATCATACGCACGCAGAATAGATGGGGACAAATCAATGGAAGGATAAGAAGTGGCGGGAAGATTCATAAGTTAATTCCTATAAATATTTATTAAGATTTACTAGGGCTTTTAAAGATTAATTTCCTCCCTGTAAAGCATAAAATGCTGCGATTGCTATAGCAGTTCAACTTAAGAATTCCTCATTCGGGGAAGTTCTTAAGTTGAGAAACTGCTATATATTTAAGGAATATACTCGACTTTTCACTTAAAAATTCTCCATGAATTTTAAAGTGAAACGAGTATACATAATTTTTGTTCATACTGCGCTAAACAAGAAATTTAATGAAATATACAAAACTGTCATCGATTCATCATAAAGACGTGCTACAATAAACAATTGTAAAAAACGCGTTTTACGAATGACACAGAAGCACAGATATAAACGTGCAATCCGAAAGGGCTGCGCCGATGTTTAGCGTACTGGACGATGCCGCCCTGCTGACCAAGCGTGCTGCTGCCTATATTGCCGGCAAAGGAGCAACGATGACGGCTGTCGCCATTGCGTCAGCATTCATTGGTCCGGCCTCATCACTTGCCACGATCCCCATCATCGCTATGGCGGTTGGATTACCCGTCACAGCAGCACTTTCCACAATGACACATCGTCACCGTGAAACGATGATTATGAATAATTTCCGCGAGGAAATTGCTGCGTCGTTCGGCATCATGCCGGAGGAAGTGACCAATAACCATCTGCGCACCCTGGCCTATGGCAACCCGGATGCCGGCATCGAGCCACATCCCTTCTTCGAACAAATTATCCGAAAGAATGATAAGCATCGCTGGATTGATATTGGCGGTAATATTGCCGGCGCACTGGCAACCTGTCTGTTTGTTGCCTTTCAGGCTGGTAAAATTGGCAGCATCATCACCCATGCTGCCGCTGCTACCGGTATTGCTGCACTCAGCGCACCATGGGTACCTGTAGTCGGCACGATGCTGGTCGCCGGAGTGATGGCCGGTGCCATGGATAGCGTCCTCACCAATCTGGGAATGAATTTTTTCGGTGAAAAAGAGTTGAGCGGCTATGAGATATTGGAAAATCTTGCACGCCAAAAAGGGCGAGGTATTGAATTATCGCAGGATCAGGTCATGGGACTAATTGCCGCCGTTGATCCGCATATTCAGCAGGACATCGCCCAACGTTTCAATGGCGCACGCTACAACACGCTTTCGCCCTCGGCCAGAGAAGAACTCATCCATCATTACAATGGGGCGTATGATATTCAGCTCATCACGGAAAAAATCAATCGCGGCGAAGTGAAGATCAACGAACTGGCGTTTGTTAGCGCCGGCGAACGTTCCGGTGTACCGGAGCAAACCCACACGTCAACGACGGCACAATCCCACGGCCGCTTAGGCATCAAGAAACGTCTCTCGCAAGCGAAAAACCACATTCGTGATACCATGGAAGACAAAGGCTTGGCAGCACGTGTCTTGCAAGGTGACATGAACACATCCGCAAAGGAAACACCGCCGGAATGGCAAAGCGCCAAACCTTTATCACAAGCGCCGCAGGAATCGGTTCAAGGTGGCTTTGTCGAGCGTTATGCTGGTGGAGAACGCGATAATTCTCGTGACATCAGCCATGTTGAGCGCCTCCAATTGGAAGAAACGAAGCCACGCACCCTGCATTAGTGAATCGCAATCACGTGAATGTCATAGAATCATCACACCATTCACCACCCCCATCCCCTATACTGTAATACATGACAACCACCATCGGTGAACGATCCAAGCAGGAAGCCGAGGCCTTCAAGGCGCGGGCGTGGTATCGCGACCTTGCCAATATGACCTTCGGCTTAGGCGAATACCGGACTTCCGACGGCAGACGCGACAAAATGCGCCATGAATTGCGGGAAATGCGTGCGATGCGCGCTGAGCGCAAAACGTTGCCCCGCTGGACTCATATTGATTCCATTGCCCTACTCTGCGGCGTGCATCTCGGAGAAAACAAGGAAGAAGAGATCAATGCCATGCTGGAAATGCTACGCTTACAGATTCCTGATCTATTTAGCTGGTACGAAGCCAGTGATGGGCACTATCCCAGCGCCGACGTTCCGACAGAATCCTTAGGTTCTTTCAGTAACGGCGAAGCTTGGAAAGAGATACTGGAACAGCAATTGGCGTTGGCTGAGTCTTCCACATTGGATAAAGAATAAGTATTCCGCTATTATCATCTTCCGAAAATTTTCCTTATAGTATTTTCGCTTTCATTTCGTACTAGGAAATCGAGGCGAAGTGTAGGGACACTACATGAGCCGACGATTGACGACGTATAGCAGTTTGACTTTATGATTGCCTATGTCTTCTATGTATTTTGAGTAACAGCACCTGTCATAAAGTCAAGGAACTGCTATATATTATATGATGTATAGCACGACCTTGCATTTATGATGACGTGTAAAACACGCAAGCATAAACGCAACGTGCTATACGGGATGAAATGGGAAATACTATATTCATAAAAACTTAACGGCTATCATGGTTATATCGGGGCCATGAGTGGCTCGTTCTATGTCAAATTCTGGGGGGTGCGCGGCACCATCCCGACCCCACACGCCTCAAAACTGGGCTATGGCGGCAACACCTCCTGCGTGGAAGTCCGCTGTGGCAATATCATTTTCGCCCTGGACGCCGGCACCGGCATTATCGGGCTAGGCGAACAAGAAGACATATCGCATCTGCATTTACTGCTAAGCCATACACATCTGGATCATATTCTAGGGCTGTGCTGTATGCGCCGGATTTTTGATGAGGAATTTTCCGCCGACATCTGGGCAGGGCATTTGTTACCCGATATGTTTATCAATGAAGCACTGATTCGGCTGATGTCACCACCGATCTTTCCGGTACCACTGCATACGCTCACCTCACAACTGGCGTTTCATGATTTCTCTGCCGGACAAACCCTACGTCACGCCGATTTCCGCCGCCATGAGATCACCGTTGAAACCCTGCCGCTGAATCACCCGGATCGCGCCACCGGGTATCGCATCAATTATAAAGATAAATCCGTTTGCTACATTACCGATATTGAGCATTTGAAGGACGGGCTGGACGAAGCACTGGTGGAATTCGTCAAGGGTACCGACGTGTTTATCTATGACTGCACCTATGATGATCGCAATTTTGAACCCTATATCGGCTGGGGGCATTCGACCTGGCAGCAGGGGATGCGGCTGGCAGAAGCCGCCGGCGTCGGCCAACTGGTCATGTTCCATCACGACCCATCCGCCACTGATACCGATCTCGATGCGCGCGCTCAGGACGCGGAGAAGAACTTTTCCCAGGACGCCGTCATCGCCAAAGAAGGCATGGTACTGACGCTGGTTGATTAAAAAATCCCCAGCACCTACAGCAGAACTGAACCAGACTACTCAGACATACCTCTAAATGCTTCCTTATTTTTTGGATATCAGGGTCAAAACGCAGCTGTTATTCCTTCAATGGATTTAGCGATTGCCAGGTTTAGTCTGAGTCGTGGCATGTCACTGATTTTATCAGAAGGGTTGTTGATGTATTTGAGTGACCAAGATGACCGTATGCAAAAAACCTATAATTGCGTTGGGTTGGGAACGTCACCGTAGACTTTTTCGGGATCAAAGACTTTTTCAGCTTCCTTGAACTCTAATGTAATCGGACCTTCAGAGGCTTTACCTGTCGGTACAGCACGGTAAAAACAAGACCGATATCCAACATGGCAACTCGCTTCTTCGCCTTCCATTTCCACATTGAGCCATACGGCGTCTTGATCGTCATCAATACGAAGCTCTACTACCTTTTGGACATAGCCACTTGTCGCCCCTTTATGCCAAAGAATCTGACGACTTCGGCTCCAATAATGAGCCTCACCAGTTTCAATCGTTTTTTCTAATGCTTCCTGGTTCATATAGCCAAGCATCAGCACTTCGCCAGTTTTGACACTGGTTGTAACAACGGGAATCAGCCCATCAGCATCAAATTTCGGCGCCAACTCTTCCCCTTCTTCCACTTGTTCTATGCTAATTCGCTTTGCCAACATATTTCTGACCTTTTGTTCTATTCTACAATCCACCATATAGTTGACTTCTTGCAAATTGCCAATCTGCATTTTTGGCTATTCACTAAACGCATTGATAATCAATACTATTGCTATAGTCAGATACAATACAGAAAACACATACTGTTTCGGTCAGGTATTCTAACCGGCTATCGCACCTTTATTCACTCCTTCATAGGCGAAAACTTTCAGTGTTTTCCCTGTTTCTTGACATAGCGTCTCACATATATGCTGGCCTAAATATTCAATAGTTGTTTCATTATCAATGAGAGAACAACATGTTGTCGGAATGGTCAGCTTGAAGGACCCTTGTGATGCTTCATAAGCAAACACGGTATAAGCGATTCCATTTTCCTCAAATGATCGCTTAATATCTATTTTATTGGCAAGATATTGACCGTGCCAGCGTTGCGCCCATTCTTGTTCCAGATCAGTTGAACGTGCGGATTTTTCCATTATTTTAATCCGAGAACGGTGCCCATGAGCGATCCTCTGACAGTTTCCTTCGTGCAGCTTTAATCCATGGCTATATCCGTAACGTGCGCCTTCTATTTCTTCTTCACGAAGAACGATATCTACTGATAACCTATTTTCTGGAAGCGATGCTGAAATGATGCGGTTTAGAAAATCTTCTAGTGCACTGATCGTAATATGCTCTACTTCCAACAAACTGACAGCCTCTATCGGTGAGATATGTTCGATTTTTCCTTTAGAAAAAACATATGTCACTGTGCATGAAGATGATTGCTGCTCAATCTCTACATCCTTATATTTGGTGGGTACCAGCAGCGTATGGTCAAGGCTGCTATCAATTACATCCTTAATATGCTTTTTCACATCACCAAAATCCATTACCATCCCTTGATAGTCCAGCTCGCCTTCGAGCACGATATCGACAATCCAACTTGCTCCCATCAGCCCAAATTCTGGGTCAAGATAGGTGCAATCAATAGTAGTCAGATGGTTTACAAATAATTGCATGATGTGCTTTCGGCCCTAATAACTAAGATTGGCAATGGGAATCTTCAAATCGTACAGCCTGACCTTGCTGTTTGCCAACCAATTGATCATACTTCATGACTATGCGCTGCAACTCATGCATTTCATAATTTCGGACACCAGAATTTCGAGCTACACTTCCACTCTCCAACCAGATTTTCACTTCTTTACGCCCTTTTCTGATATGTATATGCGGCAGCCCGACACCATCCGAACTATAGAACAGGAATATTCAGCCGCTCTATCGTAACAAAGTTGGCATAACAAGTAACCTACTTTATTTTTACGACCATATCCATAGTGGGTAATGAAAGCATTCGCAACTGTAGAAAAGGCAGTTGCAGGGGATGAGTAACCCCTATACCCTAGCCCTACACCCTAACCCCCAGCCCCAAACCACCATGCCCATCCGCATCCTGCCCAACCATCTTGTCAACCGCATCGCCGCCGGCGAGGTGATTGAGCGCCCGGCCTCTACCGTTAAGGAACTGGTTGAGAACGCGCTGGATGCCGGGGCAACGCGCATCGACATCACCCTGGAAGCCGGTGGTAAACGGCGCATCACCGTCACCGATAACGGCAAGGGCATGACACAGGAGGAACTGCCGCTGGCGCTGACCCGGCATGCCACCTCCAAACTTCCCGATGATGATCTGGTGCATATCCGCCATCTGGGGTTTCGTGGCGAAGCGCTGCCCTCCATCGCCTCGGTCAGTCGTCTGAAACTCCTCAGTCGTCCACATAACGCCGAGCATGGCTGGCAGGTCGCCGTCGATGCCGGCACCATCAGCGACCCAACCCCCGCCGCCTGCCCACCCGGCACCACAGTGACGGTCAGTGACCTGTTCTATGCCACCCCGGCACGGCTGAAATTCCTCAAATCCGACACGGCGGAAATGAACGCGGTTACCGACATCGTCAAGCGCATCGCCATGGCGCATCCGCATGTCCATATCACCCTGACCCATAACGACAAACCTCGTCTTACCCTTCCTGCCGAACAGGGCGAACTGCTCGATGCCCGTCTGCCCCGTCTCGGACAGATCATGGGGCGCGAGTTTGTCGAGAATGCCTGCAAGCTGGATGTCTCGCGCGAAACCATTCATATGAGCGGCTATGCCGCCGTACCGACCTATAATCGCGGTACCTCCGGCCTGCAATATCTGTTCGTCGGTGGCCGCCCGGTGCGCGACCGACTCCTGCTGGGTGCCATTAAAGGTGCGTATCAGGATTTCCTGGCTCGGGATCGGCATCCGGTCTGTGTACTGTTCTTCGACCTGCCACCGGAGGACGTGGACGTCAATGTCCACCCGGCCAAGGCGGAGGTACGGTTTCAGGATAATACGAAAGTGCGCGGCCTGATCGTTTCCGGCTTGCGCCATGCGCTGGAGCAGGCGGGGCACCGTGCTTCAACATCTACCGCTCACACCGCTTTGGAAGCAATGACACCACAGATCGCTCCTTCTCCACAACCAACACTACATAGCTATCAGTGGCAACCGCAGGCACGCACCGTCTCCCCCGCTCAGGCAACAGCGCTTGCCGCGTTTCAGGCACCGGATGCCAGCACCGTACAGGAACATCAGCCACAAATCACCGAAGCATCGCAACCGACTCCTTCATCTTACCCGCTCGGCGCCGCCCGCGCCCAGTTGCACGGCACTTATATCGTTGCCGAAACGGAGGATGGGCTAGTGATTGTCGACCAACACGCCGCCCATGAACGTCTCGTCTATGAGCGCATGAAAGCCGCCATCGCCGAGGAAGGCATCAAACGACAGGCACTGCTCATCCCTGAAGTCGTCGAACTGGAGGAAACCGTCGCGCAGGCACTGCTCAAACGTACGGATGAGCTGGCTGCATTAGGGCTCATCATTGATCATTTCGGTGGTGGCGCAGTCGTGGTACGCGAGCTCCCTGCCCTGCTTGGCGATAGTGATGTGCAGGGTTTAATCCGTGATCTGGCGGATGATCTGAGTGAATATGGCGAAACTCTGTCGCTACGCGAGAAATTGGAAGAAATCTGTGGCACCATGGCCTGCCATGGCAGTATCCGCGCCGGACGCCGTATGAATGAAGCAGAGATGAATGCCCTGCTGCGCCAGATGGAAACAACCCCCCATTCCGGCCAGTGTAACCATGGCCGCCCAACCTATGTCGAACTCAAACGTCACGATATTGAAAAACTATTTGGTCGACGGTAGCAATGTTACTCATCTTCAAAATTGTGCGCAAAAAACTATCGTGACAAAGTTTCTGGTGCCTTAGTTGCTGTTCGCTTCACGAATGTCATTTCAAAACAATCTTCGCCGAAATTGTCTTTACCCGTATGTAAGGAACGTATTTTTTCAAAACCGGCCTTTTCAGCATATGTCGTCCATGTATCTTCATCGAAATAGAGACCAAGTACTGGCATCGGGATAGTTTCTTCTCGGAAAAAATTGCTGGTAATAAAATCGATCAACTGAGCTTTTAGAAATAAATGTTTTTTGTCAAAATTTTGTTGACCAGCATCATCGGAAATACCGGTCTCCAGCACATGCAATTTGCCCCCATCGGCAAGAACGCGATAGAGTTCATTGAACTGCTCTTGGTATGCTGCACCATCCGTATGGTGTAGGACATAAGATAGGAATGCATCACCAATAGAAGCATTCTGAACTTGTGATAAGCCTTTGCCTTCACTAATGGGTTCAAAGATCACGGTGTCTGGTATGCCATCGACAAGAAAATTACCAACATCGGCAGCAATGATAGTACGGTTCGTATTTTTTTGCACTTCGGCAGCGGGACGGCCCCCGCCACATCCATAATCAAGGATGGGAAGTTCGGGATGCTCAGAGTCTGCCATAAGCCCAGCAACTTTGGTGCCAATATTTTCTGCCCGATGTTCCCGACAGGCAGCCATAGGTTCTGCTAACTTGTAGGGCTCGTGGATGATTTCCCTGTATTGTGTGTGTAGATCCTCCATTGAAGAAGCATTTTTTAATAATTCAACAAAGGTTTCGGCAATTTCGCGTGCCTGCTTTGTATACTCATCGCTATCCAATTTCTTATGTGATCTGGTATAGGTGCTTGCTGCATCATCGAGCAGTTCTCCGTACTCCTCCGTGAAATTTCTATCTTGATTCAGATCTGAAACTTCATGCGCTTGATGCGTAAGTGATAAGTAAGCCTGATGATAGAGGTTCGCTATAGTATTGACAAGATCATCATGGTCTAACCGTTTGACAGCGAGCTGAGCAATTCCTAAGGTTTTTTCAAGCTGGATGTCTTGTTTGGTTGGTGTTTCTGGTAGCGGGGTGGTGGTCATGGCGGCAACCTAAAGATAATATTAACCTATGTCAACAACTCATGTGATGGCAGGTCAATCTACCCAAACCATTTGCCAGCACCGCCTGCTTTGAGTATAACGGCACGAATGTTTAAGAAGATTCTGATTGCCAACCGGGGAGAAATTGCGTTGCGGGTCATGCAGACCTGCCGCAAGATGGGGATTAAAACGGTCGCCGTATACTCGGAAGCTGACACCAACGCCCGCCATGTGAAAGAGGCGGATGAGGCGATTTATATCGGTCCGTCACCGTCCTCGGCCAGTTACCTAAATATTGACGCGATCCTGGCGGCAGTGGATCAGACCGGCGCACAGGCGGTACATCCGGGCTATGGGTTCCTGTCGGAAAATGCCGAATTTGCAGAACGGTTGAGCAAGCGTAGTGTTGCGCTGATTGGTCCATCGGCACAGGCCATACGGGCGATGGGCGATAAGATTGAATCCAAGAAGCTGGCGAAGAAGGCCGGCGTCAACGTGGTACCGGGCGGGGTCGATGCGGTGTCCACGCTGACCGAAGCCCGCAAGCAGGCGTCGCGTATCGGCTATCCTGTCATGATCAAAGCTGCTGCCGGTGGCGGTGGCAAGGGAATGCGCATTGTCCGCAGTGCTGATGAGCTGAAAGACGGAATGCGGCTGGCCTCGTCGGAAGCACGGTCCAGCTTTGGTGATGCACGGGTGTTCATTGAGAAATTCTTTGACAATCCCCGCCATATTGAAATTCAGGTGCTGGCGGACAAGCAGGGCAATGTCGTGCATTTGGGAGAACGAGAATGCTCGATTCAGCGCCGACACCAGAAAGTGATTGAAGAAGCACCCAGCCCGTTTGTCGATGAGAGCTTACGAAACAAGATGGGACGTCAGGCGGTGTCGCTGGCCAAAAAGGTGGATTATTTCTCTGCCGGAACGGTCGAGTTCATCGTTGATGAAAAGAAGAATTTTTACTTCCTGGAGATGAATACCCGCTTGCAGGTGGAACACCGGGTGACGGAACTGATTACCGGGATTGATCTGGTCGAGTGGATGATCCGCATTGCTGCGGGAGAAGTGCTGGAGCTGTCGCAAAAAGAGATTCGTTTTGATGGCTGGGCCTTTGAAAGTCGGGTCTATGCGGAAGATCCGAAACGCGGGTTTCTGCCTTCGATTGGCCGCATCAGCCGCTATCACGAGCCGGAACCGGAAGGCAATGAGAAAATCATCATTGACACCGGCGTCTATAGCGGTGGTGAAGTGAGTATGTTCTATGACCCGATGATCGCCAAGGTCTGCACCCATGCGGCCACCCGTGACGCGGCGATAGAGAGCATGAAGGCAGCACTTTCCGCTTATGTGGTGGAAGGGGTAGCGCATAATATCAGTTTTTTGCAATCCATCCTAAATCATGAACGGTTTGCGCGCGGCGATCTATCAACCAATTTTATCGCACAGGAATATCCGGAAGGATTTGCAAACAGTTCCCTGACGGAAGAAATGCTGCGGGTATTGATCGGGGTCGGAGTCTTCGCCTTTTTAAAGGATGCCCACCGTGCGGCGCAGATATCCGGTCAATTGCCGGGTTACAGCCGGGTGATCGGATCGCGCTGGGTGGTACATATTGATGGCAATGATTACCCGGTGATCGCGATGGAAGTTGGTAATGGCTATGACATTAGTTTTGGCACGGGCGTTGCTACAGTACGTTCTAACTGGGAAATCGGACGCCCTTTGTTTCAGGGTACGGTGAATGACAAGCCGGTGAGCGTCCAGATGCATCCCATCACCGAAGGGTTTGAGTTGCATTATGGCGGTGCGGAAGCGCGGGTGAAGGTGCGTACGCCGCGAGTGGCGGAACTGGCGGTGCATATGCCGGTGCATGATGATGAAGATAGCCGTAACCAGCTCTGTTCCCCGATTACCGGGCTGGTGGCCAGCCTTTCCGTGAAGGAAGGGGATCGCCTGTTCGCTGGGCAGGAGCTACTAACCATCGAGGCGATGAAGATGGAGAATATTTTTCGGGCGGAGCATGACGCGGTGGTCAAGAAGCTGCATGTCAGTGCCGGGCAAAGCGTACGTGCCGATGAGTTATTGATCGAGTTTGACGCACCGCCTGAGGGGGAAGACAACACATGATGCGGTATGGGGCTGTGTGTTTGTTATTGCTGCTTGGTGCATGTGACAGCATCCGCAATCAATTTCCATTTGAGGATGCGGCAGACCCATTCAACCTGTGTACGTTTTATGACAATTGTGCAGACGAAGGGGAACCGCTTTGCGATTTCTATGGGAACTGTCCAGGAGATGAAGAGCCAGCCTGCGCCATGTATGGCAACTGCGATGAAGAGGAAGAACCAGCCTGTGCCATGTATGGAAATTGTGGGGATGAAGCAGAGGAACCGGCTTGCGCGTTTTATGGGAATTGCCCATAGGCCGCCCGAACAACTTCTCAATGTCGTGGCGTTTGAGTTCGACATAGATCGGGCGGCCATGACTTTCCTATTACGCCCTTGTTTTCCTCAATAGATAAAGTCCGCATTGGTGAAGGTGTAATCGCCATTAATGCCAGGCGCAAAGTCACCGCTGGAAATCTCCGAATATATCCATCGCCTGTTTCATAAAAACGAAGACGGCTTCACTTGGATCAATAAAATCACCACGTTCAACCATTTCAAGTACCCATGTAGCGATATTCGGCGTCAAATATGCTTCAAACTTGAGGCCGTCTTTTGCAGCAGTTGCCTTCAAAGCACGCGCCTGTTCAATCCGCTGCTTAGCTGTTTCATCCGTTTCAGCCCAGTGCATATCATTCTGTGACATGTCCACGTATCCATGTTGCTAATGCGTCTTCTGTCAACTCACCTGCAGCAAGCCTAATGAAGGTACCATACTTTTCTGCCTGAGAAGCTGTGAATTCAACGTTATTAAGCTTCAGAAATAAACGGCACACCACAAAAGCGGTACGTTTATTTCCATCTACAAACGGATGATTACGGGCAATACCATAGGCATAAGCAGCTGCCAGTGCTGCCATATCAGGTTGAGGATCGCCGTAATACCATAGTTGTTTAGGTCGATTCAGTGCAGAATCCAGTAATCCTAGATCACGCATACCGTCGCCACCACCATGCTCTGAAAGTTGACGTCGATGTATTGGAATGACTACATCATCGTTAATCCATATGGGTTCCTGCATAGATTATTCTGCCAGTTTCTTCAACACATCACGATCTTCACGCATAATCTCTTCCGCCAACTCTATTTGTGCAGCGAAGTCGGGATTATAAGCAGTCAGCTCTATGCCATTAGGCGTTTCAACAGCATAGAGCGTATCACCTTTATCAACGCGTAATTTCGCCAGTAAATCTTTTGACAGTACAATACCTGTACTGTTGCCAACCGTTGTCACTCGTAATTCCGTCATCGTTTTTCTCCTTACAAGAGGAATTATAACATTAGTTATAACGTTGTGCAAGGAGTGCTATAACTGCATTCCATGCTGCCGCTCCTTCGTATGGTGAATGTAGGTGTCTGGTTCCAATTCTCGAGGTATTTCACCAGTTTCCAAGAAGTGTGAACTATTCTTCCGTAGGTGAAGAAGCTGCTGGCGTGCCTCAATGCTGTAGGCGTTGATACCCTGTTGGAGTTTTGGTCGCTCTTTGAGCTGTTGCTGGATAATCACCCCCCATATAGCCAGAAGGTGCACGGGAGAGCACAACGTCTCCCTGCAAAGGAAAAGTATTTTTTCTGTACGACCTATTTGCGACCTAGAGCATTTCTTTGCTCTATCTTTAAGGTCATAGTATGCGTATATTATCGTTATATTTTAGCTGGTTGCGGGGACAAGTTTCCAACAAGAATCTAATACTGCGGACTTGTTGGTTGCGGGGGCACGCCACCGATTAGTTTCGCTGTTCACGCACAGGGCAGAAGCAACACCTGAGAAATACAGTAAATTCAATCCTATACGGCTGAACTATGCAGGGATTGTGTGTGATGTCCAGAATAGCTGACAATTATATTATACCTTGCATTTTCGGAATGTGGCTTCTATAATGCAAGATATGTTAAACAGGCTGATAACAGATAGGCTTAACAAAAATGTCGCTCGCGTACCCGCCGTTGCATTGCTGGGAGCGCGTCAGGTTGGCAAGACAACGCTTGCCAAAACCATAGCAAAAGATGTGAATTCCATCTACCTTGATCTGGAAGATCCGGAAGATTTACTCAAGCTAAGTGATCCCAAAAGTTTCCTGCAAGGTCATAATGATAAACTGGTGATCCTGGATGAAATCCAGCGTGCACCGGATTTATTTATGGTGTTGCGTGGGTTGATTGATGCAAGCCGTCAGCAAGGACGTGATAGCGCACAATTTCTGTTGCTTGGATCAGCCTCTATGGATTTACTCCGGCAATCATCTGAAAGTCTGGCGGGACGTATTAGCTACATTGAAATGACAGGGCTGAATGTTCTGGAAACCGGCAATGCCAAAAATACGGTTCAGAGCCTTTGGCTACGAGGTGGCTTCCCTGATAGTTACCTTGCCGATGACGATGGCATGGCTATGGACTGGCTTGAAGACCTCATACGCACCTATCTGGAACGCGACGTTCCGCAAATGGGATTTCAAATTCCAGCCGCCCGATTGAGACGCCTATGGACAATGCTGGCGCATCTACAGGGTGAAACGGTGAATTATTCCAAATTGGGAGCCAATCTGGAAGTCGATGGAAAAACTGTCAGTCATTATATTGATATTCTGACCGATCTGTTATTGGTCAGGCGTATTGAGCCGTGGCATGTGAATGTCAAAAAACGGCTGGTGAAGTCACCACGATATTATGTACGTGACAGCGGTATTCTGCACAGGTTGCTTGGTATTAGTGATTATAATGCACTGCTATCCAATCCAGTGCTTGGCAAAAGCTGGGAAGGATTTGTGGTAGAGAATATCCATTCCGTACTGCCACGCCTTGCGACAAGCCATTTTTATCGTACCGCTGCGGGCGCAGAAATTGATTTGGTTGTCAAAATGCCAAATTCGGATGTCTGGGCAATTGAAATTAAACATGGCGTTGCCCCCAAACTTGGCAAACACTTCCATCAGACATGTGAGGATGTCGGTGCATCCAAGAAATATGTGGTTTACGGTGGAGATGATGAGTTTCCTGTCGGCAATGACGTAACCGTTATTTCTCTGCCGAAGCTGATGGAACGGATTCAATCGGAAAGCATATAATGTATTCTTTGCTATACATTATGCCGATTAGCGTAAGCTATAAAATACATTAAAAGGCCAATGAGGCGTGTTCTTGAAGCCGCCCAAGCCTCCAGCCCTAATCCTTTATTCTCGTAAATCATCAGGATGCACTTCCTGAGAAACCTGCTCATCCAGCATCTGACAGCGTGCTGGACGAGAACTCTTTGTGCTGTCATTAACTCAAATTACAGGAGCAAACATATGCAAAAAGTTGGTTATCTAAGCAAGATACGGAGAAACATGCAGTTATTCAGCAAATGCAAAATATCAAGGTAGAATTGGAAACTGCGACCGACAAAGCCTTAGAAACTGGGGATTCTATGGTGTCGGACTTGTTGGTTGCGGGAGTGGCTTCCCAACAAGTATCTAGTCAAAATTCGGAAAACGCTTCTGAGCGCGAATTAACGCCTGCGGACTTGTTGGTTGCGGGGGCAGGATTTGAACCTGCGACCTTCAGGTTATGAGCCGTATATAGCTATAACATAAATATATGATATTATTTCAATAATTTAAAATAAAAATGTGTATGTGTAAGAGAATGTGTAAGAATTCAGGCTCATTTTGGGGCGAAATAGACCCTATTTTCTGCCTGAAAAATATTCACGAAAATATTTTCTTTTTTCGGGAAGCTGCATGTTTACCGGCTAAATTGTGGCTATATTACGGCTATGCATCTCAGCAATTAACTCTTGCTTGTCTATCGGCTAATTTAAGGCTAAATTATGGCTATGACTTGGCAGCCGCAATATACTATTACCGATCAGCTCCTCACTACCATTCGTGAGATCGGTGAGGCTATCGGCGAAATCAAAAGTTTCAACCTTAGCGGACAAGCTTTGGCAAAACTGGAACTGGAAGCCAGGGAGCTATCCAGCTTTGCTTCAACCAGTATCGAAGGTAATCCACTTCCGCTTACGGATGTCAAACGCCTGCTCAAAAATGAGAAGGCTCATGTGCGGGATACCGAACGTGAAGTGCTGAACTATAATCAGGCACTGGAATTGCTCTATGCTGCGGTTCGCACCGAAACATTTGTGCTTGATCTTGCCACGTTGGAGCGCGTGCAGCAGCAGGTGGTAGATGGCCTGATGGATAATCCGGCAGATTGCGGACACATCCGTAAAGCGCCGGTGATTATCCGCAATCCCCGTAAGCCGGATGAAGTGGTGTTCATGCCGCCGGATGCCAAGGATGTGAAGAAACTGACCAACAGCCTGATGACGTTTATTAACGGACATATCGGGACAATAGACCCGATTATCCTGGCGGGATTATTTCATCGCCAGTGTGTCATTATCCACCCCTTTATGGATGGTAACGGGCGCACGACCCGGTTACTCACCACGGCCATTCTCGGCAAGGCCGGGCTTGACCTGTTTGAGATTTTCAGTTTTGAAAATTATTATAACCAGAACATCACCCGTTACTTCAAAGCCGTAGGCCTTGAAGGGGACTATTATGAACTCAAGGACGAGGTGGATTTCACGGCGTGGCTGGAGTATTTCGCGGACGGCATTCTGGATGAATTACGGCGGATACGCAAAGCGCTTCCTGCTACGCTCCAACCACAGCCACGCCTGGAACCGCATCACCGGCAGATTCTGGAGTATATCGACGCACATGGCAGCATTACCCAACGGGAATACGGTGAAATTTCTCCGCGCAGCCTTGCGTCCCGAAAACTGGACTTTGAAAAGCTGCTGGATTTAGGCTTGATTGAAGCCAAAGGCACGGGGCGTGGTACTTACTATGTGAAGCAGGTGAGGTAACACAAAAAAGGCGTCGTTGTTTACTTAAGCTTTTTGGCAAATTCATTGCAAGATATTGTTCCTCCTAGTATTGTCTGTATGTAAAGGTCAGAGGAAGATTAAGTATAATGACGTTGGCGCCACTGCAAATTTTAGAAGAATCACGCGGCACTGAATACTGCGCCTTTTCCCCTGCCTCCGAACGTAATGACGAACTCCCTACACCACAAGCTAATGAACGCCCTACTGGATACGCTGACCGCGTAGGGAGTTGGTATGTTTCAACCGTTACAGCCGACCACCGCAAGAAAAACGGTCTATACCTGACCCCGATAGCTGTAGCTGATTTCATGGCATCCATGCAGAATACAGGAAAAGCGGCTTCTAAGCTGCTAGACCCCGCCGCTGGCGCGGGGATTCTTTTATGCTCTCTTGTCGAGCGTATCGTACGCGAAAAAAGCGCTTCTCTTCGCAAAATCGAACTAACAGCCTACGAGATAGACCAGAATCTTATGCCATGTCTTGCGGCAACCATGAAGCATCTGGGTGACTGGTGTGCTGGGTATGGCATAACCCTAGACGCACGTATTGAGTACAAGGATTTCATCTTGGCACAATCTGCCTCCTTAGAGGGGGAAGACCTGCTCACTAAGGGTATGATTGATTCTGGCTATGATATTGTTATCTCGAACCCGCCTTATTTCAAGATCAATAAGAATGACCCTCGTGCTGTAGCTGTTTCAAGCGTGGTGCATGGTCAGCCAAACATTTATGGGCTTTTCATGGCAGTAGGTGCGTCTATCCTGAAAGAAGGCGGGGAATTTATCTATATTACGCCCCGCAGTTTCGCTTCAGGGCAATATTTCAAAGCGTTACGAGGAAAGCTCTTTTCGCTAATAAAACCAAATACCGTGCATGTGTTTGAATCGCGGATAGATGCGTTCAACCGTGATGATATTTTGCAGGAAAACATCATCATAAAGGGAACGCGCCAGTCGGAACATTATAACGGTAGTACGCAGGTGGTGGTTTCTTCCAGTCATGGTGCGCGTGACATTGATGTCCCGCAAACCTGTACTATGTATCTGGCTGACATACTCGATAAACCCAAAGGAATGACGTTACGGCTTCCTGTTTGTGAAGAAGAAAGCCATTTGCTTGAAACAATAGATAAATGGCCCGGTACGCTCGAAACATACGGGCTTAAAATTTCAACCGGGCAAGTTGTACCCTTCCGCGCTACTGACTTGTTGGATATGGAAGGTGATGTTCCTACCACGCATACGCCGTTACTATGGATGAATCATATCAACGCGATGCACACCACATGGCCAAAGGATATTAAAAAGGCGCAATATATTAAAAATGAAGCCTTGCAGCGCAAACTGCTTATTGAAAACAAGAATTATGTGTTGCTGCGTCGTTTCAGCACAAAAGAAGAAAAGCGCCGCCTGAATGCCGTGCCGTATCTTGCAAAAGAGTTTGATACCCCACTGATAGCATTTGAAAACCACCTAAACTATATCCACAAGCCGGGTAGTGAGTTGAAGCCTGAAGAGGCTATCGGCATGGCCGCATTGCTGAATAGCGAAATCATGAACCGCTATTACCGCATCATCAATGGAAATACACAGGTAAGCGCAACAGAGTTGCGTGCTTTGCCGCTTCCACCGCATGAACAGATTATCGCTATCGGGAAAGCGATGCTCAAATATAACGGCAACGCCGAAACTATGCTTGATAGCGTGGTGACACAAATTCTCAATTTCCCGCAATATGAACACCAAGAAAACCGGGAAGCTGAATATGCCTAAAGTCGAAGACGCACAAATAATCCTCAAAGCGTTAGGTCTACCGCCTGCACAACAAAATGAAATGGCGGCGCTGACGCTGATTGCTCTCTGTGGCCTGAAGCCTGATGAAGCGTGGAAAAATGCCAAACGTGAAGCCTGCACCGTCACAAAAGGCGTAATGGATTTTCTGAAAGAGCATTACAATAAGCCCTACGCACCAAACACACGAGAGACATTCCGTAGGCAAGTGCTGCATCAATTTGTGCAAGCGCAACTGGCCGAATATAACCCGTTTGATCCGTCATTACCGACTAACAGCCCACGGGCGCACTATGCTATCAGTGAAGCCGCACTTGATGCCGTTAAGCAGTACGGTACGAAAACATGGCAGAAAGCAGCTTCCGACTTTGTTGAGGCACACGGTTCACTGTCTGCAATCTATGCCAGGAAACGCAATAAAAAACTCGTACCCGTTACCATGCCAGACGGTACGACTTTTGAGTTATCACCGGGAAAGCATAATGAGGTACAAAAAGCCATTATCGAAGATTTTGCGCCGCGTTTCGCTCAGGGTGCAAAGCCGCTCTATCTGGGCGATACCGCAAAGAAAAATCTGTTTGTAGATGCTGACCAGCTTGCAAAGCTGGGGATTCCCATTACTGACCATGACAAGCTGCCAGACGTGGTGCTGTACGATAGCAAGCGGAAATGGCTATTTCTGGTTGAAGCTGTCACTTCGCATGGCCCAATGTCACCAAAGCGGATTTTCGAGCTTCAGAAGATGCTGGAAAACTGCAAGGCGGGATGTGTCTATGTTAGTGCGTTTCCCGACTCTACGGAGTTCAAGAAACATGTCAAAGATATTGCATGGGAAACGGAAGTCTGGCTCGCTGACGTACCAGACCACTTGATACACTTTAACGGCGACCGTTTCTTTGGGCCAAGGGATTAACTAATTTTCAAGAGCAAGAATTATGAGAGCAATAAAGGCAAGAGTTCAAAATTACAGAAGCATTCGAGATACCGGATATTTCGATATAGAAAATGATAAGACCATTATGGTTGGCCCTAACGAGGCTGGAAAATCAGCAGTATTAGAAGCATTGCAGAAAATAAACGCACCTAAAGGCGTTAAGGGCTTTAGTGCTTTACGGGATTATCAACTAAATGCTGCTAGTGTAAAGCTGACTAAAGAAATTAGAGAAGTTTGGTTTCCTGACCCGGAAAAAGCCCAAGCTGATAAATTATTGATAAGGGCAGATAACCAATACTTGAAAGCTGTTGTCGAAGATGATTTGGGGGTAGAAATTGAGCTAGACCAACGCTCCGAAGGCTTCCAATGGCTCGTATCATTCTTTGTTGTTTTCTTCGCAGAAGCGGAAGGCGAAAATAAGAACGCGATATTATTGCTAGATGAACCGGGCTTGAATCTCCATGCCCTAAAACAACGTGATTTCAGAAAAACTATTTCTCGTTTAGCTGCAAAGAACCAAACAATTTACACTACGCACTCACCATTCTTGGTAGGGCCGGACGAATTAGACCTTGTACGTGTAGTTGAAATGACTGACCGCAACGTAGGTACAAAAATTCACACTAACGTCACAGCAAATGACCCTGCTGCATTATTGCCGTTGCAGGAAGCGCTGGGCTATGACTTGGCGCAATCGTTATTCACGCAGAAAAAGAATCTCATTTTAGAGGGGTTAACTGATTACTGGTATGTTGAGGCTACCGCCGCACTTCTGCGTGCTGCTGGCATTGTAGATTTGAATGATAAAATAGCTCTCGTACCAGCTAATACGGCTGGCAAAGTGGTTTATTTTGCAACCATACTACATGCCCAAAAACTGAAAGTGGCTGCACTGTTAGACTCAGATAATGCAGGTAAGCAAGCAGCCGAACAAGAAGTGCTTGTTCATACGCTGGGAAACAAAAACATTCTTCGTACGGAAGACCATGTAAACGGTGAAATAGCAAAATCCGAAATAGAAGATATGTTGCGCCCAACTCTCACTAAAGTAGCCAAGGAAGCGCTGGGTTGGGATATTGAAGCTAAATTGGCAGATAATCCCAAACGCCCCATAGTCAGTGTGTTTGAATCTGAAATAAAGGATTTCTCCAAGTATAAACTCGCTAAAGCATTTATCCGGTGGACACGAGAAAACGAAGCATCCGATTTGGCTGAAGAAGAAGTCGAGCAATGGACTTCACTAATAGGGGCCATTAACCTTGCTTTGAAGTAGGTTTATATACATCTATAAACATAATGTTGCCCCGCAATACTGGTTTCAGTGTAATCTATGCCTAGGTCACGGGCGATAGCGTCCATATCGAGGTAAGGCCGAATGTTGTCGGGAATGTCTCCGAATAGCCCTTCTTCAATGAAGGATTCCGCCAAGTCTTGCAGGCTGTCCATTTCATAGAGATCGACATCAAAGTTAGGGGGGCTCTAACCTACAAAGGGCTGTTTGTAGCTTATAGGGTCTTCTATAAAAAAGCCCCCTATCTCTATACTATGAGATAGGGGGCATTAAGATTGACAGTGCTAAGAAAAATATATTAATATTATCCTAACGATTTGAGACATTATATTAATATCTGCCTTTTATAAATTCTTTAACGCGCTTGAGTTTATGATATACTTCCGGCAGTTCATGCTTCGCCTCATTCAACGTTGCTACGATCAGGGAGAATAAAATTATGTCACGGTTAGAATCATGCGCGCCGCTTGCCAGTGTCATTTGCCACACATGTGCCATATGAAAGCGGGCAGTACAGAACACCAGCCAATAATACGGCTCGCGTATGTAGGCACGGTTGCAGATTTTATTGAAACATCTGCGTATAAAGTCTATAGCATTGGGGATGGGTGTGTTTGTCATTGTTTCCTCCTACGGTTAGATGACGTTAACTTAAATAGCGGGAGGGTACTCCAATACCCTTCCCTAGCCCAGCTGTAGAGGGTCTGATTTTCAGACCCTTTCCCTTCTTAGGACTGTTTAATATCGTATCATAGGAAGACAACAAGATGTTATGGTACTTTCTTGAACTTTGGCCAAGAAACCTACCATAACATTGACATTTTCTGGCCAGACTATATCTTCTGGCCAGAAAGTTGAAAATCAATCTGTATATGACCAGTCAAATTCACAAAGAAAAATGGGAAAATCACCCGATATGGGGGAATACCAGAAACCGCGCAGACTGCCTTTCTCTATTTAGAGCCATGATGTTTATATATAGAGATAGAGAAAGAAAATCTAACTATGCATGGCAACGTCTCATCGTTGATGAGATTGAAACCCTTCATAATGAAGGGGAATTTACACTCAGTAAGTCATGGCCAGATAAATCCGAAAAAGTAAAAGAGTTTATCACTGGAAAGAGTAGCCAGCACAATATTGGTACAGAGCTGATGGATGCTGCTATTTTGGTGCTGGCAAAACACTTGGATTCAGACAAAGAACTTCAGGACGCTTGCAAAGATATACTAGAATTCTTTGACCCAAGAAAGTGGGTTGATAGCATCAAGTCAGGTACCATCAAATCAGAGGATTTCCACACCAATACGCTAACTGATGATGAACGAAACAAAATAAGGGAGAAATTGATAGTTGATTTCTGTGAAGAAATCCTGAGAGTTAGGCCTGACTCATACAAAAGAGCAGCAGAACATCTACAATGTTACTCAGATAATGGCAAAGGAAAGTCCAAGCTATTTTATTGCTATCGTTTAGAAGCACGCCCAGATCGCCCTGCTTATGTGGCCAAGTCTTTACTACGCATTTTTCCACCTAACAGCACAATTCGCTATTGTAGATTTGAAAATTATATGAAGCGCTCCGATGGTAGAGAAGAAAAATATGCACGAGGTGTTTCTTTTGAAATGCACGGAAGAGTCTACAACATAGGAACAACAAAGGATCAACCGTCTGAGAATTTCAAATATTTTACAATAGAGCAGCGCGCGGGTTCTATAGATGGCCTTATCATGACTATAGATGGAGATGCAAAACCTATTGCCAGCAGAATTATTTATGAGGCTGTAGAGGAAATAGACGAAAGTGAATTTGAAGAAAAATTTGATGAGCTTAAAGAAAAAACTGGCACGTTTCATATGGAAGATGAAAGGCTTACACCAGAGGAACAAGAAAAATGCAAAAAACGTTTATCTCTCACCATTAACAATGGACAGATTCTCGGTGATAAAAGAAAAAGTCCCCGTAAAGCTTTCATGGCAATTGCCACCTATCTCGAAAGTGTTGAGGGCGTAGACTATCCTGCCGAACTTTGATGGTTGTACTGTACTGATGCACAGAAAGGAAACACTATTAACCGTAGGAGGAAACAATGATAAGTACCTCCACTCCTGCAAGAATGTTCCCAACCCATACCTTTTCGTTTGAATCTGTTTTCAGCCTGCAATATTTACCCAGCAACACCATCTTGAATGGCGCGTTCAAGCCGGTCTACCTCCCATAATAGTGTGCTTTATCGTGCTCATTTCCGTACCCTTTTTCCTGTGTAAAACTGTGTAAGGACTGTGTAAGAGTATTTTACGCTAATTCAGGAGGAGAAGCCAGCTATAAGTCATTGATTTTGTTGGTTGCGGGGGCAGGATTTGAACCTGCGACCTTCAGGTTATGAGCCTGACGAGCTACCGGGCTGCTCCACCCCGCGACAAATTCGATACCGCATTAGCGGCAGGGTGTCCTCTTTAACGTATTCACTAGCGAAGGGCAAGGGTTTTCTCAGACAGCGCGGCTTTGTATGGCACCAGTTAGTTACGCAGCGGCTTGTTCGTCTCCAGCATATGCTCGATGCGATCACGTGTCGGTTTGGTTTTGACCAACTCAATAAAATGATCATGCTCCAGATCCAACAGATCCTGCTCCGTCAGCTCCTGCGTGCTATCGGTCGCACCACCGCTCAATACGGTGGCCAGATGTTCGCCGATAAAGGCATCATGCGCAGTAGCCTTCGCCGTTGCCCGGAATCCATCAATGGCCATCAATAAGGCCGTTCTGGCGCTGGCACCAGGTAGTTGAATCGCATGCGACTCCGGCGGCTGGTAACCTCCGGCCAATTCCAGACAAAGCGCTTTGGCGCCCGGTAATACACGCCGGCGGTTCATGATGATACGGCTTGCTTCATTCAAAATTAGCAGGTCACGAGCTTCTTCCGCAGATGTAGCAACTTTTGCCAGCATGATCGTTTCGAAGGCTTTGGAAATCGACGGCATCGCCCCGGACGGCATAAATGGTTTAGGCATCTGCCCGGTGGCAATGGTCTGCGCACTCTGCTCTGCCAGTGCTAGATGCCGGAACAACAGCTCCTTACACCCACCCCACCCGGGAATCACACCGACGCCCACTTCTACCAGTCCAGGATAGGACTCTATATGCGCGGCAACAGCATCACAATGCAGGGTGATTTCGCAGCCGCCCCCTAGCGCCATACCGGAGAGCGATGCCACCACCGGAAACGGGGCATATTTCAGTGCCATCACTGCCTGCTGTCCGTGACGAATCATGCCGGAGAGCGTTTTCCAGTCAGCCAGATTAGCCAGATACATAAAGAAACCCAGATTCGCACCCAGCGAAAACTTGTCGGAATCGGTGGTAATGACCAACCCGGTAAAATCGCGCTCAACCGTTTCCACCGATCGCAAGATCATTTCCAACACACCATCGTCAATGGTGTTCATCTTGGTGATCAGCTCCAATCCCGCCACGCCATCGCCCAGATCCCATAATTGCGCTGACCCATTTTTGATGACAGGCGTATTACCCCGCGTGGCATCGGCCAACATATACGCATCCTCGGGAACGGTGATGGCGTCATACTCGCCGCTTACGTTCAGATAATATTGGGTGGCGCCGTCGATCTTGTAGAAGGTTTTTCCCTGTGCTGCCTGTAAAAGCAGCGGCACATCCAGCCCCATCGCCTCACAGGCCGATGCCAGCCAGTCACTACCAACCTGCTCTTTGGTACTCAGGCGGTCGATCAGTTCAAACGGACCGTATTTCCAGGCGAACCCCAGTCGCATGGCTTCATCAATATTGAGAATCGTGTCGGAAATTTGTGGTACCAGCGATGCAGCATAATGCAGAGTACGCACCAACACGGCCTTGGCGAATTGTCCGCCAATATCGTCATGATGAACCAGTGCCGCCAGTCCCGATTTCGCTGCCTTCACACTGGAGAGCGACGAACGCCTTGCCGGATGATACTCGCCTGTTTGCAGGTTCTTGGCCAGCTTGACTTTACGGCCGCCCTGCTTGTCCATTTTATAAAATCCGCCCTTACCCTTGCGGCCGGTATAGCCGTCGGCAATCATGCCCGTCACCAGCTCCGGCTCACGATACAGGCTGCGGAATGGATCATCCTTCGGCAAAGTTTGCAGCATGGCGCTGGCGATGAGTGGCATCAGGTCGATCCCAATCAGATCATACAACCCAAACAGGCCAGTTTTAGGAATCCCGACCGGACGGCTCATCACTGCATCAGCATCTTCAACCCCAATCCCACATTCCAACGCTTCAATCAGTCCGGCCAGCATCCAGAAAATACCGATACGATTGGCCAGGAAACCGGGCGTATCCTTACACAGTACCACGCCTTTCCCCAGCGCCACATCAGCAAAGGCGCGAATACGCTCAACATGTTCGGGTTTGGCGGTCTCACCACCCGTCACTTCCAGCAACGGCAGGAAACGCGGCGGATTAAAGAAATGGGTAATCAGGAAGTCCTGAGTGAATGGTTCCGGCAGTCCCTGAATCAGAACATGCAGCGGCAGCGTGGATGTGTTGGACGACACAATACTGCCGGATTTGCGATGTGCATCAATTTTACGGTAAGTCTCCTGCTTGACTTTCAAGTCTTCCAGTACGACTTCAATGATCCAGTCACACTGACTCAACACCCCTAAATCATCTTCCAGATTCCCCGGAATGACTCGTTTGACATTGCGCTTATGGGTAAAGCCGCTAGCCGGTTTAGCTTTCAGTTGCTTATCAATCGCACCTTTTGCCAGTGCGTTGCGATCCGTGGCATCTTTTGGGACAATATCAAGTAGATGCACCTGGCATCCTGCATTGGCCAACAGCGCAGCAATCCCGGAACCCATCACACCGGAACCCAGTACTGCGACGGTGTTTATGCTCTGTTCCTTCGCCATGGATATTCCCCCGAACTGCGTTAGATGAATACCAAACTATTTAGTTGATTCGGGTGACAAAACAATCCTGATTCATTTGAATCAGTTTTTTGCATACGGTCGATGCCTCATTGCGAGACAGATTTTTCAGACGCGCCCGATGAAACCCTTTATTTTGAAGCTCGGCATACTCCACATGTGCTACCGCACCTTGCAAATCCTTGCGCACCTTGCGCGCAACATCGGAGAGCGCCTTACGTGCACCGGACGTATCCCGGAATACACCGATTTGAATCGCCCAATCTTTCTTTACCGTGGTTGCCTTTGGCTGAGACACGTAGCTGGGCACCGGGAAATCATCATTAATCGCCGCTAGCTGGTAGTTCAACGTATGCTTCTTCGGCGCTGCAGACTTTAATGTCGTCGTCACAGGCGCAGGTTTTGCAACTGGCTTCGGAGCATTCACAGCCACCTGCCCGGTCGATTGAGGCTTAGCCGCTGTTTCCTTACTCTCGTCAAAATTGACAGATATGCCCAATTTCGGCGGTTGTGGCTTATCCACTGCACGGTTAAAGCCAACCTTAAAGCTTGGTGGCGTTGGCTTAGTAACACCAGATACCGACGTTGCCGTCTTATCCAGCGTACGCGTGACATCAGCAACCAACTGATCCAACACTTGTGGTTTGGATGCGGGCACACCGGGCTTTAATACCGGTGTTGGTGCAAAGGCTACCTGATACCCCTGATCACCCCGCTGCGCCGCCAGTTTAGTATAGGTTCGATCCAAAAGCTTTACCATGCGCGCATCGCGTTCGCGGGAGTTTTTCCCACCCATCACGACAGCAATAATGTTAATGCCCTTATGCTTGAGTGAGCTGACCAGATTAAAACCGGACGCTCGGATATAACCAGTTTTGATACCATCAACACCGGGCAGTTTATCGAGCACACGGTTATGTGATGTATAATTCCTGCCACCGTACGAAAACTTTTTCACCGAGAAATAATGGTAATATTGCGGATAATGCAGGCGTAACGCCGCCCCCAGAATCGCCATATCCTTTGCCGTCGTAATCTGACCGCTATCAGGCAGACCATGCGGATTTTTAAATATCGTATGATGCATCCCCAACTGGCGGGCGCGCCGCGTCATTTGTTTGGCAAACGCCTTCTCCGATCCGGCCAAATGCTCCGCTACCACTACAGCAACATCGTTGGCGGAGCGCACGACCAGCGCCCGAATCGCCTGATCTACGGTGATTTTGCTGCCGGGACGCAAGGAAATATTCGTCTGCGGCTGCGAGGCAGCATAAGAAGAAACTTTCATCTTGGTTTGCAGCGACATCTGTTTGCTGCGCAATTGTTCAAACAGCATGTGAAGCGTCATCATTTTTGTCAGGGACGCCGGATAACGCTTGGAATAGCCGTTTTCTTGATGCAGCACCTGACGAGAATCGGCATCATAAATTAATACGGCGTGCTTACCGGCCAGCGCCGGAGATGCCGGTAATACCATCCATGCCACGATAGCTAGCAAAAGTGCAACACCCTGTTTTCTATAAAAGAAACTCATATTTTCCCGGTCAGTCACGCACATTTTTCCTTTTAGTATAAAGAATGATTATACCATACATAGTATGGCAAAGGGGTTAAGATCAAAGGATTCTATCCTTTTTCATACCATGAGACCTTTAAGAGAACGTTACCTCGCGGCATAATTGCCGCAGGGCGCGTGTTCCCATTGCCATAAAGCGTACACCGACATCACTGGCGCCCAATGCCTGATAAAAAGCCGTGGCGTGGCGATTGGCACGCAGCGTCGTCCACGACATCCACTGCATATCCCGCTGCAATGCCGCCTGCGCTAGATGCTGCATCAATGCAGAACCAACCCCCTGACGGCGGTAGGCCGGTTTGACATAGAGATCACTAAGATGCAGCCCGGGGCTGGCAGAGAGCACATCGTAACCCGGATACGCCAATACGCAGCCCATCATATCATCAACATCACTTGCAACATAGATCAGTAACTCCGGAACACCGTGCTGCAACTGATGCTGCAAGGCTTCTGACGTACAACGCCCCTTATCCCCCTCCTCTCGTGCCAGCGCCTGCATCATGGCGGCAACGGCCTGCATATCTTTTCTATTGGCTGACTGAATCGTTATAGAGGACATCATATGGTCACTCGTGTTATGTGCTAAACAGGAAAGCCAACTGTATTCGTGACAGGCTATGAATGCAACTATTGCAGTTCAACGTAAGAATTCCTCATGGAATTTCAAAAGTGAAAGATCGCGTATCAATGCCGATGCAGGCATACCACTAATCATCCAATAATGCGCTGAGTCTACGCTATTTTCTTATGTTCCTATATGAAGCAATTTACTATTTTATGCTAAATTGTAGATAATATTTTTATAATTTATTAATAAAATTGATTTAGTATGGGACGATGGTGGCAGTAGGCCACTTTCATTGTCAGGTAGATACGAGGGTTCATGAGTTTAACATCATTGGTTAGCCTTACAGGGCAGGACGCAGTGACTTCCATTGGAAGGCATCAACGCGTAGTCAGCGCGTCGGTATCACATTTGTCCTCCGGTGACCGCATTGCCAGCGCGTATGAAGATGTTGCCGGACTGTCAGTAGCCACCAAGCTCGCCACTCGCGTTACCACCCTCAGAAGTGCCCAGCTCAATTCCCTGCAAGCCGAAAGCCTCCTGCAAGTCGCTGATGGCGCACTGGCGGAAATACAAACTATTCTCAACCGTATGCAGGCTATTGCCCTGCAGGCCAACTCCGGTTCGTTACTGGACAGTGAACGCCAGTTTCTCAATCTCGAATTCCAACAGATGAAGGCGGAAATCGATCGCATCGGCGAGAGCACAGATTTTAATGGAGTCAAAGTGTTACAGGGAGACAAGGCAACCACCGAACTGATCGGCGCGTTGATGTCCGATGAAACGCTGACCGACTCGGGCTCTGCTATCCTACAATTTGTTTCGAACCCAGGAAATAATCGGCGCGTACGCATTCAGAACTTGCAATTCCAGTTCCGCAACGCGGTGAATCCTAATAACCCACTACATGTCCAGCGTGGCGCAACGCTTTCAGAAAGCGTCAATAATTTTGTCAATGCGCTGAATGCCTATTCCCAATTGGACACAGTAGCAGGACGCCGGATTGACGAAGCCAGCTATACCAAGATTTCACCAACTGCCATCCAGATTACCTCTAAATCCGCTGGACATCTGTCGCGCTTCTACACGATTGATGAGCAAGGATCCTCGGCACGCAATCATTTCAATACCATCGGCGGTATTCAGGTCAATCCGGGTGGTCAGAACCGCTATATACTAGGTAGTTTTGACCTGGACGGTCTCGGCATGAACAGTGTACAGGCGGCCGGTAGTACGAACAATGACCTCATTAGCTCCCAGAATCAAACCACCGGCGAGGTGCGTCTGAGCCTGACCGGTCAACCCAACAACAACCAGCGCCTGCGCATTGATAATGGGTTTAACGGCACCAACCAATTCCGCTTCCGTACCAATGCTAACCCAGCCAATGCGTTCCATATTCAGATCGGAGCCACGGTGGAAGACACTATCAAGAATGCCGTGGTCAAACTGACTGAATGGGTGGAAACGTTCGGCGCCAACCGCAATACCCACGTCCACCGCCAACTGGAATTTCAGCGGGATGGCACCGATCTGGTCATGCGCTTTGTCGGCGTGGGCAACGCCATGGATACACGGGAAAACAACGCTCAGTTTCTGGAAAACATGGCAAATGCGACGCTGTCTGCCAATCTGATGACCAATGGTGCCGATAGCGGCGTCAATCTTCAGGGCATATCCAATAACAGTGCGTTTATCGGTGAAATTAGTGGGTTTGAGGCACAGTATCTGGCCGATAACCAGGTACGTCTCTCGCTCACTGTCGGTGAGCACACCTACCAAGCCGACACGGCCACCGTGTTCGACGGCACAAATAACCGCCTGCGCCTGCATTCCGAAGATGGCGGCTTTTTTGAAATCGAGTTTGATAACAAAAGTGCACCGGTGGAAAACCAGGATGATGCCGATGTGTTTGCCGATCGCCTGGATTTTGCCTTTTCCGGGCTGACCTTTTACCAGGAGCGCGAGATCACCACCTATCGTGCTGCCGGTGACCTAGCAGATACACGCATGACCATGCGATTGCAGGATTTTGATACGCCATTATTGTTTGAAGATGTGGAAGTGATTGGGGTCGAGGATGCGGCTGCGCTTAGTGAAACTGGCGCCATCGTCTCCATGACCATCAATGGTGAGACCTTCCGCTCCACCACCTTCATCGACAATACGGTCGATCCCTATCTACAGATTGTCATGCAAAGCGTTGATAATCCCGAACGCCAGATTACCTTTTTCAATGATACCACCGAGTTTGATGTGGTGACTGATGATGACGCCGAGGCCTTTGAAGCATTACTCCGCGCACAACTGCCTATCGGAGAAACCCTGTTCCAGGAGGGAGGTTCCGTTGGCTTCCAGGTGGGTGATACACCTTCGGAACAACTAACCTTCGTGTTGGAAACCACCTCCACAAACACAATCTTTGACGATACAGGCATCGGAGTCGAGACCATTGAGCGGGCGGTACAGGCATTTGATGCGGTGGTCACGGCGCAGGACGCCGTAACCGCACGGCGTGCCTATGTCGGCTCGCTGCAAATCCGCGCCGAATCGGTGACCGCAGGTCTGGAATCCGCCATTGTTCAGCAGGAAGCAGCACGTGGCGTGGTCGGCGACACGGACGTGGCGTCCGAATCCACGCTGTTTGCCGTTGCGTCGGTACGAGTGCAGGCAGCAATTGCGATCGTCACCCAGACCAACCTGTTACGCAGCGATATTCTCAATACGACCTATGGCGCTATCTATGATGCCGCCGTGGCTGATGATGCGGTAGTGGCTGACGAAACGGCAGTCGTTTAAATTTGCCGTACTCCCCCATACTCTTTTGATCTATACATGAGATTATTCCGCTTTTTCCTTAATCGGCAGAGTAATGTAATTGGACGCTCCATTGCGAATAACACGCATCAGCACATAACCACGCTTAGCATTACGCGCCTCTTCAATTGCCTGTTGCAACGCCTCAACTGATGCAATGCGTGCCTGATTGACACCAACAATCACATCCCCGGGGCGCAAGGCACGCCGTGCGGCTTCGCTCTCATCAGTGACTTCGGTCACAACAACACCAGTCACGGATGCATCCAGTTCCAGTCGTTTCTTCAAACCATCATCCAGTGTTTTTACATACATTCCTAACGCCGGTTCTCCCTGTCGACTCTCCGGCGCCTTCCCATTCCCGTGACGTTCTGCCAGCTCTTCATCCTCCGGGAATTCTCCCAGTGACAAGCGAATGGTTTTGCGGCGATCGCCACGCCAGACCTCAACTTCCACGGTCTCGCCAACCGGTGTCTCGGCTACCATACGCGGTAATTCCCGCATCGTCGTGACTTCTTCCCCGTTAAACCCAATAATCACATCACCCGGTTCGATGCCAGCTTTCTGTGCCGGGCTCTCCGGCGTAAGCTCCAACACCAACGCGCCGATCGGCTTATCTAGCCCGATACTTTCCGCCACTTCTTCCGTAACAATCTGAATCTTAACACCGAGCCACCCACGATAGGCACGGCCATGCTCACGCAACTGATCTAGTATCGGTTTGGCCATTGCTGAAGGAATAGCGAACCCGATTCCGACACTCCCGCCTGACGGAGAGAAAATAGCGGTGTTCACACCAATCACTTCTCCACGCCGGTTAAACATCGGTCCTCCGGAATTCCCCCGGTTAATCGCAGCGTCGGTTTGTAGGAAATCGTCGAACGGCCCAGCATTGATATTACGCGAACGGGCGGAAATAATCCCGGCCGTTACCGTACTACCCAAGCCAAACGGGTTGCCGATGGCGAGAACCCAATCGCCCACTCGCAGGGCATCCGAATTACCAAATGTAACATATTCCAATGGTTTCTTCGGCGTAACTTTCAGTAGTGCCAGATCGGTTTTCGGATCACGCCCAACCACTTCCGCTTCCAGCTTGGACTCATCGGCAAAGGTCACAACAATTTCCGACGCCTCAGCAATCACATGGTTATTGGTAACGATATACCCCGCCGGATCAATGACAAAACCGGAACCGAGAGAATTCACCTCGCGCTCCGGGCGCTCAAACTGGTGAAATGGAAAACCAAACCGCTTCAAAAACCGCTCTAACTCGCGCTGGCGTTCATCCTCCGCACCGGGTAGTCCGGGCAAACCACGAAATGTCATCGCCGGAATCTTCTGCGTGGTCGAAATATTAACCACCGCCGGCAGCGCTTTTTCCACGACAGGCGCAAAACTCTCCATCGCATGCACCGGTGGTGCAGCCAATGTCGTTATCAGCAACAAAACAAACAACGGACGTAACATGGCAAGCATGATCTAGTTCTCCAAGAATTTCAGGAAATCGTGATCGGGCGAGAGAATCACCGTCGTATCATCACTATTCAGCGATTTACGGTAGGCTTCCAGCGCCCGGTAAAACTCGAAAAACTCGGTATCTTTACCGAACGATTCCGCAAAAATACGTGTCGCTTCAGCATCGCCTTCCCCGCGAATGATCGCTGCTTGGCGCTCGGCATCGGCCAACAACACCGTGCGCTCGCGATCCGCCTCCGAGGTAATGATCTGCGATTCCTTCTGCCCTTCCGCGCGGAACTTCTCCGCTACTTTCTGTCGGTCGGATGCCATCCGGTTATAAATCGGGTCACTGGTTTCCTTCGGCAGGTCAGTACGCATAATCCGTACATCGACAATTTCCACTCCAAACCCAGCACGCTGCTTGGCACTGCTTTTTTCAACATCCTGCGCAATCTCTTCCGATAATTCGTCAGTAATACTGTTATCGACTTCCACCACAGCAGCATCAACAAGCACCGCCTCCTCCTTGATGGTTTTTCCATCAACTTTAATACCGCGTCCCGTTGCCAGCCGCGCCACATTCTCACGAATCGTGTTCATAATCTCGGAACGCTTTGGTGAGAGCAACGTATTCAAATCTTCACGCCCCAGCACTTCACGCAACGACGTCTCCAGCATCTTCTCCAGTCGCTGGTTCATGATGCGCTCGGAGCGCACCGCCTGATAGAAGCGCAGCGGGTCGCTGATACGGTACGTCACATAAGCATCAACAATCAGGCGATCCTGATCCTGCAAGATCACTGTTTTCGGATCGGCATTCAGCGTCAAAATGCGCCGGTCATAGATTTCCACCGAATCCACAAACGGCACCTTAAATTGCAGTCCTGGCTCGGTGATGATATTCACCGGCTTACCGAAACGCAGCACCAACGCCTGATGGGTTTGGTCAATGATAAAGAAGGAGTTCATCAACCCGCCGAGCACCAAAAAGGCGGCGATGACGATTCCGATTCCGCGTCCTGACATTAGTTACCTCCCGCGCTGGATTTCTTCTGCAATTCTGGCAGCGGCAGATACGGCACGACACCGCCTCCGCTCCCTCCATCAATAATCATCTTGTTCATACCGCGCATAACCTCTTCCATGGTTTCCAGATACATCCGCTTACGGGTGACATCTTTCGCCTGACGGTATTCCTTATAGATCGAGGCAAAGCGTGCCGCTTCCCCCGTCGCCCGGGAAATGACTGCTTCCTTGTACCCTTGCGCGTCCTTAATCATCTTCTCGGCCTGCCCCTGCGCCACTGGGATAATCCCGTCACGATATTTCAGCGCCTGGTTCTGCAGGGTTTCTTTTTCCTGCTGCGCCGCCAAAACATCGATAAATGCATCGACCACCGGCTCCGGCGCATCGACGGCCAGCAGATTCACTTCGTAAATTTCAATGCCGGTCTCATATTCATCAAGGATCGCCTGCATCAGGGTGCGGGTTTCATCGGCAATCGCCTGCCGCTTGTCGGACAGCGCCAGCGAGAGCGGCGTATTACCCATCACCTCACGCAACGAGGTCTCAGCAATCGGTTTCACCATCAGATCCGGCACCCGCAGATTAAACAGGTAGCGCACCGCATCCTTGATCCGCCACTGCACCTCAAACTGGGCACTCACCAGGTTCTTATCCCCGGTCAGCATCAGGCTTTCTTCCGGCACATTGACCCGATTCGTCGAACCGGCACGGGTACGGAAGCCGATTTCCTCGCGGTTAATCGTCGTCACACGCGGCGTATAGACCGTCTCAAACGGAAACGGCATATGGTAGTTCAGTCCCGGCTCGGTGATGCGGTGATATTTCCCGAAGCGCAGCACGACGCCCTGCTCATCGGCATCGACCCGATAAATTCCGGAGGCAAACCACAAGGCCAATAAAATCGCAATCCCGACGAAGAACGGACGCCAGGACGGCACACCGTCATCGCCGTCGCCGCCGCGCCCGCCACCGCCGAACACGTTGCGGAACGATTCCTGCCCTTTGCGGATAAACTGTTCGATCTCGACCTGCTCGACCTCGCGCCCGGGCCGCTGTGACGGGCCTTGTTGGCCGCCTCCCGGTGCTGATCCCCACGGGCCGCGCCCGCCTCCCCTGTTTCGTGACATGCTGTCTGTTCTCCTGCCTTAAGCGGTGTTGGGTGTTATTGTGACATGTATATAAGGACATTCCACCCGGTTTTGCAACCTTCGCCCTCTTTCAAAATAAAATTATTGGGATCACACAAAAAAAATCCCGCCCTGACGCATCAGAAACGGGAACCGGAAATAATGAAACCGACAAACGCTAGAACAAGCGCCGCACCGCGAAGGATGCTTCCAGACTTGTTCCGACAATCACCTCCACAATCAGCAAGGCTGACCATGGAAACCTGACCTGAAACCATTTGCCCGATTCTATAGTCACTTGACCCGGAGAATCATTTAAGCAATGATGATAGCCACGACTTGGAGAAATCGCTGCCTCATGAGTGAACACGTTGTAGCGGGCTACTACATTTGCACCACTTATATTGTCAAATCTCAGCTTGTCAGACTCGGAAAAAACTTTAGGCTTCCATAGTGGTGTCCACATTAGGATGCCGCCCTCCAACTTTCTCTGCTTAGGCCAAATGGCCTCAGCCTGCAAGCCGGTTTCTTTTTGTTCTGTCATGGATTTGCTCCATTTACCCTGCGCGAAGCAGGAAGAAATATCAGTGCGAACACTAAATTTACCATTCAATCAATAATGGTAAACGCCCCTTCTGTCAAGATGGAGTCATTTCCATAAAAATCAGAAAACTACCCACTGCAAACAAATTTACCGCGTCGACGACGACAGCGTATAGCGGCTCAGATGGCGCAGCAGTCCGAGCACCGTAATCAGCAGTAACGGCCAACCGGTCAGCAGCATCAGCAGGTAAAAGACGGCCAGCCAGAACGTTCCACCTTGCCAGCGCCGTATCGTGCGATGCGCCATGCCCAACCCGGAAAAGAAATAGGGCAGTAGCAGAATTAGTCCGGCAGCATGACCGGCATGCACCAATGCTTCTACCCCGGTGAATCCAAGGATACCGGCTAGGCCAAGCGCCCCCAGCACCAGATTCGGCGGAGAATCATCGGATAACCGTAATGATGGACGCCGCCCCATGGATAAGGTCTCCGCCACCATCTGCGCCAGCAAGGTCAGCAACACCAGTAAAATGGCGATAAACCAGTATTCCATGGCCAGAATCACGTGCGGCATCTGGGTCACTGCGCTCTCCAGCGCCACCGCCACTTCAGGTTCCAACGTGGCGAATACTTCCCCCATCTGCGCCGCCATGCGCTCGCTGACATGGTGATAGAGGCCACTCCCCGTCGCAATGATCAGCGCGTAAAACAACGCACCATACAACGCAATGATGGCCATTGCATCGCCGGTAGACGTCCAGACGAAAGGAGATGCCGAGGCGTGGCGCGTGACCACCATAATCTGGCGAATAAACAGCATCAGCGGGATGATCTGCGTCATCGCCATCAACAGTGCATCATAGACGGGTAGCAGCACCAGCAGTGCTAGCGATGCAGCCACGGACGCCACCGTAATCCCCGGGCGCCCATAGACCATCCCGGCCAGCGCCAGTGTGAACAACGGCAGCATTGGTGCGGTTACCCCAAACAACCAACCCTGCGCCACGGCATAGACCAACGCAGCCGCCAGCAACCCGGCACCAATCGCAGGAATGGGAATCACAATCATCATGGGTTGCACTGTAGTGGATTCAGTAACTAATGGCAATGAGAGACCATTGCCGCTTTCACCCCCTCCCGCCAGTCCGGCAGTTGCACGCCCAGTACTTCGCGCAACTTCGTACAATCCAGCCGGGAATTGAGCGGACGCGCCGCCGGGGTGGGGTAGTCTGCGGAAGGGATTGGGTGGCAGTCTTGCAGTGCCAGCACCATACCCGCCTGGCGGGCCTCTTCGAAAATGGCACAGGCAAAACCATGCCAACTCGTCTCCCCGGCATTGCACAGATGATAAATACCTGTCGGGAAATGCTCCATCGCCGACGCCGCGCTCAATGCCTCCAATGTCGCCTGTGCCAGATGCGGCGCATAAGACGGTGCACCGATCTGATCGGCAACCACGTTCAGCGTGTCTCGCTCCTGTCCCAGCCGCAACATGGTGGTGAGAAAATTCTTTCCTAACGCATCATAGACCCAACTGGTACGAAAGATCAGCACGTCACCACCGGCTGCCATAACCGCTTTTTCCCCGGCGCGCTTGCTTCTTCCATACGCATTCAGTGGCGCGGTCGCATCCGATTCCTTAAATGGCGTCGAGCCCTGCCCGCTAAACACATAATCCGTGGAATAATGAATGAACGGAATGCCGCGCTCCTTCGCCAGCGTCGCCAGTGCGCCCGGCGCGGTGGCGTTCACCTGAAACGCTAACGCTTCTTCCTCCTCGGCTTTGTCCACCTGCGTGTAAGCAACGGCATTGATAATGGCCGATGGCTGCACGCGATCGATCAATGACGCAAAGGTATCGGGTTGGGTAAAGTCCGCTTCCTCACGACCGGCAATCACGGCGCTATCCCCCAACAACGCAGCTAAGGCGCTGCCTACCTGCCCGGTGCGACCAAAAACGAGAATGGGGGGTGATGTGGTCATGATACTCATTTATAGCTCCCCCCTTGAGGGGGAGCGGCAGAGTCGAGGTGACAACGGAACCGAAGACGATGCGTGGGGGGTAGATGATTGCCCCCCACCGAATCGCGCGTTGCGCTCTTCGGCTCCCCCTCAAGGGGGGAGCTATGAGACCCCTTTTTTATCATTACAACCCACTCGGCTGATCGTCCTCAGCGATAGTATGCAGGTACCCGCCATAGGTTGCACTGCCGGCGCGGCGTGGCTGGCCGGTCGCCTCTGCCAGTGCCAGCAACTGCGCTCGATCAATAAACCCCTTACGGTAGGCCACCTCTTCAATGCAAGCGATTTTCTGTCCCTGCCGTTTTTCGATCGTCTGGACGAACTGCCCGGCTTCCTGCAAGGAATCAAACGTGCCAGTATCGAGCCACGCCACCCCGCGCCCCAACAGTTCCACCGATAAATCGCCGCGCTCCAGATAGGCCAGATTGACATCGGTGATTTCCAGTTCCCCACGCGCTGACGGCTTCAGATTTTTGGCAATCCCAACTACGTCCGGATCATAGAAATACAGTCCTGTCACCGCCCAGTGCGATTTCGGCTGTTTCGGCTTTTCTTCAATCGAGAGCGCCTTGCCCGATGCATCAAATGTCACAACACCATAGCGCTCCGGGTCATGCACGCGATAGGCAAACACACTCGCACCTGTCTGCAATGCCTGCGCGACCTGTGCCGTTTTCGTGGCCAGCTGATGGCCATAGAAAATATTGTCGCCAAGAATCAGGCAGACCGGATCATCGGCAATAAACTGTTCCCCAATAAGGAACGCCTGGGCAATGCCTTGCGGCTCCGGCTGCACGGCATATTCCAGCCGCATCCCCAGCCGTTCCCCCGTGCCCAATAATGCCTCAATCATCGGCAGATCCCGTGGCGTAGAGATAATCAACACCTCTCGGATACCCGCCAGCATCAATACGGAAAGCGGGTAATAGATCATCGGCTTGTCATAGACCGGCAGTAATTGCTTGCTGATCGTGGTGGTGAGCGGCCATAAGCGCGTCCCTGCACCACCGGCTAAAATGATGCCTTTCATCCCACCTCCTGACTACTCCCCCCTTGCGGGGGAGTCGAAGAGCCGGAGGCGATTCGGTGGGGGGCAGAATAATGGATACTACTTTTATGACCCCCCACCCAATCGGACGTTGTCCTCTTGGACTCCCCCGCAAGGGGGGAGTGGACATCACGACTGGTGACAGTCTGGCACCAATCCGTATTGGCCAGATACCATTCCACGGTCGCTTGCAACCCAGCATCGAAGGTGTGCTTGCGGGTGAAGCCAAGCTCCCGCTGTGCCTTGCTGTCATCCATCGCATAGCGGAAATCATGCCCGGCGCGGTCTTCTACAAAACGAATTTGTGTCCGGTACGACTGCCCATCGGCGCGTGGTCGCAGCCCATCCAGCGTATCGCACAGCGCATGCACGACATCAAGGTTGGTCTTTTCGGCATCGCCGCCAAAACAATAGGTTTCGCCCGGCACTCCCTTCAGCAGCGCCAGCACCACCCCGGCACTATGATCTTCCACATGAATCCAGTCGCGTACATTACGACCATCGCCATAGACCGGCAATTCGCCACCTTCCAGCGCCCGCGTAATCATCAACGGGATCAGTTTTTCCGGGAATTGGCGTGGTCCGTAATTATTGGTGCAGTTAGTAACGATCACCGGCATCCCATAGGTATGTCCCCAGGCACGCGCCAGATGATCGCCCGCCGCTTTCGATGCGGAATAGGGAGAATTTGGCTGCATTGGGTAGGCTTCATGGAATTTCCCTTCCGCACCCAGCTCGCCAAACACTTCATCGGTGGAGACTTGCACAAAGCGGAATACTTCCCGCTTCTCACCTTCCAACGCCGCCCAATAGGCGCGGCTGGCTTCCAGCATGGTATAGCACCCCACCACATTGGTTTGGATAAACGCTGCCGGGTTGGCGATGGAGTTATCAACATGCGATTCGGCGGCAAAGTTCAGTACAGCGTCCGGCTGATGCTCCAGCAATAGCGAGGCCACCAACGCGCCGTCTTCGATCGCGCCGCGCACCAGCTCATACGAGCCAGGATAACCCTGCTCGTCAATCCAGCGCAAATTCTCTTCAAACCCGGCATAGGTCAGTGCATCTAGCACAATCACCTTCGCACCACGCTCCACCAGCATACCTACGGCGCAAGAGCCAATAAAGCCGGCTCCGCCCGTTAACAGATAGGTCTTACCCGTCATCTCTTGATTCATATCTCTGATGTACCAGCCACGCTGTGTGTGCGCAACCGTGAAAGCAGGATGAGGTGTTAGCAGCTATCGGTTAGCAGTATACTGACAACTGCCCACTAATCACTGCCAACCGCCAACGGATACACCGCCTCCACCCCGAACCCGGCACGCTCCAGCGCTTGCAACAGACCGGACGCATCCGGCAGATGCAGCGCCCCCACGGCGACAAACGCACCACCACGGCGCATGGAAGGCAGCAGGGATGTGGCCATCTTCGCATTGCGATCATGCACTAGGAACTGTTCCAGCGTTTTCCCTAGTTCCCGATCCGGCATGCGGGCAAAGGTTTCCTTGGAAAGCGCCAGAATTTCCTGCAACTCACCTGCTTTGTAATAGGCCACTAGCTCCTCTGCTTCTGCGGCATTCTGATTAAACCCCTCAATCGCATCACGCAATAAGGTGAGTTGCTGCTGCTCACTCAACTGCTCGAACATAGCAAACTGACTGCGTACCGTTTCTAACGCCTTGCGCTTAACGCCATAGCGCTTTGCTAGCACCTGCAACTGATCATCCATAACCACGCCGGTTGTGTCGATCGTCATGATCTGCAACGCCACGGCTGCCGCCCAGGGCTTGTAACGATCCAGATACGCTTCTGGCACATGCGGTGCACGAGCACGAAACAGAGAAACCATCGTCTGGAAATCCCGGGCTCCGAGCAAATGCTTCAGACCATGCTTGCGCGAATTTGGTAATAACATCGCTGCGGTGACTGCCGCCTGATCTCCTGGCTGCGATACCAGCTCGAACCAGGCTTCCTTGGATTGCTTCAGATACGGAATACTATAGGTGATACTGTCAATAATGCTCTCGTCACTGGAATGGAGTGTGCCGAGTAGATAGCTGGTATCCCCATCGCAATCAGTAACACGGTACAGCATACTGTCCAGTGGCCGCTGCGTGATCGACACATACCCTTCCTGCTTAGGACAAAGAGGGGATTGGGCATAAGTGGCTGTCGACAAGCTACACACACCCAAAAAGCAGATAGTAGCGAGCAAGAGAAAAAACCACGTACGGATGACGTCATTCCGGACAAGCGACTCGCCGCGCCCAAACGAAGCGGCGGCGGGAGCGCGACCCGGAATCCATTGTGGAGCTTGCGTGTTGATAGATGGATTCCGGGTCAAGCCCGGAATGACGATATGCCCAATATATCTCATGCCAGCAACTCCCGCGTCGCCTGCGCCACATCTGCATGCCGCATCAGTGACTCTCCTACCAAGAAACCATGCAACCCATGCGCTCGCATGCGCGCTACATCCGCTGCCGTAGCAATCCCACTCTCACAAATGGCCAACGTACCTTCCGGGATCATGGACACCAGATCGATGCTAGTCTGCAAGTCCACGGCCAATGTCTTCAGATTACGGTTATTGATGCCGATCAGGTCAGTCTGAAGATGCATAAGCGCTCGCTCTAACTCCTGTGCATTGTGCGATTCCACCAGCACGTCCAGTCCAAGCGCCAGTGCGGCCTGCTCCAGCTCCACCGCCTGCGCATCCGACAGTGCCGCCATAATCAACAGAATACAGTCTGCACCAAGCGCCCGGCTTTCAACGATCTGATATGGATCGATTATAAAATCCTTACGCAAGACAGGTAAAGGTGATGCCATCACCACCTGCTCCAGATAGGCATCGCACCCGGAAAAGTACCGCTCATCGGTCAGCACCGATAAGCAGCTTGCGCCGCCTTCCTTGTACGCCTGCGCCAGTGATACCGGCTCAAACGCCTCCCGGATCAGCCCTTTACTCGGCGATGCCTTCTTCAATTCGGCAATCAGTGCCGGCTTGCCTTGCGTAATGGTCGTTCTCAATGCGTTGGCAAATCCTTTCGGAGGCGAAACATTCTGTGTCCGCTGCTCCAACTCGGACAATGACACGGACGCCTGCCGCTGCATCACAACATCACGCTTATAGGCCACAATCTCCGCTAGCGTATCGCTCATTGCTGTGTCACCCCGGCAAAGGCAGCCAGCGTCTGCCTTGCCTTGCCACTATCAATGGCTTCACGCGCTTTTCCCATGCCTTCTTCCAGCGAGTCACACGCATCGGCGACCACCAATGCCGCTGCCGTGTTTAACAAGACAATATCCCGGTACGCACCCTCTCTCCCAACCAGCAATTCCTGCAAGGCGCGTGCATTGACATCCGGCGTCCCGCCTTTCAGCGCCGCTTCCGGCACACGCTCCAATCCAACCTCCTCCGGGGCAATCATTCGCTCTGTGATCTCGCCATGTTCCAATATGGCAACATAGGTAGCATCAGTGGTAGTGATTTCATCCATCCCGTCCGCGCCATGCACCACCCATGCCTTGACTACTCCCAACTGATGCAACACCTCCGCCAGTGGCCGCACCCAGGCGCGATCATACACACCAAGCAGCTGCCGCTTCGTCCCAGCCGGGTTAGCCAGCGGCCCTAACAGGTTGAAAATCGTGCGTAGCCCCAGCTCTTTACGCACCGGCGCCACATGCCGCATCGCCTTATGGTAAAGTGGTGCCATCAGAAAACACAGGTTCGTCTGCTGCAACGCCGCCTGTGATATATCCGGCGTCGCCTCGATATTCACCCCCAACTCGCTGAGAATATCCGATGAACCGGATGCCGAGGTCACCCCCCGATTCCCATGCTTGACCACCGGCACCCCGCACGCTGCGGTCACAATTGCCACCGCTGTGGAAATATTGAAGGTGCGCTTGCCGTCTCCGCCGGTACCACAGGTATCAATCGCCCCTTCCGGCGCTGCAAAGGTCTGCGCTTTATGCCGTAACACGCGCGCGCCGGCGGTAATCTCTTCCACCGTCTCACCCTTGCTACGCAACCCCATCAGGAATGCGCCCATCTGTGCGGGCGTCGCACCACCGGTCATCATGATCTGAAAGGCGCGCTCCGCCAGCTCCGTTGACAAGTCGCGACCATGCGCTAATTCGGTTAAGATATCCTGTATCTGATTGGAACCCATGGTACCGTCTTACCATGCTACGTGACAAAAAGCCAATAGCAGGTATGATAGCCATGTGATGAGGAAAAAGAAGAAACTTCAAAATGCGCTGGCAGCACTGGACGATCAGTTGGAAACACTAGCCGACGCAACGATCGAAGGCCAGGAAGACATCGATCTTGCGCTGGCGGAACTGCTGGACAGCGTCCCTGCCAATATCCGCGCGGAGATCGCTAAAGCATTTGAAGAAAAAGTGACACTGGCACGGGAACAGCTCGGTGTAGATGAGACCCTCACACCAGAACAGCAGCAAACCCTGCGGCAACTCCGAGAACATGAAGAACAGGCCATTGCTCATATGCTGGCGCGGGAGACACGGCGCAAAATTCGGGCACTGTTCCTGTCACAACCACAGCTATTACAGCCCGTGTTGAACCTCGGCAAAAACCTTCAGGAAAAAGGAATTGCCGGGCTGGGTATCGATGCACCGACACCAGCCCTGCCACCTAAAGGCAAGGAAAAAGACCGCGGCCCGGGGCGCTAACGCTAGCACTTATTTGGTGTCAGCCTGTGCCGCCCGCTGCTCAAGAAGACGCTGCACATAAGGGAATACATTCCGTGCGACTATGGCATAGCCTTGCCGGTTCGGATGAATGCCATCTGCCAGGTTCAAATTCGGATCACCCGCCACACCATCCAAAAACCCATACATCAGAGGAATATTATAGGTATCCGCCAAATCAGGAAAAATCTGATCGAACTGCGCCTTAAAGGCAGGACCGATATTAGGCGCGGCTTTAAAGGAGACAAGCAGCACGCGCACATCTGCGGCCGTGAGCGCTTTCACAATCGATTCAAGATTGGCTTTACTGGCGGAAGGCACAATACCGCGCAGAAAATCATTGGGCCCCAGTTCAACAATCACTAGATCGGGCTCAGCCTTCAATACGTGTTGAATACGTGAGCGCCCTCCTGCCGTGGTATCGCCGGCAATCCCATGATTCAGCATCCGAACGGCATAGCCTTCGTTTTGCAGTAACGCCTCCAGTTGCGCCGGATAGGCATCCTCCCGGGGCAATCCATATCCTTCCGTCAAACTATCTCCAAGCGCGACAATCGTTGTTAAGGGTGCCGATTTTACTTCACTGGAGGTTGCAACCCCGTATGATGCACCCCATATCACTATACTTAACAGAACGTAGTTTATGCAGCCCATTATTGATCTCCGGAATGTTTCGTTAGACTTAGAGAGTCCGTCAGGTCTCGTCAAGATTCTGCACGAGGTTTCTTTTACCGTGAACAAGGCGGAAAGCGTTGCGCTGGTAGGGCCTTCCGGTTCAGGTAAAACGTCGACCCTTCTGGTGATTGCCGGTCTTGAACAGGCGACAGGCGGCACGATCCGCATTGACGGACATATAATTAACGACATGAATGAGGATGCACTTGCCATACTCCGGCGGCGGCTGTTCGGCATTGTTTTTCAGTCGTTTCATCTGGTGCCTACCATGAATGCACAGGAAAATGTTGCTATTCCATTGGAACTCGCCGGCGATCCCACCCCCTTTGATCGGGCGGCAGAAATGCTTGAAACCGTTGGCCTCGGCCATCGTTTGACACACTACCCTTCCCAACTCTCCGGAGGAGAACAGCAGCGCGTAGCCATTGCCCGTGCCTTCGCACCGAAACCCGCCATCATTTTAGCGGATGAACCCACCGGCAATCTGGATAAGGAAAACGGGGAGCGCATTATGGAACTACTCTTTAACCTGCAACAGGAACATGGCGCCACCCTGCTGCTGATCACGCACGACGCCACATTGGCTGATCGCTGCGGACGGGTTATCAGTATGCGTGATGGGCACATCGTCGAGAACAGGCATGCTGCCTGACGCATCCTCTTTACGGCCTATGCTGGCGTGGCGTTATGCGTTGCGAGATATACGTCACGGGTTGAAAGGATTCCGACTGTTTATCATCTGTCTTTTCCTTGGCGTAACCGTGATCGGCAGCGTCGGGCTACTCTCATCGATTGTTCGCGGCGCACTGGAGAACAACGCCAGGAGCCTGCTTGGCGGCGATTATGAACTGTATATGAGCTATACTGGAATGAATGACGAACAACAGGCATTCATTGAACGCGACGGCGAATTATCCCTGGCGATTGAGCTGCGCACCATCGCCACCGCAGGAGAAGCATTCCAACTGGTAGAACTCAAGGCCGTTGACAACGCCTATCCGTTATTTGGCACAGTCACCCTGGAACCGAATATACCGTTACAGCACGCACTGCAACAGGGTGGTATTGTCGTCGAACCCGAACTATTGGAACGCTTCAACGCCAGTGTAGGAGACACGCTAACGCTGGGAGGAAAGACCTTTACGATTCGTGCCGTGATTGTGTCGGAACCGGACCGCATTGTGAATACCTTCAGTTTTGGCCCACGTGCTCTGATGAATGCGGATTTATTAAAAACCACGACCTTGTTGCAACCAGGGAGCCTGGTGCGTTATCGCTACCGCGTAGCACTGCATGACGATGTAGCACCCTCGGAATGGTTGGAAAAGATAGATCAAACCTTCCCTGAAGCAGCCTGGCGCATCCGCGATTTTAAAGCGGCTGCACCACAGGTGGAACGGGTACTGGACAATTTAACCTTATTTCTGACCCTGACGGGACTGACGGCCCTGCTTGCAGGTGGCGTAGGTATTTCCAATAGTGTCAACGCACTGATGCAGCGAAAGTTTTTTACAATCGCTACGCTTAAATCCATTGGAGCGACAAATGCTTTTATCTTTTGGTATTATCTGATGGTGATTCTACTGGTTTCACTCATGGCGATTGCCGGCGCATTATGTGCCGCCATGCTGATTGTGTGGCAGGGCACGGGCTTTATCAACCAACTGATTCATCTGGATGCGGTCTTCAGTATTCAATGGGCACCATTGGTTCGCGCCATCCTGTTTGGATTATTGATTACGCTAACTTTCTCATTATGGCAATTGGGCAAGGTCAATCTGATCAAACCCGCGGCGATCTTCCGGGGCAAGCTGGGACTGAGCGGCTGGCCTTCCCGAAAGATTATTGCCATCAATCTCCTCTTTGGCCTGCTGCTGACCGCGTTCGCAATCCTGACGGCAGATAATCGAACCGTGGCCATGATCTATGTGGTCAGCACAGGGCTTACGGTACTTGCTTTCTTCTTCTGTTCCACGTTCTTTGTACGCGTTGTTTCCCGACTCAGGCCGCAGCGCTTCTGGATCCGGCACGGACTCGCTAATCTCTATCGCCCCGGTGCCCGGACATTGCCTTCTATCATTTCGCTGGGTATTGGTTTAACCTTTCTGGTGGGCATCAGTCTGATTGACGCCAATATTCAGCAGTCCATCCGCGAGGTACGTCCACAGGATGCACCCACCCATTTCTTCATCGACATTCAACCGAATCAACAGGCCGGATTTGTCGAACTGATAGAAAGCATAGGCGGACGCGACATCGACATCGCGCCTATGTTACGCGGCAACATTGTCGCATTGAACGGCACCCCGGTGCAACAGGTGGATATTGCGCCTGAGGTGCGCTGGGCCATTCGCGGGGATCGTGGAATCAGCGACGCGAATCGCCTCCCCCGAGGCACCACTTTACTAGCCGGCGAGTGGTGGCCGGAGCAGTATCGTGATGCACCGCTCATCTCATTCGACCAACGTCTGGCAACAGGCATGGGACTGACGATCGGCGATACAATGACATTTAACGTACTTGGAGAGGAAATTACTGCAACTATCGCCAACCTGCGCGAGGTGAATTACCAGAATTTCCGGATGAATTTTTCTATTATCTTATCGCCCGGCGTACTGGACGCGTTTCCACGCTCCTATATTGCCACCGCCTCTTTGCCGTTCGGTAATGACCTGTTATCGGCACTGGCACGGGATTACCCGAATGTATCTCCCATTGCCGTTGACCGCGCCGTGGCGCAAGTATCGGCATTATCGGATAATCTGGCGCTTGCCATCCGTATGACGGCGATTTTCACCATTTTATCGGCGTTGGTGGTCCTGACCGGTGCCATTGTCGCCAATGAGGAACAACGTGTCTATGATATTGTATTACTGAAAGTGATGGGAGCAAAGCGGTGGGATATTATCAAAACCTACCTGGTCGAATATACGGGCATTGCCATGATCTCTGGCATTATTTCCGTAGCTGCTGGCACTGCCATTTCCTGGTATGTCATCGATGAATTCCGATTCTTTACATTTGCCGCCATGCCGGAAGTCTCCCTCACCATTATGACCCTCTCACTCATCCTGATTCTGCTCATTGGTATCAGCATCACCCTACGGTCATTCGGGCGCAAACCATTGTCTTATCTGCGCAATGAATAAAACACTGGAGAGAAACTGCTATATGAAGTATGAAATAGTCAGGCACAACCCGGCACAAAAGGCACCCATGATGCACTACCTTCCATTACGCCTACTGACCCTGTGTTTGGTTATCTTGACCCTTTCGCTCTCCGATGCAACCGCCAGAGATCCGGTAGGCGTCGTGTTGGCCTCAGTCGAGAAAAAGCCGTTCTTTGAGCGTATTGAAGCCCTTGGCACCTTACGCGCAAATGAGTCAGTAGACATCACAGCCAATGTAACGGAAACGATTACCGCCATCCACTTTACGGACAATCAGCGAGTAGAGTCACATGATGTATTGGCGGAGATGACCAGTGCAGAAGAACAGGCCTTGCTAGAAGAAGCGCGCTCCACGCTCGAGGAAGCAACCAGACAGTTCAAACGCGTACGAGCACTGACCCAAAAGGGCAATGCGCCAAAGTCTTTGCTGGATCAGCGCAAACGCGATATGGAAACGGCACAGGCACGATTAACAGCCACGCAATCCCGCTTGAAAGATCGTCTACTCATTGCACCCTTCGCCGGTGTCGTAGGGTTACGCAATATCAGTGCCGGCGCTCTGGTGGAACCGGGCGACATCGTGACGACTCTGGATGATGATTCACAGATGAAACTCGATTTCTCGGTGCCTGCAACCTACCTTGGAGAGATTAAGGTCGACCTACCCATTATTGCTCGTACGAATACGTATGATGGAAAACAATTTCAGGGGAACATTGCCAGTATCAACAGCCGAATTGATCCGGTGACACGGTCTTTCATCGTGCGGGCGATTTTGCCCAATGATGAGCGTCTTCTCAAGCCGGGCTTACTGATGCAGGTTGATATCGAAGCCAGACGCCGAGAAACATTGCTGATACCGGAGGCAGCCTTGGTACCCGATGGCGACAAACAGTTCGTCTATCGCATAGAGAAAGGGTCGGATGGTCAACTCATTGCCAACAAGGTGCAGGTGGTGATCGGCAGCCGCCGTCCCGGTGAAGTGGAAGTGCTGGAAGGACTGGCAGAAGGGGAAGATATTGTGGTGGATGGTACCATCAAACTTCGTGACGGCATGCCTGTCGCCCCTAAACAGTCAGCGTTTTAACGATGTTGTTGTCGGATATTTCCGTAAAACGCCCGGTCTTTGCATCGGTACTGTCGTTGCTGTTGATTGCCTTCGGACTTGTGGCGTTTGACCGCCTTGCATTACGGGAATATCCTGACATCGATCCACCCATCGTATCCGTGGTCGTAGGGTATCCCGGTGCTGCAGCAAATGTAGTGGAAACACGGATTACGCAAGTCATCGAAGAACGTATTGCCGGGGTGGAAGGCATCAGTTTTATTGAATCAACCAGCGAAGATGGCCAGTCTTCCATCACCATTGAATTTCAGTCCGGGCGTGATGTCGATGCGGCGGCCAATGATGTACGGGATCGTGTGTCTGCCGTACTGGATGAACTACCGGAAGAGGCAAACCCACCGGAAATTCAGAAAGTTGATTCCAACGATGATGTCATCATGTGGCTCAATCTGGTAAGCAATAACCTTTCCGTGCCCGAATTAACCGATTATGCCGAACGTTTCCTGGTCGATCGATTCTCAGTGCTGGACGGCGTGGCACGCGTCAGGATTGGCGGTGGTCAGCGGTTTGCCATGCGTCTGTGGCTTGACCGTTCTGCCATGGCTGCACGCGGACTAACGGCAAATGATATTGAAGAAGCATTGCGTGAAGAGAATGTTGAGTTGCCCGCCGGCTCTATTGAGAGCGTGGATCGCCAGTTTACTGTTCGCACCCAGCGCCAGTTCAAAAGTCCGCAATCATTTAGCGAACTCGTGATTCATCGTGGCGAAGGGGGTTATCTGGTGCGGTTGGGAGACGTCGCGCGCGTGGAAAAGGGGACGGAAGAAGAACGCCTGTTCTTTCGGGGCAATGAAGTCCCCATGGTAGGGCTTGGAATTATCAAGCAATCCACAGCCAATACGATTGATGTGGCGCGCGCGGCAAGAGCACTCAAGGATCGCATCAATCCGACATTGCCCGAAGGGATGGCCATCAAACAAAGCTATGATACCTCCGTGTTTATCGAAGGGGCAATCTATGAAGTCTACAAGACTCTGCTGATTGCCATCATTCTGGTGTTAACCGTCGTCTATCTGTTTCTGGGAAATGTGCGTGCCATGCTCATACCGGCAGTCACCGTACCTGTCTCACTGGTGGCAAGCTGTACGGTATTGCTGGTGCTTGGTTTTTCGATCAACCTGTTAACGCTGCTGGCACTGGTGCTCGCCATTGGAATGGTTGTCGACGATGCCATTGTCATGCTGGAAAACATTTATCGTCGCATGGAACAGGAAGGCGAACCCCCTTTAATTGCTGCCTATCACGGCGCACGTCAGGTCGGGTTTGCTGTTATTGCCACGTCGCTGGTGTTGGTCGCCGTCTTTGTTCCCATTGCGTTCCTGCAAGGAGATATTGGCAGACTCTTCTCCGAGTTCGCCCTAACGATGGCCGCCGCTATCGCATTTTCCACAATCGTTGCGCTCAGCCTGTCACCGATGCTGGCCTCCAAACTGCTCAGGCATGACACCACAGATCAGATCAATGCGGCAAGCCTGTGGATAAACAGGCAATTCCACCACATGCAAACCAGGTACATGCATTGGCTGGATTGGTTGCTGAAAAGACCCGCGAAGGCAATGGCCGGCTTTTTCATCCTGCTGGGACTCGCTGCCCTGATGTACGCAGATATACCCAGCGAATACGCACCGAGAGAAGACCGGGGCGCTTTCTTTGTCATTGTCAATGGTCCGGAAGGCGCATCGTATGATTACATTAAAGGCTATATGGATGAAATTGAACGGCGGATGATGCCCTATGTGGAAAACGGAGAAATTACACGATTGCTGGTACGCGCACCGCGTACGTTTAATAACTATGAGAGCTTCAACACCGGCATTGTTATTTCCGTGCTCAATGACTGGAGCCAACGTCGCAGCGCGTTCGTCATTATGAATGAACTACGGGGTAAACTCGCGGATCTACCCGGAGTGAAAGCGTTCCCTGTGATGCGACAGGGGTTTGGCGGCTCCATCCAGAAACCATTACAATTCGTCATTGGTGGAGGCACCTATGAGCAATTGGCCAATGCACGGGACATATTAATAGAACAGATCAATAACGATAATCCTGGGCTTGTTGGACTGGACTGGGATTACAAAGAGACTAAACCGCAGTTAGAGGTGCAGGTAGATTATAACCGCGCGGCAGAACTTGGGGTGACGCTCTCCAATATCGGTCGTACATTGGAAACCATGCTCGGTTCGCGTCAGGTCACCACCTATATCGATGACGGAGAAGAATATGATGTATTACTGGAGGGAGAACGTTCTGAGCAGCGTAGTCCAACCGATATGCAAAATATCTATGTCCGCTCAGAACGCAGCAACGAATTAATCCCTCTTTCCAATCTGATTACGTTAAGGGAATTCGCCGATTCCAAGGCATTAAATCGTTATAACCGCGTACGCGCTATCACGCTGGAAGCCAATCTGGCAGATGGCTATTCGTTGGGGGAGGCAATTGACTATATGAATGCGCTGGTTAAAGATCATCTGGGAGATCAGAGTCTTACCATTGATTACAAAGGACAAAGTCAGGACTATCAATATGCCGGCGATTCGATTGCGTTTGTATTCATGCTGGGTATTGTCATGGTATTTCTGGTATTGGCGGCACAGTTTGAAAGCTATGTGCATCCGCTGGTCATCATGCTGACCGTACCTCTGTCAATGGCCGGGGGACTACTGGGTTTATGGATCACCGGCGCAACACTGAATCTGTACAGTCAGATCGGATTAATCATGCTGGTCGGATTATCCGCAAAAAACGGCATTCTCATTGTCGAATTCGCGAATCAGCTTCGAGATCAGGGCGTTGCATTTGATGCCGCATTGAAAAAAGCATGCGAGGTACGCCTACGTCCCATTGTCATGACCGGCATTACCACGGCTGCCGGTTCTATTCCGCTTCTCTTATCCTCAGGCGCAGGCGCGGAAACGCGTGATGTGATCGGTATTGTTGTCTTTTCGGGCGTCATCACCGCAACATTTTTCACCCTGTTCATTGTACCGGTTGCCTATGCACTCATCGCACGCAATACCGGTTCCCCTGGCGATGTCGCCCGCCAACTGCAGAAAGAGTCGGCACAGAAAGCAACAGGCCTCTAATTCTTATAAGTTCTAAGATTTTCCCAATAATCCAGACGCTTCCGGATTTCCCGTTCAAAGCCACGCTGAACGGGGCGGTAGAATGACAGGCGTCCCGTTTCTTCCGGAAAATAGTCCTGCCCGGAAAAACTCTCCGGCGTGTCGGGATCGTATATATACCCTTCGCTGTAGCCCTGTTCACTCATAAGCTTCGTGGGGGCATTCAGGATATGTTTCGGCGGCATTAGGGAACCTGTTTCTTTTGCTATCTTCTGCACTTTTCCAAATCCTTTATAGACTGCTGTTGATTTTGGGGCGGTGGCCAGATAGATCAGCGCCTGTGCTAACGCTAATTCTCCCTCAGGGCTACCCAGACGCTCATATGCTTCCCATGCAGCAATACACTGCGGCAAAGCCTGTGGGTCGGCAAGACCAATATCTTCTGTCGCCATGCGGGTCATCCGCCGTGCGACAAAATGTGGATCCTCCCCCCCGGCAAGCATCCGTGCAAACCAGTATAGAGCGGCATCGGGATCACTTCCCCGAACTGATTTATGTAAGGCGGAAATCAGGTTGTAATGACCATCATCCTTCTTGTCGTAAAGCGGTGCCCGCCTTTGTACCAGAGTCATGAGCCCTTCAGCGTCCAGCAAGTCGGCCTGCCCCAATACCTGCTCGGCCATGGACAGGATATACCGCCCATCACCATCCGCCAGTGTTTTAAGCAGTTCTCGGGCTTGATCGGTTAAGGGCAGATCACGCGCTTCTGCGACCTCCGCCCGTTGCAGCAGGGTCTCCAGCGCCTCATCACTCAAACGCTTCAGCACCAATACCTGGCAGCGGGACAGCAGTGCCGCATTCAATTCAAAGGAAGGATTTTCGGTCGTAGCACCAATCAGAATAATCGTACCGTCCTCCACCACCGGTAAAAACGCATCCTGTTGAGACTTCATAAAACGGTGAATTTCATCGACAAATAAAAGCGTCTGCTTTCCATTCTGTCGTCTGATGCGAGCCGCATCGAAAACAGCTTTTAAGTCTTTCACACCAGCAAAGATGGCAGAAAGTTGTTCGAAATGTAAGCCGGAGTTCTCGGCAATAATGCGCGCTAACGTCGTCTTGCCGCATCCCGGCGGTCCCCAGAGAATCATGGACGTGATCCTGCCGCTTTCCACCATATGCTGCAACGGCATGCCCTGCGCGATTAAATGCTCCTGCCCAGCCACATCGGACAAAACGCTGGGGCGCAATCGATCCGGCAATGGGCGCGGTGCTGCTTCATTGGTGACAGAATTATCAAGTATAGGAAATAAATCAGCCATCACCATACGTCAACAGAGCCTAGTATAGCCCCCCTGTACCGGAATCCACCGGAGGGCGGGCGCGTGTTGACGGACGCCGGTAATCGTCATAACGCCGCCGTTCGCGCTGCTGCGGATGCGCCGGTGGCATGCGCTGCTGTTGCCCTGTCCATGGGTTATCTGGCTGAGTAGGTGGCTGTGAGTGAGCTGAATCCGGGGGTGCCGCCTGCCCTTGCGGAGTCACTGGTGTATAGCCATAATATTGTGGCTGCGAATGCACGATACCACCCTGTTGACGATCATAGCCGGTCTGTTGCTGCCGGTAATATTCTTCCTCAAATGCCTGCCGCGATCGATACGCTTCATTACCGGCATCATAATCGACAAACCCGTCTTCATTCTGCTCCTCCTGCAATGCGTCCGGAGGCACATATGCAATATCTTCACCGGGAATAAAAATAGACCCGCCGGTGACAAAGGTTTCCGTGATGATCTGTTCGGAGGGCTGCCATGGTAACGGTGGCACCCCGGTGTAGCGATCCACGGCAATTTCCAATACTCCCTCCGGCTTGACAAAATCCGGTGGCGGTGCATCTTTATAATAGGCTTTCATAAAGTCAATGAAGGCAGGCAATGCCACACGTCCGCCGGTTTCACGCCGTCCCATCCCGCGTGGCTTATCAAATCCGATATAGGTGCCTACCACCAGATCCTGGGTCATCCCCATGAACCAGGCATCGCGACTGTCATTGGTCGTCCCCGTCTTACCGGCTACTTCAAACCCAAGCGTGTTAGCCCGCGTTGCCGTACCACGCTGCACGACACCCCGCAATAGCGACACCATCTGATAGGCAATGCGGGGATCAATTACGCGTTCACGGGCATCGGGAATTTCCGGTGGACGTTTGAGCCGCTGTTTCAGTCCACCCTGCTCTGTATTACAGTGAGTACATTCCCGTGTATCTGCTCGGTATATAGTATGTCCTTTGGCGTCATCAATCCGCTTAATCAGGGTTGGTACAACTTTCAACCCGCCATTCGCCAGCATTGAATAAGCTGCAGCCAACCGCATGACCGTGGTCTCTTGCGCGCCCAATACGTTTGCATAATTCGGCGGTAAATTATCATACACGCCAAGTCTTTCCCCTACATGCGCCACGGCGTCCAGCCCCAGCATCTGTGCCAAATGCACAGTCATCACATTGCGTGATTTTTCCAACCCGACCCTTAGTGTGGTTGGCCCTAGAAAATCGCCTCCATAGTTTTGTGGGCGCCATAACGGTTTGCCTGGCCCCTGCTCCACTTCAATCGGCGCATCCACGACAATGGAACTTGGCGTAAACCCACGCTCCATCGCTGCCATATAGACGAAGGGCTTGAACGCGGAACCCGGCTGACGCCGCGCCTGCGTCGCCCGGTTAAACTCGCTCTCAGCAAAGCTGTACCCTCCCGTCATCGCTACCACTTCACCGGTATCCGGTCGCATAGCAACCATCGCCCCGCTGACCTCGGGGATTTGCTCTAATGCCCACTGCTCCGAGGTATCGCCATGCGGTGCCACCAGCACAACATCCTTTACCTTCAAAATATCACCGGGTTTCTTTGGAACGGCGCCCAATGCTCCGGATGGACGGCGCGGACGCGCCCATGCCAGTGCCTTGGTTGGCAAAGTGCCCTGGACATATTCCGGCTCCTGCATTGTTTCATCTGACGCTTCCGGGATCACCGTCAGCGCTTCCGCTTCATCAACCAGCGCCTCCTCAGCATCCGCCACTCTTTCATCTGCAAACCCAAGTACGGCATGCCTTTTTTTCAATTCCAACACCACCGCTAGACGTTGCTCTTCAATCAGCGGCGTCGTTTTCTCTAAAGCCGAAACGGCCTCCAGCCAGCCATCCAGTGACTCCAGCTGCGCTATCGCACCCCGATAGCCATGCCGACGATCATAGGTGCGCAAGGCCTGCCGATAGGCTCGATCCATCATCGCCTGCGCCCTGGGGTCAACCGTCGTCGTGATATAGAGATTCCCCTTGTACAAATTATCTTTGCCGTAATCCCGCAGCACGGAGCGACGCACTTCCTCTGAAAAGAACGGTGCCCGAATCTCGCCGCGAAACCGCTCTTCGCGTACCCCCAGCGGGGTGGCCATCGTCCGCTCATATTCCGCATCATTGATATACCCATCCTCATGCATACGCGTCAGCACATAATTGCGACGTTCCAGCGCTTCTTCCGGGCGTTTATGCGGATCGTAATAAGCGGGAGCCTTTGGCATAGCGGCTAGCAATGCGACTTCCTCCGTAGAAAGCGCGTGCGGTTCCTTGCCAAAATATTCCAGGCTAGCAGCCGCCACTCCATAGGCTCCCATCCCCAGATAAATTTCATTGAGATAGAGCTCTAAGATACGATCCTTGCTATAATTCTGAGTAATGCGTAACGCCAAAATCGCCTCTTTGATCTTACGATCGATCGACTTCTCGCGCGTCAACAGAAAGTTTTTCACTACCTGCTGTGTAATCGTTGACCCCCCTACCAACGAACGTTCATTCGCGCCGTAATTGCGAATATTCTTGAGAAAGGCACGCAGAATACCGCTGGGATCAATACCACGATGCTGATAAAAATTCTGGTCTTCCGCAGCGATAAACGCCTGAATCACATGGCGTGGAATTTCTTCAAACGGCACGAAAATACGCCGCTCGGTGGCATACTCTGCCAGCAACGAACCATCATTGGCATACAGTCGCGTCATCCCTGCTGGCTGATAATCGGCCAGACTGCCACTATCCGGCAAATCTTTGCTGTAAATGTGAAATATTGCCAGCACCGCCACGGCACCTACGGCCACCCCTGTCACTCCAAGGCTGGCAATCCAGAAGAGCGGGCGCAACAGATAGCGGGAGACGCGCCCTGCACGACGGCGAGGCTCCGCCACCTCTACCGCGTGCTCTGCGACTTCCTGCACGTCAATCGTTGCATCGGTTGCCTGATTCTGTGTATTATCCTGCATCAGAATCAGACTATTACCGCATTTTGCATACGATGGCGAGCGCTGTTTTAATGTCATGATCTTGAGGTGCCAAGACATTTCAGCCTTGCGCTTCGCTTAATTAAATGTTAAGCGTCTGGCGCTACGATTACCACTTAATCCGTTTGGGAGTATGATATTTTATGAGATTGTTTGTAGCTTATGAGCGCTAATAGCAAAGAGCCGCGTATCAACAAAAACATACGCGCGCCTAAAATTCGAGTGATCAACGCGGATGGCGACATGGTCGGCGTCGTGAGTCTGGAAGAAGGGTTAAACCTGGCAAAATCCGCCGGGCTGGACTTGGTGGAAGTATCTCCCAATGCCGAGCCTCCTGTGTGCAAGGTGCTGGATTACGGTAAATACAAATACATGCAGCAAAAACGCGCCAACGAGGCACGTAAAAAGCAGAAAGTCATCCATATCAAAGAGGTCAAGGTACGCCCCACGATCGATCGGCACGATCTGGATGTCAAAATGCGCAATGTCCGTAAATTCTTGGATGCCGGAGACAAGGTAAAAGTGACGCTACGCTTCCGTGGCCGGGAGATGTCACATCAGGAGCTGGGACTCAAACTGTTAAATGAAATTCGCGAGGAACTGGGCGATACCATCAAAGTGGAGCATGCACCGAAGCTAGAAGGCCGCCAGATGATCATGATCATTGCCCCGGCAGCAAAGTAACGCCATAATGATACGATCCGGTTGATCATCGTTTCTGCCAAAATTTTTGTGTAGAAATGACTGAGAAGTGTTATAAAGAGTTGTTCTCTACGAAAATAGAACAAATGCAAAAGGAGTGTTCATGTCCATCATACTTGCATCAGCGCTGATGGTTTTACAGATTGGTGTGCACGACGTCACACCGCCGAACGTGCGCTACCAGTTTGTCATTTCCCAGGAAAGCAAGCTGCCGGTCGCAGTATGTGACGAGCAATTTATCTGCCATTGCCCTACCGGTTATCAAGCCGTACTGGGGCAGGCATCCATCGCACCGGAAGCCATGCAGGTAACGTGTCAACCAGTGGCGACCTCCTCAGCACAACAACGTGAAACGTTTGACAGTTACCAGATATTGCCGCAGCCTGAAAATTTCGGGAAATAGCGTTTCGATTCCCGATTGAAACGAATCGGCTATAAAAACACTTAAGCGACTTGCTTATTGTTCTCAACGATCATTTCGGCCAATCGCTGATGCACATGACTGATGGCCATGGAACCCTCGCCCACTGCTGAAGCAACACGTTTGATTGAACCAGCACGCACATCACCGACGGCAAAAATACCCGGCTGACTGCTTTCCAGCATCATCGGTGCATCTCCTTCCACAAAACTACGGTGATCGTTCACCTGCAGGCCGGTATGAATAAATCCCTTTGCATCCAACTCCACGCAACCATGTAGCCACTCAGTGTTGGGGGTTGCCCCAATCATCAGGAATACACGGCGAATTGGTTTGGTAGTGACGTCGCCTGTTTTGCGGTGCGTCCAGGTCACCTCTTCTAAGTGAGGTTCACCGCGCAGACCGGTAATCTCGACTTCCGTATGCAGCGTAATTTTATCACCGGAATGGATGCGGCGAATCAGATAATTTGACATCGTCGCATCCAAAGAATCACGGCGAATAAGCAAGTGCACATGTTTTGCCTGCGACGCCAAATACACTGCTGCCTGACCCGCCGAATTTCCTCCTCCGACAACAATAATTTCTTCACCGCGACACAGCTCACCTTCCATATTAGTGGCCGCGTAATAGCACCCCTCATTATCATATGCACGTGCGTTCTCCAAATCCAGACGACGATAAGAGGCACCGGTGGCCACAACGACGGTTTTTGATTGCACCGTCATGGAATGGCAATCCTTGTCACAGAGTTGCAAACAATACGGGCGGCGCCCGATACCATCGATATTAACGACCTTATGGGGAAGCGCAATGGTAGCACCGAATTTCATGGCCTGCATCTGCGCCCTACCCGCCAATGCCTGCCCGGAAATACCGGTGGGGAATCCCAAATAGTTTTCAATCTTTGAACTGGTACTCGCCTGACCGCCTGGTGCTTCCGCTTCCAGCAAAATAGTGTTGAGACCTTCAGAAGCGGCATAGGTGGCTGCTGAGAGACCTGCCGGACCACCACCTACAATCGCTACATCAAACACATGCCCGGTATCAATGGGCTCTCGCAGCCCGAGCGCTTCCGCCAGCTCATAATTTGTGGGGTTCGTCAGCACGCGCTCATCTAAATGCAGATGTACGGCGGGAAGTTGGGTTTTATCCAATTCGAGATTCTCCAGTGTTTCATCGCACACCTCCAGACTACAATCCATTTCTTCAAGCGGATAACCATTGCGCCGAATGAAACGTGAAATCCGTACGCTGTCAGCGTTCTGTCCCATGCTCAGTAGTGTGACACCTCCTTGCTTATGCTTAATGAGAGCCGTGCGACGTAAAATAAAGGCACGGATGATCACTTCACCAATGTCGGGTTCAGCAGACAGAAGTTTGCGGAAACTCTCCCGATTGATACGCACAACCTTTCCCTCTTCTCCCATGCGTCCACCGACCAAAATCTGGCGGTGATTGAACAAATCAACTTCGCCGGTGAACTGGCAGGCCTTATGGGTATGAATAATGTCATCTCCGCCATCACGCCGGTGGGCATAAATTTCGATCGTGCCTTGTTTAACGATAAAGAAATCCACCGCCCGCTCACCGCGCTCAAACAGGATAGTGCCCTTGGATAGTGACTCAACTGCACCAAAAACTTCAGCACGTCTGATCTGCTCATGGCTCAAGGTAGGAAAGGTTTGTCCCTCACGCAGATAGGGATCGCTGAAATCGGTGCTTTGACTATTCATGTAGATGTCTCCCTGTTTGATCACTTCATCGCTTTAAGCGCACATACATAGTTTGTGGCACAGTATGTATCACTATATAGTCCTTCCAAATAAAAACTGCACAGTTTTTTATTTGGATAAAATAACGATAACCATATAATTTATAGCAGTTTCTCCCGCATAATTTCCAGACACTAAAAATTATTTGGAACTGCTATAATGGTGATAAAACGTTCATCACCCGATCAGGACTGGGAATATGCATATCTTTTAGATATATTTTTTTCTGATGATAAGAACGTACAACAAGAGTATGGATGAAAGAAGATAGCGTTAAAAGAATTGGCTTAGTCACAGGCATACTGTTTTTTGCCATGATGCTCATCATGCCCCGTCCTGAGACGTTGAATGAACAGGCATGGCATACACTTGCTGTCATTCTATTGATGCTCACATGGTGGATTTCAGAAGCGATCCCCATTCCTGCAACCGCTACGTTACCCATTATTTTATTCCCTTTACTCGATATCATGACGATTAAGGAAACCACGCAATCCTATGGGCATCCTATTGTCTTTCTATTCTTTGGAGGGTTTGTCATTGCCCTGGCCATGGAAAAGTGGCAGCTGCATAAGCGCATTTCCATCGCCATCTTGCGTAAAACAGGCACCCATGCGGATGGCATTATTGCAGGATTCATGTTAGCGACAGCGTTTTTGAGTATGTGGATGAGTAATACGGCAACCACCGTCATGATGCTGCCAATCGCTGCTTCCGTACTAGCGCTGACCACCAGTGATACAGCATCTAAAAATGAAAGATACTTTGCACTAGCCCTGATGCTCGGCGTCGCCTATGCGGCGAATATCGGTGGCACCGCCACATTAATAGGCACACCGCCCAATGCGGTGCTGGCAGGATTTATGCAGGAAACGTTCAACGTCCAGATTGATTTTATCTCCTGGATGCAAATCGGCCTTCCCTTTGCCCTGGTGATGTTAATCGCGTGTTGGGCTCTGCTCACCAAACTCATCTATCCTAATCGGCTTGGGCACCTACACCATGCGGATGACATCATCGCATCAGAATGGAAGAAACTTGGCAAGATGACGCATGGCGAAATATCCGTGCTGATGGTCTTTATCCTCACTGCTTTCCTTTGGATGTTTAAACGTACGCTACCGTTCTCTATCAGTGATACCGGCATTGCTATTGCGGCAGCGGTTACATTATTCATACTACCAACCGGTAAAAGCCGTGTGCTTGTGTGGGATGATATGGCAAAACTGCCATGGGGCATCTTACTGCTTTTTGGTGGAGGGCTGAGTATTGCCGCAGCCATGAGTAATACAGGGCTTGTCCAGATGATAGGCGAACATCTATCCGGGTTATCCCTATATGGCACCATCGTTTTGATTGCCGGCGTCGCACTCGTGGCACTGTTAATGACCGAGCTGATGAGCAACGTGGCACTCATTTCTGTATTACTACCCATTTTAGGAGGAATGAGCTTAGAATTGGGAAAAGATCCATTGCTTTTCGCTATACCTGCCACCTTGGCCGCCTCATGTGCCTTCATGCTTCCTATGTCGACACCACCGAATGCGATCGTTTTCTCCAGTGGTCACATACGTATCGCACACATGGTAAAAGCGGGTATCCTGCTTAATATAGTCGCTATATCGCTTACGGTGCTCTTCACCGCGACGCTTGTTCGCTATGTGTTTGGGATAGGATAATATGCTTGTTCCGTCAGGTATAATTCAGAAGTCGGTTATATTTAGGAGACTTGCTTTAAATATCCTTTGACTTCGTTGAAAGAAGAAGTGATGTCATTCAGTAATTGCTGTTTTATGTGTGGTTCTGCCTCATAGTCTAGTTCGGCTTTTTTGCAATGTTCTGACATACGAGTAGCACCGAAATTGGCTGCGGAGCCTTTGAGGCGGTGGGTAGTTTTCTTCCAGTCTTCTACTGTATGGCTTCCTGTTAGTGTGTGCAGTTGATTCAGCCCTTCCTCAGATAACTCTAGAAACATATCAATAATCTCAGCCCGTTCCTCCGGATCATCGCCAATCATCAGGCTGAGATGCTCTTCATCCACAGGCAGTGTATTATTGTCATTATCGGCTGAATTTTCATCCGACTCTCCCTCAGTAGGCAATACTCTATCAGTTTCCGTATCTGAGAGCCATCGTAGCAGTACATCTGTGAGCTTGTCGGTGTTAATCGGCTTGCTGAGATAGTCATCCATCCCGGCTTCAAGGCATTTGTCACGATCTCCTACCATGGCATTGGCTGTCATGGCAGCAATTGGAATGCGCTTATCCGTACCTGCTTCACGCTCGCGAATATGGCGGCTGACCTCATAGCCATCCATTTCAGGCATCTGGCAGTCGGTAATAATCATATCGTACTGATTTTGGTTTATCATTTCGAGTGCCAACTTGCCATTATGAGCGGTATCAATATACTCAAACCCTAACTTCACTAGCAGCTTTTTGGCGAATAACAGATTGATCGGATGGTCATCAATCACGATCAGGCGCTTATTTAATATAGGCGCTGGCAATGCACCCTGTTTTAACGTTGTGGTTGCCGTCTGCTGTTCCTTCAAATAGTCAATGGTTTCACTGTCAGGCAGGGTGACAGGCAGGGTAAACCAAAAACTGGAACCTCGGCCCGACACGCTATCTACCCCGATTTCACCGCCCATCAGTCCCACCAGCTTTTTGCAGATGGCAAGCCCCAGACCAGTGCCACCATATTTGCGTGCGGTAGAAGTATTGGCCTGTGTAAATTTCTCAAAGATATGATGCGTATGCTCAGGAGGAATACCAATGCCTGTATCATCAATACGAAAAGAGATAGTCGCCTGATGTTCGTTATGACGCTGCGCTGAGATATCCAGCTTTACAAACCCTTCATCGGTGAATTTAATTGCGTTACCGACAAGGTTAGTCACAATCTGACGGATACGTGCCGAATCACCAATAATATGATTGGGAGCCACCGGACTATATTGATAGTCCAGGCGAACTTGCTTGCGAGTCGCAAGTGGCTCCAGCAAATCTAGACATTCTTTAAGTGTGCGATGCATATTGAAGGGTATATCCTCTAGCGTCAGCTCATCGGCTTCGATTTTGGAGAAATCAAGCAGATCATTAAGCAACAAGAGCAACCCTTCACTGGAGCGATACACCGCACGAATAGACTCGCTTTGTTCTTCATTGAGCGAGGTATCTAGTAACATCTGGCTGAGACCAATAATCCCGTTCATTGGCGTGCGCAATTCATGGCTCATATTGGCCAGAAAATCACTTTTGGCTAGATTTGCCGCCTCGGCGCGCTCCTTCTCTTTGAGGAGTTGCTTATTATTTTCCGCCAAAGAGGCTTGCGATTCTTGAATGGTTTGGCGCATATTGGCAAAGCTGGTAACGAGTGTACCGATTTCATCCGGCCGTGTATTAGGCAAGGCCGTATCATAGTCTCCTTCTGACAAGGCATTAGATGCTGTAGCCAGCAGATGCACAGGACGAAGAACGAACAGATGCATCACACCGCCTAACATCACTCCAACCAGCACCAGACCAGCCAGCATGAGCAACAATAGTTGCGTACCCTGCGTGCGAATATCATCGGCTGCTTGTGAGAAATCATAGACAGCTATTATCTCGCCAATCACTACATCTGCGACAACAGGCTGGCGAATATGATAATGCGTATCAGACGTTGGCATTAGCGCTTCAGCATCAAACGGATAGAGATGTTGCTGATTACTATCTAGCAGGACAAGCTGTACCCAGTCCGGATTTGCCTCGCGTACCTTATCCAGATTATCGTAGATATTGGCAAGTTGGTTCTCCAACATCAGTGGCACCACACCTTCTGCCACGCTTCCCAGTGTGCGCGCCTGTTGTGCATTCGCCAGTTTTGCAGAATAGGCGATAGAGGTTGGCAGCCATACCCACCATCCATAGGCGCAGAGTCCTAAGATCAGCGCTGCCAGCGGCAAAAATATTTTCAGGCGTAATCCCATACGAATTATTTCCCTACAAAGGCTTCCAGCCCCATATCCATCAGTGGCTTATAGTCCTTGAGACTGGTAGCAACAGAGTTCTGCATCGGAATAGCATCAAATAAAGCAGGCTCTTCTTTTGCTAGTGCCAGCCATGCCTGCTGCACCTGCTGCTGCAAAGCTTCTGGAATACGTGGATGCACCGCAAATGGGTGAGCATAGACCTCTTTGGTGGTGTAGAGCACACGTAGGCGCTCACGTATATGATCCGGTTGCTCTTTAAAGGTACGCATTACGCCACCGCCAGCTGCATTGAGTCCTTTGGCGACATGCAGATAGGTGGAGCTATGGGTTTTGACATAGAGCGGGGTGATGTTTAGCCCATGATCCGTTGCCAGTTCAGCGCGCATCATAAGTGATGCCCCCAACGCATTAGGTGACGGGAAAGCTAATGTTTGTCCATCCAGCTTCGCAACATCCATAATAGGGCTGTCTTTGGGTACGACTAAAATGCCTTTGAGCTTTTTGGCACCTGAACGCACCAGTGGCACATAACCCTGTGCTTTGTATGCCATAACAGCATGGTAGGGATTAAAATAAACGAAATCATAGCCTCCATTCAGAAACACCTCTTCAAACTCGCTGATATTACTGCTGCCAATCAGGGTGAATGTGCAATGGGTGCTTGCGGAGAGCTTTTCCATAATAGGACGCCAGACAGTGAATAAGCGGCGTTGTTCAAATTGAGGAACAATGCCAACACTGCATTCACGTGGTGCATTGTCTGTTGGTGACATCTCGCTGGCATAGGCAGTGCTGCTTATAAGTAGTGCGGTGATGACGACCCACGTCATACCGGAAATGGACTCCGGCCTGTGCCAGCGTGATGACAATATATGCATAGTATTGTTTATTAGATATTTCATAATGTGCCTTCCTCTTAAAATTCAAACTGCGCACGAACCATGACAACCTGTGCTTCATCATCCGGCAGCTTGGCATGCTCATCCGTTGTAGTAATGCCGTAATCCAGCATCAGTTTGGTATAGTCATTCGGATACCAGTTGAGCCCCGTAGTGATGTTTTCCAGCTTGCCACGTGCTACCGAGCCATCATTCAAATCCAGTTCACTGTAGCGTGCCGCCAATTCAAATGCTCCCAATCCATCCATCTCAGGTGTCAAAGGATTGAGAATTTTCGTACGCCCTATTGCTCCTTTTTTGCGTTTATAATTGCGTGACTCGCCTGTCAGGAACCATGACCCCTGAACATACCAGCCATTTAGTGACACGTCACCGCCCGCGAGTGTAATATCGCGCCGGATATATTCGGCTTGTACCGAATAAGGGCCATAGATACCTAGCACTTCAGCACCGTAGGCCGTGGTATCATCAGCGTCAGCAAATGCGCTCAAATCCAATGACTTTACCGAAGTAATGCCATTCTCGTCCGGAGCTTTCAGTTTGAATGTCTGATCTCCTCCGATTTGGCGATGTGTCGCTGCCAGCCCAAGATGCAGCACCTCGTTTTTGGCATACCATGGGACATATGTGGTACGTCCAGTCAGTGCCCAGCCTTCATTGACGGAACGCTTACTATTGACATTTTCACCAAATAGACCCGCTGTGGCTGTCCAGTTATCACCTGCATAGCTACCTGCCACACCAATGCTTCGTGTGGGACTCAACGCTTTAGCCGCTGCCTTCTCAGTGAACGTCCAGTACTTCGCAGGTGTGAGCTGTTCCAGACTAAAGGGTTCACGGAATTGTCCGACTGTCAGCGTCGTATTCTCCAGCCCCTTATAGGCAATAAACGCATCAACTAATGTTGCATTCACATCGCCAAATTCTAGCAGTAGGCGGTAGTTCCATGCCTCCTCAATCGTGCCCTTCACACCTATGCGTGCACGTCTGATAGTCGTAGAATCAGCGCGACCAACATCATCCTGTGTATAAAAACTGGCATCTGCCTGTACAAACCCATCTAACTGCAAGGATGTGCGTCCATCTGCTGAGGTAATTTTTGGTCCAGGCGCAAAGGTAATGGCCGCTTTTTTTTCCTGCCGTGCTTCCAATGCATGCAGCCGTCCTTTAAGCGCCTCAATTTCTTGCTGGGTGCTGAATGTTTCAGCGCTGGTAGGTTGTGCAAATGCCAGCAGGCCAGATGCTACCAAGTACGGCAATAATATGTAACGGTTCATATAATCCTCCTTAAAAATGTATTACAGCAATGATAGTTGCGGTTGATGATGGCGTTGCCAGTGCGCAATGTAATGGTCAAATGCATGGCGATCGAAAGGCTTTGGCAGGAAGCCCTTTGCCCCCTCATGCAAGGCACGCAACCGATGATCAAGAAAGCTCTGCCCGCTAAAAATGATGACCATCACATAGGGGTCGATCATGGTAATCTGGCGCAGAAGCGCAAAGCCATCCACATCCGGCAGCCCTAAATCCAAAAAGACAATATCCGGCATCCAGATGCATTGTTTTTCCAGTGCTTCTGCACCGTTACAGGCGCTTGTTAACGGGTAATCATCCCTTAGTGAGCGTGACACAATCGTGCGAGTAAATGCGTCATCTTCAACCAGCATCAGATGCGGTTTACTGCGTCCTTCACGCCCCTCACGATTGCTTTTCCATGCACTCAGCGCATCTGCCATGTGCGGAACCAACCGTTCCATGATGTCCTCTTTGTGTGGATTCATGCCTGGTCTGTCGCCAGGCCAAATAACCTCCTGCATATAGGATTCCAATTCACAGGCATGTTCAGGCAGATGAAAGAGCATGCCCTCTAACCATGGAATATGAGGCGATGGCGAGCGGTTAATCATATCCATCAGTGACTCAGGACATATCTCCGCCTCCACCCGATAAGATAGAATGAGATGGCGTGGGCTAGCCAATACAATGGACGCATCATTATCATCAGCATCGAATGCTGAAAGCACGACTTCTCCGATATGCTCTAATGCCGCCGCATTTAATAGCTGTTTCTCTGTTGCATCCGGCGTCAACACGGCGACATAAAAAGCTTCTGATATGCTCACACGATTATGCAACATGCTCATGATGGATGCTAAATGGTACTGGGCTTCTACCGCGTGGTGAATCAGTTTCATGCCTCTCCTCCCTCGAAATAATAGCTGTAATTCGGGCTGTTGGTGATATAGCTCTTGAGCTTTTCCTGACAAAATGGCTTGCCGACAAACCCTTTAGCACCAAGCTTCATCGCTTTCATGATGGCATCTTTAAAGCTATTGCCGCTCAACATGATGACGTGCGCTTCAGGGTCACGATCGCGCATAGATTCAAGCACCTCATGTCCTTCCATATCGGGCAATCCAATATCCAGAAACACCAGATCAGGACGGTGTAATCCATACATACCGAGCGCTTCTTCTCCCGTGCCCGCAGCGATGACGTGATACTCTTTTTGCAACAAATTCGTAACCATTCGCAGTGACATGGGATCATCTTCTACAATCAAGATGGTGAATTCATGGCGTGTGAGATGTTCTTCGGGCGGAGTATTTTCGTTGTGTTCAACAGACGTTTTATCTTTTTCTTCCTGTGCCGCCTTGTTCCGCACAATAATCGTCTCTATCCTACTATCCACGAGCGAACGCAACGTCTCCAGCTCTACGCTTAAATCCAGCAATACAACACGTTGTTCACCTGTATGCTCGTCTGATGAAAAGAGATAGTTGAGCTGCTCGCATAACGACAACAGCACCTTAGCGCTAACTCCTCTGCATACGGTGATAACATCATCATCTTCGCAGTCGAACATAGTGGTATCTTCCATATCCAACTGCGCTTCCAAAATATTATGAGAGATCTGTTTCGCTTCCTGACGTTCTGATTCCGTCAGGTCGGCAATATGGAGGCAGATCGCGCGCCATGACACCGTATTTTGTTCAATGGCTGATAGCATATCCCGTAATGCCACCTCACTTCCTTTACGTATCCTTCGCATTGCATACTCCTAGATTGATAATTAATCTAGTAAGTGCAGGGGGTGTGCCAAATTGAGTATCATATTATCCTATTGATATATAATTATATTATTGCATTGCATTTGATGTAATTACTATGCACCTCAAAATAGGTCTGGCGAAATAATAGAGTATCGCATTTTAAGAGAATATTCAGATGTGCTTGATAGTATGTCTGTATGCACTCGCACCATATATTGCTGGTTGAAGATGATCACATGCAGCGCGTACTCTATACAAAGCTGCTCACAAGCCATTTAGGGTATCAAGTGAGTTGTGCTGGCAGTGGTGCCGAAGCGCTGTATTGGCTTAAGCAGCCAGAGCGGCCTGTTGACGCGATCATGCTTGATCTCTTTATGCCGGATATGGACGGCAAAACGGTCTTACCTCGTATCAAAGAACGTTATCCGGACATTCCAGTCATTATTCTAACAGCCAGTGAAGACATGGATGACGCGATTGAAGTCATGCAGCTTGGAGCCGTAGATTTTCTGCGTAAACCGGTAGAACCGGCACGGTTAAAAGTGTCATTGGATAATGCATTGCGCCTTCATGATCTGGAACAGGAAGTGCGGGTATTACGAGGGCAGAACACAGCTGGCAGGTTTGAGCAGATCATTGGACATCATAGTGGATTGTCCGATAGTATCAAGCTGGCGCGTCGTGCAGCCGATTCGGATATTCCGACACTTATCACAGGCGAGAGCGGTACAGGGAAAGAAGTGATCGCCCGCGCCATTCATACGCATAGCAACAGGCATTCACAGCCTTTCATTGCGGTAAACTGTGGAGCTATCCCGAAAGAGTTGGTGGAAAGCACTTTATTTGGTCATAAAAAAGGCGCTTTTACTGGTGCTATTGCCGACGCCAAAGGTAAGTTCCGTGAGGCGGATGGCGGCACATTATTTTTAGATGAAGTCGGCGAGTTACCGCTTGCAGCACAAGTAGCACTGCTACGCGTTTTGCAACAGAAAGAAGTAGAGCCTGTAGGAGCAGGCGTATCTGTAGCGGTGAATGTTCGTATCATTGCTGCTACAAACCGATCTTTGCAGGAGGAAGTGCAAAAGCAGCATTTTCGTGAAGATTTATTCTATCGCCTTAATGTGTTCCCATTACACCTTCCGCCGCTGCGGGAACGTACGGGGGATATTGTTGATCTGTGTAAACACTTTCTGGAATGCTTTACCGAAGCGGAGAAAAAGACTATTCGTGGCATCAATGACGATGCGATGCTATGGCTAACAACACATCACTGGCCAGGCAATGTCCGCGAACTGGAAAACATGCTCTACCGCGCTGTTTTGATGTGCGACGGTAATGTAATCACGATGCAGGACATCCAGTTACCTGATAACGCTACCAGAAGAACACTGCCCGACTCTACCGTTTGGCCTATGCATCATGAAGAGGTTTCCTCAATTGCTTTGCATAACGCTAGCGGACATATCAAGTCACTGGATGAAATCAAGAAAGAAGCGGTACAATGTGCGCTGCACGCGTCAAACCAGAATATTGTTCATGCAGCCAAAGCATTAGGTATCAGCCCTTCCACCATTCACCGCTACTTTCCTAAATATACGTGACATATGATTCTGTCACATCAGAACAAAAAATCTATTGGTGAATAGATTATCAATCTACAACTTATTGCCATAACCATCTAACAATCTTAGATTGTGCTATGAAGTAGAGATTAGTAGCGAAATAACTCATATTGTATTTCACTGATAAGGGGGACTATCATGAGCGAACAACCTAGTATTTATCAGCGTATCGGTGGCAAAGATGCTGTGAGGGCAACGGTTGTAAAGCTATATGAAAAGATTCTTGAGGACGAACGGTTAATTCCGTTTTTTGAAGAAACGGATATGGATGTTTTACGCCGGAGTCAAACAGCATTTATTGTAATGGCCTTAGGTGGGCCACATAATTATACAGGATCAGGGTTGCGTAACGCCCACCGTCACCTTGTACGTGAAAAAGGCCTATCGGACGAACATTTTGATGCTGTTGCCGATCATCTTGTGGCGGCAATGCAGGAACTGGGAGTAGAGCGGCCCCTTATTGATGAAGCGATTGCTGTGGTTGCAGGTACGCGCGACGACGTATTATGCAAAGGTGAAATTGCTTAACGCCTTAACATAAAACGTAATATGCACCATGATCATGCTTCCCTGTCATCCATCATAGAGAGTCTGCCACAAGGGCTATTCTGGGTCGATAGTGAGCTGGTTGTGCGTGGGTGCAATAAAGCCTTCGCAGAAATGACGGGACGTGACAATATCGCGTCCATTCTTGGTAAAAAATGTACCGCTATTGATATTGGGAGCAACGCACTACTTTCACCATCTGAGATGCAGCAACTTGCTGTGTCGCTGGGTGTATTATCAATAACCAAACAATACCATACCTATACGTTAAAAAAATCCGCAACGCAGGGTATCGGGCAAGTTTGGATACGTATAGAACATCGCTGGATGGCTGATGGTGGGATCACTACATTGTGTGAAGATATAACCGAACATGAACGCAATGCCCAGGCGATCAAAATGGCCAATATGCGCTCACAAGCAACCATGGCAGAATTGCAGGAACAGCTGGAGTCTGCCAAAGCATTAAAAGATGAAGCATTGTTACTTGATCAGGTTGTGCAAAGCGCCAAAGATGGCGTGCTTATTACTAGCGCAGATGACATAAATAATGGTCCTGTTATCATATATGCTAACCCGGCCGTGTCGGAGATTACCGGCTATGAGCCGCACGAAATTCTTGGGCAAACGCCGCGTATGTTGCAAGGGAAGCGTACAGATAGAGAGGTATTAGACAGATTGCGTCACTGCCTTGAAAACGGCACTGCTTTTGCCGGTGAACTGGTAAATTACGCCAAAGAAGGCAGTGAATACTGGCTTGATATCAGCATTGTTCCCATACGTGATTCTGCAGGTACGATCACGAATTTTGCAGCGATTGAGCGAGATATTACCGCACGTAAGAAAACTGAGGAGGAATTGCTAGCTGCAAAAGAGAAAGCTGAGTCAGCTAATCAGGCCAAAAGTGAGTTTCTGGCAAATATGAGCCATGAATTGCGTACACCTATGAATGCTATTCTGGGGTTATGCGAAATGCTGATAGATAGCCCTCTTAATGAAGAGCAGCAGGAAAACACAAATGTTATCTATCATTCAGGAAAAAATCTGCTCTCTATTTTGAATGACATACTTGATATCTCAAAAATTGAGGCAGGAGAGCTGGAAGTAGAGAGAGTATCATTTGATGTAAGTATTGCAGTACGTGAGGTTATGCAGCTTTTTGCACCGGAAGCGGCACAGCAACAATTATCATTGCGCGAAGAATTATATGACCTGCCCGATATTGTCATGGGAGATCTGGTCAAGGTGCAACAAATCCTACGAAACCTTATCAATAACGCACTAAAGTTCACTGACGCAGGCAGCATTACCATTATTGCCAAAACAACCAATATGCACGGAACGGAGTATCTCCACTTCGCGGTGCAGGATACTGGCATTGGAATTCCCGAAGACAAGCGCGCTGCTATTTTTGAGAAATTTGAGCAGGCAGATATGTCTGTCACCCGTAAATTTGGAGGAACTGGGTTGGGATTAGCCATATGCCAACAACTTGCAGGCCTGATGGGTGGCGAGATTGGTGTTGAAAGCATACAAGGTAAAGGATCGACATTCTGGTTTACCCTGCCATTAGAAATGGCACCACCAAATACAGAGCCCGTCAATCTCTTTAAAGAAACATTGTGCAGCTCCGATGCTATAGACCTACCCAAAGATATAAACATACTGGCCGTTGATGATCATCCTATCAATCAGATGTTTGTAAGAAAGCTGCTGATGAAGCTAGGTTTCTCCCATATCGATAGTGCCGATAATGGTCAGGATGCTCTCACAATGATTGCCAAGAAACAGTATGATATTGTGCTGATGGATTGCCAGATGCCGCAGATGGACGGGTATCAGACCACGCAGCAGCTTCGTGATATGGAAACCGCTAATGGCGCTGAAAGACTGCCTGTTATTGCGTTAACTGCAAATGCGATGGTGGGCGATCGTGAGAAATGCCTCAAAGCGGGAATGGATGATTATCTCAGCAAACCTGTCAAAGCTGAGGCTCTCACTATGGTGCTCAAACGCTGGATAGGAAAGGTAGAAAATCCAATGGATATAAGTTCTAGTATAGTAGAAAAAGCATTGGATAAGAAGAACGTTTCTCCGGTTGAATTGAATCAACTACACATATTTACCAATGGTGATATGGATGAAGAGAAAGAGTTGCTAGCACTTTTTCTTGCACATGGCGCAACGAATATTCAGGAAATGGAATCATATATACTGGAGAATGACCATGAGGCATGGAAGCGATCAGCGCACCGTATGAAAGGGTCAGCCGTAAATCTGGGCGCAGTAGTATTGTCTGACTATTGTAAAAAGGCGGAAGAAGACAGCACATGCTCCGAGCAGCGTAAACGTGTAATGCTTGCGCATATCAAAGAGGCGTTTGATGACATCAGGGAGTTCATGGATAGAAGGCATACTGCCTAGAGCGTGCGGTCACGAGTTATTAAGCTTTGCCGTCTGGGTTATATATAGCGTTTTTGCATTGGGTATTAGTAAGCTTCATTTGTTGGTTCTCTTGGTCGTTATTTCGGAAGAATCAACAAAAAAGACCAATATTTTTTCTGGATGCAGTGATATTTGTTTGTACGTCCTTGGACTCAGTTTAGCCTAAGAACTGCAGAAAATCTAGTATTTTAGGATTGGTTTGGACGCACTCGTCCTGTGGTCCTGGTGATCCCATTCGAACGAAGTTCGAACAACCAAAGAACAATATCCGAGAGTTCGATTTTAAGAGAAATGGTGACCCCTACGGGATTCGAACCCGTGTTGCCGCCGTGAAAGGGCGATGTCCTAACCACTAGACGAAGGGGCCACATGCATTGGATGCCATGCATCCTTTACGGAGCCGGTACTATCACGATTCCTGTACCTAAAGTCAACTGAAAAACCACGACATCACGTGCCGCTATCCACGACTATATCTATCCTTGCCGTTTGTTCTCCCATCTATTAAACAGAAATTCAATGTCAGATACGATTCTTATTATTGATTTCGGCTCCCAGGTAACCCAGTTGATCGCCCGGCGCGTCCGTGAGGCCGGGGTCTATAGTGAAGTGGCGCCATTCCAGCAGGCGGCCAACGCGCTAACGCGCTTAAAGCCAGCCGGTATCATTCTCTCCGGCGGCCCCGCCTCCGTCCATGAAGCCTATGCGCCCACTCTGCCGGAGGAAATACTGGCCGGCGGTGTTCCGATACTTGGCATTTGCTACGGCATGCAGGCGCTTTGCCAGAGCCTTGGCGGTAGCGTCGTCAAATCCACCCACCGGGAATTCGGACGCGCCTTTATTACCATCGACCAACCGTCCCCACTGTTTGACGGCATCTGGCAGCCCGGTGAATCGCATCAGGTCTGGATGAGCCACGGCGACCGAGTCGATACCATCCCGGATGGTTTTGAGGTCATCGCCCATACGGATTCTGCACCGTTTGCTGCCGTCGCCGATGAAGCTCGTCACTATTACGGCGTGCAGTTTCATCCCGAAGTCGTGCACACGCCCGACGGGGCACGCCTGCTGGCTAATTTTGCCCACCGGATCTGCGGATGCGGCAATGATTGGAGCATGGCCTCGTTCAAAGAACAGGCAACCGAGGCAATCCGTGCTCAGGTAGGGGATGGCCATGTGATCGCGGCGGTCAGTGGTGGCGTGGATTCATCCGTGGTCGCTGCGCTGCTGCACGAAGCCATCGGCGATCAACTCACCTGTATCTTCGTCGATACCGGACTGCTGCGCTACCAGGAAGCCGAGCAGGTGGAAACCATGTTTACTGAGACCATCGGTGCGCGATTCATCAAGGTAGACGCCGCCGATCTGTATTATGAACGCCTTAAAGGCATCGACGATCCGGAACAAAAACGCAAAATTATCGGCAATACCTTCATTGAGCTGTTCGAGCAGGAAGCCGAGAAAGTGCAGAATGCAGATTTTCTGGCGCAGGGAACGCTCTATCCGGACGTGATTGAGTCCGTCTCATTTCACGGAGGGCCTAGCGTCACTATCAAATCGCACCACAATGTGGGTGGGCTGCCGGAACGGATGAAGCTGAAGCTGGTGGAACCGCTGCGCGAATTATTCAAGGATGAAGTACGTCAACTAGGATTAGAACTAGGATTACCGGAAGCCATGGTCATGCGTCATCCCTTTCCCGGTCCGGGACTGGCGATTCGTATTCCGGGCACCGTGTCAGCAGAAAAAGTCACCATGCTGCAGCGTGCCGATGCCATCTACATTGAAGAAATTCGCAATGCCGGGCTGTATGATGCCATCTGGCAAGCCTTTGCCGTCCTGCTGCCGGTTCGTACCGTCGGTGTGATGGGTGACAACCGCACCTATGACTATGTCTGTGGCTTGCGAGCTGTCACCTCGACCGATGGCATGACCGCCGATTACTACCATTTCGACCACACGTTTCTAGCAGCGGTCGCTAACCGCATCATCAACGAGGTTGAAGGCATTAACCGCGTGGTGTATGACATCACCAGTAAACCGCCCGGCACGATTGAATGGGAGTAGATGAGAGCACATGAATGATGACGGCCTAATACGGGAAGTGGATGAGGCAATGCGGCGCGATCGTGTGCAGGGGTTCTTCAATCATTTTGGCCGCTATATCGTTGCCATCACACTGCTAATACTGGTCACAACCGTTGCAGTCGTGTCATGGCAGAGTAGCATGGAATCGGCGCGCGAGGCGCGTACCCTGCAACTATATGAAGCCATTCGTATGGTGGAAGAAGGGAAATCCTATCAGGCGCGGGAATTATTTGAAACACTGGCAGACAGTGAAACAGACAACGTGACCATGCTGGCGGATTTATGGCAGATCAAACTCAAACACATGGCTGGCAAGCCTGAGGAAGCAGAAGCCATGGCGCGCGAGGCGCATGAGCGTTATGGAAGCGCCATTCCCTATGCCGATTGGTTGACATTGTATCTGGCAGCAGAAGACACAGCATCGATGAATAATGTCTTTCGCCTGACCAATATGGAACGACGTGCTGTCGCCCATCTCGAAAAGAACGAATTGACGGAAGCAGCCGCGCTGTATGATGTAATCGCTCAGGACAGCGAAACACCCCCTACCATGACTGAGCGCGCAACGTTATTGCTGACGACACGCCTCAAATCTGCCTACCAAACACTCCAGGCAGACCGGCAGAAGGCTACATCTCTCGCCACTGATACGGCTAACAGCGAAGAATCTGTCTCCGAAGCAACTGAACCGGATGACGACCCGCTGGATAATGAACAGGAATAGTCATATGGTAGCGTTCATTGCATCCCTGCGTCATACCGCTTGCTTGATGAGCATTCTTCTATTGCTTTCCGGATGCAGCACCGTGAGTGGATGGTTTGGTGATGAAAAA